>DAONEP010000147.1:0-1680 GCA_035403165.1 Bacteroidales bacterium | reverse complement strand
GGTGATTTTACTTTCAGCCTGCTGGTGTTGTCGGCAGCCGTGATGAAAGCCGATGAAAAAGTAATGAAATCGGAACTGGATTACGTGAAACGTTTCCTTGTCAACCAGTTTGGAGTAATTCAGGCTGAGCAGCACCTCCACATGCTCCGGAATATTCTGACGCAGGAGTTGGATGTGATGGCTGTGAGCGCACAAATCCGGCAATATATGGATTATTCCTCGCGTTTGCAGTTGCTGCATTATCTCTTTGGTATTGCCAGCGCCGACGGCGGCTTTAATCTGAAAGAGATCGGTATGGCCGTGCAGATTGCCCAATTACTGGGAATCCGCCAGCAGGATATTGAAAGTGTGAAGGCGATGTTTGTCAGGGATACCCAAAGTGCTTACAAAATTCTTGAAATCCGGCCCGATGCTACGGATGAAGACGTTAAGAAAGCCTACCGGAAAATGGCGCTCAAATATCATCCCGACCGCGTAGCCCATCTGGGTGAAGACGTACAGAAGGCTGCCAATGCAAAATTCCAGGAACTGAATGCCGCTTATGAATCCGTTAAAAAGGAGCGGGGAATGGTGTAGATGTTGCCTCTATGTCTCAATGCCGGGCGGTGATTGCCGTTGGCTGTCAGCCTGCCGTCTTTCGCTCAGCCTGCCCCGGCAGGTAAACTGTTAGCTTTTAGCGGTTGGTCGTTGGCTTTTGGTCCTTTTATTTAGTGTTTTTCATTCTCCGTCCTCCGCTCTCCCTGCTCCCGGCCTTTCCCGGTCATTCTTTCGCAATTATGTGTTCCGGATCTAGAAGATCAAGCTTTAATATTTGTTTTAATTTATTGTATATTAAAGGGTTGTACTCAAATAGCTGCCTGGGTTTTTCAAAATAGCATTCAATGGCAACGGCAAAAAACTCATTGTAGTTTTCAGCCCCGTATTCGCGAAAAAATGTCTGGTTCCCGGTTTCGTAATTATTCATTTCCTGCACTGCAAGCTCATCGAATTCATGTATCAGTTTGGTCATCTCATCGGATTCCCGTTCCTCGAAAAAGGCATAGGAAAGCCGCAAAGCATGTGCGGCCTCATGAAGGCCCAGGTTATGTCCGTCGGATTCATTTTCAAGGTCGGCCATCAGGTTCTTCCACGAAAGTACGATACAGCCGATCAGATTGACTTCCCCTTCATAATACTGGCCCGTCCGGCTGGAGTAGTAATCGTCGGCGCGCAGTATAACCGTTTTAAACATATCCAGGTATTGTGCCGGATGACCGAAGGTGAGCTGCGTGAAGATAGCGCTGATGATGACTTTCATTTCCTCTGTTATTGTATCGATCCCTTCGGAGGCAACAAAATTCTTCCTGGTCATGAAGGTGGCCAGCCGTCGCTCAAACCGGCGTTTCAGTTTATTATTCAAAAGCGGGTAAAGCGATGAAGCTTTGTTGATCATCTCAACCTGGGATGCAGGCAACAGGGATTCAGTATCTTTTTGGCTAAAGAAACTTAATCCGGATTTTTCTATCCGGACAAACGCCGGCCCGAAGTGTGTTATCAGCAAAACACCCGCAGCCAGAAGAATAAGAATGAATATGTAAATGGTAATACCCATAAGTATGCCTGGTTTTAAGAATAAGGCTTTTAGGAGTACAAATATCCGGGATAATTACACTGAAACAATGGCTTTTAGCAGATATTTTA
>DAONEP010000146.1:0-1713 GCA_035403165.1 Bacteroidales bacterium | reverse complement strand
TGTTTTTCCGCATGGTAACTACTCCTCACCAGTGGTTTGCTTTCCACATGTTTGAAGCCTTTGGCAAGCCCGGCGACACGGTATTTTTCAAATTGATCAGGATGGATATACTCAGCTACGGGCAGGTGATCAGGAGTTGGCTGTAAATACTGTCCGATGGTGAATATGCTGCAATTTGCTTTTCGCAGGTCGTCCATAGTTTCAAGCACTTCATCCCCGGTTTCACCAAGCCCGGCCATAATACCCGATTTTGCCGGGATACCAGATGCTGCAATCTGCCTTATTACCTGCAGGCTTCGTTCATATTGTGCAGCGCTGCGTACCTGCGGAGTAAGCCTTTTCACGGTTTCAAGGTTATGGGAAATTATGTCAGGAGCAGCGTCAATCAATGTTTTCAGGTGATCCGGGTTGCCGCCAAAATCCGGTACGAGCGTTTCTATAGTGGTTCCGGGATTGAGTTCTTTCACTTTACGTATTGTGGCGGCCCATATTGAAGCGCCGCCGTCGGGGAGATCGTCGCGGTCAACCGAGGTGATAACAACATGTTTCAGGTTAAGGTGTTTCACCGATTGAGCAATTTTCTCCGGTTCCTGCTCATCAACCGGCAATGGCCGGCCGGTTTGCGTTGCACAAAATTTACAGCTTCGCGTGCAGATGTCGCCGAGGATCATAAATGTGGCAGTGCCGGCATTCCAGCATTCGCCCATGTTTGGGCATTTACCGCTGGAACAGATCGTATGAAGGCCTTTCTCCTGCAATATTCCTTTCACTTTCAGATAATTATCACCTTTCGGTAACTTTATCTTCAGCCAGTCGGGTTTGCGGAGAGGGTTTGGATTTTGTTCAGGCATCAGTTTGTTGGTTAGGTAAATTCATAGAGTAACTCATTCAAAGACGGAAGGAACTTTTGGACGAAAATGTTCTCAAAATTACATTTTTAAAACGGATTCAATTGTACATCATTTCTGCCGTTTATCAGACGATTACGAATAAAATCGTATTTTTGATGCTTCATTTTAAGGAAATACCTGCTCATAAAGCGTTAACGTATTTCAAGTTCCCGATGAATACACTGTATCCGTTAAAATTTGCTCCAATTTTTAAAGACAAGATCTGGGGAGGCCGGAAGGTTAAAACTATATTCGGACAGGATTTTTCCCCGCTTCGAAATTGTGGCGAATCATGGGTTTTGTCATCCTATGGAGATGAAATAAGCACAGTTTCAAACGGTTACCTGGCCGGAAACGACCTTAGCGAACTGGTTGAAATTTATATGGGCGACCTGGTGGGTGAAAAGGTTTACGATCTTCATGGCGATGTTTTTCCCTTGCTTATAAAACTGGTTGACGCCAACGACTGGCTTTCAATACAGGTGCATCCTGATGATGAAATGGCGCAGCGGCTGGGGCATCCAAACGGCAAAACCGAGATGTGGTATGTAGTGGATGCCGACAAAGATTCAGAACTTATCACAGGTTTCAATCGCGAGGTTTCAAAAGAAGAATACCTTCATTGTCTTGAAAATAAGGCGCTTAAATCGATTCTTAATTTTGAGAAGGTGAAGGCAGGAGATGTTTTTAACATGCCTGCCGGCAGGGTTCATGCCATGGGCCCGGGCATTTTGATTGCCGAAATACAGCAAACCAGTGATCTTACGTATCGTATCTATGATTTCGACAGGGTGGACGAAAAGGGGATGACCCGTGAACTTCA
>DAONEP010000145.1:0-1981 GCA_035403165.1 Bacteroidales bacterium | reverse complement strand
CAATTTTCCTGTTGTCGGTTTATTTTTTAATGTTTTCCTGTAAAAAAAACGACCCTCTCCCCGAACCTGTTGATGAAGCATATAACCCCACGCCGTACAACATCCCACGGCCATGGTATTTTCCAAACACGATGAATATTCCCTCCGACAATCCCATGACAGTAGAAGGAGTTGAACTTGGCCGTTACCTTTTTTATGACGGCCGTTTGGGCGGGCGTTCTCATCCCGATTCCCTGATGAGTTGTGCTACGTGCCACCTGCAGGAAAATGCTTTTGAATGCGGAATAAATCATCCCGAATATCAGGGAGGATTCACCCATGGCATAACCGGAGTACCCACTCCTCACGTTATGTTGCCGCTTTTTAACCTTGTCTATAATTCCAACGGGTATTTTTGGAACGGCAGCATACATTCCAGCAATCCGAATACTTCAAGAAGGCGTCTCGAAGACGTGTGCTGGATGGGTGTGCATGCCGCTCACGAAATGTTTAGCGACACCAACAAATCTAAAGCACTAATAGGCAGCATCCCCGGATATAAGCCCTTGTTCAAAAAAGCTTTTGGCACCGAAGAAATTACTTTTGAACGTATGGCAAAAGCAGTATCCCAGTTTATCCGCAGCATAGTTTCATACAATTCAAAATGCGATAGGTGGCTCAGGGGCGAAGGGCCGCTGACGCCATCGGAACTCAATGGCTTTGTACTGTTTGTTACCGAAGAAGGAGCCGATTGTTTTCACTGTCATGGCGGGGATGGAAATCCTCTGTTTACTACCAATCTTTTTTACAACAACGGCAGCGATTCAATTTTTAATGATCCGCGCGACAGGTATTCGGTAACGGGCGACCCCATGGACCACGGGGCTTACAAAGCGCCCACGCTGCGTAACATCGAGCTGACAGGCCCTTATATGCACGATGGACGCTACGCTACCCTGGACGAAGTTATTGAATTTTACAGCCATCAACTGATATGGTCTCCTTATATCAACCCGCTGATGCACCACATTGGTGAAAACGGGGCACAACTAACTACCCAGGAAAAAGCAGATTTGAAGGCTTTCCTCCTGACTTTGACCGATGAAACCCTGCTGACCAATCCGGATTACGGACCTCCAGCCAGCCTTCCATAATAAAATTTAAAGAAACAAGGGCCTAAAACTAAATATCATGAAAATACGATCTATTGTTTTTATTTGGTATATCACGTTGGCGACCTCTGCTATTGCGCAGGAAACAAAGGATACCATACTCCTTAACACGGTTGAAATTACCGAATATGCCACCAAGAAAATTCCTTTTATCAGAAATATCGTTGTAAAATCTGAGATGGAAGAGAATATCCTGCGTGATGTGGGCGAAGCGCTGCGAAGCATTCCCAATGTTTCAGGCCTGCGCAAAGGAGGAGCAAACATCGATCCGGTAGTCCGCGGTTTCAAATACAGCCAACTGATGACATTGATTAACGGAGCCATAGAAATTGAAGGAGGCTGCCCCAACCGCATGGACCCCACCACTTCACACATCGATATTGATGATGTGGAACAAATAGAAATCATCAAAGGACCTTATGCCCTGCGATACGGTCCGTCGTTTGGCGGAGTGATTAACCTGTCAACCTACCAGCCCAAATTCGGTGAAAAATTTGAGATTCACTCCAGGATATCCACCGGATATGAATCAAACTGGAACGGCAACAAAGAGCACCTGGCCATAACAGGCGGCACAAAAAAAATCAATTTTCTGCTTACCGGAAACCGTATGCAGTACGGAAATTACGACGACGGAAATGACATCCTCTATAAATCTTCATTTCTAAAATACAGTTACAGCGGAAAAGTTGGTTTCTCGCCTGTTGACAAGCACAATTTCAGCCTTTTTTACCAGGGGACACTGCATAAAAATGTTTATTTTCCAGCCCTGCCTATGGACGAACGCGAAGACAATTCAAACATCATGGGACTGACCTATACCACAAGCC
>DAONEP010000144.1:0-2033 GCA_035403165.1 Bacteroidales bacterium | reverse complement strand
GGAATAAGGTTCCCGAAATAGTACATCATCCGGTTGCCGCGGCCGGGAATGATCACCTGCTTCCCGGCAAACATCTTTTCCAGGGTAAAGGCAGCAACCCTGTCGGCGGGTAAAATGATCTCCCTGGCGATCCTGCCCGATTTGTCAATACGGTCTTTTACAAGGTCGTTGGTGGGGACGGGCCCGGGCAATGCTACGCTTACCTGTACGCCGGTGCCTTTTAATTCTGCTGCCAGTGAAACGGAGAAATGATAGACATACGACTTGGTGGCGCTGTAAATGCTTTTATAGGCAAGCGGCATAAACCCGCCAAAACTTCCCATATTAAGGATATAAGCCCTGGGGCTTTTCTTTAACTCCGGAACCAGCAGGTTGGTCATCAGGGTGGTGGTGGCTACATTAAGCAACACCATTTCGTTGATTTTACGGGTGGTATAAGTGCCGATTTCCCCGTTATGTCCCAGGCCCACGTTGTTGATCAGCAGACTCAACGGCAGATTCTCCGAAAGAATATATTCCTTCACTTTCTCATGGTTACCTTGAACCATGAGGTCGGTTTCAATGATCCTTACATCTGTTTTGAAGCGTTTTTTCAACGATTCGCCTTGTTGCCCCAGCCCGGTCCCGGGCAGTGACACCAGGATCAGATTGTATTTCCTGGTTGCCAGTTCTTTGGCAAATTCCCTGCCGATCCCTGCGCTGGCGCCGGTAATCAGGGCGTAAGTCGGTGCTGTGGTTCCCATACGGTCATGGTTTTGAGTTTTTCAGCCAGAGCAGGGTCTGGCCGATGGCTTGATCGAGCGGGGTGATGGAATACCCCAATTGCCTGACGGCTTTCTCGCTGGAAAGGTTCCAGTTCTCAAGGTATTTATTCACCCAGGGTGCAGTGATAGGCGGCGGGATAGAAGTGATTTTATACTGAAATTCAAGGAAATTGGCAATGCCGATCATGATGCCGACGGGAAGGGGAACCAGCAGCCGACGCCGGCCGGTAGCGCCGGCAAATTTTTCGAACAGTTGCCGGAATGAAACATTTTCTCCCCCCAGGATATATTTTTCTCCGGAAATTCCGTTCAGCGCCGCAAGGATATGCCCGTTCACAACGTCGTCGATATAAACGTAGTTGCCGGTCTTGCAGCCGTCGCCCGGCATAATGTGCCACGTGCCCCTGTAATATCCCCGGAGCATCTTTGTCACCGAATTGCTTTGGCTCAGCGGGCCGGGGCCGAATACCCGCGTGGGATTTACAATCACGGCATGAAGGCCTTTTACGGCATATTCCTTAACCCTGGTCTCGGCCAGGGCCTTGGTTTCCTCGTATTCATTAAAGAACGGCGCTATCCGCACCGAATCTTCGTTTACAAACCCTCTGTCGCCCGATGGGCCTGTCACCGCTGCCGAGGAAGTAACAACGACTTTTGATACGCCGGCCCGCAGGGCAGCTTCGAGGACGTTCACCGTGCCGTCGACATTAATTTTATATGGCAACGATTTGTCCTTTGACCAGGGCCTGGCATAAGCGGCCAGATGAAAAACATGGTCACAGCCTTCCATGCCCCGCATAAGTGTTCCGGTATCATGAAGGTCGCCGATGATGTGCCTGGGAGACGAACCGTTGAAATTCAGCGCTTTTTCGGGCGACCTGACGAGGCACGTCACCTGGTGGCCTTCGGCGGTAAGCTTTTCGGCAAGCCTTGAACCTATAAAACCATTAGCGCCGGTAATAAAGCATTTCATAAAATTTTGCTGCTTTTAACGGACCAACAGAATTTCATTTCGGGATGATGATAAATGGCAAAATACTGTGTTGAGAGCGCCAATGACAGATGCGCGATCAGCGGAAGCCAGATGGAACCGGTTAACCAGGCTATCCAGCAAAGTAAAAGGCCGAACGGGATGGCGCCGGCAGTTTCCTTTAATCCTTTCGGAATATGGGCAAGCGAATACAGGACGATATTGATAATGGCTGCCGCCGTGAAACCGAAAGAGTAAAAACAGGAGAAAAACAGAAATCCCCGGAAGAGGAATTCGTA
>DAONEP010000143.1:0-2168 GCA_035403165.1 Bacteroidales bacterium | reverse complement strand
ACTGCAAAAGTGGGGACAAAAAGCATACCGTTGAAATTCAGGATTAATAAAATAGTCTTTGGCCGTTTCATTCTTACTTTTGCAGCAACCAATACCATGTATGATGTTGAAGGAACAAATCAGGCGGCTGGCATCGAAGTATGCCGGTGAGATGATCGAAATCCGCCGTTACCTGCATGCAAACCCGGAACTATCGGAAAAAGAAGACAATACTTCAGCCTATCTCAGGGAAAAACTTGCCGGTTGGGGCATCCCGTTTAAGGCCAATGTCGGAGGATTTGGCATCATCGCAGAAATCAGGGGACAAAACCCGGAAAGCCGTACCATTGCCTTGCGCGCCGATATGGATGCCCTGCCCGTTAACGAAATTAATGATGTCGCCTATAAATCCTGTAATGAAGGTGTGATGCATGCCTGCGGGCACGATGTGCACATGTCATGTTTGTTGGGCGCTGCCCGGATACTGCATGAGGTAAAGGAACAGTTTGAAGGTACCTTGCGGCTGATTTTTCAACCATCGGAAGAAAAATTCCCCGGCGGGGCGCTGGCCATGATCAGGGAGGGCGTCCTCGAAAATCCTCGTCCCGTCCAGATTCTCGGCCTGCATGTATTGCCCACGCTCGAAGCGGGAAAAGCAGGATTCAGATCAGGACGCTATATGGCTTCGACCGACGAAATTTACCTTACGGTAAAGGGTAAAGGAGGCCATGCCGCCACACCTGACCTGAATATAGATACAGTGCTGATTGCATCCCACATCGTGGTGGCCCTCCAGCAGGTCGTCAGCCGTTGCGCGCCTCCCGGTATTCCGACAGTGCTGTCGTTCGGAAGGTTCATCGCCGACGGCCGCACGAATATCATTCCCGGTGAGGTGAAAATTGACGGTACTATACGGACCTTCGACGAAGCCTGGCGTTCGAGGGCGCACGAAAAGATAACCACCTTGGCGCAGGGCATAGCCCGAAGCATGGGCGGGGAATGCGAGGTGTTTATCGACAAGGGTTACCCTTATCTTGTAAACGATGAAGAACTGACGTCCCGCTCAAAACAGCTTGCCATTGAATATCTTGGGGCCGGGAATGTTGTTGAAACCGAGCAACGCATGACCGCCGAGGATTTTGCATATTATTCCCATATCATCCCGGCATGCTTTTACCGGCTTGGCGTAAAGAACCCGGAATGGAAGGAAGTGAGGAACCTGCATACTCCCGAATTCGATGCCGACGAGAAAAGCATTGAAGTGGGCATGGGCCTGATAGCATGGCTGGCGGTGGGAAGTGGTTCGTGATTCGTGATTCGTAATTTGTGATTCGTAATTAGTAATTAGTGATTCGTGGAATGTTGTAATAAAAAATTTAAATAAAACTAAATCAGTTATTTATGAAAGAAATTAAATCTTATACCGATTTGGATGTCTGGATTAAGAGCCGTGCTTTAGTAAAACAGATTTATTTGCTGACCAATAATTTCCCAAAGGAAGAAGCCTATTCTTTAACATCACAGATCAGGCGTGCCGTTATTTCGATTCCTTCAAATATTGCAGAAGGTATTGCCAGACAGTATAACAACGGGACAATTCAATTCTTTCATATATCAAGAGGCTCAATCTTTGAATTAGAAACCCAGATAATTCTGGCATCTGATTTAGGATATCTCAATGATAAACAGTTGTCATCGGTGTTGGGAGAAATAGAGGACTGTAAGAAATTGATCGCCGGATTCATAAACTACTATAAAAACAAATCCCGGAAATTAAATATAACTGAATAGGATCATATCTCTAATAATTTAATGACAACGATGCCTTGCACATCAGGAGCAACGTTACGTTAACAACAACGAATCACTATCATCAACCACCAACAATGAATATTAACGGCCAACCTTATCATACTATCTGGCTCGAAGGCTCTTCAGTCTTTATGATTAACCAGAACCTTCTTCCTTTTGAATTCAGGATTTATGAGGCCAGGACATATCGCGAAACCTGCCGGGCCATTATCACGATGATCACCCGCGGAGCAGGCGCCATCGGAGCTGCTGCAGGCTTTGCCATGGCCCAGGCGTTCATGGAAGGTGAAGGGAACAGTCAATATACCGGGCATGCCCGCAAGGAAATCGAGGCGACGCGTCCCACTGCACGCAACCTTTTTTATGCTGCGGAAAGA
>DAONEP010000142.1:0-2355 GCA_035403165.1 Bacteroidales bacterium | reverse complement strand
AATAAACCAGTCGCTGCCGGTTATCCGTTTCGACTACCGTTTTATAAAAGGAGGCAGGATGATATTCGGGCAACTGCAGGGGCAGTTCAACCACCGGCTCATTGAACCGCTCTATTCTTCGGATAACTATTTCGAAAAAAATCCGGAGAACGGGCTTCAGCTAATAATTGATAAATCCGGAATTAACGCGGACATCTGGCTGGACTGGGAACACTTCCTGCTTCCCGGAGATTCGAACCAGGAGCAAATTACTGCCGGTTTGAACCTTTCCTATAAGCTGATAAACAAGGAGCCGGTTTCGGTAAAAACCTGCCTTCAATCCGTTATACATCATCACGGCGGACAGGTGGATGTCATGGATACACCACTGCAGACCCGGCTAAACATTGCGCCGGGGCTGATAGTTGGTTATTCTCCTGACAGCAGGTTCGTCACCGGTGCATCTCTTTCGGCCTGGCTTGTTCAGGCGCTCGACCAGTCGCCCACTCCCACCCTTCGATATCTCCGCGGTTACGGAATTTACACTGCCGCGACTGCTGAAAACCCCTGGGCCACTGTTATGGCAGCCTGGTGGCATGGAAAAGACTACTTTTCACCACTGGGCGATTACCTGTTCCAGTCGGTTTCGGAACTGGATCCGTTTTACCATCGTAATACCCGCGACCTGCTTAACATGAAATTATTGCTTAACCGCGAAATCGCCCGCGGCGTGAAAGCCGGTTTCAGGTTTGAAACATACCACGACCTTCGAAAAAACCAGATAGACTTTTGTTATGGCCTGAACATTCTTGCCCAAGCCGGCTGGGGATGTAAAAGCAAAAAGAAATAATCCTTCATGAATTACAGCGAAGCCCTTCACTACCTTTTTGAACAATTGCCCATGTTTCACCGCGTAGGAGCGGCTGCTTATAAGAATAATCTCGATAATACGCTGGCCATTTGCAGGTTGCTGGGCAACCCTGAAAATAAATTCAGGTCGGTTCATGTGGCAGGCACCAACGGTAAAGGGAGCGTATCGCACATGCTGGCTTCCATCTTTCAGGAAGCAGGTTATAAAACCGGGCTGTTTACATCGCCCCATCTGAAAGACTTCCGGGAACGCATCCGCATCAACGGGAAAATGATTCCCAGGTCTGAAGTTATCCGCTTCATTCAAGAACACCGGAAAGATTTTGAAGCCATTCAGCCATCGTTTTTCGAATGGACCTGGGGACTGGCATCCCAATATTTTGCTAAGCAACAGGTTGATATTGCCATCCTGGAAACCGGTATGGGCGGGCGCCTTGATTCAACCAATGTGGTGATTCCGGAGCTTTCGGTGATCACCAATATCAGTTTCGACCACATGCAATTCCTTGGAGATACGCTGGCTAAAATTGCAGCCGAAAAAGCCGGAATAATGAAACCGGGAATTCCGGCGGTCATTGGCGAAACGCATCCTGAAACGCAACCGGTTTTCAGGCAGAAAGCCCTGGAAACTGATACCACTGTTTGTTTTGCAGATGAAACCTTTGCCATAACCGGTTATTGCCATACAAAGCATCAGACCCCGATGCTCAGGGCTGATGTTTTTAACCGGGAAACCCGGAATACCAAGCAATTCATAACCCCTTTGGCAGGCATTTACCAATTGAAAAACATCATTACGGTATTGCAGGCCGTTGACCTTTTACGTGATAAAGGATTCAACATCAGCGAACAAAATATTTCCGGAGGCATCAGAAATGTGCTGAAGAATACCCATTTGCAGGGGCGCTGGCAGGTGATCGGCCATAAACCCCTCACCGTGGCCGACATCGGGCACAATAAAGACGGTATTACCAAGGTTTTGGAACAGGTAAGCCTTACCCGTTTCCAAAAATTGCATATTGTGACAGGCGTGGTCAGCGATAAAGATGTAGATGCCATGTTGTCGCTGTTGCCCCGACAGGCTGCTTATTATTTCTGCAAAGCCGATATACCGCGCGGACTTGATGCCGGAATGCTGAAAGAAAAAGCCGGCTCAAAAGGATTGGCCGGAAATACTTATACATCCGTAAAAAAAGCGCTTGAGGCAGCCCGAAACGCCGCCGGGGCTGAAGACCTGGTCCTGGTTACAGGAAGCGCCTTTGTAGTGGCGGAAGTAGTATAAAAGCCTGAGTCAGTGTTTCCAGGCTCCGGATCGCGGTTTGAGGATTTGATTCCGGATTTCTGTTTCCGGTAGCTTTTTGTTTATGGGCTGTTGGCTGTTGGCCTTTGGCTTTTAGCGGTCAGTTAATATGTTTACTTTCTCTGTAGCAGAAGAAAAAGGAACCACTAAGGGGCACTGAGATTCACTGAGAAAATCCGCAACTCTCTGCGTTTCGTATTCTTCGT
>DAONEP010000141.1:0-2685 GCA_035403165.1 Bacteroidales bacterium | reverse complement strand
GATTTTCTAACTATATCGATTCCTGTTTAAAACATCAGGCTTCCGCAAAGATACTCCGGTGTTTTTTCTTTGGGCTCTTTAAAGTCGAGGTTTTGAAACGAAATAATTATCATCTTATCCATTTTGGCACAGTGATTTTCTGCGTGACCTTAACGCTAAGATGTTGACGCTGTTCAGACCATTCATTCTCAAAAATACTAAAACTTCTAAATCTTAACTCGTTGAATAGCGTTAACATTTTGTTGGTTGCTGCTTGTCGTTACTTCTTTTTCTTCTAATCTCGTGCCTCTACTCCTGGTGGTCCTGTGCTGATGAACTCCTTTTGGTTCCCTTTCCCGTTTTCTTCAAGTAGCAACCAACGAGTTTATATGCGAAACACTTCGCCTATTTCTGCTTTAAATGAATGAATTAAATTGTTACCAACGCCCAATAAACATTGCCATAGCCATCGGGTCACAGCCCATAAATTCTTATTCCCATTCACTTAATCCCTACAAACTTAATAATATATTTTTAATGGGTGAGATTTTTTCTGCATTATTTTTTGACAGACGATATGAATATTTCCATATCGCCCGCCATCAGCCCTGCCCAATAGGGAAATGGCACCTGCCATTCCATATTTCGGGCATATGCCGGCGCTATAAAACCAGGTTGCCATTTACCAGAGCCGCATCAGGAAGATAATATCCGGAATAACCACCTCCGTTGGTTCCAATCCCTGGTCCGCTTACGGCCGCTTAGTTGCAATGATTACAATGTTCCGGCATTCCGCCGGGTTCAACCTGGATGGTTGAATGCTCAATATTGAACAGATCGTGCAAGTTTCGTTGGATATCCGGCATGGACAAATTTCCTGCCGCAACTTTTGTCTCCAGGTGTACGGTGAGCGCCGCCGCATTGGTGCTCAGCGCCCAGATATGAAGGTCATGAATGCCTGTCACCTCCGGGAGGCTGCTGAGATATTCCCGGACGGCGCCGATATCCACAAATTCGGGAACGGCATCCAGGGCCAGGCTTACCGAATCGATCAGCAGCCGGAACGAACTGTACAGGATCACAACGATGATGGCAAACGACACCACCGCGTCGATCCAGGTAATCCCTGTAAAATACATGATAATACCGGCCAGCACAACGCCGGCTGAAACCAGCGTGTCGGCCAGAAAATGAACAAAAGCGCTTCGGATATTCAGGTCGTGTTTCCTGCCCCTGGTGAAAAGCCACGCCGTGAACCCGTTGACCAGGATTCCGGCAGTTGCCACCACAACAACATTTCCGGAATTTATCGCAGCCGGCGCCGATAGGCGGTCTATGGTTTCTACCAGCAGAAATGCAGCCGCGGCAAACAAAAGCATGGTATTCAGCACGGCGGCCAGTATGGTGGAACGCCTGAACCCATAGGTGAATTTTATAGTCGGCTTCCTTTCCGACAGCCGGATAGCCAGCCAGGAAAAAGCCAGGGCCGCCACGTCGCTGAAATTATGCCCGGCATCGGATACCAGCGCCATCGAATTGGAGAGCAATCCGTAGAAAACTTCCAGGGCAATAAAAACCATATTGATCGCAATCCCTGTCCTGAAAGCCTTTCCGGAATATCCGGCGTGCGCCTGCCCGTGTGTGTGTTCCAAAACCAATTATTTTAACCGGTGTAAATGTACAACAAAGACTTTTCGTTCCGGTTCATTTTCTCCCCGCTACAGGTTGCAGGAGGATGACCGGATGTCGGCAAACGAAGATTTCCTTTTTTTTCGATCCTCTGTTTAACCCAGTTTCCTAAATTTGTAGAAATCAGAAGCACCGTTTAAACTGCCCAAATACTCGCAAAACCAACTTGGCTTACTCTGGACCAAAAGACGACCGGATTTTTCCCGAAACAGGCGGGCTCCCCTCAAAGGGTGACAGGGCGCAGTTTGATCTTATATTCCGTTCCTATATCCCCCGCCTGCTGGCTTACGGAGAATTGTTCACCGACAGGGAAACCGTACAGGACATTGTTCAGGACCTGATGGTTTACATTTACGATCATGCCGATACCATCGTCATTCATACGTCGCTCGAAGCCTATCTTTTCAAAGCGGTATACCTGCGCTGCCTGAATCATATCCGGCACAGCCGGATTCAGCGGGATTACCGTGAACACCAGACTGAGGATTTCATTGAGCATGAGGCCGTTTATTACGATCCCGATCAGAACGACATCATCAGGAAGATTTACAGCCGGGAACTCAGGGATGAACTGATGACGGCCATCAACGAATTACCCCTCAAATGCAGGGAAGCCTTTATCAAGAGCTATATCCAGGAGATGAATGCACGGGAAATTGCAGCGCAACTGAACATCTCGGAGCGCACGGTCAACTCGCATGTGTATACGGCCCTGAAGCACCTCCGCGCCAAACTGAAAGACAAACTCTACCTTCTCATTCCGTTGTATCTGTAAAACCGGCATGGAGGTATCTGAGATTTCCCTATGAATGAGGTAATACTCTGTTTTTCCGTGTCCTCCGTGGCTCCGTGGTTAAAAAAAATCGAGTTCCTGGGTGGTAAAAGAAAAGGGAACCACGGAGGCATCGAGCGCACAGAGGTTCACTAAGAATGATGCACTTCACTGTGTTCTCTTGTGAACTCCGTGGCTCCGTGGTAAATAATCCGAAGCGATTAGAAAAAATCTCATTTTTTTGA
>DAONEP010000140.1:0-2688 GCA_035403165.1 Bacteroidales bacterium | reverse complement strand
TATAATACTAATAAGTTTGGACTTGATAGCTCAGTTTTATTCTTAACATCAGTTATTGTAGGTTCAACAGTTCTGTACAGTAAAGATGAAGAGAAGTCAGTTTTAGCATATACATATTCATCCTGGTCAACGTACAGCCTACCCATTGGACCGATTGGTAATCCGCTACTTTCTATCTCAAATGTTTCCCCATCATCTTTTGAAATGAATATTCCAGTTGTCCAGGCTATACTTGCATATATATGTCCTGCAGTGTTAACCACAAGCCCGTTAATTGAAGGGCCGTACAAACAGGTATCAATTGTAGCTGAACCATTTCTTATTACATATAACCCGCCATTTAAATCAGTAAAACTGCCGAATACGCCAACATACAGATCGCCTTCGGCATTTAGCTCTATATTCGATACCTGGTTATTGTGAAACCCGACATATTCCCATGTAATTCCATTATCCGTTGATTTATATACCCCTCCCATATCTTCCATAAAGCACATCAATCCTATATATATAGTCCCGTCAGGTGCAATGGCAATATCCGAAATTGTTTCGCTGGTATGATTGCTGGTCGAAAACAGGGTATCCCATGTAATACAACGGTCAGGGGTTAGCATTAACAGTACCCCTCCACTCTTGGCTGCACCCACTAATATGGTATCTGTACTCACGCAAATTATTTTCGTCAATTCGCCTAATGCAGGGTGTTGTATTATAGACCATGAGTTGCCGTTATCATAAGAAGCCCGCAATCCATATTGCCTGTGTGTGACACCTATGTAGATATGCCCGGAATCATTAACAGCAATAGGCCCGACTGCAAAATAGCTATTGTTATATAAGACTTCCCAGGTTTGTCCCTGGTCGGATGAGCGAAGTACCCCATCATCAATAGAGTCATCATCAGTACCCGTTGTTACGTAGATATCTCCCTGGGAGTTGAAAGTAACAGCGGAGATACCGAGAGAATCAGGAAAAGGAATTAACTTCCAGAAATCCTGTGCCTGAGTATTAAAGGAAACCAGTAAACCGGCAAATAAAAAGAGGAGTATTTTATGTTTCATAAGGCAGAATGTTTGTTTGATGGCTGGTGGATATAAAAACGTACGAATATACTAAATTCCACAGGATAGAATACCATCAGAATAAGATGAAATTGTGTTTTTATTCGCGGCCGGGGCTCATTCGCACCGTGCGTCGCCCCGGGAATGGCGGCATCCAAGGGGCACTTCGACTGAAATCATGGAATAATGCGCTGACAGAACAGGGGTAATCCTTACTGTCCGGTTCTTTTTCCAGAGGAATCTTCCGGTCACGATGCCCAGCGCCGATCCGGCAAAGACATCACTGGCCCAGTGCTTGTCGCGATAGATCCTTGAAAATGCCGTTCCGGCTGCCACGGCATATGCTGCAACGGGCACCCAGCCGGTTTCACGGTATTCGCTTGCCAGCACGGCGGCTATTGAAAATGCAAAGGCCGAATGGCCCGAAGGGAAGCTGGCATAGCGCCAGTCGCTGAACGGACCATGCCAGCCCGCATAATTCGCCGGATTATCCTGGTAAGGCCGGTGGCGGTGCATAAGCTGCTTGGTAATATTCACAAATAAGGCGCTGATCAGGGCTGCCTTTCCTGCCGTAAGCGCCGTTGCCGATATACGGTCATTATGCGCCAGCCTCCCCGTGAGGTACATACAGCCTAACAGGGGAACCGGATATAACCCGCTGCCCCAGGGCTCGAAACCGTACCTGAAAAAGTCGTCGCCGGCAGCGGTATGATGCTCCCGGACAAAATCCCTTATTTCCGGATCTTTTGAATAGAGCAGGACGCCGGCGCCGGCAACGGCGCCCATGGTCAGCCATTGCTTTGTTTTCCACTGCAACGGCGATTTTACGAAGCTCCGGGTATCGGTAACATACGATTTCAGGTAGGGCCCGTTGATGACGGTATAACCGGAAGTAGACGAATCGGCCGTCTGGGCTTCTGAAATACCGGAGCTTAAGAAGAACGAAACAAAGAGCAGGATCACCGGCGCCCCGCCAACCTTTCTCAGGATTGTCAGCCATTCACGGGGCGAATGCGCTCCCCTTAGCCCGGAACCGCCCGGCAGATGATCCTGAGGGCAACGGTCAGCGCGATATCCTGTAAAATCTTGACTTTTTGTGAAATCCATCCTGGTTGATAAAGTTCCTGAATTCTTCCTTACCGGGACTAAAATTGTAAATGGTGGAATCTTCTTCCGTCCCGGTAATCTGCCGCAAGTTATCAATTTCTTCGCTCGTTGAAATCTCTGCCAGTTTCAGGACACCTTTCGACAAAGAAAGTTGCCGGACGTACCAATTCTGATCCCATTTCGTGTTCAGGAAATAATACCCTTTGAATTTTGTAAGCACCTGACCGTCCGATAACAAAAACAGCGTATCGGTTTCGTGAATATGCTGCACCAGGCTGTCGCCGGTAACCATGACAAAATCCCGGCTGCCTGTTTCCGTATTTTCGAGTGAATCGCCCACCAGCTTCTGATGCGGGAGCAAGTCGGTTTTAGCCGTCTTAAGGTCATAATCATAAGTCTGAACGATCAGGCGGTCCGAAATAACGATAAACGAGGCTTTGTCCTCCGAAAGGTAGTGGCCTGAAAGCTTTGACGGAATCCGGTCAAGGTGTTTAGCCCCTTTAGGCTGGGGCTCGGTGAA
>DAONEP010000139.1:0-2698 GCA_035403165.1 Bacteroidales bacterium | reverse complement strand
CGGCGAAATTATCGTACAGCGGCTGAAGGGATTTTACACCTTCGGCCGGTGATGTCGCTGCCGTCATGGCAAAAATGTAAATATCCTTATCATCGGGCAGAGTAATGGTCTTTGCGCCGGCCGGAACAGGAATTTCGTATTTAAACAGATAGCAATACTGGTAAGCCAGATTTTTCATCGGATATGAATTGTGGCAATGGGAAGCAAACCAGGCAATATTATCTGTCTTTACATACGGTTTTTCCATTTCCACCACTGTATTTTTGTCGCGACTCAGTATCCGGTTGTAGAACTGACCCACATAGCCGTTCCAGGCACCGAAACTTACGGGCATCTTTTTCCCGTCGAGGATGAAATCAGCCGTTTTGTCTCTCAGTGCAGCACCCAATACATAGACGCTGGTGTAATTACCTGCCGGAAGTTGGATGGTTTGTCCGGTGCAGTTCACCACATTCAGTTGTTCATCGGTTTTGTTGCCTATTCTAAATTTAATATTCTCACTGATCACCGTTTCGGGCAGCAATTCGGCCGGATACGATTGCGAGTTGGAAGTATCCCAGCGGTTGGAGTCGGAGCTGATGAAGTCCGAGTTGTAAGGAAGATCAATTTCAGCCTGCAGGGTTTCAGTATTTCGTACCGGTGATTTCAGTTTCACGGCAAAACTCCGAAGGGTGTAGTGGCTCAGGTCAAACACGAGTTCGTTGTTTTTCACGGTGGCAGCTGCAATCCTTTTTTCCTGTCCGTTCACTTCGTAAGCATCGGCTACGGCTGCGGGGAATTTAACTTTCACCGATTTCTGATCCGTGCCCGATAATTCATTGAAACGGACAATGTAATAATCCCCTTTTTCGGCTTTCTTGAAAGCCATCAAACCCGCATTGGGGTTGCTGATGGAAATCATGGAGAATGATTTGCCGTTTTCTCCCGCATGTTTGGGTACTTCGAAAGCCATCAGCGGTTGATTGAAAAACTTCGCCTGCCAGGCAGATCCTCCTTCATTCGGGTTGCCTTTATGTCCGTATACAGCATATTTCACATCGTGAATTCCCCAGTCCTGCGTGCTCTGATAGGTAAGCCAGTTCCAGTTGACGGCGGGTGTGTAGAGCAGGGTCAGGCGCAGGGTGTTGTCGTCGGGTTTGTCGGAACCGAACTTGCAATCCTCCAGAATAGAAACTCCGTATTTTCCGCTTTTATCCGTCAGGTCAAACCATTCCTTCGACGGCACTTCAAACTGTTTCTCGTTGTTGTTGCCGCGGCTGATGGTGCTTACGCCCAGGTTGTAGGTTGCTTTTTCGTTGCTTACAGCGAGCGGGAACGATGCCTTGAGACTCACTCCGCGCGACTGCCAGTCGATTTTATTGGTAATTTCCACCCGTTTGCCTGCTTCGCCTGCCGATAAGCTGTACTGCTGCACAATTTCCGAGCCGTGACCTTTGCGGCGCACTTCGAGGGTGACACGAACCGGACCATTTTCCACCACCGTGATGGTTGCATCCTTATCCATGAAATCTACCGCTGCCTGCTGACGGTCTTTCCAGTCCATA
This sequence comes from Bacteroidales bacterium, assembly GCA_035403165.1. Classification (GTDB taxonomy): domain Bacteria; phylum Bacteroidota; class Bacteroidia; order Bacteroidales; family UBA4417; genus UBA4417. The sequence continues at coordinate 1,154 of DAONEP010000139.1, read as the reverse complement.
TTCCAGGCAGCCCACTGTTGCGGACTTTCCTTCAGGAACTCCAGTCGTGCCGGACTTTTCAACAGTTCCCGTCCGGTTTTTTTATCCAAAATACTGGCAATGTCGCCATTATCAGCTACCTGAATTTTATAGAATTCATTTTCCAGTGTATTTTTTGTTACCGCGAGTTTTGATAGATTAGTCGTTTCCTCATTTTCCCGGACATCAAATACGGCCATTCCTGCCGAAGGAAGTTTTGCCTGAAAAATAATTTTTAGTTTGTTCCCCTTTTTACCAATTATCTGAGCCGGAATGCGTTTTTCGTTGTTATCATACACCGTAATGGAGGCAGGAATAGTCTCATATTCCAGTTCGGCCGTTACCACATCCTCACGTTCCCGTGCCACCGGATTATATACCACCACCGATCTGCCTTTGGTCTGCGTATTCATCGTTGCCGAAAGGACACCCACGCTGTTTTTCAGCACTTCGCTCAGGTTGTTAGCAGCAATGAATTCATCGTTCCAGGCATATTCGTACGCTTTCGGGATGCTGGTGCCCGGCAGGATATCGTGGAACTGACTTCCCAGTACCAAATCCCAGGCACTGTTCAGTTTGCCGTACGGATAGGGATTGCTGCCCGACAGGTCGGCATAGGCAGCTGCCATTTCGGCCGATTGGGCCAGCAGTTCATTTTTGCGGTTCATCCGTTTCATAAATGCCTGCGAAGTCATGGAACCCGCGCTGTGCTCTATCAATAATAATTCACCGGCATAAGTGGGCAGTTTTGCGCGGATGGCGGGAGTGATGTCGCGGTACATCTGATCGGACGAAGTGAGCAGCACGCGGAAGTTTTCATCCCCGTTGTGCTGACTGGCCAGCGCATTTTTCACATCGGTTTCGCGCGGAGCGCCGCCTTCATCGCCCACACCGTAATAGCGGTAATCGAACGCATAGCCCGATTTTTGTTTGTTATCATCGAGCCGGGCAGCCCAGCGATCGTTTTTATCTAATCTTTTTTCTATTCTTCCGCCGTAATCGGTGGCATTGAGGGCGGCAACAATGCCTTTTCCGTCGGGTCCGTTCCACACCCCTACATTGAAAGGAATGCCTGCAGCCGATCGCCAGGTGAGTTTTTGGGTGGAGAAACCCAGCAGTCCGCAGTGGTTGAACAC
>DAONEP010000138.1:0-2936 GCA_035403165.1 Bacteroidales bacterium | reverse complement strand
AGAAGCCTGGTACATTTTAGTTGTCCGACCAGGATTTCCCGACAATGTCGGGATTCCGGCTTCGCCTTCACTTCTCATCCTGGTCGGATGGGATGCGTCTCCTGTTTTTCAACCTTGTTGTCCGACCAGGCTTTCCCGACAATGTCGGGATTTCGGCTTCGCCTTCACTTCTCATCCTGGTCGGATGGGATGCGTCTCCTGTTTTTCAACCTTGTTGTCCGACCAGGATTTCCCGACAATGTCGGGATTTCGGCTTCGCCTTCACTTCTCATCCTGGTCGGATGGGATGCGTCTCCTGTTTTTCAACCTTGTTGTCCGACCAGGCTTTCCCGACAATGTCGGGATTCCGGCTTCGCCTTCACTTCTCATCCTGGTCGGATGGGATGCGTCTCCTGTTTTTCAACCTTGTTGTCCGACCAGGATTCGAACCTAGACCAAGAGAACCAAAATCTCTTGTGCTGCCATTACACCATCGGACATTCGGCCTTTCCGTAAAAAGGTGTGCAAAAGTAATTATTTTTTTTTATTGCAACTACCCGGCGATTGAAAAAATTAAGAGTGACGGGCATTTTACCTGATTCCTCTATAATCTTCTAACAATTGTGCTACAAGGCCGGCTTTGGTTTTTATTCCGGCATCTTCATCTGAGGCAAGCTGATTGATGAATTCCGTGATTTCCGTATCAACCTGCTTTGCTATGGAGGCGTTCAACATGACGCACCACGCCAGCTTTCGCAGGAACAACTCTTTATCCGCATTGTTTGGGTGTGGTTGGCTTATAAACTCCTGCAGCGATTGCAGTACTTCCGACTGCGTTTCCTTTACCGATTTGGTTAACGGATGCACCCAGGGTACTGTTATAATGTTGACATACTGCGGCTTACGAGCAGGTGGCAGTTGAAAGTACGGTCCAGCTTGTTGAGGCATGTAGTAATTGATCTTCCCGTTTTCGATGGTTACAGGACATTGCTGCAACATCTCACGCAAATTCTGAGCTTCAGACGGCATAGTTATTAGCATCACGCTTATAACTGTCAGAAACAAAGTGTTTTTCATTATTTGCTTTTTCATACGCTACGCTTATTTGACCATTACCTTGCCAATCTTTGTTTTTATGCCCGATTGAAATTTTGCTATGTATAAGCCCGGTTTCCAGGGTTCACAGTTTATCACGGATTGGCTTTTGCCCGGCGGCAGTTCTTCCTGGTATTTCAATCGTCCATAAACGTCGTAAATCAGCAAAACTCCTCCGGCCGGTTTCTCCTGCCTGCAGTTAATCACGATTTGATCTGATGCAGGATTAGGGTATATGTTTAAGGCTTCAGTAACGCTTTCCGCTTCCTCTGCCGATACAAACGGTTCGCAGTTGCATATTACAGTATCTGATACTATGGGGTACGGGCACAGGCTGTCGTAAGTGAATTGTTATGTGTATATGCTGTCGTACTCAAGGTTGGCGTTTAGCTTGATGGCGACTATGTCGGTGTTGGCACTTATTCCACCAATAGGAAAAGAACATGGAATTATAAATTTATTGTCTCTCATGATACATACCTCATCCCCATATTGCCCTACGATCAAATCGTGTCGGATAAAGCCCTTATTGAAGTTGCCTAAAGTATTGGCAATAAAAACCATAAGGTAATTGGGGTCGCCAAAAGCAGTATTAGCAGCTGATATCAACAATATGGATGTATCCGTTGCCGGTAGTGTTTGAGTAAGTTCATGGTACATAGTATCAGGCCCTGAACTAACATAGCTGAGCAGGTTGCCGTTGAGGTCGAACCTGGCTACCAGGGGCTGGAGGAAATGCCCCGGCCCGTAATTATAGTTGCTTCCGGCCGCGTAATAGGTATTGCCAACCTGCACACAGGCATTAAAGAAGCCTATGTGGTTGGTATCGGCTCCGCTTATGGGCGGATACACCCATTGGCGGTTGCCCAGGCTGTCGTGCTTCACTAAGCAGGGTTGCAGTATGCCGTCCCAGGGGTTGTTGGTGGTGTCGTAGGGATAATAGGTATAACCGGCCAACAGGCTACCGCCATCGGAGGTAAAGCACATCTGTTGGAATTCAGTACCGCTGAAGTAGGTTTGCGTACCCGGCAGTACTTGTTTTGTCCAGTTGATGTTTCCATCGGAATTCATTTCCCAAAGTTGGAATCGGTCCAACATAATATTTAAACTGGAAGCAGCCGTGACAAAAATAATTTGATCATCAGATTTAATTTTAATAAATTTTAACAGGTTTTCAGAGTTAAATATATTTTTTTTGCACCAGACGAATTCGCCGCAATTATTTGTCTTAACGATATAAGCATAAAACAGGTTTCCTTCAAAAATAACACCACCTTGAAATATTATTCCTTCATGCGATGATGAAATGCTAAATGGACCGATATAATTGTTTTCATAGTATAGATATTTTTTCAACCATAAAATATTACCATTGATATCAGCCTTAAGAACATTCGCACCATCACCATTAAAGTTAATTATAAATCCATTGTCATAAGAATTGACGGTGCATACTGCAATTTCAGCATGGCCAGGTACACCATATGTACGTTGCCACATTTGAGCTATTGAGTTAACACTGATAATAGTCAGGGCTAATAGTAGAACCGTTTGTTTCATAAAAAGAAAAAAAATGAAAGGCAGAGATTAAGAGGCTCTGCCTTTCCGGTCAACGGCACTTAACGTACCACATTAAACTTAACTGCAGCTTTTATATTGCCGTTTACCCACAAGCAACAAGTATAAGCTCCCGAATGCGATTTGCCGGTTTGCCATATAATTTGGTCAGCAGTTTTCAATTGCCCCATCTCCTGTATAGCCCGCCCCGCTTGCGCGCGTCCCCTGACGCGTGCGCGGGAATCTTTCGTTATTATTTCTATTTGTTTCATTTCTATTTTACCACCACTTTCCCTTTTGCCACA
>DAONEP010000137.1:0-2937 GCA_035403165.1 Bacteroidales bacterium | reverse complement strand
TGCAAAGAAATGCCATTTCATATTAAAAACCAACTTTCGATGTAAATATTTACATGAAAATTGAATTAATAGATTGATAACCAGCCATCAGCAGGATCCTAAAGCCGGACTGTCAAAAGCCGTTTCAGGCGGGCGAGAATCGAAAATCAGGAATAATGTTCAGCATTTTGACCTCAACAGGATGTATTTTCACTTTCTTTGCCAGACCTAATAAAATTAGCAGATGGTGATCAACAGCAACCCGGGCGCTACCGCTCCGAAGCCAAACCTTGCCGTTTTCGCTTCAGGCAACGGCAGCAATGCACAACGGCTTGCCGAATTCTTCAGGCAGGACGGAAGCGCCGTGATTTCGGTCATTTATTCAAACAAGCCGGATGCTTATGTTAATAAGAGGGCCAGTCTCCTGGGAATACCTTCGGTGGTCTTCAACAGGAAAACATTTTATGAAACGGACGATGTTCTGCACGATTTGCAAACGCGTTCGGTTGACTGGATTATCCTTGCCGGGTTCCTCTGGCTGATGCCTGATAACCTGCTGAAAGCGTTTGCCGGGAAAATCGTCAACATTCACCCGGCGCTGCTTCCTCATTATGGCGGAAAAGGAATGTACGGGATGAAGGTGCATGAAGCCGTGATTGCCTCCGGCGACAGGGAAAGCGGCATCAGCATCCATTACGTGAATCAATTTTACGATGAAGGGCGGATTATTTTTCAGGCCAGATGCCCGGTTGATCCGGCCGATACTCCCGATATGCTGGCCCAGAAAGTTCACCAGCTCGAATATGAACATTTTCCGCGGGTGGTAAAGGAACTGGTGACGGGGAAAGGATAAAAAAGCCTGAGTTGTGTTTGCGGCTCCTGGCGGGTAATTAAAACAGGAAAGCCCGCCTTCAGCCGAAAGCGGGCTTTCACATGGTATTGATGTAAGAACGTTTTGGGAGGAAAGAGATTAGCTTTTAGCGGTTTGCTGTCTTTTCGTCAGCCTCTTGCCCCCGTTCTTACTTATTGGCGTAAGCGCCGTTTTCGGATTATTCCTTCGAGGAACCGATGACTTCAAATTTATCCCCGGTTTCTTTCACCAGCCTGCGGTAAAAAGTTTCCCCATAACCAGGCTGGCTTACTTTCGGATTCTGTTCTCCCGTAGGCGTTTTGATATTGCCATCCATATACTTGGTAAAAAGGTATGTATAGAGTTTTTTCCAGGTATAGACGGTATTGTTGCCCTGCGTCACCGAGAAATCGGTAAGGAATTTAATGGCCGATGCCGGATCGCTGCTGTATTTTCCGGCGGCTAACTTATCAATAGCCGGGACCATGGCGATATAGTTTTCCTCAAGTTCCTTTTGTTTCTTTTGAATTTCGGGGATCATATCGGCATAACGGGTATAGGCAAAATTTGAAACCTGGTTAAACACCCAGAAAGCGGCATTGTCGCTGAAGGTCATCATATCGCCGTTACCCACGGCATAAGTCTCCGGGACTTCGGTCATGCAGGTGTACATGGGTGTAAATACGGTTGAGTAAGTGTCGTCAACGCCGAACCATATAATTCCGCCAAGGGGGGCCGGTATATAAGGCCTCGATTGCGCCACAAAGACAAAACCCGTTTGCTGGGTGCTGGTAGCCCGTTCATTGAAATATTCCTTTCCGTCAACCTCCCAGGTAAGGGGACGCCAGCGAACGATGCAGCCGTAAGGGCCGGCGCCCGGATCCTTGCTCATATCCATGGGCGTGCCCTGATAATAATCGCGCATCAGGCCCATTACTTCCTGTAAGGTAAGCTTGTGATCGGGTTTCACATACAGCGGCATGCGGTTTTTCAGGTTTTCACCCATGGCATAGTCAAGATACTTGTCCATACCTTTTGTAATCCTGTTGAAAGCGCTCCAGACGCGGGCTTCGCAAAAACGGGCGCCTTCAAAATTCACGGGATTGTAAGTGTCGCTGAAGCTGAAATCTTTGTCTTCACCTTTGAACCAGCCTTCCTGGCGGGCAAAGGCGATGACGTCGGGGGCGTAAAGACAGTTTTCGGGATCGTTGAGCGGGAAGGTGGTGATACGGGCCTGGTTGGCATGTCCCGATACATAACCGTCGGGAATGCGGAAGGCTACCCAAACGGCGCCCTTGTTATGTTTCCAGGTGATGCGGCCTTTTTTGTCCTTGACGGCCACAGGCTTGCCTTTTCCTACCATTTCCATGATCCATACTTCATTCGGATCGCTGATGCTGAAGGATTCCCCTTCGCTGCAATAACCGTATTCAGCAACCAGACCTGTCATGACGGCAATCGCTTCGCGGGCCGTTTTTGAGCGTTGAAGGGCGATATAGATCAGGCTGCCGTAATCCATAACGGCAGAGGTGTCTACACATTCTTCCCGGCCGCCGAAGGTGGTTTCGCCTATCGCTACCTGGTATTCGTTCATATTCCCGATTACATTATAGGTTTGACGGGCCTGTTTGATTTTTCCGAGGTATTTTCCCGTATCCCATTCATAAACGTCAAGTAATGACCCTTCCGGATAGGTGGCAGCAGGCCAGTGGTACAATTCTCCGTAAAGGGTATGCGAATCGGCCGAATAACTGATCATACAGGATCCGTCGGCAGAAGCGCCCTTGGTAATAAGGAAATTCGTGCAGGCATTTACCGGATTGACCAGAACGAGTAAAAACATGCATACGACAGTGATGATGAATTTTTTCATGAGTTGGTATGGGTTGAAGTAAAAAACTGGATTGATTTGTTCGCGACAAAATCAGACTGCACAAAATTAATGTTTTAGGCAATACGGTACGTCGGTGAGCGTGTTTGAAAATGAGATCGGAATATATGGAGCGTGAATAGGGTTGGTTGTAGTTAAAACCACGAATTTTCACGAAATGAACACGAATGGGCACGAATTAGAATTGTAAGATACAGGCTTTCGTGATAATTCGTGT
>DAONEP010000136.1:0-3067 GCA_035403165.1 Bacteroidales bacterium | reverse complement strand
CAGGCGGATCAGTCGCGTACTCATTCTATTGGTAAACGGGAGTGCAAAATTAAATATTCTGGTCAGAAACACAAATAAATTTATTTCATCATAAAAACTATTGCCCGTCAGGTATGAAGTATTTTAAGTATTGGTTGGTATGTGATGAAATATTTCGTTCTTTGCACCGTTAGATGGGTTAAAAAGCGCGATCGTTCTTCAAAATTGAGCTATACTGCCAATTTCAGGCAGTTCCTGAATGACCATTTTCCTGTGCCATTGACCTTGCGTACAGCCGACATTAATCAATATCCAACAATCCTTTACTAATACTTTTTGCGTTATGAATAAAAAAACAATCTTCCTGCTGGCACTAATCCTTACATCTGGTGTTCAGGCCTTTTCACAGGACAAAAAGGCCGAAAATAACACTCTACCCATCAGGGATTTCCGAAATATATACAAATTCAGCATCAGCGAATTTACGCGGAATACTTTCGAAATGGGATATGAAAGGTTTGTGGCCCCTTCGACGAGTCTTTATCTGATCGTGGGGCTTACTTCCAAGGATGATGACTGGGAAAGCATTTTCGGCGTCAGGACTGAAATGCAACTTAAAATTCATGCCTATACGAGCTCGAAAGGGAAGGCAGTCCACCGCCTCTATTTTGCGCCTTATATCATGAATAACTATTTTGAGATTAAAACCACTGATTGGGACCACGGCAGTAATGAACCAAAGATTTCCGACAGTTTTGATGCGGTGGGCACAGGCGTCCTGTTCGGCTGGTCGTTTTCCTTTGCTAAAAGGATGAACCTTGATGTATATACCGGAGGAGGCATCCGTAAGGCCATTGGCGCTGAAGTTGATCCGGATGACGGGGTATGGGATCGTGCCTATACCGGCATTACTCCCCGTTTCGGGATAGATGTCGGCTTTTTATTCTGAGCCGGCGAAAAAAACCGCGTGAAAAACTTTTGCAGAGCCTGCCGATTTAAAGGCGGGCTTTGTTATTTTACAAATAATCAGTTATTTATAATGGAAAATATTCTTTCAGGTTTGTTTCCTGGATTGAAACATCTTTCCGAATTTTACCCCCGTTTTACCATGTTTATTAATCATTCATTTACAATAAATAAGTCATGAACGGAAAAACATTTGCCGAAAAAGTCCTGGGCGCAGCAACAGGCGCTATTGTCTTTCGCCGGCCCGATATTATCCTTACCCACGATAATACGGCCAGCATCGCCAACACTTTCAAAAAAATGGGCGGCGAAAAAGTAAAAGATCCCGATCAGTTGCTGATTGTCCTCGACCATAACGCACCTCCCACCACTGCCGAACTGGCCAATGATTATCAGAAAATACGCGACATTGTGAAGGAGCAGGGAATCAAAAAGTTTCACGATGTCGGGAACGGCATATGCCACCAGATCATGTCGGAGTATGCCCGTCCAGGGATGATCATCGTTGGGAGCGACAGCCATACCAGTACGGCCGGGGCCTTTAATGCCTTCGCTGCAGGTATCGACCGTACCGAATCGGCAGGCTTATGGAAACAGGGTGAAACGTGGTTCCGCGTCCCCGACAGCATTAAAATCAACCTTACCGGAAAACTGCCGCAGGGCGTTTATGCCAAAGACCTGGCGTTGTGGATCATCGGAATGATAGGTTCCAGCGGCGCCGATTACATGAGCATCGAATATCACGGCGACGGCGTGAAAACGCTCTCCGTTGCCGACCGTATGACCATTTCCAACCTTGCTTCGGAAATGGGCGCCAAGAATGCCGTATTCCCTGCCGACGAAGTGCTCGAAAAACACCTGGGCCACAAGGTTGACGGAATTTGGGCTGATCCTGATGCTAAATATATAAGGGAAATAAACATTGACCTGGGAGCCTTATTCCCGGTTGTGGCTGCTCCTCATCATGTCGATAACGTGAAGGCATTAGCTGAAGTAAAAGGGCTTCCGCTCAACCAGGCCATGATCGGCACCTGCACCAACGGCAGGATCGAAGACCTGCGCGAAGCCGCGGCCATCCTGAAAGATCAGAAAATTCCCGATGGCTTCCAGTTGCTGGTTATCCCCGCCTCGAAGGATATCTACCTCCAGGCTATGAAGGAAGGGCTGATAGAAATCTTTATGAAAGCCGGGGCCAGCGTTCTGGCTTCCTCTTGCGGACCATGCCTGGGAACCGGCCAGGGTATCCCTGCCGACGGTTACAATATCATCTCCACCGCCAACCGCAACTTCAAGGGCCGCATGGGGAACAAAAACAGTAACATTTACCTGGCTTCGCCGGCCGTAGTAGCCTGTTCGGCGCTGAAAGGGCAGATCGCCGATCCGCGCGAATCAGAAAAACAGGAAGTATTTCCCTATAAAATAGAGCAAAGTAAAACCGTCGATATCCAACAGGGTGACGACCGCTATGCAAACGGGGTATGGAATTATACCGATGTCGACAACCTGAACACCGACCAGATGTTTGCCGGTAACCTTACCTATGCCATTAAAAGTTCGGAAGCCGATAAAATTCTGCCCAACCTGTTTAAAGGTTTCGACGACAGCTTTGCCGACCGCGTAAAAGAAGGTGATATCGTAATAGCAGGCGCCAACTTCGGCTGCGGCTCATCGCGTGAACACCCGAGCGTAGGGCTGGCTTATGCCGGTGTAAAAGCGGTGATCTGTAAAAGCGTTAACCGGATATTCTATCGTTCTTCCGTTAACCAGGGATTACCTATTATCCTGCTTCCCGAAGCCGTTAATGCATACAAGCAGGGCGACAAGGTTGAACTCGATTTTGCCAACGGCAAGGTGACCATTGCCGGTAAGGTTTTCACTTTTGCCCCGTTGCCCGATAAGCTGGTCGGGATATTCAATGCCAAAGGTCTTGTGAACTTTGTAAAACAGGCTAAATAACTGTTTGTCTTTGATTATAATACTGCCGGGTGAAATCATCATCCGGCATTTTTTTTGGGTAGAATTGCCCGGGATAAAATCCTTTACGTGATAGGAATGAGTTTTAAAGGTCAAAAGACAAAGGGCAAAAGGCAAAGGTAAAACGGAGAACGGAGGACGGAGAACG
>DAONEP010000135.1:0-3089 GCA_035403165.1 Bacteroidales bacterium | reverse complement strand
ACCTGATCAAAGAGGAATATATCGGCCATTACATGGACCAGTGTTCGGTGTACATCGATAAACTGGATAATTACAGAAGGCTGCTCCACAAAACGGCAACGGCCGGAAAGATAGATGACCTGATGCACAAGATCAAATCAACGGAACTTATCGAAGAGGAGCTGTCGGAGTTCTTTCATAATTTCGACATGACCTTTCTGCAGCTCTTCCCCAATTTCGTCGAAGATTTTAACCTTCTTCTTTCCGAGGGCGAAGCCATTCAACTCAAATCCGGTCAGTTGCTGAATACCGAACTGAGGATATATGCCCTGATCAGGCTGGGTATAACCGACAGCGTTAAAATCTCCCATTTCCTCAGGTGCTCCTTATCCACCATTTATAATTACAGGACAAAAATCCGCAATAAGGCCAGGGATAGCAGGGAAAGCTTTGATAACAAGGTACAGCTTATCGGGAGCAGTTCAGGTTTTTGAAAAGCCTGCCGGCCGGAAACGCCGGCAGCGGTGAATTTCCGTCCCGGTTCCGCGGATTGACGGATGATGAACATCCATTATAAAGTTGGATTCCGCTTTGGTCTTGCCGGGAAATTCTGCTACAGCCGTACTACTTTTTTTATGAATCCAGAAAATGTAAAAAGTTATAATTCAAAACGATAGTTAACATCCTCCCGTTTTTTGACTACATCTTTTTAACCCGGCGGAGCATCGGGGAATTGCCTTTTTATATTTGCTGGTACCTGCGTTGAGACGCCGGAGCAATAACAGTTAACTATCTATACTAACCATACGTTTAACATTAATGAAAAAAATGAAGACTTATCTGCCATGGATACTGCTTTTGCTATGCAGTATGTTTCTCGCTGTTCCCGAAGCGGGAGCCCAGGTTAAGGGCAAACCGGTTTCGGGAATGGTCGTCGATTCCAAAGGAGAGCCTCTGACCGGAGTTACGGTTCTGCTAAAAGGTTCTGCTAATGGAACAACCACTGATGTAAGTGGAAAATTTACCCTGGTTACCGGGAACACGGCCAACCCTGTACTGGTATTTTCTTTCGTCGGATACGCAACCCAGGAGGTTGCAGCAACATCAACCGGGGAAATGCGGGTTGTTATGGCCGAATCTGATGTTCAGCTCAACGAAGTGGTGGTTGTAGGTTATGGTTTCCAGAAAAAGCGGGACCTCACCGGTTCGGTTTCCTCCGTCAACACCAGAGAGCTGAAAGCCTTGCCTGTGCCCAGTATAGGCGATGCCTTGCAGGGACGTTCGGCCGGTGTTCAGATTTTATCATCGGGCACTCCCGGCAGCAATGTAACGTTTCGCATCCGGGGGACGGGTACCATCAATAACAGCGATCCTCTGCTGGTTATCGACGGGGTACCGACCGATATACCTTTAAATGCAGTAAGCCCGGATGACATCGCCAGCATCGAAATCCTGAAAGATGCATCGGCAGCAGCCATTTACGGGTCCAGGGGCGCCAACGGCGTTGTGCTGATTTCTACGAAAAAAGGTACCGCCGAAAAGAACAACCTCGAATTTAAGATGTTTACCGGGGTGCAAACGGCCTCCAACATGGTGGAAATGCTCAATGCTTCCGAATTTGCAGCCCTTCATAATGAAATGATGGCCAACAACGGCCAGGCGCTGAACCCGGATTTTGCCGACCCGTCAAGCCTGGGAGCCGGCACCGACTGGCTGGATGCTTTATTCCGCACAGCGCCCATTCAGAATTACTCCCTTTCATACTCGGGCGGTAATGCAAAATCGCATTACTACGTTTCGGGGGCGGTCCTCGACCAGCAAGGTATTGTCATCAATACAGGTTACAGGCGTTATACCGTTCAATTCAACAGCGATTCCAAAGTCTTTGACTGGCTGAAGTTCAGCAATAACCTTACCCTCAATCACGATGTTAAAAACAGCGGGGACTATAACATCAGGAATGCCATGTCCGCCCTGCCAACCCAATCCATTTACAATGCCGACGGTACTTACAGCGGGCCTATAGGGAAAGCATCTTGGGCAGGCGATATCATCAATCCGATCGGGAAAGCTAAGTTGGTAGACAATAAAACAGATGGTTACAATGTTTTAGGCAACATCTCGGGTGAAATTTCCATCCTGAAAGACCTTAAATTTAAATCCACCGGCGGACTGGAAGCAAAATTCTGGGACAGCCGTACCTGGTCGCCGGCTTACAACTGGCAGCCTACACCTCAGGCAAACAGTTACCTTTATGAACGATACAATAAAAGTCTTACCTATTTGTGGGATAACTACTTTACCTATGATACCTATTTTACACCCGATCATCATCTCACCGTGCTGGCCGGCAGCAGCGCCCAGACCAACCGCGAGGATTATATAGAGGGTTCGGTCCAGGGATTTTCAAGCGATAATACCCAGCAGTTGACCAACGGAACTACCTCTGCCACCCTGGATGGAGATGCATACGAATGGGCGCTGATGTCGTTTATCGGCAGGGCCAATTACGATTATAAAGGCAAATATCTGGTTACGGCCACCATGCGTCGTGACGGAAGCAGCCGTTTCGGAAGCAACAACCGTTGGGGCTGGTTCCCATCGGCTTCGGTAGCCTGGAGGATGTCGCAGGAAGATTTTCTGAAAGACCTCACCTGGCTCGACGACCTGAAACTCCGTGCCGGATACGGGGTTACCGGTAACCAGAACATCGGCAATTATTCCTTTGCATCGGTATTACAAACTATACAGTATGTCTTCAATGGCCAGGTGGTAAGCGCAGTGGTGCCGCAGGCAATCCCAAATCCCAGTGTCCGCTGGGAACAGGTAGAACAAAGCAACCTGGGATTTGACGCTTCCATGTTTAACGGCAGGCTGAATGTAACCCTTGATGCCTACATCAAGAATACCAAGGATATGCTGGTACCCATGAGTGTTCCTATTTCAACGGGGTATTCCGACATCGTAGTTCCGAGCATCAATGCCGGGGAGGTCAGGAATAAAGGTATTGAGTTGAATGTTACCAGCACCAATACTACCGGTCCGGTGGTATGGACAACCAGTTTCAACATTTCGGCAAACCACAACGAGGTGATCAGCCTCAACGATAC
>DAONEP010000134.1:0-3201 GCA_035403165.1 Bacteroidales bacterium | reverse complement strand
ATCGAAAACAACGCGAAATAATTAAATCACGTTTGATGAAGTTAAGGCGAGTAGTTGTTACCGGCCTTGGTGCACTGACTCCAATTGGCAATAGTGTTCCGGAATTCTGGAACGGGTTGATCAATGGGGTCAGTGGTGCCGGGCCCATCACCCATTTTGATGCAGCTAAGTTTAAGACTCAGTTTGCATGCGAGGTGAAAAATTTTGACCCGCTAAATTTCTTCGATCGGAAAGAAGTCCGGAAATACGACCTTTTTACTACTTACGGACTTGTATCGGCCGATGAAGCCATTACCGATGCATCCCTCCTTTCCGAGGATCTTAACCGCGACCGCGTAGGCGTTATCTGGGCTTCCGGCATCGGAGGCATGTCAACATTCTATGAAGAAGTTGCCAGTTTTATCACCGGTGACGGCACTCCCCGCTTTACGCCTTTCCTGATTCCAAAAATGATTGCCGATATTGCCTCAGGGCTTATCTCCATAAAATATGGTTTCCACGGTCCGAATTTTTCTACCGTATCTGCCTGTGCCTCCTCGGCCAATGCCCTCATCGACGCCTTCAATTACATCCGGCTCAATAAAGCCGATGCTTTTGTTACCGGTGGATCAGAAGCTCCCATCAACCCCGCCGGGGTAGGAGGCTTTAATTCCATGCACGCCATGTCGACGCGAAACGATGATCCTCTTACGGCCTCGCGTCCTTTTGACAAGGACCGTGACGGATTCGTGATCGGGGAAGGCGGCGCAGCCCTGATTTTTGAAGACCTTGATCATGCTCTTGCCCGTGGGGCGAAGATATATTGCGAAGTGGCCGGAGCCGGAATGTCGGGCGATGCCTACCATATGACCGCGCCCCATCCCGAAGGCCTCGGCGCCATAAATTCCATGCGCATGGCCCTTGAAGATGCCGGAATGAACGGCACCGAAATCGGCCACATCAATACGCACGGAACCGCTACCCCCCTGGGTGATATCGCCGAAATAAAAGCCGTAGTGCGGATATTCGGGGAACATGCTGCAAAAATAGCGGTGAACGGCACAAAATCAATGACCGGCCACCTCCTGGGAGCCGCCGGCGCTGCTGAAGCCATCGCCTCTATACTGGCCGTAAATAACGATTTGATCCCGCCCACCATCAACCATTTTACCGATGATGAGGAACTTGCCAATACAGTTGATTTCGTTTTCAACAAGCCTACCCAACGGACGGTAAATGCAGCGTTGAGCAATACTTTTGGCTTTGGCGGACATAACGCAACACTCATTTTCAAGAAATTCGAGGAGTAGACTTGTCGCGTTTCGAGGTAATCAGGCCGTTAAGAGCGGCCCTTTCAGAGGATAAAGCATTATTTGATGCCATAAAAAATATTTTCGGGTTTTACCCCGGAAATATTTTTTTGTATAAACTGGCCTTGCGCCATAAAAGCGTTGCCAAAGAGCTGAATAACGGCACAAAAGTAAGTAACGAACGCCTCGAATATCTGGGCGATGCCATCTTAAGCGCCGTGGTCGCCGATCATCTCTTTAAAACCTTTCCCCTTAAAGACGAAGGCTTCCTTACCGAAATGCGTTCCCGCATCGTAAGCCGGGCGCAGCTTAACAATCTCTCCCAAAAAATCGGCCTGGACAACCTCATCCAGGTTAATGCCGAAAGCAGCAATGTTTACCGCTCGATGAAAGGCGATGCTTTTGAAGCCATGGTAGGCGCCATTTACCTGGACCAGGGTTATGAATTTACCCGGAAAGTCCTGATAGAAAAAGTGATAAGCCTCCATTTCGATCTTGAAGAACTGGAGAATAACAATACCAATTATAAGAGCCGGCTTATTGAATGGGCACAGCGTGAAAAAGTAAACGTTGAATTTGTAACCCTCAACGAAGTAGGCCACGGATATACAAAACAATACGTGGTTGAAGTGCACCTCGATAAAAAAGCATACGGCAAGGGTCGCGATTATTCCATTAAAGGCGCCGAACAAAATGCTGCCATGAAAACCCTGATGCAGATGGAAGAACAGAAATCAGCGTGATTCGTCGGATTTCCGTTTCCCCGCCGAAAGGTATTTCTGGGCTATTTCTCAATGTCTTATATCTGCAGCCACTGCAGAGGCTTCCGCTATCCGGTTTTCTTTAAACTATCAACTGCTATCTGTCTGCCTCAATCACTTCCTTACCTTTGTAATACATATCTTCATTCATGAGTTCCGGAGGATCGACCAAAGCGATATTTTTTGCCCTCGGAGGCAATCTGCTGATTTCAGCCATCAAATACATTGTTTCGTTCGTCACAGGAAGCGCCGCTATGCTTGCCGAATCCATTCACTCCACGGCCGACAGCCTGAACCAGGTTTTCCTGCTGATCGGCAACAGGAGATCGAAAAAAGTGCCCGACGAGCTGCATAGTTTTGGTTACAGCAACGAAGTATTTTTCTGGTCGATGATGGTGGCCGTTTTGTTGTTTTTCGTCGGGGCCCTGTTTTCCGTTTATGAAGGTATTCAGAAACTCTCGCACCACGAACAGGTTGAAAACGCAATGTGGATTTTCATTGTGATCGGTTCTTCCATCCTTATTGAAGCCAAATCGTTCCACGTTGCCTATACCGAATTTCGCAAAAGCCATAAACAGCCCATGCTTCAGGCCATCAGGGAATCAACCGACGTGAACCTGATCGTGATACTGCTCGAAGATTTTGCCGCCCTTGTCGGTCTGACCATCGTTCTGATTTCGACTGTCCTGGCATTATTTGTCCATCCGGTATTCGATGCCATCGGAAGCATCCTGGTAGGAGCGCTCCTGCTGATTATCTCCATTCTGCTGATCAACGAGGTGAAAAACCTGATTATCGGCGAAAGTATCCCCCGTGACCAGCGGAACCTGATCAAACAGATCATTCATTCCCGGAAGGAGATCAGGCATATCAACCGTTTGCAAACTATGGTGATGGGCAATCACCGTTATCTCGTACTGATTTCGGTAGACATTGACGACAGCATTACCGGTTACCGGATTGAGGATTTGATTGAAAAACTCAAAGCAGAGATCAGAACCAAAACGGAAGGGATTGAAAATATTTATATCGAAGTAAAGGACAGCGCCAGGAACCAGTAACTCTTGAGAAAGGCAAAGGTCAAAGGTTAAAAGTTTACCTGCCTGAGTGAGGTTGTGGGCAAGACGGCAGGGCAAAGGTCAAAGGAAAAC
>DAONEP010000133.1:0-3239 GCA_035403165.1 Bacteroidales bacterium | reverse complement strand
TAATTACTTCAGGTAATGTTCCTTTTTGGGGTGGTTAGGACAGATCACCACCACCTGTTGTTTTTTCTTTACGAAAATCAACCGCTAACCTGTCCTTGACGCGTGCATATTGTTCAAAAATGGTGGTGCTCGCAGTCTTTTTCAGCAAAAAAGGCAGAAAAGCGTGTATAACAGAAGCCAGAGCTGCCTTGAAACTATATCCTGCCAGTTTTATGGCGAACCAAAAATGCTCTCCGTAGGTCATTCCAGCCTCGGCAGGATGTTCTTTGAATTTCCGGAGCATATCAGGCATAAAGGATCACTTGGGTAAGAATAAACCGTGAAAGGCCGGTCTTTGTTCGGATTATTGTTATAAGCCAGGAAAAGCGCCCTGGCAGCGCTTTTCAAGCTTGATTCTTTGTCATTCGGTTCCCTTGCGGGAGTGTTACCAGCCGAGAATCCATGCAAAAACGAGGGGTGCCACGATGGTGGCATCGCTTTCGATGATGAATTTCGGAGTGTGGATATCGAGTTTTCCCCAGGTGATCTTTTCGTTGGGGACAGCCCCGGAGTATGAACCGTATGATGTGGTTGAGTCGGAGATCTGGCAGAAATAGCTCCAGAAGGGAACGTCGTGCCACTCGAGGTCCTGGTACATCATAGGAACCACGCAGATTGGGAAATCGCCGGCTATGCCGCCGCCAATCTGGAAGAATCCCACGCCTTTACCGCCTGAATTTTTTCGATACCAGTCGGCCAGCCACACCATGTATTCGATGCCGCTTTTCATGGTTGAAGGCTGCAGTTCGCCCTTGATGCAGTAGGATGCGAAAATATTGCCCATGGTGCTGTCTTCCCATCCGGGAACTACTATCGGCAGGTTTTTTTCGGCGGCAGCCAGCATCCACGAATTTTTCGGGTCAATTTCGTAATCCTTTTCCATGACGCGGCTCAGCAGGAGCTTATACATGTATTCGTGCGGGAAAAAGCGTTCGCTTTTGGCCTGCGCATCTTTCCATATTTTCTCGATGTGATGCTGTATCCTGCGGAAGGCTTCTTCCTCGGGAATGCAGGTGTCGGTAACGCGGTTAAGCCCTTTCTCGAGCAGTTCAAATTCCTGTTCCGGGGTAAGGTCGCGGTAGTGGGGTACTCTCTTGTAATGCGTGTGTGCGACCAGGTTCATGATGTCTTCTTCGAGGTTTGCACCCGTGCAGGTGATGATCTGCACCTTATCCTGTCGTATCATTTCGGCCAGTGAAATACCCAGTTCGGCAGTGCTCATAGCACCGGCGAGGGTTATCATCATTTTTCCGCCTTCCAGCAGGTGGCTTTCATAGGCTTTGGCAGCATCAACCAGTGTGGCTGAGTTAAAATGCCTGTAATGGTGTTGTATAAACTTTGAAATCGGGCCTTTTTCCATAACGGGTTGATTTTGTGCAAAGATAAGCAGAAGGATGGAAATGACTACGTTTTTTCCTTATTCATGACATGGCACAACCAATCATGAACAGGTGGTCCTGCACTGTTTAACCTACTTCTCTTTCACCCATTTCCCGCTTTCAATCATTTTGTTGTTGAAAATGATCTGCCAGGGGTAAATCGCCTTTTAGTTTTTCTTTGATAATGAACCTTACGATACCTGTTAAAACCTGAAAAACTACCGGAGCAACAGCACCGTTCCCCTCTTTTGTTTTCGCTTATCGCCAGTTTCTGAATTGGAATAGTAAACCACATAAGCATACAGGCCTCCGGGCTGATCATCATTATTGAACGTTCCATCCCATTCAGGGAACGGGCCTTTACTTTCGAATATTTTTTGTCCCCAGCGGTTGTAAATAATCATTAATTCAACCTGTGTATTTATGGTAATAGCACGGAATACATCATTCAGCCCATCGCCGTCGGGGGTGAAAGCATTGGGCAGATAAATGACCGGGGGGCATTCGTTCACGAAAATGCTGTCGCTGACAGTTCCGCAACGGAAGTCGCATTGTAAAGTAAAAACACCCCGTTTATCAACAGTAATCTGTGCTGTAGTATCGCCTGTGTTCCAGCGGTAATTTGGCAAAGCAATATTGGAGGATATTACTATTGGCACATCAACCCCGTTACGGCAGAGGGTGGTATCATTTCCCAGGTTGATAATTCCGGCAGGGACCGAATCCATGGCCACAATAACCGTGTCTATATGCAGGCCGCAATGATCAAGGGTTTGTAGTGTATATACTCCGGATTCTGAAACCGTGATGCTTTGGGAGGTGTCGCCGGTATTCCACAGATAGGCATTAAAGCCCGACTGTGCCAAAATTGTAAGATTTTCACCTTTGCATATAACTGCGTTGCCGCCCAGATCGAGTAACGGGGTATCGAAAGAAATTACTTTTTCGTCGTACAATTCCCCGCAACCGTTCATGATGCATTTGATCCAATATTTTCCCTCGGCGGCGGCATAAGTTTCGCGGGTAGTATCGCCGTTGCTCCAGAGGTAGGCGTCGTATCCGGGAGGAGCTGACAACCGCAACGGCAGGGCGCTGCGACATACAACCGTATCGGCGCCCAGCCCGGGTACCGCAAGCCCGATGCCGGCCTTTGCCACGCATACATCATCAATATAATATGGAAGGTTGACACCATAAGGATTGTACTGAATTTTGTTGGTGTTGATATTTTTCTGAAAATTACCGATGGTAATATATTTCTCCCCTCCGTGCGCCTTGTAAAGTCCGCTGATCCGCGTCCAGTTAACCGAATCATCCACTATCTGCGGCGAACGGATTTGCGCCGGCAGTTCAAGCGGAAAGGTGCCTGCAAAACTACCGGGCGGATAGTCAACCAGGGTATCGGAGAGGTATGCATCAATGTTCTGGATAGCGCCATCTGCCGTATCAATTCTATTAACATAATAACTAACACAATACAAGGTGTCTTTTTTCAATGGCTCGGTTAATGTGCCCTCAACATATCCGCGGCCATCAGAACTATAATCGTAGTAATACACCAATATAGCAGCATAGGCGTTTCCCGAATGCGTTTCCTGGCATCCCCAGATGTTGACCGGTATTCCATTGACATAGGGAGCACAAGTATGAAAATAACATATTGTCCCTAAGCCTTTCCAATCTTTAACATAATTATTGAACTCTGATAACTGCGGACACCCTATATGGTCCTCGAATGAGGGATTGCGTACCAGGTTTTGAGCAATAGCCGGAGTCAGTGTTGCAATAAACAAGATGCTGTATGTGAATATTTTATGCATA
>DAONEP010000132.1:0-3240 GCA_035403165.1 Bacteroidales bacterium | reverse complement strand
GATGTTATAGCGTTCGAATTGTTACGGGAAGCTGCCACCCTGATCATACTTTTATCTGTAGGTTTTATTTCAGGCAGGTCCCTGGCTGAAAGATTCGGCTGGTTCATTTATTCGTTTGCAATCTGGGATATCTTCTATTATATATTTCTTAAAATACTCATTGGATGGCCAGAATCATGGATGACCTGGGATATTCTTTTTCTGATTCCTGTTACCTGGATCGGGCCGGTAATAGCGCCAGTCATCAACTCTGTCACGATGATCATACTTGCCTGGCTGATACTGGAAAAGAAAAAATGCAGCAATGCTGTTATCATCAATCCGTTTGAATGGATTTTTCTGATCACAGGAGCGCTTATAGTAATAACATCCTATACAATTGATTATATCCAATATATCTTCAGGGCCTTTCCTTTATCTTATCTGACAGATCCCGCCAACCTCCGGCAGGTTACATCCTTTGCCTGCAGCTATGTTCCTGAACACTTCCCATGGTGGATTTTTATCAGCGGTGTTCTGATACATACTGGTGTGCTCACCTCAATTGGCCTGAGAAAGTTTCACAAATAATACTCATGCAACACCCGGAATGAAGTTCCTTGGACACTTATTTATACTTTTGCACGACGAAAAATCAATCAAGGGTATGTCGATCAGGACACAAAATATTACAAAAATCTATGGCACCCAGGTAGTGCTTGACAAGGTAACATTTGACATCAACAAAGGAGAAGTGGTGGGGCTGTTGGGCCCGAATGGCGCAGGTAAATCCACGCTGATGAAGATCATTACCTGTTTCATTCCGCCAACATCGGGCGAGGCTTTCGTAGACGAAATGGAAGTGATGTCGCACGCAGATGAAGTGAAGAAAAAAGTCGGGTACCTTCCGGAAAACAATCCCTTATACCTTGATATGTATGTGAAAGAGTACCTGATGTTCATCGCCGGGATTCACAAGCTGGGGAATGCCAGTAAAAAGCGCGTAGGCGATATTATCGGAATCACCGGGCTGGGCATTGAACAAAACAAGAAGATCGGAATGCTTTCGAAAGGTTACCGTCAACGTGTTGGATTGGCCCAGGCGCTGATCCATGATCCGGATGTGCTTATCCTTGACGAACCGACGTCAGGGCTTGATCCCAACCAACTGGTTGAAATAAGGAACCTTGTAAAAGAAATCGGTAAGGAAAAAACCGTGATGCTTTCCACGCATATTATGCAGGAGGTAGAAGCCGTTTGCGACCGGGCCATCATCATTCATCAGGGAAAAATTGTCGCCGACGACCGTACCATCAATCTATCGACTCTCAAAACACGCGATATTGTCACTGTGGAATTCGGTTCACCGGTAAACGAAAAACAACTCCGGTCAATTTCGGGAGTGCTGAAAATCGAAAAAACCGGTGAAAACACCTGGAGGCTGTTATCGCGTGAAGGCGAAGACATTCGTCCGACGATCAATAAATTTGTCATTGAGAATAAGTTGACCCTTCTCTCCCTGCAGCGCGAAGAGCAGAAGCTTGAAGAAGTTTTCCAGTACCTTACCAAAGAAAATTAGAAGGTTCTTCAATATCATTCATCTTCTCTTGACAATTTACCGCCCCGAGTTGGTAATATTCAATTACCGATTATCCAACATTTTTCCTCATTATTCTTACCAATCAGAATAATTTATACCTTTGCAGCCGATTACTTCGTGGAAAGATTTGATTGATTGCAACCACTGAAAAAAATGCTAAAGCAATAATTCGTCGTTTCAATCAGCATTTCACGTATTTAAAGTTTTAACCTCTTAAAAAATCAGAGATGGGATATTTATTCACATCAGAAAGCGTGTCGGAAGGCCATCCCGATAAAGTTGCCGATCAGATATCAGATGCTTTATTGGACGAATTTCTTCGTTTTGACCCCGATTCCAAAGTAGCTTGCGAAACCCTTGTAACTACAGGCCTTACGGTTTGCAGCGGTGAAGTCCGCACAAAAGGCTATGTTGATATTCAGAAAGTAGTCAGGAGGACTATCAAAGAAATTGGCTATACCAAAGCCGAATACCGTTTTGATAACAATTCATGCGGCGTTATTTCTACGATTCACGGACAGAGCGACGATATTTTTCAGGGAGTTGACAATACCAATCCTGAAAACCAGGGCGCCGGCGACCAGGGCATGATGTTTGGCTATGCCAACAGCGAAACCAAAGAGTTAATGCCCTTGCCCATTGAGCTAGCGCATGTCTTCCTCCAGAAACTTGCCGATATCCGCCGCGAAGGCAAAAAAATGAAATACCTCCGCCCTGACGCCAAAAGCCAGGTGACAGTGGAATACAACGACCGGAATAAGCCCGTTCATATTAATACACTGGTTATCTCCACCCAGCATGATGAGTTCATACTTCCGGCGGATGAGAGTGAAGAAGCCAGGAAAGCGGCTGAAGAAGCCATGCAACAGGCCATCCTCAACGATGTCAGAAAAGTGCTTCTTCCACTGGTAAAAAAGCAATTGCCATCGCAAATCCGGAATCTGTTCGATGACAGTACCATTATCCATGTGAACCCCACAGGAAAATTTGTGATCGGCGGCCCACACGGCGACACCGGGCTTACAGGCAGAAAGATTATTGTTGATACCTATGGCGGTAAAGGAGCTCATGGCGGTGGTGCATTTTCGGGTAAAGACTCTTCAAAAGTGGACCGCTCGGCCGCATACGCAGCACGGCATATCGCAAAGAACCTGGTTGCCGCAGGCGTTGCCGACGAAGTCCTGGTGCAGGTAGCTTATGCCATCGGCGTTGCCCAGCCGGTCGGGTTTTACATTAATACATATCATACCGCAAAAGTTAAGGATGCTTCCGGTAAGAAACTAACTGACGGTGAAATTGCAGAAAAAGTAAGGAAACTCTTCGACCTCCGCCCTTATGCCATTGTTCAGCGTTTCGGGCTGAAGAACCCTATTTTCGAAAGCACAGCCAGATACGGGCATTTCGGACATGAATGCGAAAACCGGGAAGTCGAAGTGTTCTACACCAACGGCAGCACCTATTCCAGGATGGTTGACGGAAAAGAGCACCATTACAAAATGGTTGATTTCTTTGCCTGGGAAAAAACCGATTATGTTGATGCTATTAAAAAAGAATTCGGCTTATAACCGTCTCTTACCATTGATATTAAAAAAGCCTCCTGTATTCACGGAGGGCACTGAAAAAGTCCATCGGACATAATTGTTAAAATAAAAGCAGTAAAG
>DAONEP010000131.1:0-3242 GCA_035403165.1 Bacteroidales bacterium | reverse complement strand
AACGGAGGACGGAGCAAGGAGCAGGGAGCGAGGAGAGAGGTGCTAAGGGCCAAAAGCTAACGGCTAACGGCCAATAGCCAGAACACAGAACGCAGAACGCAAAACGCAGAACGCAGAACACAGAACTCAAAACGCCAACGGCCAATTGCCAACAGCTAATAGTTCAGTGAAAATTTTGTTCAAACCACTGGATAATAAAACGGAAATCGACAGCAGCCGACCACTTTAACCTGAGTCGATGATGTTAATACAACCGGGTGTTCAAATTACAGATAAAAGTTGCTGAAAAAGTTAGACATATACATCATTAAAAAGTTCCTCGGGACTTTCTTTTACTCAATCTTACTGTTGGCGGTAATCATTATTGTTTTTGATATCTCCGAAAAAATCGATGATTTTCTGGAAAAGGAGGCGCCTATTAAAGCCATCGTCTTTGATTACTATCTCAATTTTCTGCCCTATTTCGTGAACATGTTCAGCGCCCTGTTCACTTTTATTGCGGTTGTTTTCTTTACCTCGCGCCTGGCGGCAAATACCGAAATCATTGCAATACTGAACAGCGGCGTCAGCTTCTGGCGCATGTTATGGCCTTATCTGATATCGGCTGTTATACTCACCTTCCTGTCATTCGGATTGATGAACTATGTGATTCCTCACACCAACCGGTCGATGCGTGAGTTCGAAATACGGTATATCAAGAATCCGTTTAAGGTAAAGGATACCAACATTCACATGCAGATGGACAAGGAAACTTACATATTTGTAGAGAGTTACAACAATATATCCAATATCGGATACCGGTTCACCATGGAGAAAATTGACAGTACAGGGCTTAGATATCGGTTTACCTCGGATATGATCACCTGGGACAGTATCAATAACCGGTGGAGGGCCAGTAATTATGCCATCAGGTATCTTGGCAATATGCAGGAAAAACTGCTGAGGGGACGCACCCTGGATACCACCTTTGCGGCTCCCGGAAAGGAACCTTTATTCACGCCATCCGATTTTATCATCGATATCGAAGATGCCAAGGTGATGACGTACAGAAAACTCACCGAATACATTAATAAGGAAAAACTGCGCGGGAATGCGACCGTAACGAAATTTGAAGTGGAGAAATACAAACGTATTGCTTTCCCGTTTGCCAATATTGTCCTGACTTTTATCGGGGTTGCATTGTCCAGCCGGAAAGTACGCGGCGGTATCGGGCTGAACATGGGACTGGGCATAGCCATCAGTTTTACCTTCATCCTGTTGCTGCAGGTTACTTCGGTTTTTGCCGTTTTCGGCAACCTTAAACCTGCGATTGCTTTATGGATACCTAACGTTATCTTCAGTATCGTCGCCCTGATTCTGCTGATAAAAGCCCCAAAGTAGATGCCGGAATACGGCTATTCAATTATCAGGTTTCTTACTTTTCAGAGTAATCCTTGCCAGACAAAACAGCCAGGAAAACAGTCTTTTACGTCTGAAGGATCGGTAAAAATACCGAATACAGCCGAACCGCTGCCGCTCATCGATGCGTAAACCGCTCCGGAAGCATACAACCGTTGTTTGATGTCACTTATTTCCGGATGGCGATTGAATACCGAAGGTTCAAAATCATTGTGCAGGATACGGCTCCATTTATCAACAGGTTCTTGAATTAACCGTCGCACCGGAACCGGCTTTTCGGAAGGGGTAACCCCGGCATAGGCTTCAGCAGTGGAAATATGGATATCCGGTTTTATGATTGCCAGGTAATATCCGTCCAGACAAATATCTACGGGTTCTGTCGATTCTCCTCTTCCGGTAGCAAGGGCAGGAAGGTTTTCGATGAAAAACGGGCAATCCATACCCAACTGCGCTGCAAGCCTTTCCAGGTTTTTGTCCCCGAGTTTCAGACCGTAGATATTATCCAAAAGTTTGAGGGTGAACGCGGCATCCCCCGATCCGCCGCCCAAACCGGCGCCCGAAGGAATATTCTTGTGAAGGTGAAGGTCTATGTTCCCGATATTGAATTCCTGGTTTAATAGATTCCATGCTTTAAAACACAGGTTGTCTTCTGCATTTCCAGCCACCGGGATTCCGCTGACAGATATCCGGTTTGAGTTCCCGGCAGCGGGGACAATTTCAAGCATATCACACAAGGGCACCGGGTAAATTACTGTTTCAATCCGGTGATAACCGTCGGGAAACCGGCCTGTAATGGATAATCCGAGATTTATTTTACAGTTGGGGAAGCTAATCATAGACCCTGAGAATACGGCAGTAAAGGTAATGCGTTTTTTAAACTTGTTTTTATTTCTCCTTTGCTGTTTAATGAGCAGATATACAGCATGTTAAGATTGCATGCGATTGGCCTGCCGGCAAATGTCCGGTTTCAGCACAAAATAATCCGTATCACCATTCGTTTTAACCCAGATTAAACTTCAGCAGGATAAAAAAGGCCAGCCTGCTGTTACCTTTGTCAGGATTTGCCGACATTTGTTTTTTATTTGCAGATAACACGAAACAAAAATATTAACAACAAAACCAACTATGAAAGCTAGGAAATTTATTAATTTTTCCGCCATGCTCCTGGCGGTGGCAGCGCTTGCTGTTACAGGATGTAAAAAAGATGACAATAGCGATGATACTGCATCCGTTGAACAGCTTACGGCTGACCAGTACAATATGGAAACAACAATTGATGAAGCCACCCGCGATATCGACGGCGTTTATTCATCGGGACTGAAAAGTTCGAATTTTGATAACCGCATGCCCTGTAATGTCAGCATTGATTCGGTTGCAATTGCCAATGACACCATCACACTGGATTTGGTTTATAACGGGCTGAATTGCAGCGGCACCTTAAACCGTACCGGTAAAATTGAGATCAAAAAACGCGTAGGCGAACGATGGGGAGAACCCGGCAGTTCCTTAATGACAAAGTTCATGAATTATACCGTTACACGCGTTTCGACCGGGAAATCTGTTACTCTGAACGGCAGCCATCTGTTTACGAATGTTTCGGGAGGGTTCATTTTCATGGTAGGAATTGACAGTACTTCTGTAATCTTTGAATCGAGCGCTTCACTGCAGGCTACTTTTGACGACGGAAGCGTCAGGAACTGGAATGTAGCCCGCCGTACCACTTTTTCCATAGAAAAGGGGAAATTGCTGATGACCATCGAAGGATTCGGCACGAGCGGCAGTTATACCAACCTGGTTATGTGGGGCACCAACCGCGAATCAAAAGAATTCTATACCAGCATTGT
>DAONEP010000130.1:0-3402 GCA_035403165.1 Bacteroidales bacterium | reverse complement strand
CTGATCCGCCTGAGGCGGATGCTAAACTGTCCGTACTCTGCGTTCTTTTAAATAAAATCTATACATTACCGTGGTTTTGAAAAATTCCAGGGTAAAGTAATTTAGTTCATAACCAACCAGGAGAGGTGGGTGAGTGGCTGAAACCAACAGTTTGCTAAACTGTCGTACTCGATTAGGGTACCGGGGGTTCGAATCCCCCCTTCTCCGCAACGTAAAAACGAGCAGGTATCCTGCTCATTTTTTTTAATAAAGCCGGCACTCATGTTTGATTTCGAGAAACTGGAAGTATATCAACTTGTTAAAGAGCAGACCAGCCTGGTTTTCTCGCAACTGAATGAAATAAGCGGCATTGAAGATACCGTGCTCAGCACGTGGAAAAATTCGGGCCTGCAAATCATGCTCCACCTCGTTCAGGCATCGGGAAGGGTTGGAACCAGTGAGAAAAAGACATTGCTGACATCAGCCCGGGGATATGTTTTCGAGTGCGCTGCCATCCTTGACCTTGTTAAAACATCAGGACTTATTGAGCCTGATAAATATGAAGAACTGTACAATAACTACGAAAGGATTTCGAAGATGCTTTTAGGAATGTACAAAAGCTACGAAAACAAGGCTGAATAATCACCCCCGAAAAGTTTCCTTCAGTTTTAAGATCAACGCCGTAACGCTGCCGCTTCAGGGAAACCGGTCAGCGGATGATGAATTTCCCGGAAATTCTTTCATTTCCGGTTAACCGGTAGAAATAGATACCGCTGCCAAAACGGTTTGTTTCAAATACCTTTTTCCCCTGCTCACCATCCAGGGTAAGCCGGGCGGCAACTCTTCCCCTCGCATCATAAATGGCCAGTTCCGCAGGGATATTACCCGAAGAAAGCATATAATCAATTTCAATAAAATCTTCAGCAGGGTTTGGATAAACCTGAATGCCCGCTTCTCCTGACAAATCATAACATCCTGCCGGGATAATTACCCCCTCCCCTGCTTCGAGATTATGCAGCCCTTCCCGGAACGAACATTCAGCACCTAATGAGATACAGAGCGTGGCTAGCGGACGGGCAATCAATTTTCCATTACCTTTGATTACCAGCTTACTGCCTTCATCAAAGATCAGGGTTGTGCCGCTCTGTAATTCTATCAAACCGCCGTTTTCAACGATGCAGGATGATCCTTTTCTGAAGGTCAGGGAGGAGGCATTTTTCAATATTATCCTGGAGTCCGGACTGAGGTGAAGTACGGCATCCTCGTTGACAACCATTTCGGTGGGAGAAGTAAAAATTTTCCGGCAATTGAAGGCTGACGGGTCCGTCATCCTGGTAGCCGTGGTTCCCTGGTCAAGGATCAGGGTCCTGCCATTGTCGAGGTTCAGCGAAAAGCCCGGGGAGGATACGATCGGGTTCAGGACTATCTCATCGGCACACCAGCGCACATCTTCATTAAGGCTGATAGCATCAAACCTGACCTTGACCTTTATGGTTCCATCCGAATCCTGGCTAATCATTTCCACCGAAATCCCGTTGAGATAAATTTTCCTGACATTTTTCACTCCCTCAACGGGTGTATCATAGCCAACCATCGTCATCATTGACGATGAAGAAGGATTTGTTCCCATTCCAATCTTATGATTTCCGATCAGCGTGAATACATTTCTGGAATGGCCATTGTTATACATGCATTTGTAATATTCCCCGCCTATGTTTTCAATGTTCGTATAATACTGATCCCGATGATCCAGTATATCATCATGGTTCCAGTCCACGGCGTAAAACTCCTGGTCTCCTGAGCCTGTGAGCGGGTTTGAATTTTCGGGAAGACGCGTAAAAGGGAACATCGGGGAAGAGTTGACACAATTATTCAGAACGGTATTCGCTTCAAATTCTTTATCATAAAAGCCTTCGGCCGTCACAGGCCGCAGGAAATACGCGAAACCTTTGAATACATCGTCAAAAGTGCGGCCCGACCTGGTCTCCCTGTCGGCCTGCATGTATGCATACAACCCGTATATGGCCGGTTGCACGCAACTGTTCCCGTCCTGCCACAGAAACTTATCCCACCGGCATTGGTTCATCGACTCAGTATTATGGTTTTCGAGCCATAAATACTCGGGGAATTCCTTATCCGGATCAAGATACGGGAGTTTAATCCGGACGGCATCTCCCGTTGTTACAAAATCGCGCAGGGCATAAATGCCGGCCTGGGCAGGATTGGCAGCATCCAGTTCGCCGTTGACTTCTTCTGTGCCGGACTCATTACGGGCAGAGACCGGGAACCTGTTCCCCGGTGTTTTCCAGTCGAGCCGCAGCCTGTCCCATGCGTTCCAGGTCATCAGCGACGATCCCGACAATCCGAGATTGCTCCATCCCCCTGTCGCCGGAATCCAGTAATCTCCACCGGTAAACCATCCGCCTCCGCCGCAGTGAAAATCCAGTCCGCCGTATAACAGGTGGGCATATTCATGGATCATGATCTGTGTCGGCTGCCTGTCGCGGGTCCCGAACCAGCTATAGGTATTTGCCCCATACCCGAGCATAATACCCGGAGAACTGAAGGAATAGTCGCCAATGCCGTCATAGGCGCTGTTTCGCCATATAAAAACAATATGGTCGTATTTCCCCGGATTTTCGTCCGACGGGCTTTTTTTGGGCAAACCAAATTCATTGTCAGGGATGGACCAAAGATCAAAATAGCTGATTCCATTTAAACCATGTGCCGTAATGATTGAGTACTGCAACTTTTTATTAACCTCATTTATCAGGCTAGCGTTATCAGGGGCAATGGCATGAGCGCTGTCTGTTTGAACCCTGAAGACGCCCCCGTTGTCAGGGGCAAGCAAATAATCGCCCAGTATGGTATAATTGCCTGATGATGCCTGACGGTAATATCCGGTCAGCACACCGGTTGGGTTTCCGGCCGAAGGATAGGCATCCGCAAGGCTGTCGGCCCAGGCCGGAAGTGAATGTGAAGGCCAGCCTGCAGTACCTTCACCAGGGGTGGGATCGCCGCCGTTGATATAGTCGTATTCGGCAAATACAAACAAAACCCTGACAGTCCCCGATACCGGCAGCCTGAAGCCGTTCCTGCTTTCGTAGAGTGCATCCGGATTTGATTTCCCCGGAATAAGGGTTCCGGGATGGAATTCCTGCCCTGATAACCCGTTGCAAAAGCCTGAAAATAAAAGCAATAGAATAGTTAAATACTGTGATATCCGTTTCATATAAAATATTTCACCGTAACCATATCAATTCAAACGAACAACAGGTGAATTTATAATATTTCATTATTCAGATTTATGATACCAATATGTATTCCTGCTTCATTTCAGGCTTACAGAATAAAAGTATTATCCCGGCGGTAAACGAAAAACCTTTTTTGTCGATTGCGGAAATAACACTACTTTTGCACCTC
>DAONEP010000129.1:0-3440 GCA_035403165.1 Bacteroidales bacterium | reverse complement strand
AGACAAAACAGACAAGTTGCAACTACTACAATCACAATGAATTACATGGCCGTGGACCCTCCCGCCAGTTCCACCACGTCTGATAACGCATTGTGTAGAAAGTAATTACAGCTAAAAAATGTCTGTTTTGAAACCATCAGGTCAAAAACAGACATAAAACAGTCACATTACTTTTTACCCATGCGCGAAAAAATCTGTATCCTCCCCCAGCTATTCGACTACAACGGCGACGCCGCTAAACAGTGGTTCGTCTTCTATTCCTATCGTAACCCCGCCAACGGCAAAATGCAGCGGTTCCGCCTTTACGAGGGGTTTACCAAGTGCCATACCAAAAAGGCCAAGTATGCCCACGCTCAGGATGTCATCGCCGAGTACACCAACCTTCTCAAAACCGGATGGTCCCCATTCACCACAGGCGAAACAGCCATATATTCCGACTCCCTGCAGTACGCGGCCATCGCCCGCACCTACGCACAGAAACGGGCCAGCAACCGAACCTTCAGCTATTATGCCAACCTGTTCCTCCCCGAGGTAGAAGGCAGCGCCCGCAAAACCTACCTTAATTACATCGGAAAGTACCGCACTTTCGACAACTGGCTCCAGAGTAAAGGAATTCAGCAGAACGATATCTCCACCATCACCCAGCCCGTCTTGCGCGACTTCTTTTTGTACTTGATCAATGATCCAAAAATGCACCTGGCCCGCATCACCCTCAAAAAATACGAGCACATGCTTGCCCGCCTTTTTACCTGGTGCGTAAAACACAAATACCTCCGGCAATCCCCCATGTTCGACCTTCCCGATACCCGGCGGGTAAACGACACCGCACCCCGCCCCATCCACCTGGCCGACATCGACGGGCTCATCGAGGAAATCAAAAAGGACCGGCAGCTTTACCTTACCATCCAGCTCGAATACTACTGTTTCCTGCGCCCCGGAATCGAAATCCGCCAGGCACGCATTTCGTGGTTCGATTTGGCGAGCTCTCGCATCTACATCCCGGCCGAGGTTGTCAAAACCAGGGAAGATAAGGTCATTATCATCCCCGATCATTTCCGCCAGTACCTTTTAAAAGAATGGAAGCTGAACCTTTACCCAAAGAATTATTACCTAATCGGGAAAAACGGGATCCCCGGAACCGAAATGATCGGCAGCAACAACCTCAGGAACCGCTTTAACGTTATACGCGACCGGCTGGGATTGCCACTTAAATACAAGCTTTACTCCTGGAAGCATACCGGAAACTCCGCCGCCGAAGATGCCGGAATTCCCATGGCCGCACGCCAGCGCCAGAACGGCCACCGGTCCCTGCGCTCTACCGAGGAGTACCTGCGCCACAAAATCGGCTTCCGAAGCCCCGAAATCCAGCATAACTTCCCTGAGCTATAAAACAAAAACCCCCGGAGTCAATACCCCGGAGGTTCAATCAATCTAAAATGAAGTTAACTATGGAAAAATCAACTCTTCTTACTTTTAATCCACCGGCATATTTTTTCTACCGGGATCCTGATTTTAATCCCAAATACCCGCATCCCTTTCAGTCCTCCGGGCAATCGCTCGGATGCTGTGGTTACTTTCAAGCGGCTTCCGGACGCGTTACCTGCGGGATCAGTCGTACCAGCGCTGTTAAAAGTGCAACATAAACGTTAACCTCGTCCGCATCATCGATAAACGGGATCAGGTTAAGCTGCCCCAGGAACGCCCCGGTCGAATTTACAAGCAGGAACCAGTCTCCGTCAATGAATGCATCAAGCCACGACTCAACCACACCATGGGCTTCATCGGGAATTATGTCCACAACTTCTGTGATCGCTACCTTAAAAACGGCCCCATCGACCAGTTCGAAGCCTGCCACGAAAAATCGTATAGGCTTATTCTGGATTTTCCCGGCAATCTTGGCGAAGTCTACTATCTTGTCCAGCTTCGCCGCTGCAATCTTGATTTTCTCCTTTAATTGTTCGTTCATCTTTTTTCTTTTTAATTATGTTTTTTATTGTTCGGATGGCTGTGTCAATTATAGGTACCAGCCACACTGAATTTCTGTAGACGTACTGCCCTACCTGAGTCAATATTCGAATTATGGAGTTCATTTCAGCGCCCTTACCCTTTCTGCCAAGCGCAAGGCCCGGCCTTTCACCTGCCGGGCCCACCGGCTTTTGAGCATATTGGTGGCCGCCTTCTCATACTCCCCGGCCCCCATGTACCACAGCGTATTCCGAAACGAAAGCAGCGTTTTTATTCCCATGTTAAAGCACATGTTTATCAAAACCTCCTTCAGCTCCTCCGGGGCCCGGTCATACCACTTCACCTTCCTGCGCAAATCAGCATCCGATTGGTAAATATCGTTTCTGAGCAGCATCATGGCCTCGTCCCGGGTAATCCCGTTTGCCTTCATATCCCTGATCAGGGCCATCAGCAGGGTTTCCCCATCAAGGGTTTCATAGTCGGGCGGGAAGCGCTTTTTACGTAAAGGGTTCCCCGAAATCAACGCCAGCATCTCGCCCATGCTCAACCCGTTCCCCTCCAGGTTGCGTCCAACACCAACGGTCAAAAACCCAGCCGGGCAGTAGTAAGGTTTCAGTCTCACATCCTCGTCAACGATCAGTTGTTCCATTACCCTGTTTTCACACTTCAGCATCATAACCCCCTTTTTTACCGTTTCCGTTATGAGTCCGCCTGTATTCCTTAAATGTGCTGCACATGTCAGTCAGTTGAACGGTCAAGGCTTCGATTTTTAGAATCACCTCCGCATGATGCTTTTCTTCAATCGCCGTTGTCTTTTCTATCGAGTCACGCAAAGAAACAGTTAGCTCCTTTACATCCATTTCACGTAACTTTTTAATTGATTCAATTTCATTATATACAGCAGCAACCCTGTCGGCCCTGTCACGCTTAATTTGCTCCACCTCTTTTACGGCAGCAAGTCTGTTTTCATCAATACGCGCCTGGTTTTCCAGTATCATCTTTTCCTGCACAGCCAATGAGGTGACAACAAATTGTTTATGCTGGGCAAGTTTTTCCGAAGCCGTAATCCACATTTTTACAATCGTGATAATAACGCCTGCAATGCTTACAACAAGCCCCCAAAATTCATACGACAAACCGCTCATTTGCTATTTTTAAAAAGATTCAATACTGCCATGTTGAAAACAAATACGCATCCATGCCTATTTTATCATCTGCGAATCTATTGTGTTCACCTCACGGGTGAAAGGACAAAAAAAAAGCCGGTCATCGCTGCCCAGCCTGTCACTTTTGTAACTAAAAAATATAATCAGAAGATATTTAACTCAGCGTATAATAGCGGTCAATGTGTCTTATGGTGGCCATAAAGGGAAGGTTATCGCTGTATTTCTCCATTTGTTTAATTAAAATTTCACTTCCAGTAAACAGTATGTGTAGTTTTCCGTTCATCTCAAACTGAAGGGTCATTACCCGGT
>DAONEP010000128.1:2223-3589 GCA_035403165.1 Bacteroidales bacterium | reverse complement strand
GCCGAGCAGGCATTGATTTTTACCTGCACGTACTCGCCCGGCTTATGGCTGCCGCGGTTGAAAACCGCCACCTTGTTCTGGCTGGTGCGGCCGAAGAGCTGCTCCTCCGAACGTTTCGACACCCCTTCGATGAGCACTTCAAAAGTTTTACCGATATCTTTCCGGTTGCTTTGGAGCGATAATTCTTGTTGCAGGCTGATGATTTCCTCCAGCCGCCGGCTTTTCACTTCATCCGGCACATCGTCGGGGTATTTCCTGGCGGCCAGGGTGTTGGGCCTTTCGGAATATTTGAACATGAAAGCGGCGGAATAGCCCGCTTCGCGCATCACCGCCAGCGTTTCGGCATGGTCTTCTTCCGTCTCGGTACAGAATCCGGCGATGACGTCGGTGCTGATGGCGGCATCGGGCAAATAGCGTCTTATGGCCCGGATCCTGTCGAGGTACCACTCCTGCGTATAGCTGCGGTGCATGAGTTTGAGCATGCGCGTGCTGCCGCTTTGAACGGGCAGGTGAATGGCTTTGCAAATATTGTTGTATCCGGCCATCACTTCGAGCAGGTCGTCGGAAAGATCTTTGGGATGTGACGTGGCAAAACGAACCCTGAGCAACGGGTTTACACGGGCAACTTCTTCCAGAAGCCCGGGAAATTCCAGCTTTCCGTTTTCATCTTCCCAGCGGTAGGAATTTACATTCTGCCCGAGCAGGGTGACTTCGCGATAGCCTTTTACGAACAAATCGCGGGCTTCGGCCACGATGGTTTCCGGGTTGCGGCTGCGTTCCCGGCCCCGCGTATAAGGCACCACACAATAAGCGCAGAAATTCTCGCACCCGCGCATAATGCTGATGAAAGCCGTCACCCCGTCGCCGCTAAGGCGCACAGGATTGATGTCGGCATAGGTTTCCTCGGCCGAGAGTAAGACGTTGACGGCTTTCTGTCCGTTCCCCGCCTGCTCGATCAGTTGCGGCAACGAGCGGTAACCATCCGGCCCGACGATGAGGTCGATATGGCGTTCTTCTTCCAGCAATTTATCTTTAAGCCTTTCGGCCATACAGCCCAGGATGCCGATCATGAGTTCCGGCTTTTTGCGTTTAAGCGAATGCATTTCGCTGAGGCGGTTACGCACGCGTTGCTCGGCATTGTCGCGGATGCTGCATGTATTCACCAGTATGAGGTCAGCCTCTTTGATATCG
The DNA here is from genome assembly GCA_035403165.1 of Bacteroidales bacterium. Taxonomy (GTDB): domain Bacteria; phylum Bacteroidota; class Bacteroidia; order Bacteroidales; family UBA4417; genus UBA4417. The sequence continues at coordinate 2,398 of DAONEP010000128.1, read as the reverse complement.
CCGGTGGCTTCGTAAGCGTTTTCGTGCAGGATGGAGCCCACAATTTCGCTGTCGGAAAAATTCATCTGACAACCGTATGTTTCAATATAAACTTTTTTCTTTTCGGTCACGGTGGTAATTCAAACGGTATTCTAAACCCGGACAGGGTTTTCCGTTGCAAAATTACGATTAATTT
>DAONEP010000128.1:0-2123 GCA_035403165.1 Bacteroidales bacterium | reverse complement strand
ATAAAAGAGCTGAAATCGCTTGCCGACACAGCCGAGATGGTTTGGCTGGCGACGGATGAGGACCGCGAAGGGGAAGCCATTTCGTGGCATCTTGCCGAGGTGCTGGGCCTGAAAGACGAGAACACGAAACGTATTGTCTTCCACGAGATTACCAAACAGGCCATTACCGATGCCATTAAGAAGCCGAGAACCATCGATTATAATCTCGTAAATGCCCAGCAGGCGCGCCGCGTGCTCGACAGGCTGGTGGGTTTCGAGATTTCGCCTATCCTGTGGAAAAAAGTAAAACCGGCGCTCTCGGCCGGACGTGTGCAGAGTGTTGCCGTGCGCCTCATCGTGGAACGCGAGGAAGAAATCAGAAATTTTAAATCGACGTTCTCTTATAAGGTATCGGCTATTTTCACCGTCGACAACGAATCCGGCAAAGCCGACCTCAAAGCCGACTTACCCAAGCGTTTTGCGAAAAAGGAAGAGGCGGTGGCTTTTCTGGAGCTATGTAAAGAAGCTGAATTCAGGGTGGCAGGCATTGAAACCCGCCCCGGGAAGAAATCACCCGCGCCGCCGTTTACCACCTCCACGCTGCAGCAGGAAGCCAGCCGCAAGCTGGGTTTCTCGGTATCCAAGACTATGATGGTTGCCCAGCAGTTGTATGAAGAAGGTAAAATAACTTACATGCGTACCGACTCCGTCAACCTTTCGACGCTGGCGCTGGGTGCGGCAAAGGAAGAGATTCATAAACTATTTGGCGAGGCGTATGTGAAAACCCGCCAGTATGCCACCCGTACCAAAGGGGCGCAGGAAGCCCATGAAGCCATTCGTCCCACGTACCTGAGCCACAGTTCCGTTGAAGGCGACCCGTCGAGGCGGAAATTGTACGACCTTATCTGGAAGCGCACCATCGCCTCGCAGATGGCCGATGCCGTCCTCGAAAGGACAAATGTCACCATCGATATCTCAACCAGTAAAGAACATTTTGTAGCCGAAGGCGAGGTGATCAAATTCGACGGCTTCCTGAAGGTTTACCTGGAATCGTCCGACGACGCCGGCGAAAAGGAGGAAGGCATCCTTCCGCCGCTGAAAAAAGGCGAGAAACTTGGCATGCAGGAAATATCAGCCACGCAGAAGTTCACCCAGTCGCCGCCGCGCTATACCGAAGCCAGCCTCGTAAAAAAACTGGAAGAACTCGGCATCGGCCGCCCGTCGACCTATGCGCCGACCATCTCCACAATCCAGAAACGCGAGTATATCGTAAAGGAAGACCGTGACGGCGTGATCCGGCAATATGACCATATCGTGCTGAAAGACGGCAGGATCAAAGAAACCATTCAGAAGGAGAAGACGGGATATGAAAAGGGGAAACTTTTCCCTACCGATATCGGCGAACTGGTTACCCGCTTCCTGATCCAGTATTTCAACGACATCATGGATTACAACTTTACGGCCAGCGTGGAGAAGGAATTTGATGAGATTGCGCAGGGGCTGAAAGCCTGGAACCAGATGATCCGCGAGTTTTACGGGCCCTTTCATGCCAGGGTGGAGGAAACGATGGAGATCAAGGAAAAGATGAAGGGCGAACGGTTGCTGGGGGTAGATCCGAAATCGGGCAAAAACGTTTATGTTAAAATCGGGCGCTTCGGGTCCATGGCGCAGATCGGCGATTCCGACAGTCCCGAGAAACCCCGTTTTGCCGGGATGCGCAAGGGACAAACCCTGGATGCCATCACGCTGGACGAAGCCCTGAAGCTGTTCGACTTTCCGCGCCTCATCGGGCAGTACGAAGACCACGATATCACCGTTGGCATTGGCCGTTTCGGCCCGTATGTGCTTCACAACAAAGTGTTTGTGTCGCTCAAAAAAACCGATGATCCGGCTACCATAACCGTCGAACGCGGCATTGAACTGATCGAAGAAAAGCGGAACGCCGCTATTTCGAATACCATCCGCGAATTTCCGGAAAGACCGGATGTAAAAGTTCTCAAAGGCCGTTATGGCCCTTATATTTCGATAAACAAAGAAAACTACCGTATCCCCAAGGACAAAGCCCCCGAATCGCTCACCCTTGAGGAGTGCCTGAAAATTGCCGAAGCATCGCCGGCAACCTCCAAAAAGAAAACGGCGGCAAA
>DAONEP010000127.1:0-3629 GCA_035403165.1 Bacteroidales bacterium | reverse complement strand
ATTAGCACGGATGAAACACGAATGGACACAAATTATTTTTTCAGATTGCAGGGGAGGCATTTCGTGTTAATTCGTGTAACAGGCGAAGCCTGTTTCGTGAAATTCGTGGTTGATAATGTTATTCTCTCCTGACATTTACATAATTAACGGTTCCCCGAGGCTTCCTCCAATTTTAATCTCCATAAACTTGTCCGCTTTCAGGTTCCTTTCAACGGAAAGCAGTAATTTTACATCATCAACCAACTATCATGTCTCCTGTACAGGCCAATATATTATCAGGAATCAATTCACCGGAAGACTTACGGAAACTGCCGGTAGAACAGCTTCCCGCGGTATGCAATGAAATCAGGCAGCTTATTCTCGAAGTTATTTCCCGCAATCCCGGTCATCTGGGTGCCAGTTTGGGCACGGTTGAACTTGCTACTGCCATCCATTATGCCTTCAACACCCCCGAAGATAAACTCGTCTGGGATGTCGGCCATCAGGCTTATGCCCACAAAATCCTTACCGGCCGCAAAGATGTTTTTTATACCAACAGGACCTATAAAGGTATCAGCGGTTTTCCCCGCATGAGCGAAAGCGAATACGACGCATTCGGCACCGGCCATTCTTCTACCAGCATTTCAGCGGCCCTGGGGATGGCCATCGCCTCTGCGCTTTCGGGCGACAAAAAGCGGCAACATATTGCCGTGATCGGCGATGGTGCCATGACGGGCGGTATGGCTATGGAAGCATTAAACAATGCGGCTGTGTCGAAAGCAAACCTGCTGGTTATCCTGAACGACAACGGCATTGCCATCGACAAAAATGAAGGCGGATTGTCGAAAGCGCTGACAAACATCACTACTTCGGCGACCTATAACAGGTTCAAGGATAAAATCTGGCACATCATGGGCGGTAACTCGCGCTATGGCGCCAATTCGAGGGCTGTCGTAAAGCAACTGAGCGGCGCCGTCAAATCCACCCTGTTACGTGGCAGTAACCTGTTCGAGGCCTTTGGCATCCGGTATTTCGGCCCCGTGGATGGGCATGATGTGATGAGGCTTGTCCAGTTGTTCCGCGATCTTCAGCATATTCCCGGCCCCAAACTTCTGCACGTTGTAACGGTGAAAGGAAAAGGGTTCGAAAAGGCCGAAAAAGAGCAAACCCTTTATCATGCTCCGGGACATTTCGACAAAGAGACCGGTGAACTGAAAGATGTACCCTGTAAGAACCAGCCTCCGAAGTACCAGGTGGTATTCGGTAAGACGATTGTTGAACTGGCGGAGAAAAATCCGAAGATCGTGGGGGTGACGCCAGCGATGTCGACAGGGTGTTCCCTCAACATGATGATGATCACCATGCCTAACCGCGCATATGACGTTGGTATTGCCGAGCAGCATGCGGTGACTTTTTCGGCGGGGATGGCTGCCAGCGGATTCGTGCCTTTCTGCAATATATACTCTACCTTCATGCAGCGCGCCTATGACCAGGTAATCCACGACGTTGCCCTGCAGAACCTGCATGTCATCTTCTGCCTCGACCGCGGCGGACTCGTGGGAGAAGACGGCGCCACGCACCATGGCGTTTTCGACCTGGCTTTCTTCCGTCCCATTCCCAACCTTACCATCGCCTCTCCCCTGAACGAGGCCGAACTTCGCGATATGATGTTTACGGCCCAGCTCGACGGTATGGGGCCGTGGGTGATCCGTTATCCCCGCGGCAGGGGCGTGATGCCCGAATGGAAAACGCCATTCCGGGAGATGCCCGTCGGGAAAGGACAACAGTTACGCGCGGGGAAATCCCTGGCTTTCCTGGCAATAGGCCATATCGGCAATACAGTTATGAAGGCATGTGATATCCTTTCTGAAAATGGAGTCGAAGCAGCCGTTTACAACATGCGGTTTCTGAAACCACTTGATGAAGCCTTGCTGCACGATGTTTTTAAACATTTCGACAAGATAATCACCATTGAGGACGGTACCATCATCGGCGGCCTGGGAACAGCCGTGATGGAATTCGCTTCCGTAAACGGGTATCACGAGGCCAGGATTCACCGTCTCGGTATTCCCGACCGCTTCATTGAACAGGGTACTCCCGATGAACTCTACCATGAGTGCGGTATGGATACGGAAGGTATCGTAAAAGCAGCAGAAATCCTGAAAACTCTTAAGTAGGGTAAAATCCTTCATTTTTCTTTTTCTTTTTATACATTTACCGAAAATTAAGTTGCGGTGAAATGGAATGAACTGCTGCGCCGGAAGAGCATTGAACAACTCATGGAACATGCCGGCGATAGGGAAGGTCCCGGCAGCATGAAGCGCAGCCTGACGAGAGGCGATCTTACGGCTCTCGGCATTGCCGCCATCGTGGGGGCCGGAATTTTCAGCACCATCGGCAATGCTGCCGCCAGCGGCGGGCCTGCCGTTTCATTGTTGTTTGTCTTTACCGCCTTCGCCTGCGGGCTTTCGGCCATGTGTTACGCCGAATTCGCCGCCGGAATACCGGTCAGCGGGAGCGCTTATACTTATTCATACGCCAGTTTCGGGGAACTCATCGCCTGGATCATCGGCTGGGACCTCATCATGGAATATGCCATCGGCAACATCGCCGTCGCCATCTCCTGGTCAGGATATTTTACCGGGCTCATGAATGGCCTGGGCCTGCATATTCCCGAATTCATGTCCATCGATTATCTCAGCGCTGCCAGGGGATATAAGGAATCCATAAGCCTGATGCAACAGGGAACACAGTTCATCGACCTGAACAGCGGCCTGCAGGAAGCCTTCAAAGCATGGACTTCGGCGCCGGAATTGGGGAGCGTCCGGCTGATCGCCGATTTACCTGCTTTCGGCATCGTGGCCCTCATTTCCTGGATTTGTTACAAAGGCATCCGCGAAAGCAAGGTAGCCGGCGATATCATGGTGCTCCTGAAAGTAGGGATTCTCCTGCTTGTGATAGGCGTCGGGGCGTTTTGGGTGAATCCCGGCAACTGGAACCCCTTTGCCCCGAACGGCATCGCCGGGGTGCTGAAAGGCGTGTCCGGGGTGTTTTTTGCCTACATCGGCTTTGATGCCATCTCCACCACCGCCGAGGAGTGTAAAGATCCCCGCCGCGACCTGCCGGTGTCCATGTTTCTGGCGCTGCTCATCACAACCTTGCTCTATGTGGCTACCAGCCTGGTGCTGACGGGAATGGTCCCTTATTCCGAGCTGGGGGTTTCCGATCCCCTGGCCTATGTTTTTCAGAAGCTGGGGCTCACAAGGCTTTCGGGGATCATCGCAGTGAGCGCCGTGATCGCTATGGCCAGCGTGCTGCTGGTGTTCCAGCTTGGCCAGCCGCGCATCTGGATGAGCATGAGCCGCGACGGATTGCTGCCGCCGGTATTTTCAAAACTGCACCCGCGTTATAAGACACCGGCCTTTGCTACCATTGTTGCAGGAGTGCTGGTTTCCATACCTTCACTTTTTCTCAACCTCACCGAAGTTACCGACCTGACAAGTATCGGGACGCTATTCGCTTTCATCCTGGTATCGGGAGGAATACTGGTAATAAACCCGCGAGGAGGAAAGAGAAACGGGAAAAAAGGTTTTTCCGTTCCTTACGCCAACAGCCGCTGGTTCCTGCTGCCTGTCTGGCTTCTGGTGATA
>DAONEP010000126.1:0-3662 GCA_035403165.1 Bacteroidales bacterium | reverse complement strand
GATTTCGCTCTCGAGGTTGCTTTTGAGGCTTTTCGACCTTGAAATGGTGTTACGTGAGGCGTCTTCGGCCTTCTTCTGAGCTATCTCCGCGAACTGTATGACCCGCTCGTAATCGCGTGCCAGTATGAAACGGTCGTTTTCGCTTCGCCATACGGCCATAGCTGAGTCATAGTTATTTTTCGCCTCGCGGAAAAGTTTAGGTGAATAGATCTCCGACTGCAGATCCCTGGCCCTGGCAATTGCGGCGCGGGCCTGTTCCACCTCGGGCAGCGGCGGCTCGGGCACAAGGGCCCTGAAAACCAGCACTCCGATGATGGTAAGCACGATGCCGACTATAGCATAAACTATAATGTTTGTCAGGGATCCTCTCTTCATGGGCGCGAAGTTAAAAAAATCCCCGGGACCAGGCCCGGGGATCCTTTTATTAGTTAAACGGTACGGTTAGATTTTGATACCGGCTTTTTCCATTGCTGCCTTCAGCTCGGCGATGATGCCGTTGATGCCTTCGGTAGCTGCTTTTACTTTGTCAACAACTTCCATGTAGTTGCTGCCGCCGTCGAAGAGAGTCTGAGTGTCGGTGAGAGAGGTCTCGAGGACGGTCAGTTCGTTCTTCATTTCTTCTACAACTGCTTTGCCTTCCTTGCCTTTGGGAGCCTTGAGAAGGAGAGCCTTAGCCTCGTCGAGGAGGGTTTTGGCGCCTGCCATCATAGTTTCGGCTTCAGCCTTAACTTCAGCTTTCTTGGCTTCTACATTGCCTGACAGTTCAGCTGCTTTGAGAGCGATACCTTCAGCGGCAACCTTGATAGCTTTGAAATCCTTTGCTGACTTCGACTTCTGTGTTTCGATGTTCTGGAGCATGACGGTGAGTGAGTCATTCAGACCAGCGAATTCAGCCGGGAAGTAAACATCAGTCTGAGCTGTTTTTGCTGTTTCGAGAGCAGCTTTTGCAGCGTCAAGAGCTTCCTGGGGAACTTTAGCGCAGCTTGCCATCAGGGCAGCTACAGCAACGGTTGCGATTGCTAAGAAAAGTTTGTTTTTCATTTCTGTTTAAAATTTGGTTCTGTTATAATGTTTAAAATGTCTCAGGTTTTGTATCACTAAACCGATGCAAATTTATATAATAATTTTAATCCGGTTTTAATCTCCGGCAGTTTTTTTTAATGGAAATTTAATCTCGGCTTGGCGGATTTCCCGGGATGGCCCTGGCTGGGGGTTTCCGCCTGCAGGGCGAAGCTCTTGCTCTGTTGGTTAAGGGGTGTTGAAGGGGACTTTTATGGTATAAGGGGGCTGGTGGCAGGACGAAATTGATGTTTTACGGCAGGGATTGAGGCTACCGATATTCACATTCTCTTTGGCGGAGCTGTATTGCCGGCACCCCGGCCGCTCACTCTCCGCACCTTCGTAACTGCACAGAAAGCTTATGTGCCCGATAGCTCTTATCAGAATTTAGAATCAAAAGGCCCTGTGTCCTTCTCAGGCATACACGATTTGCAGGGTCTGCCCCGTCATGCATGATTTGAAGGGTCTGCCCCGTCATGCATGATTTGAAGGACATTCTCCGGGTCACACGATTTGCGGAATTTTCCGGCCTGTACCAATAAAAAATCTATCGGATGAAATCCATCTTTGTCGATTGCTTCCCGAGCCTCCCGAACATCTTCACCCAGAAATATTCGAGGCTGCACAGGAATCCTGCTTTTTGCCAGAAGAATAATATTATACTCCACAACAACACATTCATCCCGCCAAAGAGGAGGCACCCGTTGATGGTCTGATCCCAACCGGGGACAACGTGAAACCAGAGCACCCTGAACAGCTCCGATGTTGTTGTTTCCAGAAGGTATATCGTCAGGCTGACCCTGCTGAACCACTTCAGGAGTGCCATGCGGGTCAGCAGCCGATTATTCTTCGCCTGCGTCAGCAGTGCGGTTACAATTAGCAAAATGAAGAACCCCAGTTCAAAATTTGTCTTGAAATACCAGAAAAAATCTGGCCTTGAGATTGACTTGTCAAACTCTGTCATTCCGGCCAGTCCATAGACACAGAACAGCGTACCCAGTGGCAACGCATAAAGTTTCAGCAACCTCCTCCTGCCATGATATGCCATGAGCCCGATCATCATGCCGGTAAGGCCATAGGCCGAATAAGGCAGAAGCGGATATGGATTGGCTATGGTAAAACTGAAAAAGGTTGCTGCCAGAAAGTGACGCGATTCAACAGCCCGTTCAAACGACGGAAAAATCGAGATCCTGGCAAAGGAGAGGATCATTATAAGCGCTATGGAGAGACCCAGGAGCAGGTATTGGGTTCTTTCCTTCCTGATATGTTTCAACAGCAGGAATAAGACCGGGGTAAGCAGAATCAGGTTGAAGGCGATGGTGGACAGCGATGATCCCTCGAAATATTTGGTATAACCAGGGAACTCCAGCTTCGAATCCCTCAGTGAAGCGGCCACAACCGTCAGATCAGGCATGTTGTTGATGAAATCGATATTCCACCGGCCAAGGAAAATGTTTAGCAGATAATGGATGATTACATAGATCAGCCCGGCAATCACAACATACAGGAAAGGTTTGAATATCAGACTCCCTTCGCTCCTTCGCGACAACATAATTGTATTAACAACCATGGAGTAAATGATGAAAATTCCTCCCCAGAGAGCCATGAAACTCATTATAATAATAAGTAGCGGAGGGTCTTCAAAATCGATTTTATGGATATTGGCAAAATTATAGATCGATGAATGAAAGAAAATGATCAGTATCAGCGCGAGTCCCCTCAGCACATCGAGCGACTCGATCCTTTTATTTCCCGCCAGGTCATTCATTGTTGTCTGATTCCTTTTTTATTCTGGAAAGTTTATCTGAGCTGAGGAAGTCAATCCTTCCCCTCTCACCAGGATCACAGGCCGAATCCGGGATTTCTGCGAATTCCATCAATGCTGCCGGATCAATGATTGAACCTTCTGATGTAATCATATTACTCATTAACCTCAAATCTCCTTCTGATTCTGACAAGCTTTCCTGAATTTTTGCCGGATTCCGGGCTTCCGAATTCAACCGATACCTCAGGCAGATTGCATTTGTACTTTGAAAAAACATCCTTAACCGACTCTGCTATTACGCCCCTGTCAAATTCTTCAGGATTCGCATCATCCTTCAGTTTTATCCTCACCAGTACATGTTCCGGGGAGTCCTGTGTGGCCTGGTACTCATCAATCTCCTCCGACGATGATATTATCGCCCTGCTTATATAATCCGGGAAAATGGGTTGCCATTTGTTGCTCTCTGTGTTCCTGGCCCAGAAAAGATCATCGGCCCTGCCCTGGATGGATTGAATGACCCTGAAATTCGAACCGCACCGGCATTTTTCAGGACTTATGGTAATGATATCATTAAGCTCATAGCGGATAATGGGTTGTGATTTTTTGTGGAGATCGGTGACTATCAGCCTGTTGCATGGCTGTCCGGAACTGGTCTCCGATCCGTCGTTATTAAACGTCTCAACCATTACCAGGTCCTCATTGATATGCAGGTTGCCGTATTTGCACGTGATTGCCATCGGTGCCTCGGTGCATTTGTAGATCTCATGTACCGGGCAGTGAAGCACGTCGGACAGGTACTTTTTCACGTCGGGATAAAGGATCTCCGCATAGGAGACTA
>DAONEP010000125.1:0-4023 GCA_035403165.1 Bacteroidales bacterium | reverse complement strand
TATATTTCTACACAGTGAACAATGGCGCATCAACTTCGACCCACAAAATGATCGTGAAATAATTCCGGTTGTTTATTAATACTTAAAGCTCCCTGAGCAATCAGGGGGCTTTTTGGTTTTAATCTCCTTCTGAGGAAGAAATAACGATGGCCTTGATCCGGGCAGTAATTTCCAAAATGGAAATTTTAACCGGTCAGTTGTAAAGAGAAAGGGCATTATGCCTCCACCGTCCTGAAAGTATAAAGGCTATTAATATGTTGCTTCTGTGATTTTTTCGTGGGAAAGTTAGTTTAATTTCATATATTTGTATTATACTCATATGACTCCCGTATTCCTATTCTGTTTAATACGATTTTAATTAACCTTATTAATCAAGTCTGTCATGAAAAATTCTCTGATCTTGTCAGTGATTGCCCTGTGCTTATGTGTTTCTGCATCTCCGCAGCAAAGGGCCGCAGTGCCGCAGGCATTGAAATCGAAAGTAACCGAATGCAGAAGAGTTGCCGACGAAAACGCTAATCCTTTAAATTTTGTACCTAACAGGTATACGGCTGCAATCGGCTTTCCGGAAGAAGAAATCGGATATACCGTGTACGACCTGCAATCCAATAGCTGCTCGCCTTACGGGCGGCTGTGCCGGTATGATGACGGTACTTTTAATGCTGTCTGGACCCGGGGAACAGGCCCAACGGCATACAATGACCGCGGTACAGGCTATAATTATTTCGACGGTACGTCATGGGGTGAGATACCCGCAGCCCGGCTTGAATCTCAGCGGACCGGGTGGCCGTCGGTTGCCAAGCTCGGCCCTGCGGGCGAAGCCGTTATTTCGCACCGGGGCGCAGCCGGGCTGATGTTCTTAAAGAGGGCTGCAAAAGGAACAGGAACATGGACGGAAGCAACCCTCCCTCCGCCAACCGGAGCTTCCGGTTTATTCTGGGCCCGCATGATTACAAGCGGACCGGATCATAATACTGTGCATCTTCTTGCCGTCACAACCCCCGTTGCCAACGGCGGCGTTAAATATGAAGGACTCGATGGCGCCTTACTATATTACCGGTCGACAGACGGAGGTGAAACATGGGATCAGAACGGGGTCATACTTCCCGGTTTAACGTCCAATAAATATTATGGATTTAGTGGCGACTTCTATACATTTGCCGAACCAAAGGGCGACAATATTGCTTTTGTTGTCACCGATCCCCAGAATGATATGTTCCTGATGAAATCAACCGATAACGGTGAAACCTGGAACAAGACCATCATATGGGAGCACCCCTATCCTCATCTGGCAAATGGCGTTGTAACCGACACCCTTTGGGGCTGCGACGGCGCCGCCAGTTTAGCTTATGATAATTCCGGCAAACTTTATCTTGCTTTTGCCGTTTACCGTTTGATATTCACTGCAACGGGCTATACTTTCTGGCCTGGTTTGTCGGGAATTACCTACTGGACCGAAGATATGCCGGTTTATACCGGCGGCGACCAGTTCCATGCGCTGCATGTTGATTCCCTTGATGCCCATGGCCTCCTGATCGGGTATTACAATATTGACTGGAACGGCAACGGCACATTGGATATAATTGATGCCGGAGGGTATAATAACGGATGGGCAAGCTGGCCACAGCTTTCTTTCGATGATAATAATAATGCCATCCTGATATATTCCGCCTTGATGGAGAATTATAGTAATACAGCACAGAACTACAGGCATATATTGTGCCGTGCCTCAAGCAACGGGGCCAGGGACTGGGGACCTGTCTTTGACCTGACGGACGATGAAATCCATATGTTTGATGAATGTTGCTGGCCGGTAATCAGCGATGAGTCTGACGAACTGAACTGGTATTTCACCTATCAACTGGATACGGAACCCGGAACAGCTCTGGGGCAGGATGAAGATATACCCGGAGATAATTATTTCAACTTTTACCTGCTTTCGAAAATTGTCAACAAAATAGAGGAGGCGCCCGCAAATCTGACCGATATTTCTTCAAATTATCCTAACCCGTTTTCCGACAGAACAACCGTGAACGTAACCCTGGGCAAACCTACTCCTGTTTCGGTGAAAGTTTCAAACGTTGCAGGCAGGCAGGTAGAATTTCATGATTACGGGATCCTGGGAGCCGGCGTTCATACCCTTACGATAGGCGCTTCAAAGCTTGCTCCGGGAGTCTATATGTATACCGTTTATGCCGGCCAGCAAACGGCCACTAAAAAGATGATCGTGAAATGAAAACAGGCGCCTTCTGACATGCATAGGCTTCTTTATTTTCGGGAAGCCTTTTTAATTTGTTGTATGACGATATATTTCTTCCCCCGGTTCTGACAATTTTTCCTTCAGCTTTTTGCGTAAGTTTGCTATGTCACAAAAGGTTGGCCATGTTATCGTCGGAAATCAGGCATCTTATTCTCAAGGATATCAAACTCGAACTGAGGCAGCGGTATGCTTTCAACGGGATATTGCTGTACGTGATATCCACCGTTTTCGTGTGCTTCCTTTCATTCAGCACGATCATTGATCTGCCTGCCTGGAATGCCCTTTTCTGGATCATAATGTTGTTTGCAGCAGTAAATGCGGTATCAAAGAGCTTTGTGCAGGAGAATATCAGCAGACAGTTATACTATTATTCACTGGCGAGCCCGCAAGGCATTATCCTGGCAAAGATTATCTACAACTTCCTGCTGATGACTTTGCTTGCGGCGCTTTGCTTGCTGGCATTCATTATCCTGATGGGCAGTCTGATCACCAATTACATGCTTTTTATCACTGCGCTGCTGCTGGGTTGTTTTGGATTCTCATCGGTGCTCACTTTAGTCGCAGCAATAGCTTCGCGCACCAATAATAATTTTGCCCTGATAGCCATCCTGAGTTTTCCGATCGTCCTGCCTTTGATGCTGATTTTGATGAAAGTCACGCTTTCGGCGTTGAATCAGGGATCCTGGGTCGAAAACAGCCACTATGCAATTGCCTTGATACTGATAAATGCGGTCGTGGTAGTGCTTTCCTACATCTTATTCCCATACCTGTGGAAGGATTAATAAAAGTCTTTCATTAAAATTGATCCTGGAATGAATTGTGACCTCAAAAAAAACTGGTGGAAATTACTCGGCGTGCTGCTGGTATTATACAGTGTTATTGCCGGTTTTCTGGTCCCGGCGCCGGAATTGCCGGTTGTTCATGAGTCGGTCAGAAACCTGTTTTTTCATGTGGTGATGTGGTTCACCATGATGGTGCTTTTTGCCATCTCGCTGGCATACAGTGTCAGGTTTCTGCTCCGGTTCGATATCCGCCTTGACCAGGTTGCATCTCAGGCTGTCAACACCGGGCTGTTTTTTGGTATAGTCGGTATAATCACGGGTATGGAATGGGCGGCCTTTACCTGGGGCACCCCCTGGACCAACGATCCGCAGCTTAATGGCGCCGCCGTGACGATAATGGCTTATCTGGCTTATGGCGTGCTCCGCCGGTCTGTTGATGAAGAAAGCAAACGGGCAAGAATTTCGGCTGTTTATAATATTTTTGCCTTTGTGTTGCTGGTAGTGTTCATCGGAATTTTGCCGCGTATGGCGGCAGGTTCGTTGCACCCGGCTACCGGTGGCAGTCCGTCGACGGTGGTAACCATGAAGGCCGCCATGAGATGGGTCTTTTATCCCGCCCTGACAGGATGGATACTTGTCGCCTTGTGGATTCTGCAGCTAAGGATCAGGTATACAAGGCTTAAGGACCTTCTTTATGAAGAAGTATAAGGCTGCCGGCTATGGACAGGAGAATTTAATACGGAATGAGCAAGGGGCAGGGAGAACGAAAAACGGAGAACGGAGAACGGGAATGGGAAGTTCAGAATGTTGAACTTTTAACTTTTGAAACAATGGAATCCTGTCCCCTCACCCGAGACCTCGTGGCAGGCAGGCCTGCCACCTTACACACAATCTTCCCCGGCAGGCAGGCCTAAAACCCTGAAACACTGAAACACTGGAACACTGAAACACTGAAACACTGAAACACTGAAACACTGAAAC
>DAONEP010000124.1:0-4129 GCA_035403165.1 Bacteroidales bacterium | reverse complement strand
CGCCAAAGGGCCCGGTCTTCTCAATTATTTGATAAATTTACCCTTCCTTAAATGAAATGAAGTATTCAAATACCTGTAACAAATGGAAATTAAAATTGGATGGATAGGGCTTGGAAAAATGGGGATTCCAATGTCGATGAGATTAATCAATGCAGGATACACTGTAACTGTATACAACCGTACAAAAGGGAAAGATGAAAGACCGGCATCCGAAGGCGCGCTGGTGGCATCATCTCCGGCAGATCTGATGAAACAAACCGATATTATAGTAGTCATGGTTTCGGATGATCAGGCTGTAAGGGATATTTTCCTTGGCCATGATGGACTGTTAAACCCCGGATGTACCAGTGGGAAACTCATCATAAACATGAGTACCGTTTCTCCGGGGATAAGCATTGAAATGGAAGGTTTATGCCGGCAAAGCGGAAATTACTATCTTGATGCGCCGGTTTCGGGAAGCGTGAAACAGGCTGAAACCGGAACGCTGGTGGTGATGGCCGGCGGCGATGAAGATATTTTCAACCAGGCAAAGCCCGTTTTTGATGCCCTGAGCAAACTGGCTATTCATGTAGGAAAGACCGGTTCCGGCAACACCATGAAGCTGGCGGTGAACCTCCTGCTTGGAATCATCAGCCAGGGGTTGTCGGAAGCTGTGATATTTACCAGAGACCATGGACTTCAGGTCAGCGACCTGGTTGATGTGATTCAAAACAGTGCCATAGGCAGCGTTTATACGAAAATAAAAGGAGGCGCCATTCTGCAGGACAATTACCAGGCCGCTTTTGCTATAAAACACATAGTAAAGGATTTGCGTCTGGCAAAAAGTGCCGGATTAAATACTCCACTGGGTATGACCGCACTCGAATCTTTTCACAAAGCCGAAACCGAATTCGCGGAAGAAGATATCATTGCGATCGTTAAAGCCCTGAAAAAATAAACGCTGCACAAGTCAACGGTTAATAAAAGCCAATACAAGGAATAGAAACTTGTCCGATAACCGCTATCATACCATCACGGCTCAATTGCTGTTTTTACTGAATATCAGGACGAAATCATGATGAACAATCTGCTGATTAAAATTAAAGACATCATCAACGATCCGCGTGCATCCGCCCTTTGCATTGTAACCGGTATAACCGGATCGGCTCCCGGCAAGGCGGGGGCAAAAATGATCGTATATGGAGATGGCTCGATCAAAGGGACCGTAGGCGGGGGAAGCCTGGAAAAACGCGTCGTAGAAGATGCACTGGACTGCATCCGATTACAAACTGTGGTGATGAAGGAATATAACCTGCAGAAGGATTTCGGAATGACTTGCGGCGGTGCAGTAAGCATCTATATCGAACCACTTTCAAAACCTTCCAGGCTGTATATTTTTGGCGCAGGTCATATCGGGAAGGCATTAGCCCGTTTTGCACCCGATATGGATTTCGATACATACCTGATCGACTGGAGAAGCGAATTGTTTGAAAACCTTGAAAACTTGCGGTATCAGCAAATCTGCAAGCCCTACCTCGAAGCTGCTCGCGAGATAAGTTTCGATCACAACAGCTATATCGTCATCGTGACGCCGAACCATGAGATGGATGAGGAAATACTGGCAGCCGCGGGCAAAAAAGATGTTGCTTATCTGGGATTGATCGGCAGCAAAAAGAAAACGGAGGAACTCACCCGAAAATTTCTCAGGGATAACCTCCTTACCCAGGCTGAACTCGACAGGGTGGATATGCCCATTGGCATAAAATTCAATGCCATCACGCCGGCCGAAATTGCCATCAGCATCCTGGCCAAACTAATCGACGTAAAAAACAGCCGGTCAGCACAATAATTAAATCAACTTCTTTATGAAACTTTTTCCGGAAATAAGGCCGGATTATCGGGATGCGTTTCGAAAATTCCTGTAATCTTCAGGAGTATTAATATTTTTCAAAATGGCATCATCCTCCATTTCCACGACTTTCTTTGGAAACAAATCCAACACATCCCGCAACGTGGTATCCGGATCCGTCAGTTGCAGGATCTGATCCGTTATTCTTCCGGGCAATAACACAGGATGCCCTGATTTCCCCTGATATACCGGCGAACACCAGGCTTCAGGATCAGCATTTTCAAGCATTTTCCGGATGATATCCGCAGTGATGTGAGGATTATCAACATTCTGTATAAAGCAGAATGAAGTATCCTTCAGAACCGCCAGCCCGGATTTCACCGCGTACAGCCTTCCCCATTCCGGATGTTCATTCATAACAAATTTGACATTTGGGAATGTATCCGGCGACAAGCATCGAGGCTGAATAAACCTGTTAACCGTGCAAACCACATTTTCACATCCGGCTTTCACATATTCACCGACTATTTTCCGGATAAAAGTCATGGAATCATCCCACTTTAAAAGCGCCTTAGGTTGTCCCATTCTTTCGGAAAGGCCTGAAGCCAGGATTACTGCAGAAAATGTGCTGCCTGAACGCTCGTCGTTTTTCACCGGGACATGGTTAATCATTTTGATGAAATATAACTTTTAAAAAATCAACAAGGTTCCGCTGAAAGGAAACCTGCTGTAAATCTATGAATTAAAAGGCATCCTTTAAACTCCTTCGTTCAGGAAAGCAGCCACCTTCCCAATGATCCCGGTGATTTCAATATACGGATATAGCTCAAATGCTGATCAACCATTCCCATTTATGAAAAAGTACAATACTTTTCTATCGGGGTCATCTGCAAAGTAACTATTCACGGGAGATTGAACTATGACAGGGGCTTCTGTCATATTTAATAATAGGATTTATCCCTGATTTTCACTAACTTTAGTAATTCCGAACCATGTTGGCCGGAGTAAATCTTAAAAGTCATGAAGAAGTCCTTTATCATGCTTTTTTGTCTGGCAGCCCTGATTTCCAGGGCTCAATTTGTAGAACAACCTCTTAATTATCCCGGTCCGGGATATTGGCCGTATTATATTTCTATTGCCGATCGTGAGCATGTATGGGTGGGAACAATTCATGAAAATGGTTTGCCGTGTTCATGGGCTGTTCATACAGCCGATGGGGGCAACTCCTGGATATTAGACACCATCCCGGTACCAGGAATGCCGCTTTGTTCTTCAATAGCTTGCGTGGATTCAGGCACCTGCTTTTTCGTTTTCACCGATGCTTTAGCCGGAGGAGGAAGCATCTGGAAGACCACCGATCAGGGTGATACCTGGGCGAATCTGACGACCACACAATTTTCAGGCGGATACGCCAATTTTTACCATCCGTTTACAGCCGACACGGGCGTGGCGATGGGCGATCCGGTGGACGGCTACTTCGAAATCCAGCTTACCTTCAATGGCGGCGCTACCTGGGAACGCGTTCCCGAATCACAGATTCCTCCCCCTTTAACGGGGGAATACGGATATACGGACTGCTATTCCGCTGTCGGGAATTCAGTCTGGTTCACCACCAACAAAGGACGGTGTTTCAGGTCCACAGACAGGGGCCTTAACTGGGACGTCGTGCAGGTGTTTGAGACCGGCGATGATATGTTCGGTGTATGCTTCTCTACTGAGGAGAAAGGAGTATACTGGGGAATGTATACAGGCACGGGCGAACTTGCCGTTACCTCTGACGGCGGCGCCACCTGGGAAACAAAAAATTTCTTACCCGGAACCATGATCATGAATATGTGCAGGGTTGAGGGCTTTGACGAGGGATACGTGATAACGGCGTGGAAAAACTATACCGATGTTTATTTCACCGCCAACATGTTTGAATCCTATCAAATTCTTGCTGAGAGCATCATCTCAACCGGTGAAGTGAATTTCCTGGATGCAACCACCGGATGGCTGTCGGGAGGCGAGTCCGGGACCAATGAGATTTACAGATACGACGGGATTCTTACTTCTTCGGAGAAAAGATTAAAAGATCCCGTAACGCTGTCGATACTTCCGAATCCATCCAATAATGTTGCCTTGGTACGATTGCCTCAAAACAGGGCGGAGGGCCTTTCAGAGATCAGGATTTACCGGATCACCGGGGCTCTGGTAGAATGCCTGCCGGTAGCTTCATCCGAAGATTGGATAACACTGGATGCCACCGCCTATCAGGATGGTCTGTACCTTGTCCGGCTTGTTAACGGGAACAGGATCGAA
>DAONEP010000123.1:0-4166 GCA_035403165.1 Bacteroidales bacterium | reverse complement strand
TGCTCCTCGCTACTTAACCTTTGCCTTTTGACCTTTTACCTTTGACCTTTATCTAAAACCGTTCCCTCTTGCTCCCTCCTACTAAATCCGCTGTGTCACCCTCTTCACCATCTGTTCTTTCCATGCCCTAAAGTCACCATCTTCGATGTGTTTCCTTGCTTCACGCACCAGCCACTGGTAGAAAGCCAGGTTATGAATACTCGCGATCATCGGGCCCAGCATCTCGCCTGCGGTAAACAGGTGCCGAAGGTACGCTTTTGAATATTCATGGTCAACATAAGCGTTTCCGGCGACATCGATGGGTGAAAAATCGGCTTTCCATTTTTCGTTTTTGATGTTGATGATCCCTTCTGCCGTAAACAGCATCCCGTTACGTCCGTTTCGGGTGGGCATCACACAATCAAACATATCAATGCCCAGGGCAATACTTTCGAGGATATTGGCCGGTGTTCCCACCCCCATCAGATAACGCGGCCTTGCATACGGAAGGATCCCGCAGACCAGTTCTGTCATCTCATACATCTGATCAACAGGTTCGCCAACCGACAATCCGCCTATAGCATTCCCGTCGGCGTCGCAGCGGGCAACCACCTCCGCCGATTGCATTCTTAAATCCCGGTAAACGGAACCCTGTACTATCGGAAACAGCGATTGACTGTAACCATAACGCGGCTCCGTATTTTTGAATTGTATCAGGCAACGTTCCAGCCACTGATGCGTGAGGCTCAATGAGCGTTTCGCATAGGCATAGTCACAGGGGTAGGGAGTGCATTCATCGAACGCCATGATAATATCGGCGCCGATGCTCCGCTGGATATCGACGACAATTTCAGGCGTGAAGGTATGGCGGCTGCCGTCGATATGCGAATGAAACACCACGCCTTCATTTTGCAGCTTGCGGCGTTCGGCCAGCGAGTATACCTGGTAACCGCCGCTGTCGGTGAGTATAGGCCCGTTCCAGCCGTTAAATTTGTGCAGGCCGCCTGCTTGTTCCAGTATGCTGAGGCCGGGACGTAAAAACAGATGATAGGTATTGCCAAGGATTATCTGGGCCCGAATATCGTCACGCAACTCACGGAAATGCACTGCTTTAACGGTACCAACTGTACCTACCGGCATAAAGGCCGGCGTATCAATAACGCCATGGCCGGTGGTTATCTGCCCTCTCCGGGCTGAAGTGGATGCATCAGTAGCCTTGATTTCAAAATGCATGAATGGGTAACAGGTTTACTTGGGCAAAATTGAACAATACAACCCGGCCCGCCTTTTTAAAATATTGTATTTTAAGATCTTATGCGGCAAGGAAGACTGTTATAAACTTTTTCCAAAGATAGGGCTTAATTCTTATCAGAATAAATACTTTTGTCAGTTCAATAATCTCCCCTATGATTTTCGAATACTATTCGCAGAATCCTGTTTTCTTCTGGTTACTTTGCTTGTTGGCGTTTACAGTAGTGATACAGTTGGTCTATTATTGGGGATTCTTTGCAAAGGTGGCATATTTCAGGCACAAGAACGACTTCACCCGTAAAGATGAACCCGTTTCGGTTATTATCTGCGCTCGCGACGAGTATTATAATCTTAAAGAGAACCTTCCCCTGTTTCTTCAGCAGGATTATTCGAACTACGAGGTTGTCGTGGTTAATCATGGCTCGGAGGACGAGACACAATATCTGCTTGAAGATTTTTCCAGGGAGTACCCTCACCTGAAAATCGTAAATCTTCCTGATGATCTGAATTTTTTCACAGGTAAAAAATTCCCGCTTTCAATAGGCATCAAGTCGGCCCAAAACGATATTTGTCTTTTTACCGACGCCGACTGTGCGCCCAGAGGAACCGACTGGCTGCGAAAAATGGCCTCCAATTTTACTTTCGGAACGGAGATTGTCCTGGGCTATGGCGCCTATCAACGCGAGAAAAGCCTTCTAAACCTCCTGATACGATTCGATACATTGCGCATTGCCATGCAATATATGGGTTTTGCATTGGCAGGAATTCCCTATATGGGAGTCGGGAGGAATCTTGCTTACCGCAAATCGCTGTTTTACAGACATGGCGGATTCATCTCACATTACCGTATCCGGACCGGCGACGATGATTTATTTATCAACAAAGCGGCAAACAGAAAAAACACCCGGGTTGAATTTCGCAAGGAAAGCCATACCCTGTCGAAGCCAAAACACACGTTGAGACAATGGATAAGGCAGAAACGGCGCCATCTGACATCGGGCGGGCATTATAAACAGATTCACCGCTTCCTGCTCGGTCTTAACGGCATTTCCCAATTTTTGTTCTATGCCCTCATTGTCTTCCTGCTGGTTGAATGGTATCAACCTTACATAGTCCTGGGATTGGCTGCTTTGAGACTGCTAACCCAGCTCATCGTTATAAAAAGGATTATGCGGCGTTTTGCCGAAAAAGGTTTCCTGTTGCTTGTTCCGTTTTTCGAACTGTTTTTGTTAATTCTCACACCGGTGCTTGTAATGACCAATTCATTCTATAAGCCGCCACGATGGAAATAAAGGCTAATCAGACCGATAAAGCCCTCCGCGACCTGAAACTGGTGAAACGCGCCCGCGAAACAGGCGACCGGAAAGCTTATGCCGAATTGCTGCAAAACAATTATGAATCGTTGTATGCCTTGCTGCTTCGCATGACCGGCGATGCCGGTGATGCCGACGACCTCACCATGGAGGCCTTCAGTAAAGCATTCAACAAACTTGATCAATACACCAGCGATTTTGCATTCAGCACCTGGCTTTTCAGGATCGGCACCAATAATTGTATCGATTTTTTGCGGAGGACGCGCAAGGATTTTAATCCGGATCCGGATTCATTTTCGGATCTGCCTGAAGAGCCTGCCGTCAATCCGACGGAACTTCCCTGTCTTTCGCCCGGGCCTGAAGAGGCGCTGATTTCGAAACAGCAGGCCAAACAGCTTCGCAAAATTGTGGAATCCCTCAAACCGCATTACCGCGAACTCGTTGAGATGTTTTATTTCCAGGAAAAATCGGTGGAGGAAATCGCCGGGTTACTGGAGATTCCCGAAAGCACGGTTAAAGTAAGGCTGTTCAGGGCAAGGGAACTGCTTTATAATATCCTGAAGCGGAAATAGCCTTCCAAAAGCATTAACCGGCATTCCCGATCTCCCGGGAAAGTCAGGCCCTGACTCATGATCCTTGATCGTACACTTCAACTTCCGAAAGCGCCTTCCGGCATGCTTTCCGGCCTTCTTCCATGATCAGTTCGGCCTTGTAAAAGTCGAATATGGTCGACATTCTGTTCGACACCTGGATTAAAATATCCGGTTTATATTTTTCCACAGCATCCTGCATCAGCCGGTCCTGCATCAGGTTCAGGGTTTCGGCAATCACCTCAAACATGCCGACAGGCTTTTCGTGGTTTACTTTGCTTTTTTTCGAATAATGGAATAGTTCCGACCAACGGCTGTTTAAATTGTCGATAACCCCGCGGTACCCTTTTTCGTATTCCGCATGTTCATGGTTTTTGGGTGAGACTGCATACGGCAGGTTTGCATTCACGTTCACGGCGATCAGTATATCGCCGTCGTGGCGCAGGACCCTGTCGATAGGCAATGGGTTCATCACTCCACCGTCAACCAAAAGCGCATCATCCTTTTTCACCGGTAAAAACACGGTAGGGATGGAAATGGATGCCCGGATAGCTTCCATCAGGCGTCCGGAAGAGAAAACCACTTCCGCATGCCTGTTCAGGTCAACGGCGATAGCGGTATAAGGGATATTCAGGTCTTCGATGTTTACATCGCCGATAAAACGGTTTATTGCCTGTACAATCTTCTCACCCTTCACCATTCCACCTTTTACAGTCGTAAGGTCGATAAATTTCAGGATTTCCATGCGGGTAATGGTGAGCAGCCATTCCCTGAATTCGGTAAGGTTCCCTTGGGCATATATGCCTCCGATCAGGGCTCCCATCGAAGTGCCTGCCACCGAGCGGATCGTGTATCCGTGCAACAGCAGTTCTTCAATTACCCCGATATGGGCAATTCCCCTGGCGCCGCCGCCCGACAGCACCAGCGCGACATCTTTCGGCAACCGGCTGGCCATAGGCAGAAATTTACTGAGGCAGAAATAAAATTACGAAATTACAGTCCGGTAAACAAGAGCGATATTTCATGCAGCGTA
>DAONEP010000122.1:0-4181 GCA_035403165.1 Bacteroidales bacterium | reverse complement strand
AAATTAAATATTCTATGTATATGTCCTGCAATAAATTCCGGATTGCCTTCGCGATTATTCTTACCATCGCACTTCACTGCCCAAACATGGCTGTCGCCCAATTATTCGACCTGCAATTTACAGTTCTGGATAAAGTAAAGTACTGCATCGAATATTCCCAGCAATCGGTACCGGATTCAAACAACCCCGGTAATGTTAAAAACGGGAGGATGCTTTTATTTGTCGGCGACAGTATCAGTTTGTATGAAAGCAGGAGCCTGTATATTAGTGATACGATCATGAGGAAATTTCAAACCCATGAGGATTTACAAACTTTTGCAAGCAATCCGAACAAACCTTCCCCTGCTACCCGGTACCGGATTTATAAAAATTATCCGCCGGGGAAATTAACCTGCATCGAGCCGTTACTGTTTGATCAATACAAATACATCGAACCGTTAAACGCTTTTGACTGGGTAATGGAACCTGACACAGCTACCATCAACAATTACCGGGTTCAGAAAGCAACCTGTGTTTTTGGGGGCCGGAACTGGACGGCCTGGTTTTGTCCGGAAATCCCAATCAGTGACGGGCCTTATAAGTTTAACGGACTGCCCGGACTCATTGTAAAAATGTACGACAGCCGCAACCATTATGTTCTTCAGATGGAAAGCATCAGTATTCCGGCCGGTGAAATCCTGATAGACATAGAGCAGAAAATCTATACAGAAAGCACAAAGGAACAGTTTTTTAAAGCTAAAAATTCCATGGCTGACAATGCCATCAATATTGTTAAGGACAAAGGCGCCGATGACGAATCGGCCCGGACAGCCGCACAAAACATAGCTAAACGGAACAACCATATTGAGCTTTTCAGGAAATAAAAGATTTTGAAGCAAGTGCATAAAATGCCGGTTAAATTCCTGATGGTTTTCACAGGGATGATGATCACAGGAATGACTCTGTTCGGCCAGGTTCAGATTGCAGGTAAAGTGCTTTCAGAAAACGGGGCCGGAGTCCCAAACATACACGTGCTGGCTTATAAGCCCGGCGATGCCGTTATTCAGGCTTTTGCCATCAGCAGGAACGACGGCTCGTTTGCTTTAAAGGTAAACGCCAAATCCGACAGCCTGCTGATCAAAACATCTTCGGTACAATACCGGAACGAATCCCTCCTGATAAAAAATGAAAGCCGTGAGCTTAAAATTATGCTCCGTCCCGAATCAAAGGAAATAGAAGGAGTGACTATTAAAGCTCAGCCGATTGCCAGATACGGAGACACATTGAGCTATCTGGTCAATTCATTTGCACAACAGAATGACCGTTCGGTTGAGGATGTGCTGAAGCGGATGCCGGGCGTTACGGTTGAACCCAACGGCAGGATCCTTTATCAGGATATACCCATCAACAACCTCTATGTTGAAGGAATGGACATTACCGGAGGCAACTATGGAGTAGTAAGTAAAAACCTTCCGCAAGGCTCCGTTTCTGCTGTCGAAGTTTTTGAAAATCATCAGCCGGTACGGATTCTTCAGGATGTTCAATTTTCATCACAAGCCGCTTTAAATCTAAAACTGAAGCAAAAGGTTGCCACAACCGGAACCGCCCGGCTTGGCGCAGGCATTACCCCCCTGCTTTACCGGTTCAACATAACCCCGTTCATTTTTACGAAAAAAAACTAGTGGATACTTTCGTTGCAGGGAAACGACGCGGGAGAGGATATTCTGCAGCAGGATATGAACCTGACGGAGCTTGATCAAACCGAATTTGAAACTGAACAAAGAAAATACGTTTACCTGATCACGGCTCCTGTTCCCGATATTTCGACTGAACGTTACCTGGATAACCATACGCTCCTGTTGAACAGTAATTCCCTGCATTATCTGAATAAAAATCTCCAACTGAAAGTAAATCTGTCTTTATCGGATGACAACCGAA
This sequence comes from Bacteroidales bacterium, assembly GCA_035403165.1. Taxonomy (GTDB): domain Bacteria; phylum Bacteroidota; class Bacteroidia; order Bacteroidales; family UBA4417; genus UBA4417. The sequence goes on along the minus strand of DAONEP010000122.1, from coordinate 2,264 downwards.
GGGTTCAGGCCCGGGAGTTGAGGTCGCTCTATTTACCGGCCGATACGATTGTAACGAGCAACCATATCGATAATTCATCGGATAGCCGTGAACTCAGGGCAAAATTTAGCCTCTGCCGGAATACCCGCGGGAATTATCTGAATGATCAACTGACGCTGAACCTCACGGGTATCGATTGCAACGGCATTACCAACTATAATGATGAACGGATCCAACAGGTACTCGAAAACCCTTCGTACAGTATTTCAAATACGTTGAAATCTATAAAACCCATCGGTAAAAAGCTGTTACAGATTGGCACCGACATTTCTTATGTTTCTGGCAATCAGACATTAAACGTTACTCCGGTTATCATCTCCGATTCGTTATTCCTGCTGAATAACATCGATTCGCTCAGGCAGCATGTATCTGCAGGCAAATTTTACACCTCCGGTTATGCAGCCATGGGATTTACTTATGGTAAGCTCAACATTAAACCCGAACTTGGTTTTGTCGCCAGAAGCACGGCGTTTAATTCTGATCTGGGGATGTTTTCTTCGGCGGATGAATCCTGTCAGTTTCCCGATTACATGAATGATTTCGCATGCAACCTTTTTTCTCCCTACTTCAGTACCGAACTGAAGATTAAGAAATTAAAATACACGCTCACCACTTCCGGAAAACTGAATTATGCGATTCTGTCGAGAAATAGTACTCAGGACAACAGGGAGAAAGCAGATCTTTTACTGCATGAAGAAGAAGTAACCCTGGTCCTTAAGCCGGATGCGTTCTGGCAAATAAGGTTTAATGCATCCTATTCGCTGCAGCCGGACGATATCAGTAATTATTACCCGTCCTATCTTCTGGCAAATTTCAGGGAACTGAACAGGGTAAACAAACCGGTTTCGGTGTCTGACAAATATCGCTTTCTCAGCTATTTTTCATACAGAAATCAAATCATCTCGTTTTTTAATTCCATCAGTTACAGTTTTATTACGACGGATTATGAATATTCGGGCAACAGGCTTACCTCACTCAACGGATCTTCGGTGGATGAGTACCGGTATATGCCGGCGAGGACCTGTATCCACAACCTGAACGGCTATTCGGCAAAGACATTCAGCGCGTTGAGAACCACCCTGAGCCTCAGATTTAATCTTGGCTTCGTGAAAGGATCATCGCTGCTGAACGGGGAAAAGGCGGAGACGCAGAATAATAATATCACTGTTACGCCCGGAGTGATGTTCCGGTTTTCAAAATGGATCACCGCTGACTACAAAGGTTCGGCCATTTGGATGAACAATATTCTCAATGATATCACTGGCAACGATTTTTACATCTTTAAACATGATCTGAGCCTCCTTGTCTTCCCGTATAAAAATCACTCTTTAAATCTCACGGCGGAGTATTACTCCTACGATAAGAAGGATCATTTTTTTGCTGATTTCGTATACCAGTATTCCGTTCCCAAGCCTAAAATCGATTTTGAAATGGGTTTCCGGAATATTTTTGATACCGACACCTATACCTCTTTGTATGTAAACAGCTACTATTCCTGGTTGTATGAATATAGCCTGAGGCCTTTCGAAATAATGCTTACCGCCAGGTTCACCTTTTAGCAGCATTTCCTGAATATCTCCGTACGTCAGCTCCTGATCCTTGTACAATTTATCTTCAGGAATATTTTAAAATTGAGGTAAGTTTGCTGACTGCCGGCTGACGGCGGCGACAAATTCATCATCAGTGAACTATCGGCAAAGTATTGACTGAAAAAGTATAAACGTAGTCTTTTCAGCGGAGGAATTCATCGCGCACTTTTAAAGTAAATACGCCCGGACCCGGTTACTTCGCGCCGGATTTTGTAAATTTATAGATGCATAGAACGCCCTGGTTATGTTCTGGTTCCATTTCCTCGACTATTTTTTTGTGGTCTTCCACCTGGCTATCGTCATATTCAACCTGTTCGGCTGGATATGGAAGAAAACCCGGAAGGCAAACCTGATCCTGCTTCTGCTGACCGGCGGGTCCTGGTTCGGGCTGGGTATCTTTTACGGGTTCGGCTATTGCCCGTTTACCGACTGGCACTGGCAGGTGCTGGACCACCTTGGCGGCATGCCCGGCGAAACCTCCTATATGCAATACCTGTATGCCCGCGCGTTCGGGCTGCACCTTCCTGCCGGGCTGGTTGACACATCAACCCTTGCCGCATTTTTTGCAGCGCTCATCATTTCAATCCTGATAAATATCAGGGATTTCAGAAGAAAACGCCGTTCCCGTCCCTGATC
>DAONEP010000121.1:0-4192 GCA_035403165.1 Bacteroidales bacterium | reverse complement strand
TACCACGAATTACACGAAACAGGCTGCGCCGGGTCTGTTACGATAAATTCACATTCTCCGGTACCTTTAAAAGAGAACAAACCTGCATATTTTCTCCTGAGCTCCATGAATATCACATTTTCGAGTTTACGTCCCGCGTTTTGTGAATTGCTGAACCCAATAAGTATATGAAATGCCATTCGCACACCGCGGCTATGATTTCACATTCTACGAGATATGGCCTGTATTTACGGTTAAACCGAAGGCATCACGGGAAGACTTTGTTATAATGCAGTCATCTTCACTTCAAATACAACCGGCTCCTTTTCAGCGATGGCAGGAACCACGGGCAGGTATACCGCGCACATGGTATTGGAGATGTGATATAGACTTTTATGCAATTCCGCCGGGCATCCGTCAAGGATGGCAGCCATCACTTCGTAGCGCACCGTTTCGGGATTAAACGCATAATCGTGCCACACAACGATGGTATTGTTATGAACCAGATGCTTAAAAACCTTCTGCGTATCGTTTAATACACTTTCATAATGATGGTCGCCGTCGATAAAAATAAGGTCAAATTTCCGGTTCAGGGAAGCAAAATCGAAATGCCGGCTGTTGGCTTTCAGGTGTGTAACGTTGGCCAGATGTTTTGAGAACAGGGCATGCTGCGAAACATATTCCTCATCATATCCCAGCTTCCGTTTTTCATCATCGGGCAAGTCCATGGTAATGCACTCTTTCGCCACCGAAGCAACATTGGCAGCACTCTCGCCTCGCCATGTGCCGATTTCGAAATAATGGCACTCCCTGATTTTTCCGGCAAGGCCTTTCAGTAAGGCCAGGTCGGTAGGAAGCGAACCGCCGTCAAGAAAAGCGAACGGGCTGATAATTTCCTCTTTCCGGCCGGTCACTGCCGGCAGTGAGATCTGAGGCAATCTATGCAACTCCGGATATTTCTTCAACACATATTGTTTCCTGGTTTCATTATCGTCGAGCACCAGGTTCAACAGGTACGGTTTCCTGATGATCCGGGTAATAGCCCTGATACCTTTATTTAATTTGTTCATATTGGTGTTATATTCCGTCAGGTTTTTCAGCATCGGAATGCTCTGATCTGGAAATCTTCAAAGGTACATATTTCATGTGTTGAAAGGCCGGGACAATACAATTGCACCATCAGGCACAAGATTAGGACTTTATCCCGGGAACCGGGATATTGCATTGTCCGGGGAAACCGGCAACCTGCTTCAGGGAAATGAAAATTAGTAGGAATATCATAAATTTGCATTTTAAACCAATTTCAGACGCCATGAAAAACCTTATCTTTTTAATGCTCATCGTTATGTTGCCAGCGTTGGCAATATCACAGGATTGCGGGTACTATAACTATAAAAAAGGAACTGTGCTGGGCTACCAGAACCTTGACGGGAAAGGCAAAGTGACAGGAACTTCACGAATGACATTCCTTGATGTGTATCAGAAAGGCAATGCCTACTTTTTCAAAGTGCAATCCGAAACCACTGATGAAAAGAGCAAAGAGCAGCCGAAGCCTTTCGAATACACGATGAAATGTGAAAACGGCGAATTTTTTATCGATATGTCGAGCATGATGGATCCCTCAATGGCATCATCGTTCGGGACGGATGTGAAGATTACCAGTACCGATCTTTCTTATCCAGCCTCTCTTTCGGTAGGTCAGACGCTTCCCGATGCCAGTTTTATGATCAGTACAGCTTCGGAAAATGCTATTTCGATGAACATGACGATTAATATCACCAACCGCGTTGTTGCAGCGCAGGAATCGGTCACAGTTCCGGCCGGAACCTTCGACTGTTACAAAATTACCTACAACGCTGAAACCAAGATGCTTTTCAAGGTCAATTCAACGGCAGCCCTTTGGATGAGTAAGAACGGCGGTATGATTAAGACCGAAACGTACGATAAAAAAGGGAAGCTTTTAGGCTCCACCGTTTTGAATGAGATCAGGCTTAAATAGCGTAACATATCAAACAGTATGCAGCATCCCGGCTGCAGGTTAATTGCAGTGCATCGGGAGGAATAAAAAAATCCGACCTTTGCACTGTTTTTATAATGGCATGGTAATCGTGAATCTTTCGCTGTCAACAGAATATTCCTTATGGTTGATCATCTTTTGTATCCTGGCCGGAGCAGGGGGGGCAGCTATTCTGTATTATAAGGAAAAGAACCGCGATTTTAACCTTCGCACCAGGCGCTTACTGGCCTGGTTGCGGGGAATCGGCATTTTCCTGATAGCATTTCTATTGCTTTCTCCCATGATAAAGACGGTCACTCGCCGTTTGGAGAAACCGATAGTAATCCTGGCCGTGGATAAATCAGAGTCGGTTGTTATCGGGGAGGATTCTTCCTATTACAGGCATGATTTTCTGAAAAGCTGGAATAATCTGATCGCAAAATTATCGAAGAAGTATGAAGTGCGGGATTATAGTTTCTCCGATAACCTTAAAACCGGAAGTCAGGGAGCATTTGACGGCAAGCAAACGGATATGGGAGAAGTATTCTCCGAAATCGGGACCAGGTATGCAAACAGAAATATCGCTGCCGTTGTGCTGGCAAGCGACGGGATTATTAACCGCGGGGCTGATCCTTTGTATGCTTCCGGCAATGTCAATTTCCCGATCCTGACTGTCGCCATGGGCGACACAAACCAACATAAAGATTTGCTGATCAACAGGGCTGTATACAACCAGATTGCTTTCCTCGGGAACGATTTCCCCGTCGAAATCTCTGTGTCAGCGTATCGGTGCAGCGGCCACAATACCACGCTTACTGTTTCGTCTGAAAAAAAAGTACTCTTTACTCAAAACATTTCAATTCCGGCAGGCGATTTCAACAGAACAATTCCGGTCAGGCTGCCGGCTGCTGAAACGGGTACGCAACGGTACAGGATTTCGCTTTCACCGGTAGATGGCGAGATCAGCAGGACCAACAATATCCGTGATATTTTTATAGAAGTGCTTGATGGCCGCCAGAAGATACTGCTGGCAGCCGCCTCACCGCATCCCGATGTTGCAGCTATCAGGCAAGGTATTGAGGCAAATCCGAACTACGAAGTTGTTGAGCAGTCAGCAACCGAAGACCCGGGAAACCTTTCGCAGTACGATCTGGTTATACTTCACCAGATCCCGTCTGTGACCGATGCCGGTGTCCGGTTAATTGAAAAACTGAGGGAGAGCAAAACGCCGGCGCTTTATATTTTGGGCAGACAATCAAACCTGCAGGCATTCAACCAATTGAAAACCGGCGTGATCATTCCCCCGTCCAATGCAGCCATGAATGAAGCCTACCCGGTAGTTAACGATAAATTCCCTCTTTTTTCTTTACCTGCCGATGTGGTGAACGTTATTCAGGAAATGCCGCCTTTATCGGTTCCTTTTGGAAAGTATCAGTTGGCTACCGGTGCAGAAGTGCTTTTCAACCAGCGCATTGGTTCGGTTTCGACCGGCATGCCTCTCATCCTGTTCAGCCAGGGCGCCGATACCAAGGCCGGTATCGTTACAGGGGAAGGGCTGTGGCGGTGGCGGATCGCATGCTTCCTCAGGACAGGCTCTCACAAAGCATTTGATGAATTTATAGCGAAAACAGTACAATACCTGGCCGTAAAAACCGATAAAAGCAGGTTCAGGGTAATGCATAAAAACAGTTTTCTCGAAAATGAACAAGTAGTCTTTGATGCTGAACTGTATGACGAAAGTTATGAACTGGTCAACACCCCAGAGGCCAGGATCGAAATCAGGGATTCTGCGGATAAGCGTTATCCGTTTGTGTTTTCAAGGACATCGACGGCCTATACTTTAAATGCAGGTAGTTTTCCGCCCGGCAAATATTCCTATGAAGCAACGGTAACCGCCGATAAGTCCATGCAAAAACGCGGAAAATTTACGGTTATCCCGATTAATGTTGAAACCCTGAATACTGTAGCTGATCATAATCTCCTGTATAACCTTGCCTCGCGTCACGACGGTATCATGATTTCACCCCGCGACCTGGATAAAGTCGGCGAATTTCTGGATAACCGTGAGGATATTAAAACAGTGGCATATTATGAACAGCGTTACACCGGCCTCGTAAATCTCTGGTGGGCACTTGCAGTAATCATTGTTCTTCTTGGAGCAGAATGGTTCCTGAGAAAAAGAGCCGGAGAGTATTAGAAGGCTGGGAGCCGGGAGCA
>DAONEP010000120.1:0-4447 GCA_035403165.1 Bacteroidales bacterium | reverse complement strand
AAGATATGCCCACCTGGACCGGCGGCACCGATGAATACCAACTGAACTGCCTTAACCCGGACAACCTGGATTTGACAGGCCAACTGGTAGCTTATCCGCTTGACCTCGATGGCGACGGCGTTTGGAATGTTTTGGGTGAAGCCGGTTTATATTACTGCTCGCCTATCGGCATGCCGCAGGCTGTTCTTGATGACCAGGGCAATGGATTCCTGGTGGTTGCAGCCATTACCGAGAACTTCGACAACGATGCTCAGGATTACAGGCATCTCTGGGGAAGGGCTATCTACAATTACGGCGCTGAATTCGGAGATTTTGTCGACCTTACAGCCGATGACATCCACATGTTCGACGAGTGCGTATTCCCTTCAATCTGTGCCAAAGGCAGCGAACAGAACGGTTTCAAAGTTATGTACCAGGTTGATACCGAACCGGGCCTTTCAGTGCGCGGTGATGAAGACCAACCCGGCGACAACTACCTGAATGTCATCAGCATTCCTTTCCCTGTAGGAACCAAAGAACCGGTTCAAAAGGCGCTCACCGTGTCACAGAACCTTCCCAACCCGTTCAGCGGAACGACTGAAGTAAAAGTTTACCTCGAAAAACAGGCTCCGGTAAATATCGTTGTAACGAATGTTTCCGGCCAACAGGTAAGCAATATCAATTGCGGAACCCTGGGAACAGGCATCCATACCCTCACCATTGATGCTTCAAACCTGAGCGCCGGTGTATATTTCTACACAGTGAACAATGGCGCATCAACTTCGACCCACAAAATGATCGTAAAATAATTTCAGGTTGTGTTATTTAAGAAATGAGCTCCCTGCTTTTGCAGGGGGCTCTTTTCTTTAGGAAATACTGCCACCGGAATAAAGGATATTTTATTCATGACGGCGATAGACTGCCATCAATAAAGCTGCTTGTATATCATTTCGGGGAATATATCAGTCCGGTCATGTTTATGGTAATGCCGAAACAGAAACCATTTAGTCAGATGAAAACAGGTAACCGGCAGGCAGGTTACGAATCTCCGGACTTCGACGATGCGTCACCTTTACTGTTTTTTTCGGAAATTTTCATCAAACAGTAAGGCAATAGACAGACGCGCGGCCCGTATATTATTGATGCCAAGATAGTTATTAATTTTTGACTTTCGGATTACCGAAGTCAGAAAAAAGTATTTCATTTTTTTTAATCTTTGCAATAATTTATCTATAAATCATTCATTACCAAAACCAAATTACGCTACTATGAAAAAATGTTTACTATTAGTATTAATAATGGCAACAGGAGTACTCTCTTTTGCCCAGTACCAGAAAGCTGCCCTGCCCAGGTCGGTCCGCAATATCGCTGTCCCGAAGAAATGTGCGGTCACTGAAACTACCAATCCGTTTACGGCGGAGGCAAACAATTATGTTGAATCTTCTGAATATTACATGGAAGAAGAAGCAGGTTATACCGTTTATGACCTGCAGTCGAATGGTTCGACCCCCTATGGCCGTTTGACCCAGTTTGACGACGGTACAATGGCTGCGGTTTATACGATGGCAATTAACCCTACGGCCTATAATGACCGCGGAACCGGGTATAACTATTTTGACGGAACCACCTTTGGGCCTAGCCATGTAACCCGCCTGGAATCGGTAAAATCCGGATGGCCTTCGCATGCCCAGCTTGGTGCAAACGGTGAAGTGATTGTATCGCACCGCAACGGAACCTCAGGCCTCAATTTATTGAAACGTAATGTGAAAGGAACCGGTGAATGGACCGAATCCGACATTGCAGCCCCTGCGGGAGCAGCCGGTTTATTATGGCCCCGCATGGTTACCGGCGGAACCGATAAAAACACAATTCACATAATAGTGCTCACCAGCCCCACTGCCAATGGCGGAACTGCCTACAACGGGCAGGACGGCGCATTGCTCTATATGCGTTCGCAGGACGGCGGCGCTACCTGGGACAAATCGGAAGTTCTTCCCGGGTTGGGGTCTGAACTCTATTCCGGTTTTAGCGGCGACAACTATTCATTTGCTGAACCACGCGGCAACACCCTTGCTTTTGTTGTTACCGATGACAGCCAGGACCTGATCCTCATGAAATCGACCGATAACGGCGAATCCTGGACGAAAACCATCATTTGGGCGCGTCCTTACGCCGCTATCACAGCCGGAGCCGACTCAATGTATTCACAAGATGGCGGTGGCCACCCGGTGATTGACGTCAACGGCAAAGTTCATCTTTTCTTCGGCGTTTATCGTACCAACCCGGCTGAAGGCACCTGGTATCCATATATCGGCAGCATTGCTTACTGGAATGAAGATATGCCCACCTGGACCGGCGGCACCGATGAATACCAACTGAACTGCCTTAATCCTGACACCCTGGATTTAACCGGCCAACTGGTAGCTTATCCGCTTGACCTTAATGGCGACGGTCTATGGAATGTTCTTGGTGAAGCCGGCTTATATTACTGCTCTCCTATCGGCATGCCGCAGGCTTTAATTGATGATGATGGAGATGGATTCCTTATATTTTCTGCCATCACCGAGGGTTTCGACAACGATGCACAGGATTACAGGCATCTCTGGGGAAGGGCTATTTACAATTACGGCGATGACTTCGGCTGTTTTTTCGACCTTACCGGCGATGATATCCATATGTTCGACGAATGTGTATTCCCGTCAATATGTGCCACGGGCGATTTGCTGGAGGGTTATAAAATTATGTACCAGCTTGATACCGAACCAGGCCTTTCAGTGCGCGGTGATGAAGACCAGCCCGGCGACAACTACCTGAATATACAGCACTTGGTTTTCCCTACCGGAACCGAGAAACCAGTACAGAAAGCCCTTACTGTATCGCAGAACCTTCCCAACCCGTTCAGCGGAACGACTGAAGTAAAAGTTTACCTCGAAAAACAGGCTCCGGTAAATATCGTTGTAACGAATGTTTCCGGCCAACAGGTAAGCAATATCAATTGCGGAACCCTGGGAACAGGCATCCATACCCTCACCATTGATGCTTCAAACCTGAGCGCCGGTGTATATTTCTACACAGTGAACAATGGCGCATCAACCTCGACGCACAAAATGATCGTAAAATAATTTCAGGTTGGTTGGAAACAAAATATAAGCTCCGGTAAAAACGGGAGCTTTTACTTTGTATGAATTATTTTTCATGTTTTCGGCGCTGATTCCCGATAATTTGTCTTGGAACGGGCCGGTGTCTGGTTGTAACAGTCCTGCACTTTTCGGGATTACTGTTCTCACGAAGTGATAATTGATCATCATCAGTCGGGCTCAACATTGTAGAACGATTCACCGGGGAGGAAGGGAACCAGATGGAAATAATCAACCACAGCAATATTTTACAAGGCAGGGCGTCATGACCGGACCGGTTTCATTATAGCAATATCGGCAACCGGCCGTACAGTTTTACCGGAAATGAAAATTAATCCGCAGAGCCGGATTATCCGTATCCTTTGGTATTCCCGTATGAACTTCTCCCGGCAGGGATTATGGCTGTATGATGCGTTTTATTCTCACTCACGGCTTTTTTGGGCTTAGGCAGGTATGTTTTAAAAGGGGGGAATGTGTTTTTTTGGGGAACAAAAATCTGTTACGGCGGCTTATTTTCAGGATAGAATTATTCAGGTTACGGGCTGATTGCTTCTGCAACTGCCTGAATAATAATACTAAGAGGAACCAGCAAAAACAGCGTACTGCGAACCAGGTTGCTTCCGGGCGGATTTTTATCTATATATTTTTTGTTACCTGACCGGAAAAAGTAAAAAGAGTTAATATTTCCCGGGATACTTACTAACTCTTTATTATACCAAATAATAGTAATTAAATTTTTTATCTTATTGTGATCAGAAACACACTTTTATTATTTTTGTGGCACTGTACAGTTGAAATCTAAATCAAAGACTTACTTTACTTAATTCAAACATGAAAAAATTACTACTCTGCTTCTTGGCTACCACTATTGGCATGGTTGCCTTTGCCCAGTTCCAGCGGGCTGCGCTTCCGAAATCAGTACGCGATATTGCCGTTTCTAAAGTAAAGGCCGTTACCGAAACTGAAAATCCTCTTTTAAAAGCTGGCAACACTTACGTTGAATCGCCTGTTTCCTATATGGAAGACGAAGTAGGTTATACTGTTTATGACCTGCAGTCGAATGGTTCAACACCTTATGGCCGTCTTACCCAGTTTACAGATGGCACCTTTGCTGCTGTTTATACAGTGGCTGTTAACCCAACGGCTTATAATGACCGTGGTACCGGTTACAACTATTTTGACGGTACAACCTGGGGACCTTCAAATTCCACCCGTCTTGAATCGGCAAAATGCGGCTGGCCTACTCATGCCCAGCTTGGCGCAAACGGTGAAGTGGTTGTTTCGCACCGCAGCGGAACGGCAGGCCTCAAGTTACTGAAACGCGACGTTAA
>DAONEP010000119.1:0-4698 GCA_035403165.1 Bacteroidales bacterium | reverse complement strand
CCCTCCGGGGTCACTAAGTTTCATCAAGCTGCCAACAGGCAGCTTTTTTATTTCCATTTACCACGGAGGGATCATGAGCAGGCTTGTGAGAGGGATAGCGCAGGCAAAAAAATCCCTTTTAAAACATTGTTGATGCTGATCCTGCTTTCCGGGCATGGCCCTTCTTTTTCAGGAATCAGAAATTATTTACCGGTATCTGCATTTTCACTAATTTCACTACATCTAAAAATCCTAATACTGATTGGTTTATGTTACTCCGGTTCCACATCGAGTATAACACATCCCCCGGTCAGCAGCTTATTGTTGCCGGTTCTGTTCCTGAATTGGGCAACGGATGTCCCGATAAAGCACCGTTCATGACCCTGCACAACGCGAAAAACGGTTTATGGACATACTGCCTTGAGTTGAATGAGGATAAAGATTTTCGCTACCGTTACTTCGTAAAGGACGGAAATTCCAACACTTTCCTGCAGGAATGGGGCCCCGACAGGGTATTCCATCCTGAAAAACGGCATGATAAAACCATCTTACTGTCCGACAGGTGGCGGGCTGCTTCCGATCCGGAATATGCATTACACTCATCCGCATTCCTGAATGCGATCCTGAAACCGGGGGACCCTCACAAAGCGCCCAAGATTGAGACCGGCGAGCGGAAGGATTCCGTCATCCTGCGCTTTAAGCCCAATGTTGTCCGTATAAAGCCCGGCCACAGGGTTGGCGTGTCAGGAAACGCAAAAGCGCTTGGCAACTGGGACGACCGGAAAGCCATTCCTTTGGGAAATCCCGATCATCCGGAATGGTGCGGCGAGGTAATAGTTAAGATCGCCGAGTTTCCCGTTAAATACAAATACCTTTTCCTGGACGAAGAGGGCAAAACCGTATTTTGGGAAAAATCAGCCGACCGTGTCGTCGCTTTGCCGAAAGGCGACATTCCGGATATTATAGAAATCGGCGATGAAAAGTTCGACTTCCCTCAATACCCCTGGAAAGGGGCCGGAGTTGCTATCCCTGTGTTTGCGTTGCGGCGCGCTGACGGGTTTGGCGTGGGTGAATTTACCGATCTTAAATTGCTGGTCGACTGGGCCGTACAAACGGGCATCAAACTGATCCAGGTGCTTCCGGTCAATGATACCGTTGCCAAACACACCTGGCAGGATTCATACCCTTATGCCGCCATATCGGTTTATGCCCTGCATCCCATTTTCATCAACCTTCTTGAGATTGGCACGCTGGAAGCCGATATCAGCCAGCAGATCATTGATGCACAGGGGAAATATCTCAACTCGCTGAAAAGGATAGATTATGAAGCCGTGATGGCTCTCAAATCAAGATTTTTCAAGCTGATCTACGACCAAAAAAAGACCGAATTCCTTACCGATCCTGAATTTCTTGCATTTTTTGCCGATAACGAATACTGGCTTAAGCCATACGCCGCCTTTTCATACCTGCGCGACCTTTTCAACACACCCGACTTCAGCCGCTGGGGCGAGTACAGCAAACCTGCCGAAGAACTGCTGGAGCATCTCACCCATGAAAATTCGCCGCATTACGACGATATTGCCGTTCATTATTTCATCCAGTATCATGCCCACCGCCAGTTGCTCGACGCGGCAAACTATGCCAGGTCGAAAGGGGTAGTATTGAAAGGCGACATCCCGATCGGCGTTTACCGCAACAGCGTTGATGCCTGGCTTCACCCGCACCTGTTCAATATGGACCGGCAGGCCGGCGCCCCTCCCGATGACTTTTCGGCGAAGGGTCAGAACTGGCGATTCCCCACTTACAACTGGGATGAAATGGCCAAAGACAATTATGCCTGGTGGCAACAGCGGCTAAGGCAATTATCTTATTATTTCGACGCCTTCCGCATCGATCATATCCTGGGGTTTTTCCGTATCTGGGAAATCCCGTCCTGCCAGGCAGAAGGGCTGATGGGTTATTTCAATCCGAGCATTCCATACAACCTTGATGAATTGCAGCACCGGGGATTAGGGTTCGACGAAAAACGGCTTTGCCGTCCCTATATCCGTGAACATTTCCTGTACGAACGCTTTGGAGACCTCACTGCTTATGCAAAGGAAAATTTTCTCACAGAATTTTATCCCGGTTGTTATGACCTTCGTCCCGAGGTGGATACACAGCGGAAAGTCGAAGAAAAACTGGCCATCGAGCCTGATATGGGTCCTGAGGAAAGAAGCCGCCTTGTCAGACTTACTCAGGGATTGTATTCCCTTATCTCGGAGGTTGTGTTCCTGGAAGCCCCGGATTCCGGCGGAAATGCGTTCTTCCCCAGGAATGCCCTCCATTATACCCGGTCGTACCAGGAGTTGGATGAACATTCGAAACATCTGATTGACGAGATTTACCTGGAGTATTTCTACCATCGCAACGAGGAATTCTGGCGGAAGAAAGCGATGGAAAAACTGCCTGTACTGAAAAAAGCGACCAATATGTTGCTTTGCGGCGAGGACCTGGGCATGGTGCCGGCATGCGTTCCCGATGTGATGAAAGAACTGGGGATCCTGAGCCTGGAAGTTCAGCGGATGCCAAAAGACCCGAAAATCACCTTTGGCCATCCGGCCGATTATCCATACCTGTCGGTGGCAACACCTTCGTCGCACGACACCTCTACTATCAGGGGATGGTGGGAGGAAAATCCTTCGATGTCACAGAAATTTTATAACGAAATCCTCGGCAAATACGGCAAAGCCCCGTTTTTCTGTGAAACGGATATCGTAAAGCAAATCATTGTCCAGCATCTTTACTCACCAAGTATGTGGGCCATCTTCCCCATTCAGGATCTTCTGGGCATGGATGAAAAACTCCGCCTGCAACATGCCCCTTCGGAACGCATCAACCAGCCGGGAAATCCGAGTCATTACTGGCGTTACAGGATGCACATCGACCTTGAAAGCCTGGCAGAACAAACAGACTTCAATGAAATGGTTAAAGAAATGATACACTCGGCCGGCAGGCTGGATATATATTGAAATTTACTGTTTCTATGCCTTCCCGGGTGCAAATGGCCGCTGATCGGTTTCGGTTAATTCATTGTTATTCTGATAGTACCATCAGCAGCTAAAAACCCTGCTGAACCGAAAGCAGAATTGAACTATTGTCCCTATCTTTACGTCCTAAATATCTTAATTACATTACCTTATTAAGCCTTACCGTCACCTATGAAGAATTTTTTACGCTTCATCAGATATATATGCCCCTCTGTCAGCAAGCATGCATCAACTGCGCTGATGGCCTTGTTACTGATCCCATTTCTGGCTTCTCCCCTGAGAAGTTTTGGAGAAGGGACAAAAGAGTTATTACCCTCTGACCCTGCAATAGTTCCCACAACAAGAGGTTGTCTCTACCTATCATCTGGCAGTACTTACCTTCCATGGGCATTGCATTCAAATACCGATGATAACCTGAGATTAAAATTTAGCGTCAGCAGCAACTGGGCAAACGAAGTCGTATTTATTGGACTTAATTCCGTAAATAATATTTCTTCATTTTATATCCGATATCCTGACGGGACTTACTCAGCAGCTCAAACCTTCCCGACTGGCGGTCCAGGTTATATTTCCAATTGGAATCAGGCAGTTTCTGGTCCCAATGTCATTAATCCTTCAGGCTATGAACCTATAGTGTTCACACCAACAATGGAAGGTGATTATTCTATTGATTTTGAAGGCAACTTCAGTGGTTCTGCTACAATTGAGTACTTCGATATAACAGTTGCAACTTCAAATGGCGGTGGTTCATACACACCTATTCCCGGAAGGGTATGGTCAAAAGTTTGGCAGATCTATGCAATGCATAGTAATCAGTTCGATAATTTCAGAGGAATATTCTATGTATACTCTGATGACCATATTGTTACCAAATTTAATGCCAATGGCATGCGGGTTGGCGCTTGCGATATCTATTGCAACGAATGGGGTACCAGCACTACCGGTGATTGGGAAACGCGGCGCAAATCGATTGAAGGCAAAGCAGGTGTTGTACCGCAATATAAAATGTTCTTAAATGAACCGGATATAGCACTGTTTCCAACCGGGATTTTAGGTCAGATTATTAGCGCCCAACAAACATCCAGTTCCTGTGATGGTTCTGTTATTTTTGAAATTGTCGTCGATAAACCAGGAAAAGTAACATTATCGATAGATCTTCCCCCGGCTGGCCTAGGTGACCCAAACGATGTTTATCTCAATCAGAATGTGGTAGCCGGCTCAAATCTCATTACCTGGAATGGTAATAATGGTTCAGGACAACCTGTGAACAACGGAGCATCAATTTCGATGAGTATTGATTACCTTAACAGCCTTACTAATCTGCCATTATATGATGTTGAAGGTAATGAAGACGGCATTAAAGTAGATATTCATAAACCACTTCCGGATCCCCTTCCACCTGATGGAACAAAACTTAGAATTTATTGGGATGATACAAATCCCGGACTAGGAGGAATAGATAATTCCGTTACAGGTTGTATGTATGATGACGAACCGCCTGTAACCGGTTGTCATGATTGGTCCTTTAGCTCTTCAGGAGGATTAGGAGATGAAAATACCATCAATTCATGGTGGTATTATCTTTCACAGAATAATGTTACTATCTCTGTTAGTATAATCCGTACCCCGGCCACCCCGACGGTATCGCCGACGGGCCCGTCGCCTGTATGCCAGGGCCAGACGGGGGCGA
>DAONEP010000118.1:0-4850 GCA_035403165.1 Bacteroidales bacterium | reverse complement strand
GAACAATAAGCGCCGGTGTTAACCTGATTTTCTAAGACACTTTTAATACGAAAGAGATGAAAATACTGAAATATTCGATTATTTGCCTGATGCTGTTTTCGTTTGCGTCCTGCGAGAAATTTCTTGACAAGGCTCCTCTCGACAGTATCAACACGGCAAACTTCTATCAGACCAAAGAAGACGCCATAGCTGCCATCAACGGGGCATACCAGCCTTTGCAATGGCCCAAGCTTTACAACATGCGTATATGGACCACCGATATCTGGGCCGGCAACAGTATTGTAGGCGCCGGCGGCGCCACTGATGGCGTTGAAACCCAGGATATCGCCAATTTTGTCACTTCAACCGATAATGCCGCCGCTCTTGATATCTGGAGAGGACCGGCTCCCGGAATCCTGAGGTGTAACCTGGTACTCGAAAACGTTCCGGGAATGGACATTGACCAGAATCTGAAAGACCGTATTCTCGGCGAAGCATACTTCCTCAGGGCTAACTACTATTTCATCCTTGTCAGATTGTTTGGCGATGTCCCGTTGCTCACAAAAGCTCAGACTCCCGATGACGACCTCAGGCCTTACCGCACCTCTTCCACAGTTATCTACGACACCATCGTCAGCGACCTGAAACATGCCATCAACCTGCTCCCGCAGCGCGAAAGCTATTCAGGTAACGATATCGGAAGAGCCAGCAAGGGCGCTGCCGCCGGAATGTTGGCCAAGGTATATCTTACCCTGGGCAATTACGCTGAAACGGTTACTCTTTGTCAGCAGGTTACCGCATTGGGCTATACCCTGAACGAAAATTATGCCGATAACTTCGATCCTTTGAAGAAAAACTCACAGGAGAGCCTGTTTGAAGTTCAGTATTACGGTAAAACCACTTATGGTTTCTGGGATAATGAAAACCAGGCAAGCTGGTTAAGCACCTTTACAGGCCCGCGTAATTCCGATTTCGTAGCCGGCGGCTATGGCTGGGACCAGCCGACCCAGGAATTCATGGATCAGTATGAACCGGGCGATAAAAGGAAAGATATAACCGTTTTGTACGAAGGTTGTCCATCCTATGATGGGAAAGATTATAAAGCTTCTTACTCCACAACCGGTTATAACCTGCGCAAATTCCTGGTTTCAAAATCGATAACCTCCATTTCTGACGGAAGCCCTGCCAACTGGCCCGTACTGCGTTATGCCGACGTGCTGCTGATGGAAGCTGAAGCCCTTTGTGAACTCAACAAGCTTGGCGAAGCCTATAAACCGCTTAACGACGTGCGCCAGAGAGCCGGCCTGACCGGGCTGAGCGGCCTTTCACAGGATGATCTTCGCAACGCCATCAGGAAAGAAAGGCGCCTTGAACTTGCTTTCGAAGGTTCACGCTGGTTCGACCTGATCCGTTACGACAATGGTCAGTATGCTCAAAACTTCTTCCACAGCATCGGGAAAACCAATTTTACATCCAAATTCCTTTTGCTGCCGATTCCCCAGAAGGAGAGAGATGCCAATCCCAACCTTACCCAGAATTCAGGTTACTAAACCTTAAATTAACTGATATGAAACGATATACATGTATAGCATTTTGCCTGTCGGTACTGGCTTTGGTGACTGGCTGCAAAAAAGATGATCTTGCCGAACTCAATAAAGGCAACACCCCGCTGGAACTTACCCTTTCCAATCAATCGCTGACGCTCAACGAAAAGCAACGCGATAATGTTATCCTGACAATGAACTGGACTTCGGGAAGCAACATGGGATCGAATGCCGCCATCACGTACAAACTCCTGATTGACAAGGCCGGCAACAATTTCAGTAACCCCCTGACTTTCGACCTTGGTAAAACTACTTACAAATATGAGTTTACAGCCAAGACGCTGAACGCACTTGTAAGGGATTCTTTAGGCGTCGAGGCCGGTGACGAAATTTCACTTGAGGCCGAAGTAATCGCTACGATCCTTTCGGAGGACGTGGAACCGCAGGTTTCGCCTCTCGTAAGTTTTAAGGTTACCCCTTACGATCCGGTTTCCGAAAACCTTTATATTTATGGAAATGCAACCGAAGCAGGATGGGACAATACAAAAGCGGTTGCCCTTACCCCTGTGGAAGGTGAACCCGGAGGATTCGCATGGCAGGGACAGTTGAGCGCCGGCGATTTTGAATTTCTGACAGTACTCGGTCAGGATTTTCCTTCCTACGTTAAAGGAAACACCGCTGCTGAAATCAAACTGCGGACTTCCGCTTCCCAGCCCGATAACCGTTGGCACGCCGACGCCCCCGGTGTATACAAAATAGCTGTTAACCTCCTCGATCTGACCATCTCCGTCACCAAAATGCCGGGACCTGATTACAGCCAGATATTCATGGTTGGAAGCGCCGCCCCCAATGGCTGGGATATCAGCAACGCAACCGAACTGGTACAGAACCCCGACAACCTGTATGAATTTACCTATACCGGTGTAATGAATGCCGGAGAATTCAAGTTCCCGGTCAACAGGAGTTCAAGCTGGGGCCAGGATATGTACATGCGTCTTGATGATACACATATGTATCTGCACCATGGCGGCGATCCGGATGACAACAAATGGACCATCGATAAGAAAGGATATTATACCATTACCCTGAACCTGCTCGACCTGACCATCAAAATTGACAGGCTTCAGTTGTACATGGTCGGCAGCGCTACACCCATCGGATGGGATATCAGCAATGCCGTCCAGATGACAGAGGACAACAGTAATGGTTGTATTTTCAGATACTCCGGACCTATGGTTGCCGGCGAATTCAAACTGCCCGTCAACCGTAACTCCGACTGGGGGCAGGATATGTATATGAAGGTGGACGACACCCACATGTACCGGCATCACGGCGGCGATTCCGACGACAACAAATGGACGCTGACCGAGGATGGCAATTACACAATCGTGGCTAATGTTGAGGATCTGACCATCAGCATTCAGAAACGATAGGTTAGGTTGTTTGGCTTAAGAATTCAGAATTCAGATTAAGAAGCAGCCGGAAGCGATAGTTTTCAGTTATATCTGAGATTGATAAGGGTTAGTTTCACGCCCTGGCTGCTTCAATCTGAATTCTGATTCTTTTTCTGACGTTCCTGGCCCTGGAAATCCTGAGGCCTTCAACTTCCGATAATTCCTCTTTGAATTTTTCAGCATACAACATGATGTCCCGGTACGGTAAACTTTTATTTCTGGTAGTGGCGCTGGCTGTAAGCAGTTGCAGGAAAGATGCCGGTACAGGCAGCGAAGGGCCGGTTCCGGGAAACCCTTCCGCGCCTGCCTTCTATAATCTGGCGGTTGCGACGGATAAAGCCTGTTATCATCCCGGGGAGGAAATAAAATTTACACTGAACGGACTGACAACTTTCCCGGTCAGGGTCAGGTATAAGCACCTCAATACGCTGATAGCCGACAATGTATTGCCTTCAGCCGGCTGGACATGGACTGCCCCGGCGGATGATTTCAGGGGCTATTCGGTTGAAGTGTACGATACGGTTGATCACAAGGAAGTGATTTACGGAACAACAGCCGTGGACGTTTCGTCGGACTGGACTAAATTTCCCCGTTACGGATTTCTGAGCAGTTATGGTGTGATGAGCGGGGAGAAAATTCAACAGGTAATAGGGGAACTGAACCGGTTTCACATCAACGGGCTGCAGTTTTACGACTGGCACAACAAACATCATAAACCGCTTCCCATGACAGGCGGTGCCCCGGCATCTTCCTGGAAAGATATCGGGAACAGGGATACTTACTTTAATACGGTAAAGGGCTATATCGATGCCGCCCATTCCCGCAACATGAAAACCATGTTTTACAACCTGCTGTACGGCGCCTGGGATGATGCCCAGGACGACGGGGTTGACAAACAATGGTATATGTACACCGATAACACGCATACGAACATTGATATCTTTGCGCTCTCCAGTCCGTTCCTGAGCAATCTTTACCTTCTCGATCCGTCGAATCCCGGCTGGCAGCAATATCTGATGGCCCAGAATGACATTATTTACCGTTACCTCGGTTTCGACGGCTATCATATCGACCAACTCGGCGAAAGAGGCTCCCGATATACGTATAACGGATCATTCCTTGATCTTTCACAGGCTTTTGGCTCCTTTATCCAGGCGAATAACAATGCCTTTCCTGATAAATACGCGGTGATGAACGCCGTAAACCAATACGGTCAGCAAACGATTGCCCGGTCGCCCGTTGACTTTTTGTACACCGAAGTCTGGTCGCCATACGATACCTATAAGGACCTGGCATCGCTTATAAAGCAGAACAACATGCTGGCCGGTGACGACAAAAATCAGGTGCTGGCCGCTTATGTGAATTATAATCTTGCCAATACCAGGGAATACTTCAACGATGCCTCCGTATTGTATGCCGATGCAGTGATCTTTGCCTTCGGCGGCGCCCACCTCGAACTGGGGGAACACATGCTTTGCCGGGAGTATTTCCCGTTCAACAAACTGAAAATGAGTGACAACCTGAAGGTTTCTCTCATCCGGTATTACGATTTTATGGTTGCGTATCAAAACCTGCTCCGCGACGGAGGGGATTTCAATACCATCGCCATACAGTCGCTTGACAATAAGGCAAAATTTGCCAACTGGCCCGAAGGCAACGGATTTGTTTCCGTCGTAGGGAAGCAGGTTGGCGACAGGCAGATAATCCACCTGATCAATTTTACCGCTTCAACAACAACCTCCTGGAGGGATAACGATGGGATCCAAACAATGCCGCCGCTGATCAGCGGGGCAAAAATATCGTTCACGCACCCGGATACCGTTAACAGGATTTGGGTTGCATCTCCCGATATTGCAGGCGGCTCGCCGCAAGA
>DAONEP010000117.1:0-4872 GCA_035403165.1 Bacteroidales bacterium | reverse complement strand
GCCGTCCTTCTTGCAACCGCTGAATGCTGCCAGAAACAGGATGAAAAATATTAATTTAATGGTTTTCATAAGAATGCCGGCCTTTTCATTACGGCAAAAATAAAAAAATAAGAGATGCCCCGGGGACATCTCTTATTCATAATTATTAATCAGGCGAGGTTTTATTATTTTTGGACTTTTACATTGTAAGTAATGCTGCCCTGGCTGCCTGTCTGAATATCGGTAACGCGGATAAGCCCTAATTTGCCGGAAGCGGTTTTGAAAGCTACAATTTTGCCAACGGCCAGTTCCCTTGCATAGGTATCGTTTGTTGCACTGGCATAAGCTATGATCATGGCATCATCGGTGATGTTATCCCAAAGGATCTGGTCGGGGACAATGAAGAATGTAGTGGCATTCCTGACAGACCACTGTGACAGCCCATAGGTGGGGTTTGTGTATACATTGTTCATGGCAGTGGGGTCATTCGGCGCAGCCAGTGTAGCACCATGATCGGAAATGATCTCCGATCCATAGTAATAGCACCAGTCAATTTTAGCCTGGTTGTTGTAAGCATCAACGAGTTTATATACAGTGCCGTCGGCCGATCCGAAGAAGCTGCCATAGGTGTTGTTATAATAAGAGCCGAGAATCTTCTGATCAAAGGTGTTGATTTCACCGCCGGCAGTCGTGGTTATGATGAAGGAAATCTCAGCATATTCGCCGTTGGCGTCGGTAACTTTGAAGCTCCATGTTTCCGAACCGGCAATAAAAGCTGCATTGGCAGTAATTTCGCCTGTGAACGAGGATTGGTCGATTGTTTCGTCGGTTACAACGACTTCATTTCCGCCCAGGGTGCGAACAACTTTCAGGTTGGTGAGCTTGGCGCCCGAACTGGAATTGGCTGCAGCCGAAATATTTACGGTAAATCCTTCACCGGCTTTCAAAGTGGCGTCGCCTGAAATTAACCCGGAACCGGTAACAAAACTAAGGGTTGGTGAAAGATCCTCTTTTTCGTCAGGAGTACAGGCGGAGAAAAAGGAAACACCGGCCATCACGAGGAATAGGACCGCAATTAAACTGATTTTTTTCATAGGTAAGTTGTTATTGGTGAATTATTTTGTTATCAGGATGAAATCCGCAGCGAAATTACTAAATATTCGGCCTGATTTCAAATTTGCTTTTGTGTTTATCAAATTGCATGCCAAAGAAAGCGAATTATTGGGCGATTGGTCAAAAATGTGGATGAAATGACCGTTAGATATTAACGGCCTGATTGTTAATAAAAAAATTGATTGTTAATGGCTCCGAAATAAAAATTAATTTGCTTTTGCTTTTTTAATTTTTATATTTTTGCGGCAAAATTAACCAACTAAAATAAACAACAAATGAAAAAACTGTTCCTCTTCTTCGCTGTTGCCGGCCTGATCTCATTCGCAGCTTGTAA
The DNA here is from genome assembly GCA_035403165.1 of Bacteroidales bacterium. Lineage (GTDB taxonomy): Bacteria > Bacteroidota > Bacteroidia > Bacteroidales > UBA4417 > UBA4417. The sequence goes on along the minus strand of DAONEP010000117.1, from coordinate 3,446 downwards.
ATCAAGCGAAAACAAAACCGAAGCAACTGCTGACACAACTGCTCAAGTTGAAACTACCGTTGATACTACTGCTGCTGCTCCTGTAGCTGACACCACTGTAGCCAAATAACACAGGTTCAACTGTTCGGTTAATTAATTATAAAGAAAGGAAGCGATCCGCTTCCTTTTTTTTATGTCAGGTAACGAAACGGAGATCAAAATTCAAGTTTCGGCATTCCAGCCTGAAATGACAGCTATCATAAAGGAAATCAGTTGTTTGAAGGTGATTTTCAGGGGCGGGAAAGACTGAAAATTAAATCCTTGGTTAACTTTGTTTAGAATATTGAAGCCAGTACCTTTGCGGGATAATGAGAAGTATAGAGCAAAACAGGTACTCAAAAATAAATATGACCCCTATGGATTTTAACGCTGAAAAATCGGTTACTGTCGGTAATAAAGGTAAAGGTATCCGTTCCGATTGCCATATTACCCTGGAACTTACCAATGAAGGAGGCAGGCAGATTGCCATCGAGAGTAAAGTACAGGTGTTGTATGGCGATGATATCCGCCGGCAGGTTAACGAAATGCTCGACTATTTTGAAATCGGGCATGTTAAGATACTCATCGAAGACTCAGGCGCATTGTCTTATATTCTTGCTGCCCGCCTTGAAGCAGCCGTCAGGATGGTGAAGCCATCGGTAAAGGAATACCTCTTGCCGATGCTTCCCGAAAACCAGTATCATACATCACGTGAAAAGAACAGGTTTTCGAGGCTTTACCTGCCCGGCAACACGCCGAGTTTAGCTATTAATGCGGGTATTCACAAACCCGACGGCATTATCCTCGACCTGGAAGATGCTGTGGCCCCGGCCAGAAAATTCGAAGCCCGGTATCTGGTCAGAAACACGCTTCGCAGCGTTGATTTCTATGGCGCCGAACGAATGGTACGTATAAACCAGGTGCCGGCGGGCCTCGACGACCTGGAATACGTCATTCCTCACAATGTCAACCTTCTGCTTGTCCCCAAATGTGAAAACACGGAACAGCTAAGGCTTGTAAACGAAAGAGTGACCGCCATCAAGGCGCAGACCGGTAACAAAGAGCCTGTATGGCTGATGCCGATCATCGAAAGCGCCCTGGGCGTGATGAAGGCTTTTGAAATAGCACAATGTGAAAATGTTGTGTCCCTGGCCATCGGACTCGAAGATTACACCGCCGACCTGGGCGTGAAACGTACCCAGGAAGGAAACGAATCGTTCTTTGCCCGTTGTATGCTGGTGAACGCCTGCAAAGCCGCCGGAATCCAGGCTATCGACTCAGTGTACAGCGATGTGGGCAACATGGAAGGGCTAAAAGAAAATGTTCTCCGCTCAAAAGCATTGGGATTTAATGGTATGGGATGTATCCATCCCCGGCAGATAAAGGTGATCCACGAAAACTTCGCCCCCGATAAGGATGAAATCGAAAAAGCAAAGAAAATTTATCTTGCTTTCCAGGATGCCACGGAAAAAGGACTGGGCGTTGTTTCACTGGGAACGAAAATGATAGATCCTCCCGTGGTAAAGCGTGCCGTTAATACTATCGAACTGGCGCTGAAGACGGGCAAACTGCCTGTGGATTGGAAAGAACAAATGTTAACCGAAAAAGCCTAGCCATGAAAAAATGCGATAATTTCGTTATAAATGCTGCCGGACGAAAAGTTCCGACTCTCGTGAACGGACAGGAAGTTGTAGCCTTCAAAGGATTGCGTCAGCACCGGCCAGCCGGGCGGAAATATGCTTCCCCCATTCCCACCTGTATTGATTACCCCGACGACGGAAACAAGATAGTCCCCTCACTGGCGGAAGCCTTGAAAAAGTGCGGGCTGAAAGACGGAATGACCATCAGCACCCATCACCATCTGCGCGATGGCGACCTGGTGAGTAATATGATTTTCGATATTGCCCATGATATGGGCGTCAGAGACCTGGTTTGGCTCCCGTCGGCATCATTCCCCTGCAACGATCCCCTGATCAAATACCTTGAAGACGGGACCATTAACCGTATCGAAGGTTCCATGAACGGCCCGCTCGGGAAATTCACGACCCTGGGAGGGATGAAAGGCTGTGCTGTCCTCCGTTCACATGGCGGACGCGTTCAGGCTATCCAGGATGGGGAAGTCCATATTGATATTGCCGTTATTGCCGCTCCGACCGCTGATGCCTTTGGTAATGCAAACGCCCTTAACGGAAAATCTGCCTGCGGAATTTTAGGATATGCGCTTGCCGATTACATGTATGCCGACAAGGTCATCATTGTTACCGACAACCTGATCCCCTTCCCCTGCATGCCGATGCAGGTGCAGGGCAATTATGTTGATTACGTGGTGCAGGTTGATCAGATCGGTATTCCCGAAAAAATTGTATCTGGAACGACGGAAGTAACAAAAAGCCCCGACCGCCTTCTCCTGGCCGAGTGGACCGCCCGGTTCTGCGACGAGGCTGGCCTTCTGCACGATGGTTGCAGCATCCAGTCAGGTGCCGGCGGAACATCCCTGTCGGTGGGTATCTATTTTGAAGAGATGTTGAAGGCGCGCGGACAGAAAGCCCGTTTTGCTTTCGGTGGCAGCACCAAATATCTGGTCAGGATGCTCGAAAACGGGGTGCTGGATTACATTCTCGATGCCCAGGCCTTTGACCTTGAAGCCGTACGTTCAGCCCGTGAAAATCCGAACCATATTGATTTGTCGGTGCTCCAGGCATACAACTATCACAGCAAAGGCAACTATACCTCTATGACCGATATCATGATCCTGGGCGCCACCGAAATTGATACAAACTTTAACGGAAACGTGGTTACTCATTCGGATGGCTTGCTGCTTCACGGAATCGGCGGATGGCAAAATTGTTTGCATGCCAGAAACGTCATCATTCCCATTCCCCTGTTCCGTGACCGTATCCCCGTGCTGGTCGACAATGTAACGACTTTATGCGGTCCCGGCGAGTTGATCGACGTTATCGTGACGGAACGCGGTATAGCCATCAACCCGAAACGTACCGACCTCATCGAGAAGATGAAAGGTTCTTCATTACCTATCAAAACTATCCAGGAACTGAAAGAAGAAGCTGAAAAGATTTGCGGAAAACCCGCCAGACCCCGCTTCACCGATGAGCCGGTTGCCGTCATTAAATGGGTCGACGGAACCGTTATTGATACGGTGTGGAAACTGGAGAAGTAAAAGGTCAAAAGTTTACCTGCCTGGGTGAGGTTGTGGGCAAGATGGCAGGCCTGCCTGCCTGGATGAGGTTGTGGGTAAGGCGGCAGGGCAAAGGTCAAAGGGCAAAGGGCAAAGGGCACGGAGCGGGGAGCATAACGGAGGACGGAGAACTTTACCTGCCTTGCGCAAGACTGCGCGTGGCAGGCAGGGGAGGACGGAGAACGGAAAGCAGCGGACGGACACACTCAAAATAAAGAACGCAGAATGAAAA
>DAONEP010000116.1:0-4922 GCA_035403165.1 Bacteroidales bacterium | reverse complement strand
ATATTGAATCTCCATCCGGATCAAAATCATTTTTTAGCATGTTTAGCGTATAAGTCTGCCCGACAAAACCTTTTATGGTATCGTTAACAGCTACGGGCGCATTGTTCTGCCCAAACGAAACGCTGATAATGGCGAAAACCGCAAGAGATGATAGTAAAATCTTTTTCATTTTAATAAATTATTGGTTAATACTTGTGCAAATATAATACTAAAATCTTTTTTTATTTCATAATACAATTATTTTTTAACTAAATATTAACATTTATCAACGTTTGAAGATCAACTTACAAATCGGGCGACGCCTCTTGCTCATTGATTTTTTGCAATGAGGCTTTCACCGGGCATCATTTGTAAACCAGTTACCCTACATAATATTCGTTTCGTCCCAGAATGTGTATTATTAGTGATTAAAATCCGTCATCTCTCCACCTGAACACAGTCAAAATTTCTCTCTTAACGGAATATGCCTTATGAATAGCTGAAAACCCCTGGCTGTTACGACAGGCATAAAAGACTCATTTAACGATAATTAAAATATTTTTATTCATGAGATACAATTTACGTGTATTTAAGTATATTTGTACTTTAATTCTTAATCTAAAAATCTTATGAGCATGTTCTGTAATCAATGTCAGGAAACAGCCAAAAACACAGGCTGTACCATCAACGGAGTCTGCGGTAAAAAAGAACAAACCGCCAACATTCAGGATTTACTGGTATATGCCTGTCAGGGCCTTGCCTTTGCTGCGATCGAAGCCCGTAAAGCAGGGATTGATACCACTGCTGAAAACAGGCACATTACCAACAGCCTGTTTATGACCATCACCAATGCCAATTTTGATGATGAAGCCATCATCCGGGCCATCCGGGAGTGTACGGATTACCGGGACAACCTCAAAAAGAAGGTCAGCATCATTGAGAAACACGATTCTCTTGACTGGAATGGTTCAACAGAAGAAGAATTCTATGAAAAGGCCACTCAGGTCGGAACGTTAACCTATGATACCAACGAAGATATCCGCTCGCTGAAGCAGTACACCTTATTTGGCGTCAAAGGAATGGCCGCATATACAGAACATGCTTTCAACCTGGGTTTTGAAGATCCGGATCTCTATCAATTCATGCAGGAAGCACTTGTAATGATCACCAAACCGATGGATCTGAACGATATGCTGGATTGGGTGATGCGCACAGGCGAACACGGGGTTAAAGTCATGGCGTTGCTCGACAAGGCAAATACGGCAACGTTTGGCAATCCTGAAATATCAAAAGTGAATATCGGGGCAGGAAAGAACCCGGGCATACTGGTCAGCGGCCACGACCTGAAGGACCTGGAAGAATTATTGATTCAAACCGAAGGAACCGGAATAGATATCTACACACATTCCGAAATGCTGCCTTCGCATGCCTATCCCCAATTCAAGAAGTATAAACATCTCGTCGGCAATTACGGAAATGCCTGGCACCGACAACTCGAAGAATTTGAATCCTTTAACGGGCCGGTTCTCTTTACTACCAACTGCCTGGTTCCTCCGCGCAATACAAGCACATATAACGACAGAATATTTACGACCGGGGCAACCGGAATGCCGGGATGGAAGCACATCGACAAGAAACTGGCCAACGGGCAGAAAGATTTTTCGGAAATCATCGAACTGGCCCGAAAATGCCCCCCACCCGCTGAAATTGAAAAGGGAGAGATCACGATCGGCTTCGCCCACAACCAGGTATTATCGCTTGCCGGTAAAATTCTCGAAGCCGTGAATTCAGGGGCCATTAAAAAGCTCGTTGTCATGTCGGGCTGCGATGCACGCCAGAAAAGCCGCGAATACTATACCGAATTTGCAAAACAACTCCCCGGGGATACCGTAATCCTTACTTCAGGATGCGCGAAATACCGTTACAACAAACTTAACCTTGGCGATATCAACGGCATCCCGAGGGTGCTGGACGCCGGTCAGTGCAATGATTCCTATTCCTGGGCGCTGGTTGCGCTTAAGCTTAAAGAAGTCCTGAACCTGGACGATATCAACAAGTTGCCGATTGTTTTCAATATTGCATGGTACGAACAGAAGGCCGTCATCGTTCACCTTGCCTTGCTGTATCTGGGCATCAAGAATACCCATATCGGCCCCACCTTGCCGGGATTCATGACGCCCAACGTACTGAATGTGGTCCGTGAAAAGTTTGGCGTTCAGACCATCACCACGGTTGAAGATGATTTAAAAGTGTTCGGAATTAATTAAAAAACAACGCGTAACAGGCTTCACGGTGAGCGCGGATCAAACCGATCCTGCATGCTCACCGTGAAGTTTTTTTAGTGCTGTTAAAATAAGGGGACGATGCCGGTTATCCCCTCCTTTGATTTTCAGGATATTCCCCCATTACTATCTCTGTACCAACAGAATAAAAACTCGCAGAGAACCCGTTGAGATTCACAGAAGATTTGATGAGATTCACCGAGAAATTTTGAGACAGCCTTTCTTTGTCCTTATTTTTATCCGTAATCACAGCCGAAGGTTTAAACCGCAGACGTTAATGAAAACCAGTTTGAAGTAACTAATATTTCCTTCCTGCGTCAAAACAGGGAGCCCGGACCATTCTGCGGCAATTACCCCGTTTGTCTGCCTCATCAAACTCCTTATATCTCCTTTTCTCTCACCCTCACACCCATAACCCTTTTACCCGGCTGATTTGCAACATTTTTCCACTTCCATAAAACCAAACCTTTAACCATGAAAAAACAAATCCTGATTTTATTGTTTTGCATCCTGAATACCCTCTTCGCTGTTGCCCAGGAGGGAATGTGGATGCTTTCCCAGTTAGGACAACTGGATCTGCCCAAAAAGGGACTGTTGATACCTGCGGAGAAGGTATACAGCCCGGATAAGCCGTGCCTTGCCAATGCCATTGTTCAGTTAGGGGGAGGAACCGCATCGTTTGTTTCCCCCGAAGGGTTGCTGGTAACCAACCACCACGTGGCTTTTACGGCGCTGCAACGATCCTCAAGCGTAAGCAGTGATTACCTTACCAACGGATTCCTGGCCAAAGACCGCCAGGCTGAAATTCAGGCTCCCGGTTACCAGGCCAAACTGATGCTGGAGATGAATGATGTAACCCCGGATGTGCTGGCTTCGGCAAAAGGTCTTACCGACGCTGTTGAGAGAGATAAGAAAATAAATGCCGCCATCGCTAAGATGACGGAAGCTGTAAAGCAAAAAGGCAGCGACCTGGAAGCTGAAATTGCAGAAATGTTTAACGGTAAACAATACATCATGTATACCTATAAGGTCTTCAGGGACATCCGCATCGTCTATTCCCCGCCGCTGTCGATCGGCAATTACGGGGGCGAGACCGATAACTGGATGTGGCCCAGGCATACCGGGGATTTTTCCTTCATGAGGGTATATGTCAGCCCCGACGGGAAAGGCAATGAATACAGCGCCGATAATGTTCCCTTTAAGCCGAAAGTATGGCTGAAACCGGCACAGGGCGACCTTGACGACGGTGATTTCTGTTTCATCATGGGATATCCCGGGTCTACCACCCGGTATCGTTCCTCCAATTCCGTTAACTGGAACCTGAATTATAATTATCCTTTCTCCGTCAGCAATTACAAAGAGATTATTTCACTGGCTGAAGAGTTGACAAAAAAAGACCCTGCCGGAAAAATCAAGACCGCCAGCCTGGTGAAAGGGCTGGCGAATGTCATGAAAAATTACCAGGGAAAAGTTGAGGGAATGATAAAGACTGATTTCCTTCAAAAGAAGCTCGATTTTGAAAAAGAATACCTGAAATGGGCCAACAGCACGCCCGAACGGAAGGCTAAATATGCTGACATACTTGAAAAGGAAAAATCCCAGTATAATGTGCTTGAAAAGACCCGGGAAAGGGATAATGTGTTCGGGATTCTGAACAACCTTTCGGGCACCATGACAGGCGCAGCCGGTCAGATATACTTTATATCCCGCGAAATGGAGAAGCCCGCGGAAGAAAGGCAGCCCGGCATCACCGAAGAAGCCCTGAAGGAATTTGCCGATGCTCTGACGTATGCTTATAACGATTACTACGAACCTTTGGATAAGGCAATGCTGTTGCGTGCCGTTAAAATGGCAGAAGCCTTGCCGGCAGATCAGCGCATTGCGGGTCTGGACAATATCCTCGCAAACCCTGGTAAAACCCCGGAACAATGGGTGGATGATGCATACAGCCACACCAGGCTGAAAGATCCGGAGTTTGTAAAAAGCCTGATCGGAAAATCATCTGCCGATCTTGAAAACACCGGCGATCCCTTTATCCGGCTGGCAGCCGCCCTGTACCCGATGTCGGAGGACATCAACAAAGTCACTGAAGTATTTGGCGCCAATGTGACCGAACTGAGAAAGGATTACCTTGACGCCCTTTACGAGTGGAAAGGTTCCGCGATGTATCCCGACGCCAACAGCACCATCCGTTTCACCTGGGGACCCGTGAAAGGCTATAAGCCGGCAGATGCCGTGTGGTATTACCCGTTTACTTCGTTGCAGGGTGTTGTGGAAAAGAATACGGGGGAAGAACCGTTCAACGCCCCTGCCGGTTTAGTCTCCCTTGAACAAAAACGCGATTTCGGCCGTTGGGCCGATCCGGAACTGAACGATGTTCCCGTTGCTTTCCTCAACCAGTGCGATATCACCGGTGGCAACAGCGGCAGCCCTGTCATGAATGCCAAAGGTGAAATTATCGGCGTGGCCTTCGACGGCAACTATGAAGCGATGATCAGCGACTGGCAATATGATTATGCCCTACAGCGGTGCATCGCCGTAGACATCCGGTATGTTCTCTTCGTTACGGAGAAGTTCGGCAACGCCGGATTCCTGCTCGAAGAGATGGGAGTAAAAAAATGACGGCGCCTGAAACCATCAAGAATATCCCGGGAAATTCTT
>DAONEP010000115.1:0-5062 GCA_035403165.1 Bacteroidales bacterium | reverse complement strand
CCATGTACGCCAGCGCTAATGCGAGTATTTATAACAAAATATCGTTGAGCGAAAGAAACAATGATTTTATCAAGTTCTTCCGCAGATAGTTCAGCCAAACTTGTCTAATAGTTTGATTCAGAGCTTCTTTCTTAAAATCTATAGCAGAATTTTTCAACCGCTAGTGCCGCTGTTCAGGAATTCCATGTATTCAATTGAGGAAATTTAGGCGTATTTTGATAAGCTGAGAGTGATAATTAGGGCTTTAATGTCTTTCCCCATGAAAGCTAAAGCAGCACTCCGCTATCGCGAAAAAACTTTTACCGTTTCATAATCAGGTTGAAGCTATACATGTTTGATAGTGTCATCATCTAAAATATAGAAATTATCAGTCTGTGCGACTTTTCGATAGTATTCTGGAGTAAAACAAGCCGGTTGTCGCATGCCAGCGACAGGCAGGCGGAATTTAATTAAATGGCATTATACAACTCAGATGAAGGCTTGTTAATTGATCCTTCTTAGCAGGTCCCTTTTATCCCGGGATGGCGATTAGCATGGATCCGGCATATAAAAACACCTCTATAAACCGTCCTTATTACTTCCTTTTTCGGTTGTGCTTCATGCACCCCTGACGCCATTAGCCGTATAAAAACATTAAGCCGGATCTGTGCATAAGAAGTTGGACTTCATAAACCGACGACGGTTTTATTGTTTTACAACTTTGAAAACAGCGACGGAGGCTTCGTTTGAAAGCCGGATGAAATAAATACCGGATGGAAGGCCCGACAAATTCAGTTCGCAGGTTTCCTCTGATGTTTCCTGCATATAAACAGGCTTGCTCATGGCATCAAAAATACGTATGACACATGTTCCTGCCGGTAACCCGGTTATGGCAAGCTTTTGATTTACCGGGTTCGGAAAAATACTGATGGTTTCAAACGGTTCTTTGCCAACGGCCGAACCTGAACATGCATCGCATTCGGCAAAGCAAACCAGTTTAAGTACCGTATCGGTTTCGGGAACAACCAGGCGCCGGTTTTTGTCGGTTCCCCAGGCGCATGCGCCCGACAATTGCTCGTATTTATTCCATTCATCCCCGCTTCCGTTGATGAACTTGTACTCGATTTCAGCTCCCACCGGTAAACTTATAGTTGCCGAATAAACCTGGCCTGATGAATCCATGGCTAATACACTGCCAGGCATCCAGCGCAGGAAATTGCCGTTCAAATTAACCCCCGATGCCGATACCTGCTCATGTTTCATGTCAACCCTGAATGTTACATGAACTGGTTTAAGCCTGTTTACCTTCCGCAGACGGATATCATCGACAACCACAACACTGTCAACACCTCCCAGCGACAGGTTGAATAGTACAGGTACATTTTCCTCAAGCGGGCAAGTAAACGGGAACTGGAAATGTTTCTCTTTTTCCCAGCGGTAGAGATAGAACTCATTGGCGTTGCCTATAAACTCCCAGTTGTTCTGGTTTGCAAAATGGCAGCTAAAAGGGGTAAAGGTTTCAACGGGTATTGACAGGTTAAAATCCAGCACATATTCTCCCTGCCCGGGGAATATATCCGACTGCGAGAGATTATAATACCAGATTTGTTCGGGCCGTTTGATGATGTTTACCGTCAGGTTCTGAGCAGCCGTACTGTATGTTACATCCGAAGGGGAATTGTCGGGGTAAAAGGTCCAATGATTCATTCCCGCGTCAAACGCGCCGTTTTTAATAAGGCCGTTATCAATATAGCTTTTTATCTGGAATGATATGGTATCGGCTATCAACGGATTTGTGGAAGAAATAGCTACGATATTGCAAGTTCCGGAATAGGAAACTGGGACGGTCCAGGCAGCCGATCCTGCACTGGCGTCAAATGTCCCGATAACCTGCGTTGTGAACCCGTCGGACCAGTACAGATCAACACTATCAACCAGGGGGCTGTTCCACCTGATCACAAAAGGCTCTCCCGTCACCGGAGAATCGTCGGGATGATAGTTTACCAGTTTTATGGAGGGCTCCGGTTCTAATGGTTCAATTCCGAACCATAAGCCAGTGTTCTGATAGGTATTGATGGTTACAGGTATTACATTTTCCTGATTTTTTGTGAAAGCCTCATGATGCCCGGAAGGGTTTCCATGCTCATCAAGCCAGTAGACAGTTATACCATCCCAGGCAGACTGCAGGGTGAAGCTCAAACTGATGGCTTCGAGCATTAAGGGTGCATGGCCAAAATCAATCTCTTCGTATCCGTTAACAGCCATCTCATCATTTAATTGTTGTGTAGAGATAGTCATTAATAATTTTTTCGAATTTTCGATGGCGTTTTCGTCGAGCGATAAGAGGGCGATCCCCCCCGATTTATCGGCGCCGTCCAAATGAAGCGGGCCGATGCCCTTGCCTGCAAAAGCGCCGAGTTTGCCGACAGCGGCACAAAACCGCGGCGTATTTACCGACAAAAGTCCGGTAGAATCCCATTCAATTTGTTGTGTATCACTGGTATATGGATTCTCGGGTTCAGCCGGATAATTGGCGGCATTATACGGAACACCACTTTCGAAATCGCTCCTCAGGCAATTCCTGTACGCAAGTTTAAAAGGATAATCGTTTGGCCAGGCATCGGTTCCCCACATTTGATCATCCCTGAAAATAAGGTTATTCACATCGTCTTTGGTAAAACTGATGTCAATTTTCTGCTGTGCCCCCGATATGAGCCCGTTGCGGTAAACGTAGGCAAAAGTGGGGAGCATGGCTTTATCAAATACACGGTGATAGTTGTCAAGGTTATTGATGAGTATTCCGTTGTTCATCAGGCCATAGTCATAACCGTGTATCATGAGCATGTCGGCTTCCTGCAGTGAGCCGTATGCGGTAAGGAAAAACAGGGCTTCATTGGCGCAGGGATTGACCATTTCGTAATTGTACTCACTGGCTGTAAGGGGTTTGCCTTTTATCCTCAGTCCGGCAAACAATGTAAGCACAGCATTATTGAAGGAAGGATGCACTATCTGCGAGGCAGGAGTTTGCTCGCCATAAACCCAATAACCGTGATTGTCGACGAAATCGGTACTGTTTTGTGCATATATATCGGGAATACCTACAAGATAATTGGAACCGGTAACGGGTATCCTGATGCCCAGATCGTTTTTAAGGAAATTCCTCATATCGGTATAATGGTCAGTTTGTATCTTTATATAGAATTCCGACTGATCCATTTTCCGCAGTTTGATGATTTCGGATTCGTTTTCCCAGATGTTCAGCAGCCTGATATTCTGCCCGGCCAGCGAGCCTCCGTCGTGCAACTGTTCTTCTCCCAGCGCTATTTCAACATCGTCAATCCACAGATCCCCCTGAACATTTCCCAAGTTCATAAAGAGCTTCATTTCGTCGTTCAGGTTGTTGTTAGTGATAAAGGAAAAGGAGTATTTTTTCCAGTCCCCTGAAAGTACAAAGGACTTGCCTGCAATCCACTGGTTTTCCTGATTAATCTGAACATCAATGTTGTCAAGATTACCAGTTTTAGCCCAGAAACTTATCGTATGTATTTTCCCCGGCTCAGCCGTGAATACCCTGTTGAGGTAGCATTCATAACTCAGCGGGCTGGACGTTGTGGTATGAAGATGAAAGGCATGGTCGCCGCTATGGTATACATCGTCAGAAATATCAATGGAAGCGACCACGCTGCCGTATGATCCATATTCCCAGCCATCGAAGCCCGACTCAAAACCTGCATTGGGAAGAACAATCGGGATATAAGGCCACAATCCCCAGCTTTTCATCAGTGAATCTTCGGTCATATACTTCTCCGTAAGGAAGGCGTTCCATTTGCCGGTGAGCATGTTATAATGGTATTGCGACAGGTGACCGCCCGCTGATATGGGTTTCATCTGATCGCAGCGCACCGAATGGAGAAACCATCCTTCGTTCACAATATCGATGAGGGCAAGCGCCGGCTCATCCTTCAGCGCTCTACCGGTGTATGGGTTTATATGGGTAAGCAGTTGTTGGGCATATTCCTTTTGCAGGCTGATGAGAACCGGATCGAAATAGTTGACTTCCTTGGCTCCTATGTATACCGAGTCGGGATCGGGAACACCGTCCGGCTCTTCATATTTTCTGTCGCACAGCAAATCGAGCATGATATAAATGCCCTGTTTCTTAAACTCGGCGATCATATAATCAATTTTATCCATCTGTTCCGCATCCGGTATCCTGGTTCCGCTGTTGTTCCCGAAAATGGAGTTGTTTCCCAAGAATGGCTTTGAGTCCATCAGGTGCAGCCTCACTATATTAACGCCCATTCTGGAGTACTCTTTGGCCAGCAGATGTACCCTTTCACGGGGAAGGATATAGTCTTCCTTGAAGGGGAAACACGGCGTTCCCCAGAAACGGATCCGTTTACCGTTAACAGTAAAATGGCCCTCGCTGTCAATACTGACAAAAGCATCATCAGCCACAGGAACGGGATCGAATTGTGGAGAAAAAGCCGGCATTACCGTATCAAGGTCGGGAAGACTGAAGTTAAACCATCCGTCGGTTGCCTGGCCGTTGGAGTTTGAAACAAGAAAAAGAATAAAAGCTAAAATCAGGATTTTGTTTTTCATAGCGTATATTTTTAATCGTTTGCTTAAGTTGATAAACGATCGCGGTCCGATCGCAGGGTGCATCACAGCAAAGGCTCAGATGAACTGTTTTTTACTAACGCCGGAGACAGAATATCATCTTTAATAGCAGCAAGTTATAAAATCCTGATAAAACAACAATAAACTATTTTCTGAACCAGGCTGAAAGATTATAAGCCGGAATCAGGGATAAGGCAGTATGAAAACCAGGGAATTTATTTACCAAAGGACGAGAAGTACTGGCCTTCGCTTGAAAACCTGTCCTTACACAGAAAAAAGTTCGGATATAATTAAAATCTGCTTCCCCTGTATAAACCGGCCTTATTACCCCACTCATTACGGTTGTGCCTCATCATCCCCTTGACCCTATTTGCCGCCTATTAATATTAAGCCGGTATCATATTAAAATTTCAAGGATAATTTTACATTTCATGATTATTTTCCATAATTTTGATATTAA
>DAONEP010000114.1:0-5069 GCA_035403165.1 Bacteroidales bacterium | reverse complement strand
GATTCAGAACAGACGCTTGCGACATTTTCAGGCAGATTATTAGCCATGCTGATTGATTTTGTGGTAATCTCCTGTATTTTCCTTGCGCTGGCCAGGTTATCCTATTGGCTTGGTCTGAAAATAGATAACATTACCATGAAAAATCTTTTTCATATTGAAATAGAAGCAAAGAAATACAGTGAGAATAAAGTTCAACTTCTTAAAATACTCTTTGGGTTTATTCCAACCATTTATTTTACCCTGACGACCTTTATTACGAATGGACAGAGCATAGGGAAAAAGATATTAAGGATAAAAATTGTATCTTTTTACCATCGTCGCCTTAATTTATGGCTCTGCGTTGAGCGTAGTCTTGGATATATAGCATCCACTCTTGAATTAGGACTTGGTTTTATTCAGATATTCTGGAACCCAAACAGAATGACTCTTCACGACAAGATAGCGGAAACGGTTGTTATTAAGACTCAAAAGCCGGCAAAAAAACATTTATTAAAAACATCGATTGCCAGTAAATAGGGTTATCTTCGGTCTGAAAAGCCTGTCCCGGAGCGGGAATCCGGCGATAATTAGCTTACGCTGAGTTCGTCCTTCGTCCTCGGTTCCCGGTTGAACATAACCCCGGCCTGGCTGTGTGCGTAAAGCCGGTTTTTTAATGAGTAATCAGAAAGTTGGATTTGATTCCAGCGGGGGATTTCCGGGTTTATCTTCCGGAATTTCACCGCAGAAGGATATTCAGAACAAAAGTCGCATTAATGCCTGACGATCAGTTTCCCGGTTTCCGGCTTCCCTCTTTGGGTGTAAACCCTTACCAGGTATTCTCCGGACGGCAGACCGGCAACGCTGAACTGAACCGTCGGCGCCGGAGAAGCCGGCACGGCAGCCTGTTTTACCACCCGGCCCGACGGGTCGGTAATTACGACAGATTCAACCGGATCGTTCCCGGTAAACCGTATCCTTACAAGGTCGGTCGCCGGGTTAGGATAAAGAGTGAGAGGGTTTGATTTTTCAGCCTTATCAATGGCGCTCCACAGATACGCCGAATCGATCATGATGATCTCCCGGTAGGGCCCGACGGAGGAAAAGATATTCATGGTATCCGTCACATAACCTCCGAAATCATCTTTGATAATCCAATCCAGTTTTACGTTGAGCCGGAGCGAATCGGCCGGCGGTATTACCACCGGGAAACTCAGAACAGTATCCACGTACCAGTGCTGGCCTTCAGGAAGAAAAGCATCGAGGTCTAAGGTGTCGATGGAAACGGGATAAGACATCGGGTTTTTGATGGAGAAGTATTTTCCGACCATAAAAGGACTACAGCTCTGGTCAAAGATGACGGTATCGGGTGAAAGGACGAGGGCAAACTGCTGTGCGCCCAGCGTCCCTTCGGTCGTAATATTCTGACCGTATATGTCGCCGGCATCGCTGCGCTGGTCGCTCCAGGCGGCGATAAACTGCCCGGAATTGTAAACCCCTGCCACCAGGTCGCTTTTCGAACCGTTGGAGGAGGAAACGACAATATGCCCGCCCGACGGCCACAGGTATGCACCGGTCGGATCAATCTTCATGGCCTTTACCTGGTCGCCGCCGAAACTGTTGTTTTTGCAGTAAATCACCACGATATTGGTATCGGCCATCTGTGCCTTGAGCATCCCGACATCCAGGCTGGAGAGGCCGATGAACATTTTTCCCGTATTCGGCCACAACCTTTGCCCCGACGATGAGATCCGCTGTCCGTAAAGTCCCCTCATTTCCTGGTCCGCATCCATTTCCGAAACGAAGACAAATAGATCCTGGCCGTCGGGCGACAGCGTGATGGAAGGGTACATGTGGTTGTTTGAATTGTTGACGATGGCTTCCACCCCGTTAACCGTCATTTGTACCTGCCCGAATCCGTCGATGTGTTGCACGTAAGTGCTGTAATTCCAGTCGTTGTTGCGGTCGTCGTACCAGGCCACGTAGAAGCCGTTCGAACCGTCGGGGACAAAATCGATGGTAGGGATCATAGATACGCCGGAACCATCAAAGATAACCACATCGGATGACCACACCGGACTGCCGTCGGGGGAAATTTTTTGGGCATACAGATGTTTGGGAGAATATAATCCGGCATCCTTCTTGAACCAAAGCACAAAGGCCTGGTCGTCGGGAGCGGCGAAAACACGGGGAAATGTGTAGCTCTCGGTGCCGGCGCCCTGCAGGGTGATGCCGGACGATCCCCACAATTTGGAACCCGACGGGCTGATTTTCTGCACGCGCACTTTTTCAACCGAGGATGACTCCTCCCACACTACCACGGCATTTCCTTCATCGGTAACGGTGACTACCGGCGTATAATCGGCATCCGTGGATGTGGAAAGCCTGATGCCGTCGTTTCCCCACAGCATTTCACCGGAAGGTGAAACACGATAGGCAAACACATCGTTATTTCCGGTCCGGATATCCTGAAAAGCGATGACGGCGCAGGTATCGTTGTCCACCGTCATATCAAAATCGGTTATCCAGGAGTCGGAGGTATGGTTGCTGACCAGGAGTCCGGCGCTGCCGAAAGCGATATTGCCATATACATCGGTTTTCTGCAGCCGGACGTTATAGTTGCCGCCTTCGAGCGAAAACCAGGCGTAGTATGTGATTCCCGAAGAATGGGTTGCAACTTTGGTCACAACCTGTTCGCCGCTGTATACGCCGATAGGAGTATTCAGGGCGGCGTTCGATTGCCACTGAGCGTCTGCAAGGGTTGCCAGAGCCAGTAACGCAATGATCAGGGTCAGTTTTTTCATGATGGGAATTATTTATTGACAGGTGTAAGTTCTTTCCTTTCAATGGAAACAGGTTCCGTTTTAAGAGCATCTTCAACGATCTTATCCAATCCATGATACCAGTCGATGTGGAGGCTTTCCGCAGGGCAGCCGCCCATGTGTTCAATACATTGGGTGTATTTATACTGGAATCCGCAGCCCGGGCAACGGGCAGCCGTGTCGAAGGTATTCCATACCGTATGGCAGTATGAACATTGCCAGTATGCGCCGCCATCAGGTTCCCAGCCGCAAACCGGGCAGAATATTTTAATGTCTCCCATGGGGGAAATATGCTTAAAGAGTACAATAATAATAAAATTCAGGGTGTTTTTACAAAAACCTTAAAAATTTTATTCCGCCGATTCAGCATTAACTATGGCTCCCGAAGGGCAGATCTCAATCCGGTGAAGAAGGTAACTGACCTGTGCCGAAGAGATACTATGGATGGTATTCTCCTTTATATCCATATCTTCAAGAATGCCTCTCAGGCATAAGGCTTTGTGCATACACTGTTCACCTTTCCAGATGATGGTTCTCTTTCCGTCCGACAGGATGTGTTTCTGTTTCATTTCAGGATATAACCAAGGATATAAACTTTACCGGAGTATGATATTTATGATGTTCAGGACCGGAATTTCCTGCTGAGTTCCCTGAGGTCGGCAAGGTGCTCCGGTTTTATTCCTTCCGGTTCATGGCCTGAGGCGCGGCACTGGAAGTAAATGCAGGCCGATTTGGCGATGGTATCGATAAGGTCAAAGGCTTCGAAAACATCGCGGCCAATGGCAAAACAACCATGTTTTTCCCAGACGACAACCTGGTGATGCTTGAATTTTTGCAGGGTTGCTTCGGCGATTTCCAGCGAGCCGGTGAGCAGGTAAGGGACAAATCCGGCGCCTTCGGGCACTACGACCATAGTTTCGGGATGCATGCCCCACAACAGGTTGTTCAAAGAGTCCTGGTTGCAGAACCGGGGAATGTGGGTAAGAGATATTAGTTCGTTGGGGTGTGTATGAACAACCGCCCGTTCGCGCCGGCCTTCTTTTACCAGTTGCCCGTGGATAGAAAGATGCGAAGGAAGTTCCGAAGTGGGGGTCAGTCCGGTCTGCTCGGAGTTGGCTTTTACCGTGAAATAGCCCTTCCCGTCATCCGAAATAACAATCAGCAGCACATTCCTGTCGAAATGGTTGGCAACGTCGCGCATGCGTTTGCCTGTTCCCGTCACAAAAAATGAATACCCGGCGAGGCCTGGGTGAGGCGCTTCAAGCGGCTGGAACGGGTATTTGCCTTGCGTAAACAATTCCCGCATATCGTGTGTGATAAATTCGGTGATGTTCACCGATATGTTTCCTGCATTTCGTTCAGCCCAGCCTTTCTGCCAGAGATAGGAAGCCGTTTCCGAAATTTCGGCTGTGATACGGGTGATGTCGTTATTGATGGTCTTAAAATCCATGTAACCTGTATTTGATGCAAAAGTAATCGGATTAATGTGAAAAAGGCCCGGGATGCGGGCTGAAACAGAGGACTGTCAGCGTTTTTTTCTGAAGAAGTCCTTCATCAGGGCCGAGCATTCTTCGGCCAGCACTCCCTGTGTTACGCTGGTCCTCGGATGCAGAATGGCGGATGACACGAGCGAGTAACCGCGTTTATCGTCGCCGGCGCCATATACGATACGGCCGATCTGCGTCCAGAACGAGGCCCCGGCGCACATCACACATGGTTCCACGGTTACATAAAGGGTGCATTCCTCCAGATATTTCCCGCCCAGGAAATTGGCGGCGGCGGTAAAAGCCTGCATTTCGGCATGGGCGGTAACGTCGTTGAGCCGTTCGGTGAGGTTGTGGCCGCGGGCTATAATGCGGTTAGCGCATACAATGACGGCGCCGATCGGAACCTCGTCCTTTTCGAGCGCTTTGTGCGCTTCCTTCAGCGCCTCGCGCATGAAGGATTCATCGCTGTATACCGTTAAGGCCATGACCGTGAGTTGACGGGACAAAGGTAGGGAAAAGTATGGAGGACGGAGAACGGAGAATGGAGAACGGAGAATGGAGAACGGAGAATGGAGAACGGAGAACGGAATACGGAGGACGAAGCAAGGAGCAAGGAGCAGGGAGCAGGGAGCTGATGGCTAACGGCTAAAAGTTTACCTGCCTGGGCGAGGATGTGGGTAAGACGGCAGGGCAACAGCCAAAGGTCATAAGTGAAAAAGCAAAAGTTTACCTGCCTGGGCGAGGTTGTGGGTAAGACGGCAGGGCAATGTCAAAGGTCATAAGT
>DAONEP010000113.1:3294-5288 GCA_035403165.1 Bacteroidales bacterium | reverse complement strand
ATGAAAAAGAATCCATTAATTCATCCTGGTCTGTCCGCGAACTAAAAAGACAGATTGACAGTTCACTCTATGAAAGGCTATTACTGTCAAAAGGTAAGACGAATAAAGAACAGATAATTGCACTTTCAAAAAATGGTATGCAGATTACAAAACCTGAGGATATTGTAAAAAGTCCATACGTGTTTGAATTTCTTGGAATTCCGGAGTATAAACCCATTTTGGAAAAAGAGTTGGAGCAAAAGCTGGTGCGACATCTTGAAGAATTTTTTTAGAATTGGGCCGGGGTTTTATGTTTGTAGGATCACAACAAAGAATTACAATTAATAACACACACCATTACGTCGACATGGTATTTTACAACAAGATTCTGCGGAGCTATATTCTGATAGAATTGAAATCGACAAAATTAAAAATCAAGGATGCAGGACAACTCAATACATATCTGAACTGTTTTAAGACGGAGATTAATGACAAAGACGACAACCTTCCGATAGGAATAATATTATGTGCAGAGAAGGATGAGATTGCAGCGGAATACATTTTAGGCGGTTTGGAAAACAACGTGTTTGCTTCAAAATATACATATGTTCTTCCTGATAAAGAAGAATTGGTGAGAGAACTTGAAAATGCGATAAAGGAATAAATACATATACAATTACCTGACGCTTACCCTATTAGAGGCTCAAAGCCTTCTTAAACATCTTATAAACAGGACCCTTTATGAACCGAACCCTCCGTTTTATTGCAGGCTACCTTATCGGATTTACCCTGTTCATTGTGTTAGTACCGTATGGTTTTTACAGGCTGTCGCAATGCGATGCCGTGTTTCAGGGCCGGTTACTGATTTCTTCCGACCTATTGAGATATGTTTTATCCGCGGTGTTCTTTATCGCCGGGGCGATCTTTGCGGCATGGTCGAACCTGTTCCTGTTCACCTTAGGGAAGGGTGGTCCGACGGATGCCTTCGGCGTGTCCATCAGTCCGCAGACCCAAAAACTGGTGACGACCGGTCCGTACCGTTACAGCCGGAACCCCATGGTTTTCGGGGCGTTTTCGCTCTATGCCTCGTTGGTCATCTTTTTAAATTCGATAACCGGATTGATCGTGTTGTTTTGTTTTCTGCTCCTGGCCATCCTGTTTTTAAAGAAATCGGAAGAAAAGAGACTGATCAGGGATTTCGGGGAGGAATACCTGGAATACAGGAAAAAGGTGCCCATGATATTCCCGGTAAAGCTGAGGAATAGAAAGAAAGTAAATTAGCAGGGCAATCTCTTGCTGAACAGATCCGAAGACATGCATGACAACATGATAGAAACAAAAAGGCTGTATATTAAGCCCCTGACAGCGGAAGAGCTGAGGAAACACGTGGAAGAGCCGGAGGCTTTTGCCCGGGAACTGGGCTTGGCGCCTTCGCAATCCCTGATGGAGGAGGAAGCCAAAGAGGCGGTTCTGAATGACTTGTTACCGAACATCATCAACCCTTCCAATAATCCGCTCTTCTACACGATGTGGCTGGTAATCGGAAAGGCCGAAAAGGCCATCATCGGCGGCATCTGTTTCCATGGAGCGCCGGATGAGCAGGGGGAAGTCGAGATAGGATACGGTACGGATGAGGGTTACCGTAACCGGGGCTATATGACTGAAACCATCGCGGGAATGATGGAATGGCTTCGGGAGAAGAAAATCGTCAGGAAAGTAAGGGCGGAAACCGCAGTGGACAACATACCGTCGTTAAAGGTGTTGGGGAAGAACGGTTTTAGGGTGGTTCGGCAAAATGAAAATACCGTAATTTTATTGGTAGAACTTGAGTAATCCCTGCCTTCGCTGACCTGCCTGCTTTTTGTAATTATCGGTTCCTTTACGGAACAGAACCGGCCCTATATCCCTATAGCCATGAAACAAGAAGTGTCGTTGAAGCTTACACTTTTCCTGATCAGCCTGTTTTTGATCCCGGCAATTTCCTTTTCGCAGGGGAAGTATCTTTTGGTCCTCGA
>DAONEP010000113.1:0-3194 GCA_035403165.1 Bacteroidales bacterium | reverse complement strand
AAGGTCAGTACAGGCGATGCTTTTACTTCAGCGGAACTGATGGATTTTCTCAGGAGCCGGAATGCCAGGGAGATTGTGATTACGGGCCTGCTGGCGGAAAAATGTATTACGGCTACTGCACTTGGTGGGATTGAGAGAGGATTTGATATTTTCCTGGTCCCTGAAGCCGTCGTTGGAAAATCAGGAAAAACCAGAACCCGGGCCATCGGAAAGCTGGAGAAAAAAGGAGTTAAAATCATTCCGGTGAAGGAAGTTTTAAATCCAGCCAAACAATGACCGGGCATCCTGTCTATCAAAACATTCCGTCTTCAAGAATTGCCACCTTCGATGTTTATTCCATCGGTTTGACGAGGCATCATGTTAGCGCCCTGCTCGAATTCGATGTGACCGGCACCCGGATGAAGCTCAGGGAAATGAAAAGGTCAGGCCGGAAGGTTTCGTTCAGTGGCTGGATCATCCGGGCCATCAGCAAAGCCGTGGAACTGCATCCCGAAGCGGCGGCTTATCTGGGCAGCAGGAAGAAGCTTGTCATTTTCCGGGATATCAATGTTTCCATGATCGTTGAAAAGGAGGTGGACGGTAAAAAGGTACCGATACCGATGATCATTGAGAAAGCCAATGAGAAAGGAATAGAAGAGATCACCCGGGAGATAGAAGTTGCAAAGGACAAGGCGCTGACTAAGAATGATATCGTTTTAAATGAAAAGCCTAAATTTTATGAAAGGCTTTATTACCGGTTGCCGGGAGCTTTCCGACGGAGGATCTGGAGGATTCTGTTGCGGTACCCAAAGATCGCCTACAAGAAAATGGGCAATGTGGTGGTGACTTCGCCGGGCATGATGGGAACCATCAAGGGTTGGTTCATTCATAAAACGGTGCATCCACTTTCGTTTGGCATCGGCTCGGTACTGAAGAAACCTGTTGTTATCGGCGATGAAGTCAAAGTAAGGGAAATCCTGAACATGACAATCCTCATTGACCATGATGTTATCGACGGCGCTCCGATGGTGCGGTTCCTGAATGATCTGACACGGTTTATTGAGAGCGGCAGCGAATTATGACCAGGCTTCATCTCACGGTTGTGTTGCGAAACAAAAGAACTCACCAGCCGAAAATCAAAAATTAGCCTGAAGCCTCAGGGCAATTTCAACTACTTTTGCCCGATAATGCAACCTAATATGATGATAATGATAAGGCCCATGGATGCTGCGGACTGGCCGGATGTAGCGGAAATATACCGTCAGGGCATCGAAACCGGCCATGCTACCTTTGAACAGAAAGTGCCATCGTGGGAGGAGTGGAACAGCCGTCACCTGGAAGCCTGCCGCTTCGTTGCGCTGTCCAACGGCCAGATAGCAGGCTGGGCGGCCCTGTCGCCGGTTTCGGAGCGCTGTGTTTATGCCGGTGTAGCTGAGGTAAGCGTTTATGTCGGAGAAAAGTTCCGGGGACAGAAGATCGGCAGCCGGTTGCTGGAGAAACTCATCGGGGAAAGCGGACAAAACGGTATATGGACTTTACAAGCCGGCATCTTTCCGGAAAATGATTCCAGTATCAGGATGCATGAGGCCTTGGGATTCAGACGGGTAGGTTACAGGGAGAAGATCGGGAAAATGAACGGCAGGTGGCGGGATACCCTGTTGCTGGAGCGGAGAAGCAAGACGGTGGGGATATGAAGACGGTTGCGGCTGAAAACTAAGTAGGATCAAAACAAAAAACCATAAGCTATTTACATTATGCCACTCGTAAGGGTAGAAATTTACAAAGGGAAGGATAAAGCTTACAAACAAGCTATCCTCGACGGCATCCACAATGCCCTGGTATCTGCTTTCAGGATCCCGGAAAGCGACAGGAATCAGCGGATTTACGAGCTGGACGAAGATGATTTCGAAAGAAATACGGATAAAACGGATTGCTTTACCATTATCGAAATCACGGCTTTTGAAGGCAGAAGTACGGAAGCCAAACGAAAACTTTACCGGGTGATTTCCGACAACCTGAAACGCGATCCGGGTATTTCAGAAACAGACATCATTGTGTATCTGAATGAACCTCATCTGGTGAACTGGGGGATTAAAGGCCACCCTGCAAGCGATATTGACCTGGGATTTGAAATTCAGGTATAGGTTATCCCCATTTACAGAGATCCGGTAAGTTATATTATCCATGAAAACAGAATTTTACCCGTCCGACGACACTCATATTGCCGAAATTACCTCCGACGAAATCCTTATCCGCACCACCCAGGATGCACTGGATCTGATGGTTAACTGTATTTACCAGGGTGCCGACAGGATCATTCTTCACCAGAAGAATTTTATCCCTGCCTTTTTCGATCTGAAAACAGGTATAGCGGGAGACATTCTCCAAAAGTTTTCGAACTACCATACCCATCTGGCAATTGTCGGAGATTTCACGGAAGTGAAATGCAAGAGCCTCCGGGATTTCATCCGGGAAAGCAACAGGCAGGGACGGATCGTTTTTACGGGAACTCTGGAAGAGGCGAGGGAGAAGATGGCAAAATAAACGAATCACGCAAAGGTACCGGGTATTCCTCTCTGGATTTCCCCTGCGCCTTTGCGTGAATCAATACTCCTGTATTAAAGCTTCTATTTTATCACTTTCAGCGCTTCATCCACAGCTTTCAGCATGGGTTCCACTGAGATGGTGTTTCCTACGGCACCTTTCATCCAAACCTGCGGTACGAGGCGTCCCTGGGTATACATGCGATCAACTTCGGAGGCGAAGTTTTTGCCTTTCATAAACCCTTCCACCTGGAAATCGATCAGGTGACCTACCGGGTAGTTTGAAAGGTAAAGCGGATTGTCG
Source organism: Bacteroidales bacterium (assembly GCA_035403165.1). Lineage (GTDB taxonomy): Bacteria > Bacteroidota > Bacteroidia > Bacteroidales > UBA4417 > UBA4417. The sequence continues at coordinate 368 of DAONEP010000113.1, read as the reverse complement.
ATCATGTGGGAGTAAATGGCCAGGATGGGTTCATCCTTTGAGCCGAAAACCGGTGCATAGTATTTATTCCACACTTCTTTAGCGATCCGGATCACCGACTCTTTCAACTGGGCCGGGGTGGCGTTGGGATTGTCGTACATCCACCTCCAGACCTGCATATCCACCAGCGAAACACCCATAATCTCGTAGCTTGACCAGATGGCGTCGAGGGCAGCCAGATGTTCCTTGTTCGGATCATTGTCTTTCATGCCTAACAGCATCAGGTCGCGTTTCTGGAACATAAATGCCAGCGCTTCGGTGAAAGCCGTGTTGGGAACGCCCTGCATCATGTAATTGTCGATATCGTAAAGGTCGATGGTCTGTTCAAC
>DAONEP010000112.1:0-5387 GCA_035403165.1 Bacteroidales bacterium | reverse complement strand
CACTTTCTGATGGAAAATTGACTACTGATAATACTTCCCTGGTCCGATCCGGCCTCACTCCAAGAATGGAATAGTATCCTTCCTTACTCACATGATCTATACGCCGGAAACAGGCCTAAGCATCTTCACTGGCTGCGTCAGCGTCCGGCGTTATTTCGGCTCCCAGACTTCCACTTTCAGGTCGTCGATCAGGATCGGTTTATTGCCGCGTAACCAGAAATAGACTTTTAGTTTATCGTTCTCCGATCGTATCTCCGGGGTAAGGTAATCGAACCGGACAAGGTTCCATTGGCCTGTTTTTAGCGCAGGCTTCTCAAGTTCAATCCCTTCGGCCTGATATTTATAGGCTTCGCCGTTATGCTCAAATGTGGCTACCAGTGATGCCGGGTTTTCAGCCGGATCGGTAAGCGGGAATACTTCGGCGCTTATCCTGATCCAGGCATGGTCTGCCGCGGTAAGCTGCCTGAAGGTTGCTTCCACAGCAGGAGAAAACCTAATGGTGGAATCGAGTTTCACGGCGCAACTTCCTGAAAAGGAATTTTCACCGCAGGAGTTCCCTTTTTCCGGGCCTGAACTTTCAAAATCGTAAAACTTCAGGATACGGGATCTGTATTTTTCCGGATTTTTCAGATAATCCTCTTCCGATCTGTCAATAAGCAGCAGTCCGGATGCGTTTTCGGGGACGGTTGTTTTTCCGAAAACGGCCCAGTAATAGGAACGGGTCATCCTGGTCTTGTCGATAATGCCGTGAACCCATTGCCAGGTTTGAAACAGGTTGAGTAATAATGTTAATGACAGCATCAGGATCACAACCGCCATGCTCCATTTCCTGAGGAACATATCCCGGATGAAATAACCCAGCGGAAGGGCCATCAAAACATAGGATGTCAGCAAGGCACGCTGGCTGTAACTGCCACCGGCATACCACCAGTTAGTCCAACTGCTTACCACATACAGGTTTACAAGAAAATAGGCCATTACTGCGATGAGCAGTTTCCTGTTGTGACGGTACAGGGAAACAAAGCCGATAACCGCCATGAACATCACGGGCGTATAAACCAGCCAGCCTTTCCTGAAACTGAACAATACCTGCCAGGTATGGGGATTTGCAAAATCGAAACCTTCACCGGCATTCACGTAACTGTAAAAAATGAAATGCCCCGTAACGGTTTTCCAATATATCAGTTGGGGCAATCCTGCTATAAATACGGCTAAAATGAGTGCCAGCACCTGCCCCGGGTGTTCACGTACCAGTAGCAGCTTTTCCTTTACTGAAGCCCGGGAATATACTCCCCAAAGTACAGGAATGAGCAGGCAAACCATTTCCGACGGTCTGACCAGGATTATCAACCCAAGCGAAATGCCGAGCCAGCAAGCTGCCGGGTACGTTGGCCTCTTATGCCACTTGATGGTAAGCCAGGTAATCAGGGCGCAAAGGGTAAAAGTATAATTGTGGGTAAGGTAACCATCGAAAGCAGTCAGTTGGAAATAATTGGTAGCTAACGTAACGATAACAAGGACGATGGTGGCGACAGTTTCGTCAAAGAATTCCAGCAAAATTTTCCGGAGGATGAAAATGCCTGCAAGCGTGACGATCAACCCGTTTATGGCCCATGCATACTGGTAGGGCAGGGAGAATCCGTCAGCGGGGAATCCCAGCGGCTGAGCCAGCAGGTGAGCGATAAAAAAAGCGGGTGCATTCAATACAGCCATGCCGGCACTGTATTTTATCACGAATCCTCCGTCGGGGGAGGTAACAAGCTGGTAGAGCGTAGAGGTTGTCTGGTATTGTTCGGCAATTTGCCTGACCCATTCCAGGTTCCTGAACCCGATATCATGGAATATGAATTGGGCGGGAAGGTAAAGATAATAGCCGAAGACATCCCAGGTAAGGATATTAACGGGAGGATACAGCGAACGGAAAATGACAATGGCCAGGATCAGGATAACGCATGTGATGAAAGAGACGGAGGTTTTTTTTCCTTTTCTTCCTGTCGCGAGTGAAAGTTCCATCGTTAAAATCGCATCATTCTTCGAAATATATTCTTTTAACCCGGCGTGAAATGGCTGTCAGAAGTTCGTAAGGAATGGTTCCTATGGCACCGGATAATTCAGTGATCGGCATTCCGGCGCCGAAAACAATTACTTCGTCGCCTTCGGCGGCATCAATTCCGGTAATATCAACCATGCACATATCCATGCATATATTGCCGACAATCGGAACGATATTGCCGTTGACCAGGAGTTTTCCTGCGCCGTTGCCCAGCCGGCGGTTCAATCCGTCGGCATACCCGATCGGAATGATTCCGATGGTGGTATCGATTTTGGCTTTCCATTTACGGTTATATCCAACTGTATCGTCGGCCGGGATGTGCTTTATCTGTGAGATGACGGTTTGTAAAGTGCTGACATTTTGCAGGTTTTCCTGTTCCGGGGCAAGAGGGGCGATCCCGTACAGGCCGATACCCAGCCGGACCATGTCAAACTGCGCTTCCGGGAACCGTGTGATGCCTGCCGTATTGTCGATATGACGCAGAATGGGATAATCAAAGGCCTTCTGAATCTTTTCACTGGTCTTTTTCAGCGTTTCGATCTGGTGATGAGTAAAATCGTCCAGCGCAGGGTCGTCGGCCCCGGCCAAATGGGAAAATACGGAACGTACCTCTATATGTGAATTTCCTTTCAGATTCCTGATCAGATCATCAACTTCTCCGGGATCAAAGCCAAGCCGGTGCATGCCGGTATCTATTTTCACATGAATGCCGACCGGACCGGGGGCCGGATTGTGCTGCTGAATGGCATTGTTGAGCATGTTCAGGATGCGCATGCTGTAAACTTCGGGTTCGAGGCCGTATTTAAACATCGAATCAAATCCCTGCTCGTCGGGGTTCATAACCATAATGGGCAACGTAATCCCGGCTTTCCTTAATTCAACGCCTTCGTCGGCGTATGCCACGGTGAGGTAATCGGCCTGGTGAAACTGCAGGGTATTGGCAATTTCATAGCTTCCGCTTCCGTACGAAAATGCCTTGACCATCGCCATGAGTTTCACTCCCGGCTTAAGCTTCGACCTGTAATAGTTCAGGTTATGAACCACGGCATTCAGGTTGATTTCAAGAATTGTCTCGTGCGTTTTTTGCTGAAGCTGTTCAATGATCCGCTCAAATTCAAAGACCCTGGCCCCTTTCACCAGGATGCACTCGTTTGAGAACGATGAAAAGGAGTATGAATTCAGGAAGTCATCAGTATCCTTGAAAAACGCCTTTTTCATGCTGAAACTTCCCGACTGTTTGCTGATGGCTTCACCGATTCCGATCACCTGTTCCACATCTTTACGGGCCAGCAGTTTACCAATCTCGTTATATAAATACCGGTCGCTGCGGCCGCTTTGAAGGATATCCGAAAGTATTGCGGTCTTTTTTTTGTGCTGTTTTTGTTGGTTTAAGAAGTCAAGAGCTATCGAAAGTGAGTCGATGTCGTTGCTGTAGCTGTCGTTGATCAGCGTACAGTTATTGATCCCCTCCTTCATTTCGAGGCGCATGGCAACAGGCTGCAACGATTTCATCCGCCCGGCGATCACTTCGTTGTCATACCCCAGGTAAAGCAGGGCTGACCAGCAATGAATGGCATTATCGGCCGAAGCTTCGTCGGTAAAAGGTATGGATATCGAAATGGTATTTTCTCTGTAAATTCCGCTGATTTCGGTGGAATGGTGGTTATGCTGGCAACGGATGATTTTTAAATCGGCATCTTCATGGCGGCTCCAGGTAAATACGTTTATCTTTCTCAACAGGCCGGTTTTCAGGATTCCTTCCTGCAGCTCTTTCTGATCGGTGCAATAGATGAGCGTATCCACCTGGGTGAACAGGTTGAGCTTTTCGCCGGATTTCTGTAACCGGTTGATGAAGTTTTCGTCGTGAGCGTGTCCCAGGTTGGTGAAGATCCCTATCGTAGGCTGGATAACGGCTTGCAGATGTTCCATTTCATCCGGTTCCGAGATGCCGGCTTCAAAGATGGCGATCTCGTTCGATGGGTTCATCAGCCATACCGACAGGGGAACGCCGATCTGGGAATTATAACTTCTGGGGCTCCGGACGATATTCTTGTCCGATGACATCAACTGGTACAGCCATTCTTTGACAATCGTTTTCCCGTTGCTTCCCGTGATGCCGATCACCGGGATGTCAAACTGCTTCCTGTGTTCCGATGCCAGTAACTGAAGAGCCCTTAGCGTGTCCTTAACCCGGATGATATTGGCTTCGGGGAATGACGGAAGGTTTTCCGGCGCCCGCTGAACCACGAAGTTCCGTACTCCCTGGTCGTAGAGGTCTTCGAGGTATTTATGTCCGTCATTCCGTTTGCTGATCAGGGCAAAAAACAGGCAGCCTTCGGGAGCGATCAGTTTCCGGCTGTCGATCAGCAGGTCGTGGATTTCTGAATGATCATCGGGTGCATTCAGAATTTCTCCCTTTAGAATCTGGGCTATATCGCTGAATAAATATTGATTTCTGACCATTTTAAAAAGGTTTGCTGGAATTACCCGGCATAGGGTGGTTCAATCCGGCCAACAAAGATGTTGGAAAAACAGTATCAAGGCAGGCTTAGCTTTCCTTCTCAAGTTGGGCAATCGGCAGGGGGTTGCGGTTTAGTTCTTCCCACATCCGTCGGTTGTTGAAGATGTCGCAGGCAAGATACATTGCCGCCCGCATCGAATCGGGTGAAGCAATATCTTTACCGGCAATGTCGTAAGCAGTTCCATGAGCCGGCGAGGTGCGGACATAGGGTAACCCGGCCGTGAAATTTACCCCTTCGCCGGCTGACAGGGTTTTGAAAGGTATCAATCCCTGATCGTGATACATCGCCAGCACGCCGTCAAACGACTTATAGCCATCGGAAGCAAAGAAGCCGTCGGCGGGGAACGGCCCGAAGGCAAACATTCCTTTACTGTAAACTTTTTCGATGGCAGGCTTGATTACGGTTTGTTCTTCATCACCGAGCAAACCGTTGTCGCCTGCATGGGGATTGAGCCCAAGCACGGCAATTCTTGGTTTGGAGATCGCGAAGTCCTTTTTCAGCGACATTTCCATCTTCTGCAGCTTGCTGATGATGAGTTCCTGCGTTATTTTCGGCGAGACTTCCGACAAGGCTATGTGGCTGGTTACTACGCCAATACGCAATTTATTGCTGACCATGAGCATCAGCGGATCTGCTGCGCCCAGTTTTGCGGCGAGATATTCCGTATGGCCGCTGAAATGTTCCTTCAGAAACTCCGCCACGTTGCTCTTGTTGACAGGGGCGGTGACCAATACGTCAATATGGCCCTTTTTCAGGTCCTCAATGGCAGCATCCAGGGCCTGGATCGACATTTCACCGGCTATCACGCTCGA
>DAONEP010000111.1:0-5457 GCA_035403165.1 Bacteroidales bacterium | reverse complement strand
AGCATTAAAAACAAAAAATTAAAATTATTCCGGTTTACCGGACAACAATGATTTTTAATAACTAATCAAATATAACATCATGAAAACAAAGATTTTGATTATTTGCATTTCTATCTCAGGAATGATAATAACCAGTTGTAAAAAAGACGATCCGGCGCCCACAGCAAATTTCACTGCGAAATCAACAGCCTATCTGAGCGAACCGGTAGATTTTGTTTCACAGAGTCTGAATGCTGAAAGCCTTGAATGGGATTTTGGCGATAATACTACTTCAACGGAGAAAAATGTAACTCACATTTATACATCATCCGGAAATTATATCGTAAAACTTACAGCGAAAAACGGTACCGGGTCGGATATCTATTCCCAGCCGGTACTGGTCAAGGGAGGCAAATCCGAATACAATGCAGTTAATAAAAGCAGCGTTAATATTGAGCTATTGTCATTTTACGGCGGGAACGGAATCGTTCAAGAACTGGTGGAACACGGCTACATCATATCCGGCGATTCATCAGGCTTTGTGTTCACAAACCGCAGATATATCTATCTTGGAGGCACATTATCCGGAAATAGTTTCATTTGCGTATTCCCGTTCGCGATCGAATTTTTCAGGAAAAATCACCTGCCGATTTACGACACGACTCTAATCTATTGCGGTGCAAAATTGAGGACGCCCGCTAAATCAGAAATTATGCAACTCAAAGACCTTAAATACAAAAAATAATCTTCTGAAGACATCCCTCATCAAATCCGGGTCGTTATACCCCGATGATGCCGTTGCCATAATCTCTGAAAGCCCGGATTCATACGCAGGTTGCCGCGCCGGTTCAATTCCTGCCTGCCCCGCAGGACTGCAGGCAGCCGGGAATTTCACTATCTTCCGGCAATGTCTGTTCACAATTTTACTTTCTTGTATAGCATATCGTTGGATAGTAAAAGACAAAACAACAGTGAATAGTTGAACGGCTTTAAGACGTACATTTGTCAGATGCCGATCATCCGGATAAAAAAGCTGTTTTTAAGCTGTTGCGAAGCGATGCAAATCTTCCGGTAAGGAGGCTGACGACCTGACGGCGGAGATACCGGTTCCCTGAATCAGGTCTCTTTCACTGCACATCTGTTGAACTGAATTTCCGGCCAGAAAAACATTCAGCTATGACGTTAAACTCAGGTATCGAATTCAGGATAAGGTCTTTCTATCCGAACTTTTTCTCCCTTCTGCAGGCGCTGGACAGCAAAGGTAATGAGGGCGCCCCCTCCGCCGGGCATGATTTCAGGAAACCCGAGCTGGAGTACAGGAGGCCGGGCGAAGCGTCGTTTCATGAACTTCCGCTGACCTTCACCGATGTGCTGGTCCTGAATCAGCGAGACCGGCAAAGCGCCCACCGCTACCTTGACCTTTTATTAGCCTCATCCGGGAATGACCTCCCGGCCCTGAAAGAGAAGAATCTCTTTCGCAGCAATTACCTGGAGACGCTGAAGCTGAGAATGAAGCAACTGACCTTCACGGAGAACATGATGGTTGTTCCGTCCTGCACCACAAATCCCTATGATGAGATCATGCTCAGCCACAAAGGCAAAATGCTGCTCGACCTCTATCGCGAAGGATACCCGGTCCCCGATTTCTGCACCCTCACTTCAAACTCTTATCAGCTTGACGGCCCCGACCGGGAAGCCTGCCTTCTCGACGCCATAGCCAACCTGGAAAAAATGACCGGCGAGGAACTTGGCGGGCAGGACCATCCCCTCATCTTTGCAATGCGCTCCGCTACGCCCTACTACATACCCGGAGTGATGCCCACCTACCTGAATGTCGGGGTGACAAAAACGAGCCTGCCCGGCCTTGAAAAGCAGTACGGTAAAGAAGTTGCCGACAAAATCTATCTTAACAATCTCCGGAACATTTGCCAGATACTCGCGCAGGGACACGACTTTTTCATCGGGAAACAGGAGGACGAGATGCCTTCTGCCGGAGATTCCGAAGCTCGCATCGGAAAGCTTTTTAAATGGATTGAAGCCACTGACGAAAGAATTCTTTATGATGCCCGCTACCAGGCTTCTGTTTTCATGAACAATTCCCACAGCTTCTTCAAGCGGAACCAGGATCTCATCTATACATTTCAGCGCGGACATCTGACTTACCCGGCCCTGATCCTGCAGAAAATGGTATGGACCATCCGCAACAAGGAGTCTTACCCGGGAGTTCTTTACAGCCGCCACCCCCGCACCGGACTAGGCATGCAGATTGAAAGCGTCAGGGGAATTTTCGGCGAGGACATCATGACCGGAACGATTCATGCTGAACAGCGCGAATATTTTCACCGGCAGGAAATCAAGGAGGAATTCCCCGCCATCTATCACTTCACCCCTATCCTGCCCAAACTTGAGGAAAAACTAAAATCGCCTGCAACCATTGAGTTTGCCGTTGAATCGTTCGAAGGCACCTCTTTCTTTGCTTTGCTCCAGCTCAACATGTCGGAACTGACCGGCCGTTCAACCCTGCTCACCGCCATCGACCTGTATCAGAAAAAAATCATATCCAAGGAAAGAGTCATCAACCTGATACACCCGTACCACCTGAGGCAGATATTTTCCGAAAGGATTGACGACGCATCCCTGAAATCGATGATCCTTTTCGGCAACGGGGTTTCCGTCCTTCCGCGATCGGCTGTATCGGCCAGGATTTACTTCACGATGGCAAAAGCGCTTGAAGCAAAAAAAAGAGGAGAAAGGGTGTGCCTATGCAAAGAGAACTTCATCCCTTCCGAAACCATCTTCATGGGCGAACTTGACGTGATCCTCAGCATGAACCCGCTGGCTATTCACGTGGTCACCGCCTGCCTGGGATACGGCATCCCGGCCTTCATCGACCTTCGGAACCACGGTATTGAGCTCACCGAAGATTTCATCAGCAATGAGGCCGGAATGGTCATTCAGGAAGGCGAGTGGATCACCGTATCGAGTAAAAACCACAGCATCTACGCCGGGAAAGCCAGTTTTAAGCCTGCAAGGTTTCAGAAATACCTCGAGGGTAAAACTTTTGAGATGGACATCAAGGAGGAAACGGTGTTCATCAACATGGCGCGCGCCTATAAGGCGTACCAGGAAATTCTCAGCACACTCAACACCGAGGAAGCCATGACCCTACCCGACCTCGTGAAACTGATCCGCAACGACTATGACCAGCGGCCTGAAAAAGCCGTTGAATTTGTCAACGGATGGTTCGACAAGCATTCGGATTATTATTATTCAGAGATTCTCAAAAGCGGCCTCGGTTCCCATCTGGATCAGCATAAAATCTACAACCTGCTGACCACCGATCGCAAGATTACCTTTTTCAGGAATGTTATCCGCATGTGCCTGAGCGACAACCTGAGCGGTTTTACTGCCGGTGCCTTTATGCTAGGCCGGTTCCTCTGCCAGGTTCATCCCATAGCCTTCTGGCACGCCTTTTCCCCGCAAGGGATCGCCTTCATGCTGAACGAATATATCCTGTTTGAAAAATACATGCAGGTGCTCTCCGAGTTTGGGGAACGGCACCTGAACCGCACCAGGAACAAGATACTCACCGACGACCTGAACACCATCGCCCTTTCGTCGATGGATACCGACGCTTTTCTGACCCTGAAACTTACAGCTCCGGACTGGGACGGGATTCAATCCTCGATGCCGCCCTTCTGCGACAAAGACAGCCTGCAGTTCATCGCCCTTCTGAAACAGCCCTATGGCCGGCTCTATGATTACAACCTTGCCTGGTCGCTGGAAAAACTTACCGCCGTTTGCCAAACAGAGGGCATTGCCGTCCCCTGGCCGGAGACGATTTAAGAATGGAGAATTTTTCCGCGTATGCCTTTATCTGAACAAAACCGGACATCCAGGCAATCGCTGCCGCCAACAATGTGTGGTTTGATATAAAATAAGGGCTGCCGGAGTTCTAATCCTTGACACAGCGTACAGATAAGCCCATTCTTAAATTTGTATATGCAATTGAAGTCTCGGCAGACCAATAACTTAAATATAAATCACTAGCGCCATCAGCATCAATACGGGATGAACTCCACAGCATGGTTAACTCGCCAAGGCTCATGTATTGACCATTTGCAGCATGCCGCAGACCTGCCGGCAAAGCTGTAAAACCGCTTACATTAGTAGCCCCATCGTTTGGTTTCCACCAATAAAACGTATCGGTTTCTTTCAATTTGCCCCCTGCAATACCATTTCCGCCTAGATAATTTACCAGCGTTTGCCATTCTGTTGCTGAAGGAATATGCCAGCCTTGCGGAGCAATACTGCAACTGTCATTAACAGCATACCAGTTGTAGAGTTTACCATAAACAATGCTATTACCGGGGATATTGCCATAATCGCAACAGGCTCCTGTGGTGAGATTACTCCATGTCAGGCTGTCGGTAACGCAGGGTATAGAGTCGCCATTGCGGTAGCGGGTAACTTTAAGGTTTTCAGCCATCCACACCTGTGTTCCGATTGTCACGGTATGGTAAATATTGCCGTCAATATCAGCCACGGTAAGAGCCGAAGAAGTATTGTTGTCCTTTTTACAACTCCCGGTAACGAATAAAACAGCCAACAGCAGGATAGCCGAACCTGATAAAACACTTTCTTTTTTCCCCATGCCGGATTTATTGTTATAAAAATAGGCAATTATTTGGATGTGGTCCCCTAGTTTTCATGCATTCAGAATTTGCTGATTTAAATCAGCCTTTGGCCAGGCGAAAAAAGGGTTAACCGGGAACCGAGGGCGAAGGACGAACTCAGCGTAAGCTAATCATCGCCTGGTTCCCATTCCGGGACAGGCAGTGCAGACTATTCAGGTTCTTACTTATAAAGGGCTGGCATTTCATTGATTTCCTTTAGATTATCTTTTCATCATTCACTTACCTTATACCTGTAAACGACTTTATCTGTTCCATCGCTCTTGAATATTTTAATTTGATTCATTCCAATCTTTGAGGACACCCTTTGCGATGCTTTATTTTCGATTTCGGAGTATGAGTAAACCGACTTAAACCCCAATACCTTGATGGCATATTTTTTACAGGCTTCAGCCGCCTCTGTTGCATACCCCATATTACAAAACGTTTTAATAATGTGAAATCCTATCTCCGGCAAGGTATCTCCATCAATATTTTGTAATGTGATCCCGCAGTCCCCTAAGAATCGGTTATCATCTTTCCGTATTACCGCCCATAGTCCAAATCCATCCTTCTTATACCGTTCAATATTTTGTTCTATCCATCCCGCGACTTCGTTTACTGAGAAAACGTGAGGGTAATATCTCATTGACTCTTTATCACATAAAACCAAAGAAAGATCCGGAATATCGCTGAGCATGAACTGCCTGAGATATAATCTGCGTGTTTCAATGACGGGTACCATATTCAGATTTTCTAACTATATCGATTCCTGTTTAAAACATCAGGCTTCCGCAAAGATACT
>DAONEP010000110.1:0-5683 GCA_035403165.1 Bacteroidales bacterium | reverse complement strand
ATTTCCTTTTCAGTATTTGGATAGTCCAAATTTGCCAGTTTAGTCCAGGAAATCCCATTGTCAGTCGATTTCATGATATAACAGGTAAATCCGTTTTCAAAGTGATTCCAGTAACATGAATATAACCAGCCATTCGGAGCGACGCAAACTTTAACATTTCGTTGGTCCGCGTTAGAATCATTGTTAATAGTGATGTCTTTCCCAAACATAGGAGCTTTTATAGGTTGAGCATATGTTTTTACTATGGGACAAATAAGTAAAACAACCACCAATGAGCTTATGAGATAATTTTTCATTTTATAAAGATTTTCAACATACATTGTGACAAAAATAGATTTTATTAAAAGTGTTGTCAATAGGTTACAGACCTGATTTTTGCGCTAACATGAAGTAAATGAACGCTTTCTTAAACCGTATAAGTCATCATAACAACCCTGACAGGTTGTCGCTCTGGGAAATTATTAAATAATGTAAACCTTTATCACGAGGGAGAGATTTAGTAAAACCGGGGTTAAACTCAATCTTATCATATTATTAATACAAATCTAATATAAAAATACAACCTGACAACTTTAATAAAAAAAATTCACTCCCGAGATTCTTAGTATGTCTAAACCACCTCAAAAGCCGGACAGATTTTGCCAGACCGCGACAGAATTTTTCAAACGACAGAATTTTTTTGAGTAAAACCAAAGAGTCGTGTAAATTTGCGCCCTTATTCGGGAGGATCACCCGGGAGATGTGGAAAATATCGGGTGATGAACAACGCCGGAAACTACCCAATAACTACCAGGTATGAGCAAGACAACTACACGTTCGTTTTATACTCTTCCGCGCTGGTTTTGTTTTCTTGTGATATCCTTTCTTTTGCTGCATGCCCCGGTCTTTGCGGGACATCAGGACTCGGCATACCTGTTTTCAAGACTGGCAAAGGCAGAGAAGCACGAGCAACTCGAAATCCTGCATGAGATCTACAGCAAGCTTTATGCAATGGATCCGGCGAAAACCGAAATCTATTCCCGGAAAGCGCTAACCCTGGCGAAAGAGTTGAATGACAGGCGTGCACAGGCGAAAGCCTGTTACGCGATTGCTTACTGTTACCGGTTCAAAGGGATGACCGATTCCGCCTTGTTGTTCAACAGGCAGGGATTCGATATCAGCCGGGAGTTGAATGATAAAGCACTCATCGCCAGGGGGTATAACTCGCTGGGAGGCATATATCTGTACGGGGGCCAGAAGGTGAAAGCCCTGGAAAACCTGATGAAAGTAATCTCCCTGCATTCCGTTGATGATGACCTGATGGCTAACGCCTGCTTCAGTCTCGGGTTGCTTTACGGAGATGCCGGCCGTTCCGACAAGTCCGTTTATTATTACCTGAAATCGCTCAACATCAGAGAAAGACAGAAACAGTGGACCGAAGCTGCTTATATTTACTGCAACCTGGCGGGTTTTTATTTCCAGTCATTTAATTTTAAAGAAGGGATCAACACGTACAACAAAGCGCTGGCCCTGTTCCGGAAGGAAAACTATCTCCGGGGTATGGCCTATGCGTACAATAATATCGGGATGGCGTATCAAACCGGTAACATGCCCGATTCAGCCCTGCGATACTTTAAAATGGCGCTCGGCATCAATCTCAGGGATGTCTCCGGAACCAGGTCAGCCCTGGTGTTCAACCTGGATAATATCGGCAATGTTTGGATGAAAACAGGCAGATTGGATTCGGCGGGATATTATTTAGAACAGGCCTTGAAATGGGCGCAAAAAGGAGGTGATAACATTGCCCTTTCCTGCGTTTATCTTTCCCTGGGAGAACTCCGTTACCGACAGGGAAGATACGCTGCTGCTATCGATCACCTGAAAACGGGGCTTGATCATGCGCAACGGGTCAATTTAAGCGCGCAGGAGGAACAGGCTTGTTCCCTGTTGGCAAAATGTTATGAGGCCTCCGGGAAACTCGATCAGGCCCTTCATTTCATGAAAAAGGGGGATATGATCAGGGACAGTATCTACAATGAAAAAGCCCGGGAAGAAGTGGCCAACATGATGATCAGGTACGAAACCCGGAAGAAAGAACAGGAGATATTGAACCTGCAGATCGATGCGAAGGTCAGACAGCGAAACATCCGGGAAGCCGGCTTTATGATTGCTGCCCTGTTGATCATTATTTCGCTGGCCACCTGGCGGACTTTACGATTCTATCGCCGGAAACTGCTGCCGAAAGTTAAAGCCATGCATTTCATCGAACAAAAGATCAATCATGAAAAAGAAAAGGATAACCGTACATTGAAAGCGCTGGAACGAGTGTTGCCGCCCGATCTGAAGCCTGTTCCAGGCGCTGCTTTGCCGGAATTAAAAGGAGAAGACGTACTGATTGAAAAGATGGAACGGTTGATAAACGAACGAAAAGCCTATCTGAATGAGGATTTCTCACTTGCTGAGGCCGCCAGGATGATGGGCACCAACACCTCCTATCTTTCCAGGTTGATCAATGAACATTACCGGATGAATTTCTCCACTTTTGTGAATCGGTTTCGTGTAGAGGAAGCGAAAAGAATGATCTACGACAACAAACACAATCATCTCTCCATGGAGGGAATCGCCAAAAGTACGGGGTTCCGCTCAAAGTCCACCTTCAATCAGGTATTTAAAAACATGACCGGGCAAACTCCGACTGAATTTGCCCGGAATCGTTCAGGAGAAAGAGCCTGAGTAAGAGGAAGGCGAGGTGAACCGGCTATTTGCCGACAATCATGAACCAGCTTCCATTGAATTTCTGAAGCGTCACATCACTGGTCTCCTCCGACCCGTCATTAAAAATCATTTTGTACTTGACAGTGGCAGAGTTCCCGTCATCCGAAATTTTTTCCTCGGTGATATCCAGGTTCTTCAATCCTTTTTTGGTCTCCAGCTTGGAAGTGGCCATGGTGAAGAGCATATTCATTTTTTTATTCTCTTCCTGGGTGAATTCCGTCCCGTCGCTTTTTTTGTAGTACTTCATCGCTCCCGAATAGTCCTTGTCTTTTATCGCGTTGATACCGGCTTTTACAATATCGGAAGGCGATTTGCCGGTGATTCCTCCTCCTCCGCAGGAAGATAATAACAGCACCGTAAAAAGGGCTGCGGTAAACAGGAAACTGCTGATCTTTTTCATGGCCGTAATGGTTTTTGTGAAAGAATTTATTGTTTGAAAATTTGATGAAAGAAAGTGCTCTTTATCAGTGCACCGGGTAAAAGGACTTTTTGTTTTGAAGTCAGAAGATTCACTTCCGAAAGATTGTCCGTAAGCCTGATGATCTCAGGATTTACCGATTGATAGGACTTCAGGACCAGTTCGGTGCAATATACCCGGCTGTCATCGGTCAGATCAAAGGAAGTATCAAAACAGCGCCGGCTGGTATAAAATGACATCGCCCGTTTCATCACCTTCCGAAGTGCATCCTGCCCCAGCGCTGACCGGTAAATGGCATAATGACTGGCCTTTTCGGCGCACAGAAACGCTGACAAGGGTTCCAGTTTTACGGGTCTTGATTCGAGAGGTGATTCTCCGGGTTCGGCGTGAATGACATAAGGGACACGCCCTTTCATTTTGATCAGGCCGACATGCGAATATTCACCGGCTTTATCAGCGAGCGAAACCGTGTAACTTTCAATGCTTTTTCCACACCGGAACACCAGGTCGCCATCCTGAAGAGAAACTGATTCCTGACAATTCAGGTCACAACATCCGCTGTATCGGAACGACAGATACGACGAAAAGAACCAGATCAGGGGGAAAATGAATACAACAGTCAGTATCAGTTTCTTTTGCTTCATGGATGGTTAGGTAGCAGTATGTATTATTCAGTTGCCTGGATAATGACGAAATCAAAGTTTTCGTTGATAAAACCACTGATCTGTTCCCCGTCGATCTCTGCTTTGGCCCAGGCCAGCCCGTCCGAAAATTCGCCGATGAAATTGAAATAGCCCGGTACCAGCACATCTTTCCCATCGGGAGTGACAATACCCCAGGTAAGGGAGGCGTGTTCACCTAAATCATGAAACCAGCCTATCCAGCCGTTTTTATATACTTTAACCTGGGTCGAGCTCAGCTTCCTGACTTCCTTTCCGGTTTTATCAATGATCATGAGACCTTTGTCGTTAAGATCGGCAACAGCAAAGCCGTTTTTAAAAGGTCCGGCCGTATTGTATCCGTTAAAAGTGAACGGAATCACCACTTTTCCGGTTTTATCGATATATCCCACATCTTCTTTGGAATTCTTTACAGCTGCAAGACCATCGGAGAAGGGACCCGGTTTGTTCTTGTAATCGAAGGGGATCACTTCCTCCCCTTTGGTATTGATATAGCCCCAGTAATAGTTCGATTTGTTTTGCACCTGGGCCAGTCCCTCGCTGAACTCTCCGACTTCATTGTACTTCCCGGGTTGAATGGCCCATTTCCCCTGATTATTGATGAATCCCCAGGAAGATGTTTTGCTGTCGTAAAACTTAGCAAATCCTTCATGAAAAGGATAGTTGGTAATGGCCAGGGAGGATGAGTTGATCACGGAACCGGGCATGGGCTGGCCCTGTTTATTGTAAAAGCTGTAGGTGGCCGAATAGACGGTAGTCCCTTTCCCAAACAGCGCGATTCCTCCTTCAAACGGGGTTCCCCACACGATTTTTACCGTTTTAAAAAGAGGCTGGCCCTTGGTATCAATGTACACCGGAATGTTCATCCCGTCCTGTCGCTCTGCCACAAAAGCGATACCGTCGGAGTAATAAGGAGCATCAAGCCCCTGGGCGGAGAAGTATTTAAAATCTACCACGACATTTCCTTTGGTATCAATAAAACCCCATAAATCATGCTTTTTCAGGGCGCAAAATCCTTCATGAAACTCATAGGCATCGTCGGGATAGAACTGCATTTGAATGGCATTCGCGGTAGAAGGAGCTTTGGGAGCGGCAGCGGTGCTTGTCGGCAATGCGGTCGCATTGTTCCCGTTTCCTGACAGCGATCCGCTTGCCGGGACCGAACCCGACGCTGATTTTGTAACAGCAGCAAGGGCTGCCGGGTCGCCAATGATCTTTTTGACGGCATCCGCCAGCGTGATCACCAGTTTGTCATCCGCTTTTTTAGAGGGGATGGCCGCCTCGCCCCAGGTGCCATCGCTCAGGAAAGCCTGTTTTTCAGACAGGGCAATCTTCAGGTTACCGTCCTGATAACTGAACGATACCTTCGCCCGGTATTTCAACACCATATTCACGGTGTATTCTTTCCAATCGGTAACGATGGCGGCAGCAGCATTAGTTATCCCGTAATTATTGTCCTGAAGAACTTTCAGCACAACCGGTTTAAACGCTTCCGGCGTGACGCCGGTGACAACAGCCTCGCTTTGCGCAATGGCTGCATTGACAAAAAACAGCGATGCCAGGAGCATCGGGAGTCCGATCAACTTTTTCATAGTTTGTCTGTTTTGAGAGGATTTATTTTGCGGTAAAAATATTCCGTAGCCGCAACCGGGAAAAATGGTTGACGGATGGATTTATAAATCCGGACATCTAGGACCAAAAGCGAAATGCGAAATGTAAAATGTGATCGGTTTTTTGACATTTTTGTATCTTTCCCCTAGCCCCTTCCTTGCGAGCAAGGCAGGGGAACACATTCACCTAAACCATCTATCAACTCCCCCTCTTACTCGTA
>DAONEP010000109.1:0-5740 GCA_035403165.1 Bacteroidales bacterium | reverse complement strand
AAAAAATGGGATCTACAGAGGCGAACCTGCCGTCAGTATTCAGCGATGATATTATTCTTCCTTCGGCTGCTCCCGGCGTATTTTCCTGTTTGCATAAGCCTGAAGCAGTATCCCGCTTACGATAACGACAAGCCCCAGCACGGTGGATGCCAGTATTTTCTCTCCCACAAAGACCGAGACAAGCACGAGTGAAAGAAAAGGAGAGATATAAACGAGGTTGGAAATGCGGGCTGTGTTTGATGACAATTTCAGCGCGGTAAGCCATACCACAAAGGTCAGCCCCATTTCGAAGATGCCGATGTACACCGAGCCGGCCAGGGCTTTCACGGACGGTAAGGCCAAATTTCCCGTTGCCAGGTTCCAGACGGCGATGTAGATAAGGCCGAAAAGGAAATTCATCATCATTTTAGCGATATCGTCGCGCCTGTCTTTCATGTTCAGAATCCAGAACGAAGCCCAGAAAAGGGAACTTCCGGCGGCAAGGCAGTCTCCCGGCAGGCTGGCAAAACTGAAATTGCTCAGGTCGCCATGCGCAGCGATGATCACTGTTCCGGAGAAACTGATCAGAATGGCGCAAAAACCGGCGACTGTAACGCGCTGCCTGAGAAAAATGATGGAAAAGATTACCAGCATCACCGGCCACAGGTAATTCAGCGTGACCGCCTCCTGGGCTGAGATCATGCTGTAAGCCTTAAACAACACCATGTAATATAAAAACGGGTTGAACAACCCCATCAGGGCTGAGGAAAGCAGGTCCCTGCCGCTGAGGGCCCTTACGGATTTCAGCCTGCCCGAGAATGCAGATACCACAAACAGGAAAATAAAGGCAACGGATGTTGCGAAAAAAAGCAGCAGCGGAGGGTTGATATGCCGGAGCGTCAGTTTGAAGGCGGTTCCCATGGTACACCAGAAACCGATCGAAAGCAGCGCCAGCAGATATGCTTTTCGTTGTGGATGCATCCCGTATGGTTTAAATGCAAAAATGCAAATAAATTCATGTCACTCGTCAGGCACATCGGTTATGATTCCGGTCCGGCAATCGCTAACGCACAGATTGAGTGTAAGGTAGGAGGGCGTTCCCGGCGATTTGCTGACTACGGAAATAATGCTACTTTTGCATTTTAATAACGGAAAGCTTATGAAAAAACTTGCTGTTGTAGCATTTGGAGGAAATGCCCTGCTCAGGGGCGACCAGGCAGGAACCATCGAAGAACAGGAAAAAAATGCGCGGGAAACCTGTGAGCGGCTGCTTACGCTGATCAACCGGGATTATAACGTGGTGCTTACGCATGGCAACGGCCCGCAGGTGGGTAATATCCTGCTGGCAAACTCGGCCGGAAAACAGGTATATAATCTTCCCGAAATGCCGATGGACGTGTCGGTGGCCTATTCCCAGGGTTTTATAGGTTATGTGCTTGAACAACAATTGCGTAACGTATTGCGGGAGCATGAACTGGAACGCGATATCATTACCATCATCACCCAGGTGATGGTCGACAAGGATGATCCCGCTTTTGAAAATCCCACCAAACCGGTCGGACCTTTTTATCCGAAAGAAGTTGCTGACAAAATGAGTGAAGCCACGGGATCGGTCTTTAAGGAAGATCCGCGCGGACGCGGTTGGCGCAAGGTGGTGGCCTCGCCCAAACCCCTGGTGATCAGCAACCAGCGTTCCATCGAAAAACTTGCCCGCGACGGGCAGATCGTCATTGCCGTCGGCGGCGGCGGCATCCCCACTTTCTATGTCGCCGAAAACAAGCTTCAGGGCATCGACGCCGTGATCGACAAAGATCTGGCTTCCGCCCTGCTGGCCGGAAATATCAATGCCGACAAACTCTTCATCCTTACCGATGTGCCCAAAGTCTGTATCAACTTCAACACGCCGCAGGAAAAATCCATCGACCGTATGAATGTGAAACAGGCTAAAAAATACCTCGAGGAAGGCCATTTTGCCGAAGGCAGCATGGCGCCGAAGATCAGGGCAGCCATCCATTTTGTGAAACATACCAGTCGCGATGCCATCATCACCTCGGCCAATGTGCTTGGCGTTGACAACGGCGGTACCAGGATTTCGATCGTATAACGGGGCGTTCTGGATTCCGGACACATCCGATCCCGAAGCATTGAAACAACCGACTAACGACTAACCTTAAATCAATATATTCCTATGGCTTTCAACCTTAAAAACAGGAATTTCCTCAAGGAACTGGATTTTACCCCTGAGGAGATAAAATTTTTACTCGACCTTGCTTTCGAACTTAAAAAAGCAAAATATGCCGGAACGGAACAGCCTCGGCTGAAAGGTAAAAACATCGTCCTTCTTTTCGAAAAGGACTCCACCCGCACCCGTTGCGCCTTCGAAGTAGCCGCCCTCGACCAGGGCGCCCATGTTACCTACCTGGGCCCTTCGGGATCGCAGATGGGCAAGAAGGAATCCATGAAAGATACCGCCCGCGTGCTGGGACGCATGTTCGACGGCATCGAGTACCGCGGCTATGCCCAGACTATCGTGGAAGCGTTGGCCGAATATTCCGGCGTACCGGTATGGAACGGTCTTACCAATGAATTCCATCCCACGCAGATGCTGGCCGACTTCATGACCATGATGGAACACACCGACAAGCCGCTGAGCAAGGTAAGCTTTGCCTTCCTGGGCGATGCCAAGAACAACGTGGGCAATTCGCTGATGGTAGGCGCTGCCAAGATGGGCATGGACTTCCGCGCCGTTGCCCCAAAGAGTTGCCAACCGGCCGCCGAACTGGTGGAAGAATGCCGCGAAATTGCAGAAGTCACCGGCGCACGCATCACCATTACCGATAACGTGGAAAAAGGCGTGAAAGGCTGCGACTTCCTTTATACCGACGTATGGGTATCGATGGGCGAACCTTTCGAATACTGGGAAGAACGCATTAAACTGCTGAAACCTTACCAGGTAAATGCCGATGTCGTCCGTAAAACCGAAAACCCGAACGTGAAATTCCTGCATTGCCTGCCGGCGTTCCATAATCGCGAAACGGTGGTAGGGGAGGATATCTTCCAGAAATTCGGCCTCAACGGCATGGAAGTTACCGAGGATGTTTTCGAATCGCCGATGTCGATTGTTTTCGACGAAGCCGAAAACCGCCTGCATACCATCAAAGCCGTGATGGTGGCAACGCTGGGAGCTTAATAGCCCTAAATATATTTATAGAAATGGCGGCCGGAGACGGTCGCCATTTTTTTTCTATCGGGAATAGATGCGGGCTAGTAATACCGGGAATAATCGCCGCTCTTCCTTTCCAGGACAGGGATTGCAGACGGCTCATATTCCTGTTTATTGGAAAACGCAGTTTATAGCTTTTATTCGATTACGATCTTTTTCATCAACACCCCCGATTTACTTGATACTTTCAAAATGTAGAACCCTGAAGCCAAATCCGGGACGTCAAGATGCGATGAGTTTAAGTCAAATTGTCTGATGATATTCCCATTTAAATCAAACAGGGTGATGGATTGAATTTCAAGGTTCCTTTTATTTTCAATGATCAGGTAACTTTTTGCCGGAATGGGATAAATATTGAAACCCTTTAGAAAGTGATTCTCAGGTACGGATAAAGTTGTCGTATCAGGAATGCCACAACATACTCCATTCTTTTTATAATAAAAAAGTACATTGTCATACATCGTTGACCCGGCAGGCTCATAGTAATAACTTCTGACCAATCCTAACCCTTCTCCATAGAGTGAGCTGTAATATACCGGTTCAAACGGATTCCAGGCATAATAATATCCATTTATCAGTTTTTGGCAATAATCGCCGAAAATGGCATTTATTGTATCATAAATGACCATAGCTGTATCATATGTGATCCAATATTCACTTTGATTAACCGGCAACTCCAGGTTTGAATAGGAAACAGTATCTGTTTTTGTCCAAAAATGATAATGTGTTTCATAATTCTCGATTGTAACATAATAAGAGTCATGATCCCGGACATAATATACAGTATTGCTGTCAGGAGAATAATATTTGCAGGTAATAGTAATTCTATCCGCATTCGGTGGCTGATTTAATCCTCTTCCTTCTATGTGAAATTCATCACCAATCTCAAAATTGAATATGTCTCGAACGGTCATAAAATCTTGTGCAGAAACTGAAAATGGTATCAAAATCATCAGAATAATTGACTTCAGTGTTTTCACGGCTTCAAGTTTTAGCGGTTGGTATTTACTCTTATGTTGTTTATATACGTTCCTGGGCCTGTCGGAGTGGGGAAACTCGTCTTGCTTAGCCCGTATTAACATGCGCTATAGTTTAATTATCCTCCTTGTGATTGTCTTTATTTTGTTATTTATCAGCAAGATAGAATATATTCCATCGGGCAGGTCCTCAATATTAATGGTTTCTGAAGGCAGCAGGAATCCACCTTTTAATGATCGGCCATAACATTCAATAATCACGTATTCCGTCTTTTGGTCGAGGTTAGAAATATTTAAAAGTGAAGTGGTCGGATTCGGATAAAGTGATACTCCGTTTGCTAAACCGGCTTCATTAATTCCGGTTATTATCTGATCGCAATCCTGAAAATTCCAACCATTGTTGGTATGCCGGGAATTCTTAAATAATCCGCAAATACTGTCTTCGTAACAACGCAATGGTCCTTCATTCCACATATCATAATGAGGGAACATATATTCTATATTCCCTATTCCTGAAATGACTATTCCGCCGAACTCAATGGAAATTCCATCCCCCGAAGTCACATATTGCAATTTTCTGATCTGTCCATTGATTGAAATCTCACTTGTTGAATCGATGATCATTTTTAGTGCAGTACCATCATGATTTGTATAATACCCGAGGATGATGGTATCTCCCTTGTCAGCTGAAAAGTCATATAACAGATGGAATTCATTATCAGCTAAAAAGAAAACGCTATCATTTCTTGAGTACATGAAAATATCTGATAATACCGGAGTTAAACCGTATCGCGAAGTCTTTATCAGTTTCCGGCATGATACAGTACTGATCATGGTATCGGCAATAGATTCAATGGTTTCATATGAAATGAGTTCTGAATTTGCAGTTCCCTCATCATAATGCCACAGAGCCCCGATGAGTGCAAAATCCTGTGCGGAAATCTGAAGTGCCAGAATGGCGAAGAAAATTGTGATTAAATTTTTCATAATGCATAAAGTCAGGTTAATAATGCATGTTATGAAGTGTTTTATGTTTTCTGTCTTTTCTTAAATTCTTTTATAATTCCTTCAATATCTTCTATTTGATAAGATTGCCCTTCAAAAGATAAAATCAACACACGAATATATGGAAATTTATTTTTTAATGTTCCTGAAATTATTTAAATAGTTTGTGAATTCATCTCATTTTCGGCGAAGCCGGTAACCGCCTGCACCATCAAAGCCGTAATGGTGGCGACGCTGGGAGCTTAATAGCCCTGCACATATTTGATAGCAATGGCGGCCGGAGACGGTCGCCATTTTTCGTCTTTTTACGAGTTAGAAACCTTTGAAAACAAACGAAACCCGCATGCATTATCCCATGGGTATGTGTTCGTGCCTTTTATCAGTCTTTTCCTTAATAAATAGTATCCTATAAATGACTTACATCACATTGGCTTCAAATTCCTGTTAAGCCGGTCGACAATCTTTTCTAGTCGCGCCTGGCGGGCTTTTTCCGATTTGGCGTCAAGATAAAATCCGGTATAGGTACGCTGCACCGAATGCGACATAGCCAGCAAAT
>DAONEP010000108.1:0-5984 GCA_035403165.1 Bacteroidales bacterium | reverse complement strand
AAATCCATATTTCTGGTCAAAAGCTTTACGGGCTTGAGTTGCAGGCCCCTCTCCTTGAGGAGAGGGGCAGGGGTGAGGTGTAACTTGTACTTCAATTCATTTACTCATTTTATCGGTTGATAATGATAAATTATTTTTTTGATCATCTTCGCATCTTCGCCATTTTGTTTTCCACCGGCTCGTATGCCGGCGTTGTAATGATTAAGATACATTTTAAAACTGTTTATTTACAGCATCGGCACTTCAGGTTTTAAAATAAAGTTTGAGCTTCAATATGTGCTTTGAGCCTGTTGCTGTGTGCCTGCAATACGGAATTTTTAAATCATGCTTTTCAGGTATGTGCCGGTGATGGATTGCCTGCAATTTATCATATCTTCCGGAACGCCCTGAAATATTAATTTTCCCCCGTTCTTTCCTCCTCCGGGTCCCATATCGATGATCCAATCGGCAAATTTAATAATATCAAGATTGTGTTCAATAATAACAACAGTATTATCGTTGTCTACCAATGATTTAACAATTTTGTAGAAATTATCAATATCCGACATGTGAAGCCCCGTGGTGGGTTCATCCATGATATAAATATTGCTTTCCTTTTTCAATTCATTAGCTATTTTCAGGCGTTGAGATTCGCCCCCGGACAAAGTACTCAGCGACTGGCCTAGTTTTAAATAGCCCAGCCCGACTTCCTGCAGAAGTTGCAATAGCTTTTTGATTTTTGATGATTTGAAAAAATCGTATGCCTGGTGGACCGTCATATCCAGTATTTCAACAATATTTTTATCCCTGAATTTAAATCTCAGCACATCAGCATGGTAGCGCTTTCCCTCGCACTCATCGCAAATGGTTTTAACGGAATCTAAAAAATGAAGATCAAAAGTCAGCACACCTTGGCCGTTGCATTTAGGACAGGCCCCTTTTGAGTTAAAGCTGAATATGGAAGCATCGGAATGGGTTGCCAACGCGAACTCCTTTCGTATTAAGTCGAAAACACCTGTATATGTCGCTATATTTGCCCTTGATGATTTCCCGATCGGCGACTGGTCAATCACGATTGCTTCAGGATATTGTTTGGCAAAGCATTCGTGAATAAGGCTGCTTTTACCGCTTCCGGCAACCCCGGTAACACAGGTGAGTGCGCCTTTCGGGATTTTTACCGATACGTTATGAAGGTTATTAGCCCTGGCATTCTCTATTTTATAAAAGGAAGCCGGCAGCTTTCTCTTTATCGCGGGTTTGCCTGTTTTCATTAAATACTCACCCGTAATGCTCAGGACGTTTTGCAATCCCCCGGGTTCTCCGTTGTATACAACGTTTCCGCCGTATTTTCCGGCATTGGGGCCCATATCGATAATCCATTCCGCAGCCCGGATAATTTCCGGGTCATGTTCTACCACGAAAACCGAATTGCCTTTTTCTTTTAAGCGGAACAAAATATTCAGGAGATTTTCCGTGTCACGGGGGTGCAGTCCGATCGAAGGTTCGTCAAGGATATAAAGCATATCTATCAGATTACAGTCCATCTGTTTTGACATTTTCACACGCTGGGATTCTCCTCCCGACAGGGTGGAAACGGCTCGTTCAAGCGACAGATATCCTACGCCGATCTCAATAAGCTGTTGAAGCAGGAATATTGCCTTTCGCAACACAGGTTTCGCTATTTCATCGTCAATTTCCAGTAAAAATGGAAGCACATCCTCCAGCTCTAAACGGCAGACATCGGACAAAGTAAGTCCGTTTATCTTCACGCTTCGCGCCCGTTCATTGAGTCTTGTCCCGCCGCAATGTTCGCAGGTTTGATAATGATAATATCGGGTATATGCATTTTTACCTTCTTCGTCAGTTTCATCGTCGGCTCTTGAGGTCACTGCGTTTTCCAGTTTACGGGCAATTCCTTCAAAATTTCGATTGTAGGATAGTTTTTCTTTTGAATTTTTGACCGGAAAAGGTTCCGAATAAAGCAACAAGTGTAATTCATCTTCTGAAAAGTCTTTTAATGGCTTTTCCGGGTTTACAACTCCCATACTGACCAGTTCTTTCCACAGGAAGCTTCCTGCTTTGTAATGCGGATGTGTGATGGCCCCTTCCTGTATCGATTTTTCCCGGTCCAGAAACAACTCAAGGTCAATTTTTATCTGCTTCCCCAGACCATTGCAATAAGGACACATGCCTTCCGGATGGTTAAAGGAAAAGTAAAATGAGGGGCCAATGAAAGGCTTGCCAATCCGGGAAAAAAGTAACCGCAAATAGGTGTTTATTTCCGTAGCCGTGCCAACCGTGCTGCGCAGGTTGTTACCCATCCGTTTCTGATCAATGACAATGGCCGTCGATAAATTGAGGATATCGTCAACATCGGGTCTCGATAATTTTGGCATCCGGGTACGGGCAAAAGTAGAAAAGGTCTCTATCAATTGCCGTTGAGCTTCGGTATAGATAGTATCGAAAAGCAGCGATGATTTCCCGGAACCCGAAACGCCTGTGAAAACGACCAGCTTGTGTTTCGGAATTTCGATATTAATATTTTTAAGGTTGTTGGTGTGGGCATTCTTTACAATGATTTTATCGCTGTTCATAATTTAAGCCTTGATTTTTTTCGCGCTTGCTAATGCATATGCAACCGAAGCGATGGATGTTGTTGAAAATATGAGTAGTCCGGTAATGAAAAAACCGGCGGATGAAGTTCCGGCCAGTAAATACCGGTTTCCTTCCAGAATATAGGTTACAGGATTCACCCAGGAAACAGCCAGTAACCACCTGGCCGTTATCAGTTCTCTCGGTAAAAAGGTAGTGCTCAGAAAAAGCAACGGGAAAACGGCATTGGTTATGATGGCGGCGCTTTGATGTTGTCCGGTGCGCAGCATGATGCCGGCTGAAAAGCCACACAGAGTAAGTGACCATAAAAAGGAAAGAAGAAGCACGCCGAGTGCCGATAACAATCCGAATTGAAAACTAACGCCGGATATTGCTCCGATACCAATGAGCAGTATCGTAAAAACCACGGATGAGATGGTATCGGCAAGCATAGGGGCAACCACTAAAATCCAGCGTGGGGCAGGGCTTAGATACAGTCTTCTGAAATAGCCCGATTGCATGTCATCATTCAGCGTTTGACCGGCCCCGGCCGAAGAACCCATGGCCAACGAAATGATGGTTATGGGAAATACAAAGGACAGATATCCTCCTGCGCCAAAAGCCTCCAGGGAGCCGATGCCGCCTATTCCGGCATTGTAAACCAGCAGGAAGAACAAACTCATACCAAAACCCATAACAGGCGCCGATGGCTTTTTTATTAATTTCATGATGCCCCTCTCAATCAGTAAAATATTAACGGTGTTCATGCGGGTTTCGGTTTTAGTTGATGGTATATTCAGCATTTGTCAGGGCTTTAATATATTGCAAATAGCTTTCATTGAGTGTTAATGCACCGTTCGGGTTGACCATTTTCTTAAAATCGCTGATCGCACCCGAATACCGGATTTCACCGGCTGCAATGAGCGCCATATCCGAGGCATGTTCGTCGGCTTCCTCGAGGTACTGGGTCGTGAGAAACACGGTAACATGTTCTCTTCTGTTCATTTGCGTGATCACATCCCAGAAGTTGGCTCTTGCAACGGGATCCATACCGACGGTAGGCTCATCAAGAAAAAGGATTTGTGGGCGATGCACAAGCGCTAAAGCACAATGCAACCTGCGTTTATTGCCGCCCGATAATGTACCGGATTTTTTATTTCTCTCATTTTCAAGCTGAAACAATTGAATTAATTCATTGGCGCGATTCGTGGCTTCCGGTTTGGTCAGTCCGAATAGCCTTCCTTGAAAAACGAGCAGATTTTCTGCCTTTTCCGCCGGGTCTAATTCGTTCTCCTGAGATGCGACGCCAATCATTTTCTGAATTTGTAACGGATTCATTTCAGGATCGGTGCCGGCCAGCGTGAACCTGCCCGAGTCCTTGCCGATCAGCGTGGTCAATATTTTTATCAGGGTGGATTTTCCGGCTCCGTTGGGCCCCAGCAAGGTAAAGAACTGCCCTTTCTCAATTTCAAGGCTTATCCCTTTTATCGCTTCCGTACCTGTTGGATATTTTTTAAAGAGTTTCTGAATGTGAATTTCTGCCGCCATAAATCGTTTTTAAATTTCGCGGCAAAATTACCATCAGCAGACAGCGGCAAAATTGTAAAAAACAGACAAAATGAGATCCTGAAAACTAGCAGGTCTCGGCATTGATATTAAAATCGGGGTATCTGGCCAGAAAATCCTTAGGCGTATAACCGCTATAGGTTTTAAAATCCCTTATAAAGTGCGACTGGTCATAATAACCGTTTCTATAGGCATATTCAGTCAGACTGAGGTCCTTATTCATACTGAAATCCTGCAGGATTTCCTGAAAACGTATCAGCTTTATAATCTGTTTGGTGGTTTTACCAAGGTAAAAAGAAAATTTTCGTTCAAGGGTTTTCGTAGTGGCTGAAAGATGATCGGATAATATCGCAGCCGAAGTTTGCCCTTTGTACTTTTTAATCATTTCGACACCGTTCTGGATTAACAAACAGTCATAGGCCGGAATGGGCGAATACCGACTGAGTAAAAATTTCTCAAGAACGGCCACTTTCTCCGGCAGGGTGTCTGTTAAAAATAACATTTCTTCAACCCGGCTGATTTCGGCGTTGTAAATATCAGCCATATCAATACTTTGGTTTTCAATCTCTGATAACGGGAAATTGAAGAAATGACAGGCTCCGGTCGGATAAAAACCGATAAATACAACCCCTGTTTCCCCGTTTGTTGAAACATCTGAAAAGGAATCGCTTAATCCGCTGATAATTGACCTCGGCTGTTGTGAAATTGTATCATTTGAATGATATACAATAAAAGGGTTTTTATAGTGAAACATTAATTGAACATTTTCCATCGGTATCACCCGCTCCACGACGTTAGCGTCATGAGCAT
The DNA here is from genome assembly GCA_035403165.1 of Bacteroidales bacterium. Taxonomy (GTDB): domain Bacteria; phylum Bacteroidota; class Bacteroidia; order Bacteroidales; family UBA4417; genus UBA4417. Next base: position 1,037 of record DAONEP010000108.1, on the reverse strand, counting down.
CCGATTCCATAAAGCAGTAATGCCTAATGTACTTTTTCAGGAATCCGTTAGGCGGTATGATTTTAAAGTTCATCAGATTTAATCTTCAGCAAAAATAGCGACTAATATCAAATCTTCCACGGTAATGTTGAACGCATTACCCAACATCGGCTTCAGCGTTGTATTGAGCGGACATGCTGCTGTGTTTTTATGGGGGCTTCTCTTTAGCTTCAGGCCTCTTGAATTCAAGCGGTGTGATCATGAAGGCGAAGTTCGGTCAGCCAGCGCCACCCCGTGAAACTAATACGGAAAATTGAATAACCGGAATGAAACAGCTAACGCTATCCTGGCGGACTTCAGCCTTTCAGCACTCCCTGATTGCGCCGGTAAACCTGATTCACAATCAACTGGTCGTTTCGCTCTAAGAATGCTATTTTTTCTTTTTAAGCAACCAGTGAGTAACTTGTTGTTCCCCAACGGTTGCAAGGTACGCCTGGACAAATTCCCAGCCGTCATTACCCATGTAATTCAACGCATCAACCATTGAATTAAAAGACTGGATCTCTCCTGTTTGCTGATCTCTCAGCCTTGGATCCTGGAAAAACCCCTTTTCTTCTCCAAAGTCGACCGATAAGGCTATCTTATTGCTTAAAAATTTCTGAATTCCAACCAGTTCGCAATAAACATATTTTGATACTTTGGCAGTATCCTGGTTTGCCTGCCCGTATAATGTCGTTGAGAAGCTTACCGTTATAAGAAGTACAAAAGTCAGTGCAATACGTTTCATAGGCATAAGTTCTTGATTCCCTACTCATCTGGCTTTTCGGTTTCGCCCCGTTTTTCTTAGTGGTTTCCGGTCTCCGCTGTCATATTTAGTTTTTATTTGCAGACGCGGAATGACGCCGATGGCCATTCCGGGCAAATCATCAGGAATTCCGGTTTTAATGTTCCGGTTTCAGGCTTCCGGTTTGCTGTTTCGTATTTCGCTCACATATAGCATGATGCAAAATTCAAACCGTCAGCAGCCTGCCCGTTCAAAAATAGTGATTTGTTTTGCA
>DAONEP010000107.1:0-6020 GCA_035403165.1 Bacteroidales bacterium | reverse complement strand
CCTTGCCCTGCCATCTTACCCACACCCGCCCCAGGCAGGTAAACTTTTGACTTTTGCCCTTTGACTTTTAACCTTCTGACTGTTAGCCGTTAGCTCCCCACTCCCTTCTCCATTCTCCGTGCTCCTTGCTCCGTTCTCCCCGCTCCCCGCTCCATGCTCCTTGCCCTGCCATCTTACCCACACCCGCCCCAGGCAGGTAAACTTTTGACCTTTGACCTTTGCCCTTTGCCCTTTGCCTTTTGCCTTTTAACCTTCTATCCTCTCCTTTATGCATCCGAAAAAATCCATCTGTATATTTTGCGGCTCAAGTTCCGGCAGCGATGCCGATTACACACGAAAAGCCCGTGAACTAGCTTTACTGCTTGCCGAAAGAAAGATTACCCTTGTCTATGGAGGCAGCAATGTAGGGCTGATGCGGGTTCTTGCCGATACCATCATGGATGCCGGCGGGAAAGTGGTCGGTGTAATGCCGCACACGCTCATCAGGCGAGATGTCGCCCATAAAAACATAAGCGAATTTCATGTAGTGGATACCATGTCGGAACGCAAAGCCATGATGAATGACCTGGCGGACGCTTTTATTGCCATGCCGGGCGGCATCGGCACACTCGACGAGTTGTTTGAAGTGATGAGCTGGAATCAGTTGGAGCTGATCGACAAACCGGTAGCGCTGTTTAACATCAATGGTTATTATGATAACCTGATCACGTTTCTCGATCATTCAGTTGAACAGCGGTTTGTAAAAGCTGAACACAGGCAAAACCTTATCTGCGAAAGCGACGCCAACCGTCTGCTTGAAAAAATTGAAAATTATAAGGCGGTGAAAGTTGAAGGCGGTAAATGGATTAAGGAATTAAAAGAAAATACATTTCAGGCATAAGAAGCCGTTGTATCTTTACAGCGAATCTTATCATAATAAAAATACTATCTATCGGGTAGTCAGATGCTCCGTAAAATGCTCATCATAGGAATCACCGGAACGCTTGGCGCCGGCAAAGGAACCATTGTTGATTACCTCGTAAAGGAAAAGGGATTTATCCATTTTTCGGTACGCGGATTTATCTCGGAAGAGATCATACGCCGTGGAATGCCCGTGAACAGGGATAGTATGGTGGTGGTTGCCAATGAATTGCGCGCCTTGCATTCGCCTTCCTGGATTACAGACCAGTTGTATGAACAGGCGTTGCTGGCCGGCAAAAACAGCATCATCGAAAGCATACGTACTCCCGGCGAGGTGGAATCGCTCCGTTCGAAAGGCAACTTCCTTCTCTTCGCCGTGGATGCCGATCCTAGGCTTCGTTACGAACGCATCGTGAAACGCAACAGCGAAACCGACCATATTTCATTTGCCACGTTCCTGGAGGATGAGAAACGCGAGATGGCCTCGTCTGATCCAAACAAGCAGAATATCGGGAAATGCATAAAACTGGCAGATTATACTTTTATGAATGACCATTCTATTGAAAGCCTTCAGGCTGAAGTTGAGAGTGTTCTTCAAAAGCTTTTCATCTGACAGGATTCCCGGATTAAAAAGCATCACTGACCAGGAACCGCCGGTCAATCCCGGTGTTTACTTTCATTGCTTATCTTTGCAGGTATTAAAAGCCTCAATTAAATGAAAGCCTTGAATTTCCTGTTTCCGGTATTATTCCTGGCAGCCGTTGCATCATATCCCGCAGCGGTGTTTGGTCAGAATGCAGGAAGGGTATCAGGAGACCTGATCATTTTTCATGCCGGCAGCCTCTCGGTGCCGTTGAAACAGGTTGCCGATGAATTCAAAAAAGCAAATCCCGGCGTTAATATCATGATGGAAGCCGCCGGCTCGGTGGCTTCGGCCCGCAAGATCACCGACCTGGGAAAGCCCTGCGATATTCTGGCTTCGGCCGATTACGCCGTGATCGACAAAATTCTGATCCCGAAATACGCCGACTGGAACATCAAATTTGCCGGAAACGAAATGTGTGTGGTTTACAACGAAAACTCAAAGTATTCGGACAAAATCAGTGCAAAGAACTGGATGAACATCCTCCGGCAGCCCGATGTGATCTTCGGCCGTTCCGATCCCAATGCCGACCCCTGCGGATATCGGACGGTTATGATGCTGCAACTGGCCGTGAAATATTACAAAAAGCCGGGGCTGGAAAAACAGTTCCTGGGCAAGGATGTCGCTTATATGCGTCCGAAAGAAACCGATCTGCTTGCACTGCTCGAGACCGGTTCGGTGGATTACATCTTCCTGTATCGCAGCGTTGCCGTGCAACACAACCTGAAATACATCATCCTTCCCGACCAGATCAACCTGAAGAATCCTGCTTTTGCCGGGGAATATGCTCAAGCAACAGTGTTGATCAACGGGAACGAACCGGGTGTAAAAGTCACGATGACCGGCGAACCCATGATTTACAGCTTCACCATACCCCGGAATGCGCCCAATAAAGCCGCTGCTCTGGCTTTCGCCGAATTCCTGCTTAGCAAGGAGAAGGGGCAGAAAATCATGCTGAGGAACGGGCAACCTTCGGTAGTGCCTATGAAGGTGAACCATTTCGAAAAGGTGCCCGCCAGGCTCAGGCCATTCGTAAAAAGATAATTCCCGGATATCGTTGCTGTTGGCTCATTGTCAGCCGGTTGACGCCAGCTCAACCTTACAGGCTTTTCTCTTTGGTCCGGACTTTTGCCATACTTTCGATAAACTTTATACTTTTGTTCTTTGTCCGGATTCCGGTACGAAATGGGATAAAACAACCGGAAAACCCAATAAGTTACCTGACAACCGGAAAATCAACAGCAAATCAGCAGGGAGTCTTCTCAATACATCGTTAAACATTCACCAGGCCATGCACGTATCTTCATATCCTCTTTTCCTGCTTCCTTAACACCTGCCGCCTGCAGGCTTACACCAGGCTGGTAAAGTTGTCGGTTAATAGTGCCTTTAGTGCCTGCAATACCTGAAGTTTTGAGTTCTCCGTTCTCCATGCTCCGTGCTCCGTGCTCCGTGCTCCAAGTTCTTTGCCCTTTGACTTTTTACCTTTATCCTTTCTCTTTTCGATGCGTTCTCCATTTCAACTCACGATCACCCTGGCCTCGGCACTTATCCTGCTGTTCATCATTGCGCCGCTGGTGGGGATGTTCGTGGCAACCAGCCCCGTCGAATTGTTTGACACGGCAAAGGATGCCGAGGTTCAGCAAAGCATAAAACTCACCATCTGGGTTTCGCTGGCGGCAACTGTCATCTTTTCACTGGCCGCCATACCATTTGCCTTTTTGCTGGCCAGAAAAAAATTCCCGCTAAAGAGCATTGTCACAGGCATCATCGACCTGCCGATTGTGATCCCGCACTCGGCAGCAGGTATTGCCATCCTGGGATTTGTTTCGCGCAACTCCGTCCTGGGGAAAGCGGGTTCGGCCATAGGGCTCGATTTTGTAGGACATCCGGCCGGAATTGCCGTCGCCATGGCTTTTGTCAGCCTTCCTTTTCTGATCAATTCTGCCCGTGACGGTTTTGCAGGAGTTCCCGAAAGACTCGAAAAGGCGGCGCTGACTTTGGGAGCATCGCCTTCGCGGGTTTTCTTCTCTGTATCGCTGCCGCTGGCATGGCGCAATATAGCTTCGGGGCTTATCCTGATGTTCGCCAGGGGAATGAGCGAATTTGGCGCCGTGATCATGGTCGCCTACCACCCCATGATCTCTCCTGTTCTCATTTACGAGCGTTTTGGCGCCTTTGGACTGAAATATGCAAGGCCTGTTTCGGTGCTTTTTATACTCATTTCATTGGCTGTATTTGTAGCGCTCAGACTGCTGTCGCGCAGGCAGGAACCAAAAACCGCCGGCCATGCTTAGCCTTCAGCATATCTCCGTTTCGTTCCCCGGGTTTCAGCTCCGCGATATAAGCTTCGACGTAGCCGGCGGCGAATATTTCATCCTACTGGGTGAATCCGGTGCAGGAAAATCGTTGCTGCTCGAAACCATTGCCGGGCTAAACAAACAACAAAGCGGCACCATCACCCTGAGCGGGAAGGATATTACCCATGAAAAAATACAGCAGCGTTGTATAGGGCTTGTATTTCAGGATCACGCTGTGTTTCCGCATCTATCCGTAAAGGAAAATATCGTTTACCCGCTGAAACACAAACATTTTTCAGCCGAAGAAAAAGCTTCACGCATCCAACCGGTTATTGAAACTTTACAAATCGGCCACCTGATACACCGGCGTCCGCCGACGCTCTCGGGAGGCGAGTTGCAACGAGTGGCGCTAGCCCGTGCGCTGGTACAGCAACCGCAGGTTCTTCTTCTCGACGAGCCGCTGGCATCCATTGATAGTAAGCTGAAATCGGATTTGCGTGCCCTGCTGAGACAAATCAACCGGATGGGACAAACCATCATCCACGTTACGCACGATTTTGATGAAGCCGTTTCGCTGGCCGACCGTATAGCCATTATCGATAAGGGAAGCATCGTACAGACCGGCACTCCCCACGAAGTGTTCAGCAACCCCGTGAACGGATTTGTCGCCCACTTTGCCGGAATACGCAATTTCTTTAAAGTCAGGATTGAAAAACAGCCCGGTCATATTACCGTCTTTCCCCATGAAAAAGTTCCCGTTGTCCTGAACCAGGAAACCGATGCGGAAGAGGGATTTTTACTTATCAGGAATGAAGATATTTTGATTTCGGAAGAAAATTTTGAAAGCAGCGCGCTCAATAATTTCAAAGGAATAGTCGAGGATGTTTATCCCCTGCGTTATGGCATGGAAGTGGTTGTGAACATCGGCATCCCGCTTCATGTTCAGGTTAGCCGCGAATCGGCGGAAAAGCTCCGGCTGGTCGCCGGCAAACCGGTATGGACCCATTTTAAAGCCTCATCAGCCAGGCTGATCTGTGGGTAGCATTTTCCATAATTTCAGCGAATTGTGTAAGAAATTCTACATGGAAGGCCCGTAAGGTTATCCGGTGGACTGAAGGGCTTCGATGCGTGGCTATGGCGATTAAACTTCCCCTCGCTAAATACGGATTATTCCGACTTGATTTTTGCCGATTAATAAGCCGGGTTGGGATAAAATGCAGGGTTGACGATTTAAATAATCCTGTAATTCTTGTATTCAAACAACCGGTAACCAGTCAGTTTTTCGAACAGAAGAAGTATTCTGTTTTTAAATCCGAGTTTCTTTTTGGAAATATCCAGTTCGATGTTCCAGTCGGCATTTTTAATCCGGTCCGTCATCACAGCAGGGTGAGTTCCGGTGAAGACTGCCAGTGAATCGACATCGGTAAAATCAAATAATTCTTCCTGATTTACATTTTGTTTGATCCATTCCTCATCATGCCAAAGTTTGTGGAAATCGAGCACTTTGGTCTGCATGGTTTTCGGATTTTTAACCCAGCCATAGTGATATACTGAAGCGTCGACCGGCCTGACGCGGAGTTTTTCGCCTTTTTTCCTGAATCCCTGGGCATCGCGGTACGACCGGATGGATTTATCGTTGCGGATTATTCTGATTTCATGGCGGTACCACCGGCGCGAATCACCGGTATAATGGTAGGTTCCGTAAAAATGGGTGTAATTAAAAAGCAGCCCTTCCACTTCAGGGCAGTCCAGCCATTTTTTCATGGCTTCCCTGATGTTGTCGTGGTATTTTTCATGGATCACTTCATCAGCCTGCAGGTAAAGCGCCCAGTCGAACTCAGGAGAGATGAGGTCGAAAGCTTTATTGGTTTCTGCTGCCAGCACCCTGCCGCCTTCCTTGAGCGAGTCATCCCAGGTACTTTCTGCTATGCGGATTTTAGGAGAACCGATCTGCCTGATCAGGTCCAGGGTATTGTCATCTGAATTTCCGGCCAAAACAAGGAATTCATCACAAACCGGTAACACCGATTTGATGGATTCAACCACCGGATAATCATATTTGACGGCATTTCTGACAATGGTAAATCCGCAGGTTCGCATAGGTAAAGTATAACTGATCAATTCAACTGCAAAAGTGGGGACAAAAAGCATACCGTTGAAATTCAGGATTAATAAAATAG
>DAONEP010000106.1:0-6079 GCA_035403165.1 Bacteroidales bacterium | reverse complement strand
CCCTGGAAAAATTTCCGCTCGAAGATGATCAGGCTCAGCACACCGGTCGTGATGGCGCTGTCGGAGATGTTGAAAACGGGACGGAAAAACAGGAATTCCTGGCCGCCCAGGAATGGGAACCATTGCGGATAAGTACCCTGTAAAACCGGGAAATAAAGCATATCGACGACTTTACCGTGCAGGAATGAGCTATAGCCGCCCCCGGCAGGAAACATTCCTGCAACATCAAAAAAGGTGCTCTCGGAAAAAATCATCCCGTAAAAGGCGCTGTCGATGATGTTTCCCATGGCGCCTGCCATGATGAGCGAGAAACAGGCAATCACGCCGAATTTGGTCCCGCGTTTGGCCAGATACCAGATATACCATCCCAGGAAAATTACGGCAACGATCCGGAATAAACTTAAGGCCAGCTTGCCGTAATCGCCGGCAAACTGCATACCGAATGCCATACCGTTATTTTCGGTAAAATGAAGTATGGCCCAGTCGCCTGCCATTGAAATTTCCTGACCAAGGGTCATGGTGGTTTTTATCCACACCTTGAGCGCCTGGTCGGCAAGCAACACAAGAAAAACAATTAAAAACGATTTTTTAAGCATCCTGCTCTTTCAAATTTTTAACTTACTTCTGGCTCAGCTTGGCTTCGATGCTTAAGGTAGCATGAGGAACGCTACGCAACCGTTCTTTGGAAATAAGCTTCCCGGTGACCCTGCAAATGCCATACGTCTTGTTTTCGATACGCAGCAGGGCGTTTTCCAGGTTTTGTATAAATTTTTCCTGCCTTGTGGCAAGCCGCGAATTTTCTTCTTTCGACATTACCTGGTATCCTTCTTCAAGTACCTTGAAGGTCGGGGACGTATCCATAGTGTCGTTATCGTTACTGTTGGTATATGCTTCGGTAAGCAGTTGCAGATCACGACGGGCTTTTTCGAGTTTCTCCAATATGATCAGCCGGAACTCCTCAAGTTCTTCATCGGAATACCTGGTTTTGGTCGTTTCCTCTTTCTTCTGGTCCGCTTTCATGATTCCTAAGGTATTAGTAGTACGGTTAATAATTTGCCCCGGTTATATCCCGTCAGGTTATTTTGGTTACCACGATACTGATCGTGATCTCATCCGTAAGTTCAACGGTGTCCTTGTCGGGATTATTGTCCAGGTTTTCGGTGGTTAATTTTTCAGCTAGGGTCTCGGAACAAATATATAGTAAATTGTTCGCTATTGCAGATTCGGTCAAAGGATTTTTTTCAACCTTCAGCGTGATCTTATCAGTAACTTCAAATCCTTTGTCCTTACGAAGGGTCTGGATGCGGTTGACAAGTTCGCGGGCGATGCCTTCTTCCTGCAGCGAAGGTGTCAGGGTGATATCGAGGGCCACGGTAAGCGCTCCCTGGTTCGCCACGACCCATCCGGGGATGTCTTCGGTGGCTATTTCAACATCGGCGAGCTCCACCTCCACCGGCTGTCCATTAATCTCTATCGCGTATCTGCCGTTCTTTTCTATGCTATTGATCTGTTCCCGTGTGAAAGCGCTGATAGCAGCGGCAATTTCTTTCATCAGTTTGCCGTATCTGGGACCCAGCGTTTTGAAATTGGGTTTTATACGTTTCACCAGGAAACCGGCATCTTCAGCCAGAAATTCCAGCTCTTTCACGTTTACTTCGCTCAGGATCAGGTTGCTCACCCGTTTTATCTGCGCTTTAAATTCCTCGCTGGCGGCCGGTATCAGTATCTTCTGCAAGGGTTGCCGCACACGGAGGCTGGTTTTCTTGCGCAGGCTCAGTACCATGGAGGAGAACTGCTGAGCCAGTTCCATACGTTCTTCCAGCGGCTTGTCGATCATGGAGGCATCTGCAACCGGGAAGTCGGTGAGATGAACCGATTCGGCCTTCACCTTACCCGTTACTTTGTTCAGGTCGATGAAAAGCCTGTCCGTGAAGAATGGGGCAATGGGCGACGCCAACTGGGCAACCGTGGCCAGGCAATGGTATAACGTCTGGTATGCCGAGATCTTGTCCGTGGAATATTCTCCTTTCCAGAAACGGCGGCGCGACAGGCGCACATACCAGTTGCTGAGGTGGTCGTTTACGAAATCGGCGATCAGCCGGCCGGCGCGTGTCGGTTCATATTGTTCGTAGGATTCATCCACGTTCCTGATGAGCGTGTTCAGCTCCGAAAGTATCCAGCGGTCAATTTCCGGACGTTCATCCGGAGCAACGTCGGCTTCGGCATACCTGAAACCGTCGATATTGGCATATAAGGCAAAGAAGCTGTATGTATTGTACAGTGTACCGAAGAATTTACGCTGCACTTCGGTAATGCCGTCGGCGTCAAACTTCAGGTTGTCCCAGGGCTGCGAATTGGTGACCATGTACCAGCGCAACGCATCGGGCCCGTATTTTTTGATGGTTTCAAAAGGATCGACGGCATTGCCGAGGCGTTTCGACATCTTGTTGCCGTCCTTGTCAAGCACCAGCCCGTTGGAAACTACGGTTTTGAAAGCTACCGAATCGAAAGCCAGCGTTGCAATGGCATGGAGGGTGTAAAACCAGCCGCGCGTCTGGTCAACGCCTTCGGCGATGAAATCGGCGGGGAAATATTCGTTCAGGCCGTCTTTGTGTTCAAAGGGGTAATGAATCTGCGCATAAGGCATGGAGCCCGAGTCGAACCACACGTCGATGAGGTCCGGTTCGCGGAGCATCTTCTTCCCTGTGGATGAAACCAGCACGATGTCATCCACGTAAGGCCGGTGAAGGTCGAAAGAGGTATAATTTTCGTGCGAAGTATCGCCTTCTTTGAAATTTTTAAGCGGGTTCTCTTTCATGAAACCGGCGGCCATGCTCTTCTCAATTTCAGCCTTGAGCTGAGCGACCGATTCAATGATCATCTCTTCGCTGCGGTCTTCCGATACCCAGATGGGCAAAGGCGTGCCCCAGTAACGTGAGCGCGAAAGGTTCCAGTCAACCAGGTTTTCGAGCCAGTTGCCGAAACGCCCCGAACCGGTGGCTTCCGGCTTCCAGTTGATGGTCCGGTTGAGTTCGATCAGGCGGTCTTTGAGCGCCGTGGTGCGGATAAACCACGAATCGAGCGGGTAATAAAGAATGGGCTTGTCGGTACGCCAGCAGTGCGGATATGAGTGCTCGTATTTCTCGGCTTTAAAGGCGCGGTTCTCTTTCTTCAGCTTGACGATGATGTCGATATCCACATTTGCGACCGTTCCCGACTCAAAATCGGGGGAGTATTCCGGTTTGACGAAGCGTCCGGCAAATTCACCCATCTGATCGTTGAAACGGCCATCCTTGTTCACCATCGTCAAAGCGCCGATGCCATGCTGCCGGGCCACCTTAAAGTCGTCGGCGCCGAAGCTGGGGGCAATGTGAACGATGCCGGTTCCGTCTTCGGTAGTGACAAAATCGCCGGTCACCACCACGAAAGCGTCGCCTGTTTCCGGCTGGGCGTAAGGAAGCAGTTGTTCGTAACGCAAACCGGCCAGTCGGGCGCCCGTAAACTCTTTCAATACCTTGAAAGGTATTTGTTTCTGACCCGGCTGGTATTCTTCGAACGAAAGGACGGCGTTTGCTTCAGGGAAATAACGGTTCAGCAGGGGTTTTGCCAGCACCAGTTTCACCGGAAGGTAAGTATAGGGGTTGAAGGTTTCAACCAGGACGTATTCGATGCCGGCGCCAACGGCAAGGGCGGTGTTCGAGGGCAGCGTCCAGGGTGTGGTCGTCCAGGCCAGGATGAAGACTTCCCTGCCGTCGTTGCCGAACAGGTCGGTAATCAGGGGATGATCCGCGTCGTTGCGGACTTTGAACTGGGCAACCACGGTGTTGTCTTTCACATCGCGGTAACAACCGGGCTGGTTCAGCTCGTGCGACGACAGGCCTGTCCCGGCGGCCGGCGAATAGGGCTGAATGGTGTATCCTTTGTACAGCAGGCCTTTCCTGTAAAGTTGTGCCAGCAGGTACCAGCAGGTCTCAATGTAGGTATTTTCGAAAGTGATGTAAGGCTGGTCAAGGTCGACCCAGTAACCGACTTTTTCGGTCAGGTCGTCCCACATATCCTTGTATTTCATCACTTCGTTGCGGCAGGCTTTGTTGTATTCGTCCACCGAAATGGTGCGGCCGATGTCTTCCTTGGTGATGCCGAGGGTTTTTTCAACGGCAAGTTCGATGGGCAGTCCGTGGGTATCCCAGCCGGCTTTGCGGGCCACATGAAACCCTTTGAGCGTTTTATAGCGGCAGAAAATATCTTTGATGGCACGGGCCATCACGTGGTGGATGCCCGGCTGGCCGTTGGCCGAAGGCGGCCCTTCATAGAAAATAAAAGGTTGATGGTCAGCGCGGTATTCGAGACTTTTATGGAAGATGTTATTCTGTTTCCAGAAATCGAGCACCTCGCTGCCTATGCGGGTCAAATTAAGTTGCTTGTATTCAGGATAGTTGTTTTGCATCCGGCAGAACGTTGAACGTGTTTTAAAAAAGGCTGCAAAGGTAGTAATTTTTATGAGAATTAACAGGATGGAATTAAACGGATTACGACGCCTCCAGGCCTTCCGGCGTCCGTCTTTGCGTCAGGCAGGGCGCAGGAGAGAATACAGGGTATGCCGTTGTATTAATGGTCCGTGCGAACCAGAATAAAATGAATAAATATGGCGCTTTATTGTTAAAATTTTTGTACTTTTCCCACATTGCTATGTGTGATAAGGCCGGCGGAATAATTGTTTTAAGGTATTGCTGTTTGAAAAAGGTGTTTAAGAAGCAGGAGTAATGAAACGGATGGAGACGCTTATTAAGGATTCCCGCGCAGGCGTTGCAACATAGCGAAGCGATCTCACCAAAGGTAAACGCAAGAGCGGGGGGAATTTGTGACTTTGACCATTTTATCATGAGAATTCTCTTTTTCTTCTTATGTATTATAGTACTACATATCAATACTGTTGCACAGGAATGGATACGATATTATGGCCAGGGGCAAAACGCTATTGCCTGGAATGTAACTGAACAATACGACAAAGGCTACCTGATAGCAGGAAGTATAAATTTATCAACTTATTCCTGGTTAGTAAAGACTGATGTAAATGGCAATGTACTATGGGATAAAAAGTTTGGTAACGGTAATTATATTACAGTTCTAATGAATGTTGAACAAACAACTGATGGAGGTTTCATACTTTGTGGCTCAACAATGAAATTATCATCTAATGATGCATTTATTCTAAAACTAAATCCATGTGCTGAGGTTGAGTGGTGTAAAATATTGGAAGGGCCAAATAATTTTGAAAATGGTATAAAGGTAAAGCAGTCGCCTGACGGGGGATATATAGTATTGACTGCCTATTATCCTACCAACCCCGAATCCAATATTTCATTATTTAAATTTAACCCCGCAGGTGATCTTGTATGGCATCAATTCTATCCTCATGCTAATTATTATAATGATGACCAACCATGTGATCTCTTGACTGATGGTGATGGAAACCTTATAACTGCCTCACGTTATGCCCCCGATTCAGGCACAAATTCACCTCAGGTTATCAGAAGCTACTTTGTTAAAACCGATACTGCCGGGAATAAAATATGGGACCTGGTTTATGGTACCAATAAACATTACTATAGCGATGTTTGGGAAACAACTAAAAATAGTAACGGTAAATATTATCATTCCTGCACCCATTCAGCTACAAATGGAACAAATCCCGGACTTATCTGGATCAGCCATAACGGGAGCGAGTCAGGAGATAAGGATATTTTTGAAACCGGTAGTCCAAATTTCTGTGGACTTTCAACCATTACGATGCTTCATGATACAAACCTGGTTTTCTTTGGTGGTTTTACAATTAATGGCACTTTCCAGTGGCAAGCCCTTAAAACTGATACATTAGGCAATATAATAAATTCTAGTAGTATTTCTGTAGTGATCTTGTATTGCTCCGCAACAAGAACCTTTGACGATAAATTTGTTACAGTTGGTGTGGACACTTATAACAATAAATATAGAATTGTCGCTTTAAAAGTCAACTCCAACTTAGAATACGACAGCCTCTACACCCAACCCTTTACCTACGACAGTCTGTGCCCGCACC
>DAONEP010000105.1:0-6281 GCA_035403165.1 Bacteroidales bacterium | reverse complement strand
GCCAATAGCTTACAGCCCGGAAAGTTCAGGCTTAGAAAAGTCCGTGGAGTTCGGCTTCGATCTTTTCGATCACCTGCCCGAGGTCTTCGCGGCTTTCGGTAAAATTCAGGTTATCGACGTCAAAGATCAGCAGTTTCCCGAAGGTGTAATTGTCAATCCAGTTTTCGTAACGCTCGTTCAGGCTGTTCAGATAATCGAGGCGGATGGAGGCTTCGTACTCACGGCCCCGTTTCTGTATGTTGCGTACCAGGGTTGGAACTTCCGCACGCAGGTAGATAAGCAGGTCGGGCGGCTGGATCAGCGATGCCATCAGATCGAACAGCGACTTGTAATTATCAAAATCGCGGGTTGTCATCAGGTTCATGGCGTGGAGGTTGGGCGCGAAGATATTGGCATCCTCATAAATAGTGCGGTCCTGGATAACATTCTTGCCGCTTTTTCTGATTTCCACAATCTGTCTGAAACGGCTGTTGAGGAAGTATATCTGCAGGTTGAACGACCATCGCTGCATGTCTTCATAAAAGCTGCTCAGGTATGGATTGGTATCCACATCCTCGTAATTGGGCAGCCACCCGAAATGTTTTGCTAAAAGGCCTGTAAGTGTTGTTTTACCTGAACCGATGTTTCCTGCTATTGCTATATGCATGGTTAATAAATCTGGAGTTTAAAGATTTATGATATAATTCCTTACGCTTTGCTAATGGTGAGACCCGGATTGCCATAATCTGTAAAGCAAATGTATCGCAATTATTTTTTCAGTGTGATCCTGGCGAGAAGATCGTCAACATATTTCCTGTCGTTCGAAAGGCGCGGCACTTTATTCTGTCCTCCCAGCTTGCCTTTTTCGCGCATCCAGTTATAGAAAGTTCCTGCGGGGACCGGATGCACCACGGGCATCACCAGGATCATATTATGGTAACGCTTTGCCTCATAATCGGAGTTCAGCGATTTAAGGGCATTATCGAACACTTCGATAAAGTACCCGATGTTTTCAGGAAACGTTTCAAACTCAATGATCCATTCATGGGCGCCCTGTTGGTTATCGCCGAAATAAACCGGCGCTGCCGTATATTCATTGATCGCTGCCGACGTCTTTTCACAGGCAATTGCAAGGGCTTTTTCCGCATTATCAATGATCAGCTCTTCGCCGAAAGCATTGATAAAATTCCTTGTCCGGCCGGTAATCCTGAAACGGTAAGGGTCGGTGGATGTAAACATGATGGTGTCGCCTATGGAATATCGCCATAAGCCGGCATTGGTGCTGATTACCAGGGCATAATTTACGCCTGCTTCTACCTCGCTGAGGGTAATGGTTTGAGGATTGTTTTTCCCGATTTGATCGGGCGGGATAAATTCGTAATAAACGCCATAATCGAGCATCAGCAGCATATCATCGGCGCCAAGTCTGTCCTGGATACCGAAAAAGCCCTCGCTGGCATTGTAAGTTTCAAGGTAATACATCTCCGGAGGGCATATCTTCCGGTACTGTTCGCGATAGGGCGCAAAACTCACGCCTCCGTGCACGAATAGTTCCAGGTTTGGCCATACCTCGGCGACCGAAGTTTTGCCGCTCATTTCGAGGACCCGCCGCAGCAAAACCAGCAACCATGACGGGACGCCCGTAATATTTACCACATCTTCGAGCCTGGTGACCTCGGCGATGCGCTCAATTTTGGATTCCCACTCGCTCATGAGGGCGATGTTCAGGTCGGGCGTGCGTATCAACTGGGCCCAGGAAGGCAGGTTTTCCATGAGAATGGCCGAAACATCCCCATGATAGGTTTCGGCTTCGATATTATCCGTGGTCAGATTTCCGCCGAGGGCCAGCCATTTACCGCTGAACAGGCGGGTATTGGGATTATTGTTGCAATACATGGAAAGCAGGTCCTTGCCACCTTTAAAATGACAGGTTTCCAGCGCTTCTTCGGTCACCGGAATGAATTTGCTCTTATCCCCGGTGGTGCCGCTGCTTTTGGCAAACCACTTTACTTCCGATGGCCACAGGATATTTTGTTCACCCTGGCGAAGCCTGTCAATATAAGGTTTCAGGCTGTTATAATCATTCACGGGAACGCGGTTCCTGAATTCCTCAACCGTCTCAATGGTGCGGTAATTATATTTTTTCCCCCATTCTGTATCGCGGGCTTCATATAATAACCTTTCAAACCACTCGGATTGTACCTCGTGGGGATACTTCATGAACAACTCGATCTGATGGATTCGCTTGCGTATAAACCACGAAATGACTGAGTTGATTAAAGGCATAACCCGAATAGCTTAATATTCAAAGATAATATTTTTCTGATTTAAAGAAAAATCTGATTTTTTAAGTCAGAAGGAATAAAAATCTAAGCTTAGCGGCTTTTTAGTGACTGTTGTTTCATTGCTAAAAAATTTATATTCCTTGATTTTCAGTTTGTTTTCCCGGAAACAGGTTTATATTTGCTTTTTCGAAGCCTTTTTTTCACCCTGACTGAATAACTTATGAACCCACGAAAAGCCATCGTCGCCGGGGCAACCGGCCTGGTCGGAACCCACCTGACTGATCAGCTCCTGGCCGAACCGATTTATGAGAAAGTGATTCTACTTACCAGGAAGCCATTAGCCATATCTCATCCAAAGATTGAACAGGTTATTGTAAATTTTGATTACGCTGATCCCGTCAGTTTGCCGTTGGAAGCCGACGACATTTATTGCGCGCTCGGCACTACCATCCGGAAAGCCGGTTCACAAGCAGCATTCCGGAAGGTTGACCATGATTATGTGCTGAACCTGGCTAAATATGCTGTTTCCATCAAAGCAAAACGTTTCCTGGTGGTGAGCGCCATGGGGGCAAATCCTTCTTCCCGCATATTTTACAACCGTGTAAAAGGCGAAATGGAAAAATCAGTGTCGGCAGCGGGAGTTCCCGAAGTCCATATTTTCAGGCCTTCGCTGATCCTGGGCAAACGCAAAGAGTTTCGTTTCGGGGAAAATATAGCTCAAAAAGTGGCCGGTGGCCTTCGGTTCCTGTTTGTGGGGCCTTTGAAAAATTACCGTCCCATCCGTGCCCAAACCATTGCAGGTGCGATGACCAAAGCAGCGCAGACAGATAAACCGGGGGTAAGTATCTATCCATCCGGGCTGATGCAAAATATGTAAAACTGATAAATTTTTTATCTTAGCATCAAATTTTTTACCAAACCAATAAATCAATCTGATGAGCCAGACCATTATCCGGTTTTTTGAGGAAAGCGTAGCCAAATTTCCCAATAATACCTACCTCTGTGAAAAAAATAACGGAGCTTACAAAGGGACAACCTATTTGCAAGTCCAAAAAGAAGTATACCGTTTTGCTGCAGGACTTTTAGCCCTCGGCATACAACGAGGCGACAGGCTGGCGTTGATCTCCGAGGGCCGCAACGATTGGGTTATCAGCGAACTGGGTATTCTTTACACCGGTGCCATTAACGTTCCGATGTCGGTAAAACTCACCGAAACTTCAGAAATCCGTTACCGGATGGGGCATTCGGAAGCCCGCATGGCGATTGTATCGGCACGCCAGGTTGAAAAGGTAAAAAGAGCATGGCCCGAACTTCCTTTACTCGAAAAGCTCATTCTCCTGGATGGCGGGGCTGATGAAACAGCCAATGAAATAAATTTTGAAACCGTAAAAGAGCTGGGCGACAAATATCTGGAAACATCTGAGACGGTCTTCCGCGAAACCTGGAATTCTGTGAAGCCCGATGATCCTGCCAATATCTGTTACACCTCAGGCACCACCGCCGACCCGAAAGGCATAATCCTCTCGCATAACAATTACGTGGCCAATGTTACACAATCGTACACCCTGATGGACATTCCATCCCATTATACAACGCTGCTGATTCTTCCCTGGGACCACGCTTTTGCCCATACCTGCGGCATTTATTGTATGATGGGGATGGGAGCATCACTGGCTTCGGTATATTCAGGGAAATCGGGACTTGACTCGCTGAAAAACATCCCTGTAAACATCAAAGAGATCAGGCCTCACCTGCTGTTGAGCGTACCGACCCTGGCAGCCAACTTCCGTAAGAATATTGAAAGGAATATCCGCGAGAAGGGAAAACTGATCAATACGCTTTTCAATCACGCACTCCGCCTATCATACAGTTACAACGGAATCGGATACGATAAAGGGAAAGGTCTTACCTTTCTTTACAAACCATTGATCTGGCTGTACGATCAAATCATCTTCAGCAAGGTGCGTGAAGGTTTTGGCGGCCGCCTGGAATTTTTTGTCGGCGGAGGGGCTTTGCTCGACATTGAATTACAGCGCTTCTTTTACGCGATAGGCATTCCCATGTTCCAGGGTTATGGCCTTACTGAGTCGTCACCGGTGATTTCCTCAAATTCAAAAAAAAGGCACAAACTAGGTTCTTCCGGCGTGCTGGTGAAGGATATGGAACTCAAAATCTGCGACGATAAAGGAAACAGTTTACCGGTTGGAGAAAAAGGTGAAATCGTCATCAAAGGCGAAAACGTGATGACAGGGTACTGGAAAAACGAAAAAGCTACTGCCGATACCATTCGCGACGGCTGGCTGCATACCGGCGACCTCGGTTATATGGATAAGGATGGGTTCCTCTATGTACTGGGGCGTTTTAAAAGCCTGCTTATTTCCGATGACGGAGAAAAGTACAGTCCGGAGGGCATGGAGGAAACCTTTGTAGCGCAATCGAAATTCATCCACCAGTGCATGCTGCACAACAACCAGAATCCTTATACCATCTGCCTGATAGTGCCGAACTGTGAAATGCTGAAGGCCTACCTGAAACATAAAAATACCAGTCCGGCATCGGAGGAAGGCATTAAGCTGGCGCTGAATAAAATTTACCGGGAATTGCAATTGTACAGGGCAAAGGGCCATTATGAAAACATGTTTCCCCAACGCTGGCTTCCGGCTGCAACCGGCATCCTGAGCGAAGCTTTCACCGAGGATAATCACATGATGAATTCCACCATGAAAATGGTGAGGGGCAAAATTACAGCTCATTATGACGACCTCATCAGGTTCATGTACACTCCCGAGGGAAAAGACCTCTATAATCCCCGTAATGTGGAAGCCATGAAGAAGTTACTGAATTCATGATTTGTGTCGAACTGCTTCCTCACTGTTAACAATGTTTTGACTTAATGACCAGGATCATTTTATTAATCGGCGCCGGGAGTTTTATAGGCGGAATTTCACGATTCCTGGCTTCCCGACTTATTCAGGACAGTATTTTATCGGCATTCCCATTCGGGACTTTCATTGTAAACATTACCGGATGTTTTCTGATCGGGCTTATCTATGGAATCAGTGAAAGAGGGAATGTGACAGACGCAGGCCTGAAGATGTTTCTGACCGTTGGCTTTTGCGGCGGTTTTACCACCTTTTCAACGTTTGCCAATGAAAATGTAGCCTTGCTCCGCGACGGCAATATCTTCCAGTTTGCGCTTTATACCAGCCTCAGTGTGTTTGTTGGAATACTGGCTACCTATCTCGGTAACCTGATAACTAAAATTATCTAGTCATGGAAATAAAAGGAGAAGCCAGATTGCTGCGTATTTTCGTCAGCAATACCGATAAGTTCAGGCATACTTCTTTATCGGAAACCATTGTTTTTGCCGCCAAGCGTTACGGGCTTGCCGGCGCTACGGTGCTGAAAGGGGTCATGGGATACGGATCAAGCAGCAGGATCCATTCAGCCCGGTTCTGGGAAATTACAGAAAAACTGCCCCTTGTCATAGAGATTGTTGACGAAGCTGAAAAAATTGAAAAATTCATTGAGACGATTCGTCCCTGGATAGAGAAATTGCCTTACGGTTGCCTGATTACCGTTGAAAAAACCGGCATCGTATTGCAGCAACAAGGCAGCAGGAAGAAATTCAGGAATCCGTAAGAACCCGAACCGGCCGTAATGCTGTGGCCATACCATCGGACCGGAATAATACGAAAAAAGGCAGCCCCTGACGGATGGCTGCCTTTCTTTCTCAAAACACTCAGAATCCTTATGGCAGGGGCTTGTAGATAACCCCCGAATTTTCGTGTTTGGCCCAGTCGATGCGGTAACTTGTAGGGCAGGCATCGCCGGTAACCTGCTGGTGGCTGTCATCATAACCAAAAGTCATTGTGATGATAGCATCTTCAGAAGGTACTTTATGAACTTTCACCCCCGAGCAGGGATCCCAGTCACAGGTTTGCCTGTGAACAACGGGCGTAACAATGCTGGTATAGAATTCTTTTGATTCGCGGTTGGTGCCCCACATAACCAGGT
>DAONEP010000104.1:0-6325 GCA_035403165.1 Bacteroidales bacterium | reverse complement strand
TGGGAACTGACCATGACGGAAAGTAATATTGGGAACCCGTATTATCCTGTTCAGGACCTCAATTACATGATAAAAGATGAGAACGGACTACACGCAGAAGGAAATGTCGTTTTCATCCCCTTGTATCCGCCGACCTGTGAAAAGATTGATATGAACAATATTAGTGCTGTGATAAGCCCCTTTGGCGCTCATTTCTATGATGGGCAAACCGCAGGTCTTGAAGTGCCGAAAGGATCCGGGAAAATAGCGGTTTTTGGCCAGGAACTCTTTATCGGAGGCTTGGATATGAATGGCCAGGTACATTTTTCAGGAAAAGAAAGAGTATACTCATCGCAAAAAGATTTTTACCAGGGGCCAATATCAACAATTGTAGACACCTCTTACGTCAAGGTTTGGAACAGGGTTTGGAAAATCAGTAAAGAAGAAATATTGTATCATATCAACAATTGGAAATCAGCCGGCTATGCCCCGATTGATGCTATTGCATCCTGGCCGGCTCATGGTGATGTTACCCTTGGGCAGACCGGAAATATTGCCCCCTTCTTTGACAATAACGCCAATGGAAGATATGAACCGATGGCTGGGGATTATCCTTTGATCAGAGGGGACCAGGCTGTTTACTTTATAATGAACGATTCAACAGGGCAGTTTTTTGCGGATACTGTTGCAGCAAAAATGGGTCTGGAAATTCACGGTATGGCTTATGAATTTGACAGGCCGGATGACTCGGTTTTAAATAATACACTCTTCTTCCACCTTGATATCCTCAACCGTTCCTTAGCTGATTATGACAGTACCTATATCGGCTTATTCAATGATTTCGATCTCGGGAATAGCACAGATGACTTTGTCGGTACTGATGTGAACCACGGAATGGTTTATGCCTACAATAAAACTTCTGTGGACGGCAACGGAGAAGGCTGGGCTTATGGTGAACATCCTCCTGCAATTGGAATGAGGTTGATTGGAGGCCCCTATATGGATAATGACGGAGCTGATAATCCGAACAATCAATGTGATTACAGTATAAACGGATTGAATTTCGGGGATGATGTAATTGATAATGAGAGATACGGAGTAACGAACAGTATGTCATTGGATTATTTAATAAATGGGAAAAACATCCTGTCTATGAGTGATCCGGTACGTGATTATCATTATATGCAAAATATTTATTCTGACGGAACTCATATGATTTTTGGCGGGGGTGGTCATGTCTCAACGGGGGGTGTAGGACCCGAATGCAGGTTTGTTTATCCGGGCAGTTCCGATACCTTGTGCAACTGGGGTACCAATAATGTGATGCCCAATGGAGGTTATAACCAGAACGGCTATTTCTGGACGGAAATATTAGCAGACAGCAACGATTTTGACCGCGAAATACTCTCTGCTGCCGGTCCATTTACCTTTAAATCGGGAGATGTACAACCGCTCGATTACTGTTTTACGTTTGCCCGCGATTATGATGGCGATAACCTTTCATCACTCCAGTTGCTTCTGGATAATAATGCTTCCCTCACATCATCAATTGCGGAACTGATCGAATTGCCCGAAAATATACTTTCAACTAAAGGAGTCGCCAAAGTTGGGAAGATGTATGCAACTCCCAATCCGGCAAAAGATAGGATCAGAATAAACTTTGAGGGGAAATCCGGCCAGGAATATCAGCTTTATGATTGCAGCGGTAAACAGGTAAAAACCGGAACATTGAATAGCGGGGAGAACGAAATCAATATTCAGGATCTGAAACCGGGCTTATATGTTCTAAGAAGCGTAAATGTCTGGGTTAAGATCATAAAAATTTAACAAGTTTTTCCGGTGGAATAGCAGCCGATTCTGGCACAATCGTATTTTTTGAAACATCTGATTCCTGGAAACGGGTTTCAGGTGTTTCTTTTTTATGGCTTTCAGAAGCAACACAGAAGGTTTTAAAACTTAGAAGCCGATTACCCTGAAACTGCCATTGAACGGTAACACTATCTGATATAAGCCGTTGAGAATATTTCCGTCAGAGATATTTCAGAGAATGTTCATATTATTATTCGGTTCGTTTTTTCATTATTTTCCTATCTTCGTCATACATGAACCTAACATCCCTTAATCATTTACAGATCCATGAAAAAGAAACTGTTACTTATCAGCCTGGCAGTCCTGTCAGTGATTCTCCCCGGTAAATCGTTCGCGCAGGAGCAAAATGACCAGAAACAACCGCTGAAACCAGCCCTGCTGGTCATCGATATCCAGAATGCTTTTTTGCCTATGATGTCAGAAAAAGACAGGGATATGGCAATGGCCAACATCAACAGCTATATCGGACTGTTCCGGAGCAACGGATTGCCCGTTATCAGGGTTTATCATTCCGGTAAAGAATACGGAGTAGTGCCCGGCACCGAAGGATTCGAGTTCCCGGCTTCAGTGGCAATAAAACCTGAAGATGCACAGGTTATCAAAACTTATCCGGATGGATTCAACAAGACCGATCTTGATAAAGTAATCAGGGAAAAGGGATGCAATACCTTGTTCCTTTGCGGATTAAGCGCCGTAGGGTGCGTCCTGGCAACATGGATAGGCGCCAATAATCATGATTATGAAGCGTTTATGCTAAAAGATGCCCTCCTAAGCCCTAACGAAGAATATACCAATAATGTGGAGGAGATGTTCAATGCCGTTAGCTACGAAGTAGTGAAAATGGCGATTGAACATGCAGAAAAATAGAATCAATTTCAGGGCTCTTTTTGCGGGAGAGTGAAGCTGTCCGGACCGGTGATGCGATACATAAGGTTTGCTGGACTTCTGATCCCCGGCTTTTCATCTCATTATCTGCATCGGCGCTGGCAGCAGACTTTTTCATGTAAATAGCTGTTCCATAATTTTTTCTGCCTCGCTTCGCAGTTTTAATTACTTAATTGGATTATTTTTACTGCTATAAAAGCAGTTTATTAGTCCAGGAATATTTTTTACTTGTCTGATTCAGCTCTGTAACTCTGACAACATGTTTACAAAAACAACGACCAAATTGCTGTTCATTCAGCTTGTCTTTATTGCCGGGTTAATTGTATTAGTTGGATTCTGGTACTTTTTAAATTCACATCAGTCAGAACTTTTTCTTCAGTTGATGCACCAGCATAATGAAAAGCTTATCGACCTGGTGCTGGCATCCCGGCAGGATGATATTCTCCGTCCCCTGAACGATAATTCAACCTGGAATGAGACTGTCAGGTATATTGAATCACCGGACAGAAAATTTGAGCAGGACTGTTTTGATCCCCTGCTTGAAACCTTTGCTTTCAATGCTATTTTTGTTTACAATACTTCAGGGAACCTGAGATATGCTGTGAATGATTCATCCGACCGGTCGTTGGGGTATCTGATGGCAGGTATCGATGTCAGGATGATTTTATCCGGGCAGAAGCCTTTTTGCCATTTTTTCCTCACTGCCAATACAAAACTTTTTGAAGTTTTTGGTGCGACTATAGTTCCGACTAATGATGTGAAACACACAACACGGCCTAAAGGCTACCTGTTTTTCATCAAACACTGGGATCCGGATATGATAGCGAGGATGGGAACATTATGCCGCACAAAAGTCTCGCTGCTGCTCGGTGAGCATCATTTTCTCCCTTCATCCAAAAGCGATGCCGACTATATAATAAAGGAGATCAGGGACAATAACGGCGAGGCGCTCGGACGGCTCGTCTTTATTTCGAACGACCCCATCATCAGCAAATGGAAACTTGCTACCAGGTTGGCTACATTTGAGGCCGCTTTTCTTGGCATAGTCATCATCCTGGTACTGGGTTTTGCATTCAGGCGATGGATTTCAAGGCCGCTCCAGATGAGCATTGCCGAAATGAAATATAGCGAAAACAGGTTCGATCAGGTTGCAGAACATGCTGATGAATGGATATGGGAAGTTGACACTGAAGGATTATTCGTCTATTCAAACAGGGTTGTGGAGAAAATCCTTGGGTATAAACCTGAAGAACTGATTGGGGCTATGCATTATTATGAATTGTTTCCGGCTGATAAACAGGATGCTATTCGTGGTGAAATACTCGGCTGGGTTGAACAGCGGAAGGAATTATTGAATTTTATCCAGCCAATGATCCATAAAGACGGATCTGATGTTATCCTGCAGTCGAGTTGTTCTCCGTTTTATGATAACAAGGGGAAATGGCTTGGCTACAGGGGAACCTTTCTGAACATAACGGATCAGCAGCAAGCGATGAAGGAACTGCAGTCGGCTCTGATGAGGGCAGAAGAAAACGATAAATTGAAGACTGCTTTTCTGAATAATATCTCACACGAAATCAGGACACCTATGCATGCCATTATCGGGTATGCCTCGATCCTTGAAGAAAACAGCGGAAATACGGCGAAAAATAGTGAAAGCATCAAAATTATTCAGTCCGCCTGTGACCATCTGCTTTCTATTATCGATGACATCATTAGCATAGCTACCCTCGAATCCGGACAGGAAGTGGCGCGTCTCAGCAAGTTCAGCCTGAATATGACGCTGAAAAATCTGAATGACCAGTTCCGTTTAAAAGCAAATGAAAAACACTTGTCCCTGTTGCTAAATCTGGCGCTCCCTGACGACCAGTCCTATATTTTGTCGGATGAGATAAAGCTGGTTCAGGTTGTCTCGAACCTGTTGAACAATGCTTTCAAATTTACCAAACAGGGATATATCGAGTTTGGCTATATTGAAAAATCAGGCCAGCTTGAGTTTTATGTCAGAGATAGTGGTATCGGAATTCCTGAGGAGTTCCATTCCAGCATCTTTGAGCGTTTCAGGCAGGCAGATATTGCAGGTATCAGGGATTACGGGGGAACCGGTCTGGGGTTGAGCATCTCAAAAGCTTATGTTGAATTGTTGGGGGGAAACATCTGGCTTGAATCGAAGCCCGGCGAAGGTTCGGCATTCTATTTTACCCTCCCTTTTACAAAGTCGGAACCTCCCGAATCAGTTAAAATTGTTCAGGCTCCGGCTGAAGTCCCGGTCGCCGCGGCTGAAACTCCGTCCATTCTTGTAGCGGAAGATGAAGATTTGAATTTCATGCTCATCAAGGAAATGCTTTCTGTTTTTAAATGTAATACCATCCGTGCCAGCAACGGATATGAAGCCGTAGAACTTTTCCTGAAGAATGCCTCGTCGGTCAGGCTGATACTGATGGATATAAAAATGCCTGAACTGGATGGATGCGATGCTACCCGGAGGATCAAGAAAATCAGGAAAGATATTCCTGTTATCGTGCAGTCGGCCTATATCCATGAAGAAGCCCAGGAAAGGGCTTTTGCCGCCGGTGCGGATGCATTTATGACCAAGCCTTTTAACAGGGAAGAATTGGCAGGTTTACTGAAAAAGTACCTGTTGCAGACTTGACATCTGATAGAAACATACCCGATCAGCCCTGATTGAACAGCCCAATTCAGCGATCAGATATCTGCAGGAACAGCCCTCCCGATGTAATCGGGATGCCCTGAACCAACTGAATTTTGCTCCCGTTTTTGGATACAGAATACAGCAATTCTATGTCGGTTATAAGTTTTGTTAAAACTTTCTTCCTGTTTGGTGAAAATCCAGCGAGCATCTTAGAGGCCTGAGTGATGAGGAACTCCTTCATGTCTTCTCTGTCATTTCAATCTGGTTCAAAAGAGTTGTAGGAAACAATCAGCAATCCTGTGATGCATTTGTAATAAATAGGTTAAGGCTTTCAAGGCAAAGCTGATTTAATACGAGGGCAAACGGCAGCCCCTCACTGCTTAAATATAATCATACGGATTAGCGGATGATGAATTTGTGCGGTTCCTGAATGATAAGCATTAAAAATTGACACCTCTATTGTGGAAGAAACTTGCCAACCTGGGATTCGATAAAACAAAAAACCTGAAATGGTTAATTTAATGAACATACCCTATGTTGTTAACGGCTGGAACTGGGGTAACGCCGAAAAGAAACAACTCGCCGCTTATTTACCGGATAACCTAATCCTTGGCGATGGCATCACCTTCCAGCCTAAGAAGGAAAACGTTGGGGCGTGGTGGCGCGAAGGGAACAAGGCTGTCGCGGTAGTGAGAAATTATTCCTCTGGCATGATCCGGTCGGTCGATACTTTCCTTTACGGCTACTTTAAATTCATTGCAAAACTGCCAGACTTCCGGGGAGCGTGGCCTGCGATTTGGCTTTTTCCTACGAAAGCCGGGTGGGTATCGGAAATTGACATCATGGAACAATTTCGCAAGGACGACTGGTGGTCGAGGTATCGGAATCAGATAGGCATATATAAGGTGCTTGAATCTGGTAAGCGTTGGAGCTGTTGCC
>DAONEP010000103.1:0-6396 GCA_035403165.1 Bacteroidales bacterium | reverse complement strand
CCATTGTGTTTGGTCATCCAGGATCCTTCAATAAACGGGTCGAGGAAGGTGTCGTCCATGTTTTCGCCAAATCGCTGCCATCCGTAGCGCCAGGGTTCCAGTATATACATTTCGCGGCGGGCCGTGAGAGGCTGGAACGTTTTCCTGTCAAGTTCAACACCATAAGCAGGGTATTGATTGCTGCTGCCGTTATACATGTAAAGCCGTCCGTCGTCATCGGTAAAGAATGCAGGGTCCCAGCCACCGGGGGTGAATTTTTCCATCAATGGTTTCCAGTCGTCAACCTTGGGATTAGTACTCATCCAGATGGTAAAGTCATTGTTATAGGTCGAGCCGAAAACAATCATGGTATCACCGATTACACCAACAGCGGGTGCACAAAGCTCATCGTAGCCTTCGTTCCAGGGGCGGAGGAATTTCCGGGAGATGAAGTTCCATTTGATCAGGTCGCTGCTCCACCAGTAGCCCCATTGGTTGGTTGAGAACAGGAAGTAATCGCCTTTGTAATTTACGATCACAGGATCAGCGGTGGCACGGTGCTTCCCCCATTCGCTGAAATTCGGGATTGGCGTGTAGCCATAATCAATATTCACGGGGTTGCAATATGTTTTTTGCTGTGCAACTGCCGGAAATGCAATTGCGAGAAACACGCACCCAAGAATTATGGTCTTGATTATCTTCATGTTATCGTCTTTTACCATTTAATTTTAATTTCATTTCTGCTGTTTTCGAAGGAAACAGTAAGTTGTTTGCCAATCTTTTCCTGTTGCCTCAGGTTCCTGAAATAGGAGTGATCGTAAATATCTTCGAAATATTGCAGGGGGTCTATCATCCTTAGCGTTTCTTTTTCCGCGTTCAGAGGTTTATCATCGATGCTCAGGTGTTCCAGGTCATCACCAAAGCCATGAAATACACATTTGACCAGTTTAAATTTCGATTTATAACTTCCTTGTTGTGAGGAAAATACAACTTGTTTCTTTTCAGGGTCAAAGGTTATGGTTCGTTTGCTAAAAGCCCCGTGCTGATATCCGTTCGAGATACCGTCGTCTTCGTAGTATTCAAACGAGTTGGCGTGCGAACCGTTGTAGATATGTACGAAAAGCGTGTCGGACGACTTTTGTTTTGTCGTTTGAATAAGGCTCTGCATCGGGATTATAGATGATTCCCTGACATAGAGAGGTATCCTGAAAATCGGGCATTCCACCTGCAGCTCACTGTTTCCTTCTACTATCTCATCGCTATAAAGGTCGTACCATTTGCCGGCCGGCAGGAAGACTTTTTTTGTTTTCTCCTGGCTGGTAACGGGAGTCACAAGTATTGCATCGCCGCACAAGAACTGGTACTGGTAAAGGTTGTCGAACACCCGGCTGTCGAAAGGACAGCTGATGGCGAGACTCCTTGCTATTGGCAGGCCGGTGACCGATGCTTCGTAAAATTTTGAATACAGGTAAGGCAGCAGCCTGTACCGGAAGCCAATAAATTCCCTGGCGACCGCTTCGGCTTCTTCGCCATAACTCCATGGTTCATTGGCATTTGAGAAGGCTTCTTTATGATTTCGTACAAATGGGGCAAACACTCCGACCTCGATCCAGCGGGTGAAAAGTTCTTTGGAAGTAGGGCCAATATAGCCACCAATGTCATCACCAACAAAGGGCACACCCGAGAGCCCCATTTGTGTATTAAGCAGGGTTCCGCCCAGCAAAAATTCGTCTTTGGCGGTGTTGTCACCTGTCCATACTGTTGCGTAACGTTGTATGCCTGCAAACCCCGAACGGCTGAGAACAAATGGGCGCCTGCCTTCACCATATTTCAATGCTGATTCCAAGCTACTGCGGGCCATGAGCATTCCATAGAGGTTTTTGGCTTCAGGAGCAAAAGCTTTACGTCCGTCTAAATCAAACACCAGGTTATCAGGGAGATAGCTTCCGCCAACAGCCGGTTCATTCATGTCGTTCCAGTAGCCACAAATACCATTATCCGGTAGAAATTTCATGTTGTCGCTCCACCAATCCCGCACTTTTGGATTGGTAAAGTCGGGGAAATTATTCAGACTGGGAGCTATTTCAGCCGTGTAAAGGCTTCCATCGGCGTATTTTATAAAGACATCTTTCTTCAATCCGTCGTTGTGTGCGAAGTAAGTCGTATCAACCTTGATGCCCGGATTTACCGATGCCGTAACTTCAATGCCAAGATCGGCCAGGTAAGCGGTAAGAGCTTTCATGTCAGGAAACCGCTGCTTGTTTATCCTGAAAGGCTCATATTCGTGCAGGTAATCTGCATCCAGCACAATGCAGTCGACCGGAATTTGTTTCGATCTGAAGGTTTGGGCAAGCAATTTTACATTTTGCTGCGGGAAATAGCTGCAACGGCTCTGGTGGTATCCCAGGCTCCATAGGGGCGGAAGTGGCATACGTCCGGTTAATGCGGTGTAATTTTCAAGGATAGAAGGGATCGAGGAACCATAAATAAAAAAATAGTCCACATCGCCACCTTCAGCGGTTATGGATGAAAATTCCGGCGTTGAGATACCAAAGTTGAAAAATGTTTTGAATGTATTGTGGTAAAACAGACCGTACATTAAACCCTGGTGAAGCCCGATAAAGAAAGGGATGCTGACATACATGGACAATCGCGGATCGCCGTATTTGTAAGTGTCAGTGTTATTGAGAGTAAAAGCGCTGCCACGCTTGTCGAGGTTGCCGAGCGTTTCTCCAAGGCCGATAAAACGCTCGCCGGGTTGCAGTTTCTTATACAAATTTGATCGTGTCCCTGAAAAAGTTGTCCCGAAACCTTTACCGGGCATGTCTTCATTGATTACTCTGCCTGCTTTGTTTCTGAAAATCACCCTGAAATCAGGTTGTTTTTCAAGCTGCATATCGATGGAATCGGTTGATAACAAGATTGAACCATTCGCCTCTTTTATTTTGAAACCCGAAGCCACAGGTCGTGCCTGTTCATCCAAAACATACGAAAAGTCAGTCATGGTTTCAGATTGCGAAATTCTGACCCGGATTACATTGGCATTGTAAACTTTGATACTGAAAAAAGCAATCGATGTTTTACCTCTCAGGCCGTCAGTTGTCAGTTTCCAGGAAACGACCGGGCCGATATCAGTAAGCTGGGCGTTTGTAATGTTATTAATCAATAGAAACAATAACAGCAGTAAGATCCAGCGAGAAAATTTCGCTGGGACAATTAACTTTATAAAGTGATTAAACCGGTTCATGATCAATGTGTTACTGTTATTCTGAATCACCCTGTGCTGAAGTGTTTATTTCTCGGCCTGAAACGAAAAAAGATACCCGGCACTCTTTTTGGGCGCTGTTTTAAAGATAGTCGCTTTCGTAATATAAAGCCTTGTTCCGAGGGAGGAAGGATTCCTGCTGCCTGTGTTGACCAGTTTCACCGTATGACGGCCATTGTTGAGGCCTGTTATATGCCAGATCGTCACATTCTCATGTTCCTGGTTGTTATAAAAGTAATAGGTATCAATGGTCCGGAGAAACTTTCCATCGAGGTAAACGTCGGCTTTACCGCCATCCCTGAACCAGTTTCCGTCCACCGAAATGCCGGTTCCTGAGAAATTAATTTCGATCGCATCGCCCTGTTTTTCACAGAATTTTGCCTGGTCGGTCAGCTTCTTTAATTGCCAGTCAGTATGCTGCCAGGTTTTCCATTCTCCCGTGAATGTCCATTCATTTGAGTTAAATACTGAGACTTTTTTATCAGCGATCACATCAGGAAATGAAATCTCGGGTTTGGCTGATTCCGGTGATTGTCTGGCAATGGCTATTTCGGTCTGATTTATACTGCCGCCGTTTTGTACAATGAGTTCCCGTGCATATTTGTAAGTGTTTTCAACCGCCTTATTGAATGAATAATCGGTATTAATGAATAGTGAATCCTCCATTGTGCTGACGCCCGCTTTCATTTCAGCAGGAAGTTTGTCAAACCCGAGAATGACACCGAGAATACCCATGGCGCTGCTGGGATTGCAATCGGAATCCTGGCCGCAACGTGTCGAAATTTCGAGCGTTTTTTCAGGGTCTCCATTTCCGTAAAGCAACCCCATCACAATGTATGCTCCGTTTACTTTTGCATCGATATTGAAATCGCTTCCCGGTTCACAGAAATGATCATAGCCCCATTTTGACTGCAATTCCTGCCAGGCGGCTTTCCAATCGTCAGGATAGTGCTGATGCAACAGAACAACATCGGAGATTATTTTCGCGTAATCACTCCCGGCTGGTATCGACTTGAGCGAATTGTTGATTATGGTCTCAATATCATTATCAAAGAATGCGTACGTGTACATGGCTGAAATAAATATTCCACCATAAACGCCGTCGCCATAATTCATGATATGACCTGTTTTTTCAGCTAATCCAAGCGCTGTTGAAGGCATTCCCGGGCACATCAGTCCAATGTAATCAGCTTCAATCTGGAAATCGATGTCATCGGCATGGGGATTAAATTCGGGGCTGCCTGAAGCAGGAGGGAAAATGCTGTCGTAATAGTTTTTTCGGGCCTGCATATTGGCGTGCCAGAGCATGTATCCTGCTTTTGCAAACATTTCCTGGAACTTCTTTGCCGGAGCATTCATACCGTATTTGTCCATGGTCATCATGAACGTCAGTTGCACATAGATATCATCCTGACAAAGGCTGCCGCGGATGTCGTCCGGTGTCCAACAGATGGAATCGTCAAAGGTCTTGCCCAAAGCATGAAATTCAGTAGGGGCACCGTAAGTCACGCCGATCATTTTCCCGGCCCAGCCGCCGGCAATTTTATCCTTGAGAACATCAGCGCTTATTTTTAAAGAGTTGGCCGGTTTGTCGGAACAAGCCGCTACCAGCGATAATAACGCGGCACAGATTACCACCTTTGCTATCCACTTCATAACCATGGGTTTAACTGAAAAAATAAAGTCAGAAATCATTTTCCCATCCACGGGCTCCGGAAACCAAGTTTCTTCAATCCATGTTGTATGTCAGGGATTTGCATGAATAGTTTCCACAAAAGTCCGGTCCTGTAATTTTCAATCATCACCACAATCGGCCCCTGGTCGATGGCCAGGTGACTTTTAGCATACCAGTTATGCGATTCGCTGAAACCATCCACGAAGCCATAAGGTGTCCAGAGTTTGTCGCCCAGATCGAAGTATAAATGCCTCAATACCTGCATCGAATACTCAGGGGTGTAAGGCATGGATGAAAGCGCCGCTGTCGGCTGAATGACGCCCAGGTCAACCTCGGGACAGTGGGCAACATAGCCTTTATAGCTGTCGCCGGCAGTGAGGCCCCAGCAATTTTCACCGTAGCCTTTGTAGTTTTTCGGATTCTCAATACAGTATGCCCTGTTGATAAGGGTGTGATTACGAACCTGTTCGAAATAGTCGTTGCCAAGCGAATCGGTAAGGCCCCGCGGATCAATACCCTGAAAAGTGTACTGCTCGAAAAACAATGGCCCGCCCATATCGTAGTTTCCAAGCGGAAGCGTGTATCCATAATATGTTTTGCCGTTTTTGAAGCCGTTGCTGCCTGCCCAGGATCCATCATAAACATCCTTCGAAATGGCATGAAAAGGTGACGAAGCCGCCATGATGTAAGTAATCAGGCATTCGTTCCAACCCCAGATGGGGAAGTTCATGTCGAAGCCATTATTGGGACTCCAGTGCCAGTAAAGTTTCTTTTCGCCGTTGGTGTGCCAGTTCCAGTTGGCAACATTCCACATTTTTGTGATCCGGTTGCGGAGGTAAATTTCGATGGGCGTATTCCGGTTAAAATACTCACGGGCACACAGGAATCCCATCAGCAGGTAAGATGTTTCCACCAGGTCGGCGGCATCATCAAGGCGGTCGAATTTGATGGTTTTGCCGGTCCTGCCATCCATAAAATGCGGGTAAATGCCGTGAAAGCAATCGGCATTGGCCAGGAAATCAGCTATTTGAACAAGACGTTTCACAGCAGTATCTCTTCCTATCCAGCCTCTTTCAACCGCCACGATGGTGCTCATGATGCCAAACCCGGTTCCGCCAATGGCACAGGCATCGGGTCCGAATTTCGTTTTGCTGAAATTGGGTTCGTCCCAGGCCTCGTTGATGTAATCCCAGTAATGTTCGGCCAGTACCGTGTCGCTGCGTTCGAGTGCCAGCCCGCTCACAGGGTGTGCTCCGTGCCAGAAAAATCGGAACGTCTGCCGCTGAACGATATCTAACAGGGCTGAATCAGTGAGATTCTTTTCAATGCCGGCAACAGGAATATATCCCGGAGGCGATGAAATCTCCTGCTTCTTCATCTGCGCTTTGACAGGAAAGGAAGACACGACAAACGTCATGATTATCAAAGAGAATAAGAGCAATCGGTTCATAGCATGTTGTTTCATTAACTATTGGTT
>DAONEP010000102.1:0-6804 GCA_035403165.1 Bacteroidales bacterium | reverse complement strand
TAAGAAAAAAAACTGGCAGATGAAGAATTGGTCTTCATCTGCCAACTTATTTCTATGGATTAATTTAATAAGA
The DNA here is from genome assembly GCA_035403165.1 of Bacteroidales bacterium. Taxonomy (GTDB): domain Bacteria; phylum Bacteroidota; class Bacteroidia; order Bacteroidales; family UBA4417; genus UBA4417. The sequence goes on along the minus strand of DAONEP010000102.1, from coordinate 6,731 downwards.
GATACTTTTTCAGTGCCCTCGTATTCACGGGAGGCTTTTTTCTGTTGTGAAGCCTTTAAAAGGCTTTTAAAGGATTAGTGCTGAACAATCAGTTTCCTGGTGGATACAATTTTATTGCCTTCCATCAAAGAGAAGGTATAAACGCCATCTGCAAGCCCGGTAACATCAATCACGGCTTTGCCGGAGTTGCTGTCGATAAGCGCCCTCTTTGCCACCTGACCCGATAAATTCCGGATAACTGCCCATACATCCCCGCTTTCGGGTTTAATTTCGTATTCAACGGCAACAAAGGCAGGGGCTGGATTGGGATAAAGGCGTTGTATGGCCATTGCATTTTCGTTGATACCGACTCCGCTCATTTTGAAAATCACTGTCACGGATTCACGTATATCTTCACGGCCTTTGGTTTTGGTGAAAAATTCGTAGGTAATCGATGTCGGACCGGGATGTCCGTTAGGATAATAATCAGCTTTGAAAGAGGAATCGACAGCCCCGGCAGCAATGATATTGACCAGAGAAGAGGTATCGGTAAAGGAAGGATAGCACATGGAACCAAAACAGAACGAGTTTTCCGATCCATCTACTTCACTGTTGATAATGCGCCGAACATACATTTCGACCCGGGATGGGGAATTATTGACCAATTTCAGTTTCTTTTCCAGATATTCTGTCTGATTATCTGAAGTAAATACCACCAGCGTTGAATTGTTGGCTTCAGTGGTATTACCGTCGATGATCGGGAAAGAAATGAAGGATGTCAAATAATTCACGGTAACCTGCGCGGCAACCCGGTTCGCCAATGTTATATTATCGAAAAATTCATACGTAATGGAAGTGACGCCGTTAAGTTTCTCAGGGTAGTAATCTCCGACGAATGACGAATCCGTGGCGCCGGCGGCAATGGAGGTAGCCATTACTGAGGTATCAACGAATGGCGGATAGCAGATGCCAAAGCAAAATGAATTTATTGAACCCGGAACCTCTGCTACGGTGATACGGCGGACATACACATTGGTCAGATCGGCAGAGGTATTATTCCTTACTTTCAGGAGGCATTCGATCGTATTGAAGGTTGTATCGCCATAAACCGTGATAGTTTCATTGTTGACTACCGTATTTTGAAATAGAATTTCCATTTCCTGCGCTGAGGCAAACAGGAATCCCGAAATCAGTACAACGGAGAGTAAAAGTTTCTTCATAATCGTTTTTTTTGACAGGATGTGAGTTGATGAGTATTCATTGATCCTGTGGCCTGAATCGTTGCCAGCCCACCGGTGTTGTTACAGTTTGCTTCAAAAGTAATGCTTTTTGGCAACACATTTCCTGCCTTTAGAAAATATTTAATAAAGAATGTATGTAGATAGTTTAGTACAGCGTTTATTTACAGATTAATTACGATCTTTGTCACAATATACAGCTCAAACTACTGCAAACCAATCCATAAAAACATGAAAAAAACGTTACTATCGGTACTCGTTACTCTTTTGACGGTAATTACGTTCGGCCAATCACAAAGGTTTATTCTCTTCGAAGAGTTCACAAATGCATGTTGCGGGCCATGCGCATCGCAAAACCCCGCTTTTGATGCCTTACTTACAACAAATGCTGGTAAGTGCACTTCAATAAAATACCATACCAACTGGCTGGGTCCCGATCCGATGAATACGCAAAATCCTACCGAGGTGGCCACCCGCGTTACATATTACGGCGTATCGGGCGTGCCTCATGCTGTTATGGACGGATCACCTCTGACCGGAAGCAGTTACTCCGGGGCCCCCGCTAATCTCACTCAAACGAAAATAGACAACGAATATGCTGTTCCTTCGCCATTCGAATTATTTGTTAATCAGCATTTGTCGCCTAACAACGATACAATATTTGTAACCGTGCTTGGCAAAGCCACTCAGGAAGTAACCGGCACCCTGGTGGCGCACATAGCTGTCATCGAGAAACATATCCACTTCAATTCAGCCCCCGGCTCAAACGGCGAAAAAGACTTTTACAATGTGATGAAAAAGATGTTGCCGAAAGCATCCGGGACCACACTCCCGAATCATTTTTTCACCGGTGATTATTTTATTATCGAACAAGCCTGGGCTCTCGAAAACGTTTATGACATCAATGAACTGAACGTGGTCGGGTTCATACAGAACAACCAGAACAAGAATGTTCTGCAGGCAGCCAATACTTCAGCCGATCCCATCAACGGCGTTTATGAAAACGACATTGAATTGATGAGCCTTTCAAATCTCACGCCTACCTATTGTACAAACAGCCTTGCCCCGGTTGTTAATATCCGTAATAACGGATCTTTGCCGCTAAACAGCGTTACATTCCAATATAAGGTGAACGATGGCATGTATCAGTCCTATACCTGGACCGGCGCTCTCAATACGCTTGAAAAAGCTGCCGTGCAGTTGCCGGCTCTCGATTATACTTTAAAGGAAAATAACGAGCTTACTGTTTTTGCCTCCGGCATCAATGGCGGCAACGACAATTACCCGAAGAATGATACCATACACTATTCCTTTACCGATGCGTTGCAGGTTGGAACAACGGCAACCGTAAAAATCAAAACTGATAATAACCCTCAGGAAACCACCTGGACAATTACCGATGCTTCCGGAGCCATCATTGCTTCGGGCGGGCCTTATACCAATGCCGCCACCACCTATACACAGGACGTCAACCTTGATTTTGGCACCTGCTATCAATTCACCATATACGATGCAGGAGGCAACGGCATCTGTTGCAAGAATGGAAACGGATATTACAAGGTAACCAGTGGAAGCACTACGATTGAATCCGGTACACAGTTCGGATCGTCCGAAAGTGCACAATTCTATTCGCAATCAGGGGTAGGTATTCCTTCGCTTTCATCGGTTATTAAAACATCGCTATTCCCAAATCCTGTCAAGAACCTGGCAACGTTGTCCTTTGAAAATGACCGGACGGAGAACGTCAGCATAAATGTTTTTGATATACTCGGAAATACGGTAATCCGGATTCCTGCAACTCAATATCCTGCAGGGCTGCATCAGGCAACCCTCGATTGCGGAAATCTCAGCAACGGCCTTTACAACGTAAGGCTTTGCACCGGCAGCAGGTCGATAAACCTGAAGATGACTGTAAACAAGTAATACATCAGCCAGCGCTTCTCAGCCTGAAAAGTTCTGATAAACTCCAATTGAAGGTGTGGTAAGCTATCTTATCACACCTTTTTCTGTTGTGATTCTCCAGTGTTTATTAAAGTTAAATTGTTTGCCATGGAGAATAATGAAAATCCCGCTGCCGAGCAAAATTGCGCCTACAGGAATAATGACCACACTTGTCGCGATCATTATCATACCAAACAAATTCTGAAAGAAAACGCCGAAATCATTACCTCCGCGAGAAGTCATCATGCTTATCCCTTCTGCCAGTAACACGATCCCCAGCGGGGTTGTGATAGCGCCCCCGGAGGTCAGCAAAGTTCCTGTAATATTTGTACCGGCAGTACGTATCCTGAGCCGGTCAATGGAAGCAATATCATACCAGATGCCATCAAGCAGGATACTATCGGCAACAATACCGGAAATTATTCCCATATAGCAGGCTGTATCAATCCATATTTTTATTCTTCTCCCCTCCCCGATTATCCTTTGTCTGTCTCTTTTATCATGCTTTATCAGAAGGTAGTATTTCGACAGGCTGTCGGTCGACAGCGAAAATTGTCCGGTTGAATCCCGGGTTGATCCAATCATGGAGATTACTTCACCGGCATCCAGCCGGGCCATATCAATGTTTTCTGCCTGTGTTCCGGCTATCCGGGCAAAAGCCGATGGCGCCAACAGAAGGAGAAAAAACTGAACAAGGGCCCTTTTCATGATGATAATTTTTACCTGTTAACTATTGCCTTTTCGTGACAAGGATACAAGGCAAACAAGTAATATCATGGGTCGTAAAACACAGGCCGGCAGCCAAACGGCACTCAGGTCATACTGTCAGTGTACTATAGAAAATAGCTCCATACCTGAAAACGCCAATAAAATACCGGCGGGCTGCAAGGTGTTAAATTACAAAATTTCAGAAAATATTCCAAATAAAACAGAAATGATTCCCGCTCACGGATAATATTCTGCCTGATGATCACGATTTGACCACCAATTTATGAATACCACGAAAGAAAAAGCTTAGAACAATCCTTCCAGGATACTGTCATCTACCAGGTTAGGGAAGGTAACCTTCATGCGGGGTTCATCCTTCATTGCCCGTTGCACGGCAAACATGGCGCCGTCGTTACGGGCCCAGCTCCGGCGTGCGATTCCGTTGTTCACATCCCAGAAAAGCATGTTCCTTAACCGGCGGCCGGCATCTTCGCTGCCATCAAGAAGCATCCCGAATCCGCCGTTGATCACTTCGCCCCAGCCTACGCCGCCGCCATTGTGGATCGAAACCCAGGTTGCGCCGCGGAAACTATCGCCGATAACATTCTGAATAGCCATGTCGGCAGTGAAAGAAGAACCGTCATAAATATTTGAAGTTTCCCTGTATGGCGAGTCGGTTCCCGAAACATCGTGATGATCGCGTCCCAGCACAACCGGGCCTTTTAATAGCCCTTTTTTGATGGCATCGTTGAAAGCAGCAGCTATGCTGATTCGTCCGCGGGCATCGGCATAAAGGATTCGCGCCTGGGAACCCACGACCAGTTTATTTTGTTTGGCTTCCCTTATCCATTGAATGTTGTCGTGCATCTGCTGCATAATTTCCGCCGGCGATTCAGACGCCAGTTTTTCCAGTACGTCTATCGCCAGATGATCGGTTGTATCGAGGTCGGCGGGATCGCCCGAAGCGCATACCCAGCGGAACGGACCGAAGCCGTAATCAAAACACATGGGCCCCATAATATCCTGTACATACGACGGGTAGCGGAATGTCCCGTTTTCGTTCATAACATCGGCTCCGGCGCGGGATGATTCAAGAAGGAAAGCATTACCATAATCAAAGAAATACATCCCCCTGGCCGTCAGTTTGTTGATGGCGGCGATCTGCCTGCGCAATGATTCCTGTACTTTTTCGCGGAACTTCACCGGATCTTCAGCCATAAGTTTCTGTGATTCTTCGAGTGTAAGCCCAACGGGATAGTACCCGCCTGCCCAGGGATTGTGTAAGGAAGTCTGGTCAGAACCCAGTTCCACCCTGATATCTTCAGCGGCGAGCCTCTCCCACAGATCTACAATATTTCCCTGGTACGCAATGGAAACGGATTCTTTTCCTGCTTTTGCACCCCTTACACGGGCAATCACCTGGTCGAGGTTGTCATAAACTTCTTCCACCCAGCCCTGTGAAAAACGTGTTTTCACGGCTTTTGGATTAATCTCGGCAATCAGCCCAATCGCACCGGCAATTACGGCGGCTTTTGGCTGAGCGCCCGACATTCCGCCAAGACCTGATGATACAAAGAGTTTGCCGGCCAGGCTTTCATTATTACTTGAGATTTTCCTCCCGGCATTCATCACAGTGATGGTGGTACCATGCACAATTCCCTGCGGGCCGATGTACATATAGGAGCCTGCCGTCATCTGTCCATATTGGGAAACTCCCAGCGCATTAAACTTTTCCCAATGGTCGGGTTTTGAATAGTTGGGGATTACCATCCCATTGGTGACTACCACCCGGGGAGCGTCTTTATGCGAAGGGAACAGTCCCAGGGGAAGCCCGGAATACATAACAAGCGTTTGTTCGTCGGTCATTTCCGACAGGTATTTCATGGTTAGCAGGTATTGCGCCCAGTTCTGGAAAACAGCGCCGTTCCCGCCATAGGTAATGAGTTCGTGCGGATGTTGCGCTACGGCTGGGTCCAGGTTGTTCTGGATCATCAGCATAATAGCAGCCGCCTGTTGGCATTTTGCCGGATACTCACTGACCGGCCTGGCAAACATAGGATAGGATGGCCTGAAGCGGTACATGTAAATACGGCCGTACTTTTTCAATTCTTCGGCAAATTCCGGGGCAAGCACGGCATGGTGCTTTTTATCGAAATACCGCAATGCATTCCTCACCGCCAGTGTCTTTTCGGCAGGTGTAAGTATATCCTTGCGTACCGGCGCATGGTTAACAGCCTGATCGTATGGTTGGGGGGGCGGCAATTCAGAAGGTATTCCCTGTGAAATAGCCTGGCGAAACTCTGGTGTATTCATTTTCAGTTAATTAAATCTCGTTTGCATCCTGCAGAAGAATGCACAAAGCTAATAAATCCTTTTGGCTTAAGCTTTCAGGAAATTGGCGGAAATCGTACTGCCGTAAAATTAAAATGAAACCGAAACGGTGATCTTCAGCGCCAGGTTGTCCTTAATTGCCGGTAATGAATAAGGCCCGTACCGATAGAAAGCTCCGACGCCAACACCGGCAAACCCCATGCTGACGATGTTGTTCAGCACCAATCCCGACTCATAATAGCCGTAATGAAAGTCTTTGACGTCCTTTTCATTGTGCTGCGGGGCATTCCTGAGGCTACCGAAACCGGCATTCGTGACAAGAACGGGTTCAGGGTTAAAATGTTTGGAACGGAAAAGCAGTTTCCCGAAATTATGCGATATAAAAACTGCGGCATACTTGTCGGCAGAAAACTCACCCATGCGCATGGTTGCGAAACTGTTGACCGACCACAAGCCAAAAGGTCTGTAACTTCCCAGTGAATTGTAAAGATTTACGTATGGCTGGCCCCGGTCAAAAAAGCCTCCTTCGGCATC
>DAONEP010000101.1:0-6883 GCA_035403165.1 Bacteroidales bacterium | reverse complement strand
AACACAGAACGCAAAACGCAAAACGCAAAGGCTTAAACCCAAACCTTGAAACACTGAAACACTGACAACGAATCACGAATCACGAATCACGAAACACAGAACACAGAACGCAAAACGCAAAACGCAAAACTTAAAATGCTGGCAAAGAGAGCCGGTTCAGGACTGCTGCTGACCGGAAAAAATGAAAATAAATCATCGGTAACCATATAGCATAATACTCTATGAAGACAAAAATTGTAGCAACGCTGGGTCCGGCATCCTCGTCGCCTGAAATGTTAAGGCAACTCATGCTTGCCGGCGTTAATGTTTTCAGGCTGAATTTCTCACACAGCTCGCACGGATCGCACCGCGAGGCCATCGATAATATCAGGGCCCTGAATATTGAACTGAATCTTCATACCGCAATCCTGGCCGACCTTCAGGGACCGAAAATACGTATCGGGATCATGGAAAACGGCCAGGCGCAACTTCCCGAAGGGCACCGGCTGATTTTTACAAATAAAGAATGTACCTGCACTGCCGACCGGCTATACATAACTTATCCGGATTTTGCAGCCGATGTAAAACCGGGCGAGGATATCATCCTGGATGACGGCAAGTTACTCATGCGGGTTATAGAAACCAATGGCGCTGACGAAGTAAAAGCCGAAGTAATACATGGCGGGATATTATCGTCAAAAAAGGGGGTAAACCTCCCGAATACCCGGGTTTCGATGCCTTCGCTTACAGCAAAGGACCTGACCGACCTGCAATTTGCGTTGCACAACAGGGTCAATTGGATCGCTCTCTCGTTTGTACGCCGGGCCCAGGATATCCTTCAGCTCAGGGAAGAAATTGCCCGGAGCGTACCGGAAGGGTATTCACCTAAAATCATTGCAAAAATCGAAAAGCCGGAGGCTGTGGAAAATATGGATGAAATCATTGCCCTGTCCGACGGCATCATGGTTGCCCGCGGCGACCTGGGCGTGGAACTTCCGCTCGAACAGGTCCCGCTGGTTCAGAAAACGCTGGTGAATAAATGTCTGGCGGCTGCAAAGCCTGTCATCATCGCCACACAGATGATGGAAGGCATGATTTCGAACATCCGCCCTACCCGGGCCGAAGTAAACGATGTAGCCAATTCGGTGCTCGACGGCGCCGACGCCCTGATGCTCAGCGGTGAAACCTCAGTAGGCATGTTTCCGGTACAGGTTGTCGGCACCATGAAAAAGATTATCGGCGAGGTGGAAGAGTACCAGGATGTTTATAACAAACGCCATATGCCGGACGAAACCGGTAAAGAACGCCTGATTTCGGATGCCGTATTGTATTCGGCCTGCAACATAGCCTGCGAATCGAATGCCCGTGCCATCATCGCCATGACGCATACGGGCTACTCGGCCGGCCGTATCAGCAGCCAACGGCCCAAACAGGATATTTATATTTTCTCAAACAACCATGAACTGCTTTGCATGTTAAACCTGTTGTGGGGTGTCAATGGCATATTTTATGATAATATCGTAACTTCGACCAGCAAAACGCTCAGGGCTTTGACCGATAAACTGATTGATGACGGATTGATAAAACCGGGCGATTTGCTGGTATTTGCTGCAAGTACACCCATCTATGTATCGGGTAAAACAAATATGTTAAAACTGGCTTACGCCTGATACATACTGAAAAAAAGGAAATTTTAAATCTGCCCCATGGTCAGGAAGTCCCTTCTCGAACCGGCCTTTGAGCCCGTTGATCTGCTGGTCGGCATCACAACCGCCCTTCGCGATTACAGGGCCGCCTATTTCCTGAATAAAGCCCTGGATATCGATTTGAAAGCCGTTGATGACCTGCCGGTTTATCATGAAAAGCTTAAACACCTGGTCCGTTTCCCGTTGTTCTGGTTTCACCAGAAGGAGTCGCGCACCAATTTTTATCTGACAGCCAACAATAACGGGGAAATGCTTCTGCTTTCAGCCTTGCGGAATTTTAACTATTTTCTTATTGTAAAGAGCGATGCCCCTCACGACCAGTTTAAGGACATCCCAAGATTGTTGCGGGAAGTTCCCGGTATACAGGCAGCATTCCCGATTGTACCCGAATCGGTAAAAAATATTTCTTATATCCTTTCCGATCTTGAACTGCATATGATTGATGTTTCAAAAGACGACATTCTGCAGTGATCCGGTTGCCGGAGTGCTTTCCTTCCTGCGTGCGGCCTCGGAAGTAGCCGCTCCCCATCGAAAATTTTGTTAACGCCATCCTTTAATCCGTATGGACGAGATTAATCCTTTGTCCATTTTCAATACTTTATCTTTCGAAGACAGCCTGAACCTCCGGTTTCAGTCTTAATTCAGTTTTCATAGGTATCTTTTTAAAATCCATCTGCGTAATTCTCGTATATCCAAATCAGCAATCTCGTTATTGTCTCCTTTTCAGCAGCAAAATACATTTGGGGCCAGTTACAACGCCTGGCATTTTTAAACCAATATAAACCCATGAAAAAGTTTTCGATCGTATTCATGCTGATCTGCCTGGGAGTATCAGTCCGGGCCCAGGAGTTTTCGCTGGGATGCGATTTTTTTAGTCGTTACATCTGGCGTGGTCTTGATCTTGGCGGAAGAAGCCCCAGCATTCAGCCTTATGCAAGCCTGAAAATCGGATCGGCAGATCATTCACTCACTATCGGAACATGGGGAGCATTCAGTGTGAGCAATACCTCAAATGAAGAAATTGATCTATATGCAAATTACTCATACAAAGAATGTTTGAATGTTCTTGTGACCGACTATTTTTTCCCGGGATTGAACACAGGCGCCAAAGAAAACTACTTTGAATGGGATTCTGACAGTACCGGCCATGTACTGGAAGCCACACTGTCGTTTACAGGTACCGGCGAATTGCCTTTTACGGCGCTTTTTGCCATGAATTTTTACGGCAACGATGCCCGCAAATCCAACGGTGACATCTTTATGTCGAAATATATTGAAATCGGTTATAAAGGGGAAATTAAGGACACGGAATTAAATGTTTTTGCCGGTGCCGCGCTTGATAATCCTGATCAGGAAAAAGGTGAATCAGGGTATTATCTGAACCGCAACGCCGGTATAACGAACCTGGGCGTTAAGTTGTCAAAGACCATTCAGGTATCCGAAACATTCCGGGTGCCAATACAATGTTCCCTCATCACAAACCCTGACCTTAAAAAAATATATATCGCCCTCGGAATCTCTTTTTAAAACATAGTCCACAAACTAAAATCAAACAATTATGATGAATGCAATCATCTTAAACGCCGGGGCGCTCGATACCGGCTCAACCGGATTTATGCTGCTGGCAACAAGTTTGGTCATGCTCATGACACCCGGGCTGGCTTTCTTTTACGGAGGCCTGGCCACCAAAAGGAACATTCTTGCCATCATGATACAGAGTTTTGTATCATTGGGATGGACGACAGTGCTGTGGGTTTTTTTCGGGTATTCCCTGTGTTTCAGCGGCGGTGAAGGAAGTATAATCGGTAACCTTGACAAAGCATTTTTATCGGGGATTTCGATAGATACACTCTGGGCCGGCAACGGGAAAATTCCCGAAATAGTTTTCGTCGCCTATCAGATGATGTTTGCCATCATCACGCCGGCCCTTATTACGGGTGCGTTCGTAAACCGTGTGACTTTCAAATCTTATGTGATTTTCCTTACCCTGTGGCAAATTCTGGTTTATTACCCGTTCGTCCACATGATATGGGGCGGCGGATTACTGGCACAATGGGGCGTAATTGATTTTGCAGGAGGTATTGTAGTTCATGCCACTGCAGGTTTTGCAGCGCTGGCCTCTGTTTTTTACGTCGGTGCCAGGGTTAATAAAAATTCCACTCCCAACAGTATCCCCCTTGTGGCAATAGGCAGCGGGCTGCTATGGTTTGGCTGGTACGGCTTTAATGCCGGCAGCGAAGTACAGGTTGACCATATAACCTCTCTGGCTTTTCTTAACACCGATATAGCTGCATCTTTTGCAACCATTTCATGGCTGGTCGTAGAATGGATCAGGGAACGAAAACCAAAATTTGTCGGTTTGCTTACCGGTTCCATTGCAGGACTGGCAACAATAACCCCTTGTGCCGGTTATGTTCCTCTTTGGGCATCCCCTATTATTGGCGTGGCAGCCGGTATCATGTGTTACCTGGCAGTCCAGTTCAAGAATAAGATGAAATGGGACGACGCCCTTGATGTATGGGGTGTGCATGGCATCGGCGGATTATTCGGAACCATTCTGTTGGGTGTTTTTGCTTCAAAGCTTATAAATCCGGCCGGCAATGACGGCCTCATTTTCGGAGGCGGCGCATTTTTCCTGAAACAGACTGTAGCCGTTGTTATCGCATCTGCTTATGCTTTTATCTTCACTTATCTGATGCTGGTTATCATCAACAGAATTACTCCTGTAAAGGTGAAAGAGGAGGATGAACAACTGGGTCTCGATGAAAGCTTACACGGTGAAAAAGCTTATGACGAAGGCGTGATATAGCCCTTAACAGAACCTTTCGGCAAAGGTTGTTACGGCAATTATCTTTTATCAGGATATCCGCTTCACCTGCATAATTGGGGAGTAATTTTATCCTGAAAAATAAACTGATAAAGGCAGGACCGGATTCTATTTCAGTCCTGCCTTTTGATAAAATCTCTTTTTTAATTTTACATGATTTTCATTGGCTGCAGTGTTTAAAAAATCAATCATCAGAAAACTCATGTTCCTCTATTTGATAGTGGCTGTTTCGTCACTTTCAATCATGGGATTTTATGCATATTTCAAATCTAAAAATGCACTCATTTCAAGAGCCATAGAACAGTTAAATACGGTAAAATCGATCAAGAAAGCCCAGGTTGAAAGTTATTTCAGCTACATCGAATCAAAACAGAGCCAGGCCGATCTGAAGGTTATCAATGAAATCCTGCTCGACACCAATCAAACCAAAGGATTAGGCAAAACAGGCGAGATTTACATCGTAGGCGACGATTATCAAATTAAAAGCAAATCGCGTTTTCGCAATTATGCTTCCGGCCCTGTCAAAGCAGAAACCAGGAGTGTTAAAATAGCCCTTAAAACAGGGGAAGGCCATGCAGTGAATCCCGATTACAGGAATGTGCTTTGCCTTAGTTCCTTCGACAAGCTGAATATTGAAGGCCTGAATTGGGTTATTGTTGCGGAAATTGATTATGCCGAAGCCATGGCGCCGATTAAAAACCTGAGAAATGACCTGGTTTTTATTTCCGCCATTATTCTGTTGCTGATACTCTCTATCGCTCATGTGATTACATCCGATATTGTTGTCCCGATCCTCAAAATGAAAAACGCTGCTATAAAAATCGGAAAAGGCGATTTTAATTCAAGGGTCGATATCCGATCGGAAAATGAGTTTGGTTTACTGGCTTCGGCATTTAACCAGATGATAGACGACCTTCAAAAAAACACTTCTGATCTTCTTGACGAAAGGACAAAAAGAATTACAGCTTTGTTTGACGGACAGGAACTTGAAAGGCACCGGATTTCACGTGACCTTCACGATGGCCTTGCCCAGCAACTGGTTGCTGTAAAAATGACGCTCGATAACATGATAAACCACCATGAGCTCAGCAACCAAGCCCGGCTGGACAACCTGAAGCAACAGATCAACAGCGCCATTGATGAATTGAGAAAAATCTCATACGATTTAGCCCCGGCAGGAATATTGGAATTCAGTATAGAAAATTCAATCGCTAATCTGGTCAATCAAATCAGAGAAAACTCTTCACTTCACATCGATTTTTCGGCGTTCGGGGATTTTTCGGGATTAAACCAGCGAACAAAAATATATTTATACCGGATCGTTCAGGAAGCTGTTGCAAATACAGTAAAACATGCCGAAGCTGACCATCTGGATATACAGCTAACCGAAACAGGGACGCACTTCGTGCTTATTATTGAAGACGACGGCAAAGGGTTTGAATTCAGCATGAATGACCCGGGACTGGGAAAAGGATTGTTTAACATGTACGAAAGGAGTATCCTTCTGAACGGCACCTTCGACGTTGAGAGTTATCCCGGAAAGGGAACAACGATCAGGATTAAAATCAATAAGGATCAGTGAACATGGGCAAAATAAAGGTAATGCTTGTCGATGACCATCAGATTATCCGTGATGGAGTAAAAACAATGCTCCTCGACGAGGAAGACATAGAATTCGTGGGAAGTGCCGAAAACGGAAGTAAAGCCATTGAAATGCTGAAAGAGGCAATGCCTGATATTGTGATCAGCGATATTTCAATGCCTGATATAACCGGTATAGATCTGACCCGCAAGTTATCAGAGATGAAACCGGACGTCAGGGTCCTGATACTTAGCATGTACACAACCGACGATTACATATACAATGCCATTCAGGCAGGCGCCAAAGGAATATTGCCGAAGCAGGATACTACAAAGGAAATGTTGATGGATGCGATCAGGACCCTTCATTCGGGTTCGGAATATTACTCCCCGGGCATTTCAAAAAAAATGATCTCTTCCCTGGTTACGGGAATAAAAAAAGGATACCCGTCAGAACCTGTCACAAAATATTCACTCACACCCCGCGAAAAAGAAATTCTGAAACTTTACGTTGAAGGATATTCAAACCAGGAAATCGCCGACAAACTGAATATCAGTATCAGAACCGTCGAAACCCATAAAAATAATATCATGCAGAAATTTGAGTTCAAGAGCACTGTTGAAATGATAAAATTTGCGCTAAAGAACAATATTGTAATTTTATAAGCATTCAGAATTTTTCATGAAAACAAAAAAAGCATCGTAATGATTACGATGCTTATCAGGTTTCCCTTGTTTGTGGTGTCGACTGGAATTGAACCAGTGACACACGGATTTTCAGTCCGTTGCT
>DAONEP010000100.1:0-7038 GCA_035403165.1 Bacteroidales bacterium | reverse complement strand
CCTGCAAATTATTAAATTTCGTGAATGAATTACTTGCTTTCTCCTTTTTTGCATGTGCTGAGCCCGAAAACGGTGTACAAAGGGCAGAAATTAATCAATGCTGTCAGGATCAGGACGGCTGCGATGACCAGAACAACAATGCCGGCAGTGCCGGTAATCACATTGAAGATGTATAGCACTATTCCAAGCAATGCCAGGAGGAGCCTGATGAGCCTGTCTGTTTTTCCAACATTCGTTTTCATTTAGATAGTTTTTTACGTTTAACAATGGTTTCTTGACTATAAAGATATTACTTTTTAGATATGTTTTAACAAGTGAAATCAAATAATGATCAATAATGTGCAGTTTTTAACTGATAGAACAGGAAATACCTTGTTGTTTCATCGTAATGGTTTTTTATTTTTGCCCTGAAAAACATGGGTATGGGCATTCTCACAATCCTGGTTATAGCCATCGGACTTTCGTTTGATACATTTGCTGTTTCGGTATCGAGCGGACTGGCGGTGCCCAGGATAACTTTCCGCGATGCTGTTAAAGTGGCGTTTGTGCTGGCTTTTTTCCAGGCTGCGATGCCGCTTATGGGATGGCTGGCCGGAACCGGGCTTTCAAAATATGCCAGTGATTATGACCACTGGATTGCCTTCGGACTGCTGGCATTGCTTGGCGGAAAAATGATCTACGAAAGCTTCCGGAATGACGAACAAGATAATAACTTTAATCCTCTCAACTTTAAAGTGCAGGTAATGATGGCAATAGCCACCAGTATTGATGCTTTGATCGTCGGCGTTAGTTTTGCATTTCTTGAATTCAGGATCATATTATCTACGCTCATCATTGGTTCGGTAACGTTCGTCGTTTCTATGCTCGGAATGTTGTTTGGCAAAAAAGTAGGTGCGAAACTCGGAAAGAGAATGGAAATCGTTGGTGGGGCCATACTTATAGCGATTGGTTTAAAGATTTTGCTGGAACACACAATTTTCTCATAAATATATTTGCGTTCTATATTTCGGTCGTCTTCATTATTGGTACATTTGTTAATGTAAAAACGATAAGTCCCGGCGGCAAACAATTGAGGTATATTGACAGCGATTCCCGGAACTTGCCTGATTCATTCTCAATACATCGTCTAAGCACATGGGTCGCAGGATTATTCATAGGTTTCTGATTGCAGCCATGGCGATTTGTTTCGTTTTTCCGGCGATATCGGTGGCTCAGCCATCCGGTAAACGCGGAACGGATGTTTTTGGTTTGGACCCGCTGTTGTACAACGGTCGTTATTATTCCTATTTCCCTGCCGCGGGCACAATTGGCACGCCTTACCTGGAAAACAGCGATTTTGTTGAAGGCACATTGACGGTGAGGGGCGCTCGGTTTGCGGGATTAAGCCTGAACTACGACGTTTATAACCAGCAACTTGTGCTGAAATACAAAGATGCAATCGGTGCTGTAAGCCTGATCATCATTTCGGATGCCTGGCTCGAAGGTTTTTCGCTGGGCGACATGGTTTTCAGGGTTTTACAAACAAGCGATACTTCAAAAAGGATTTTCCGGGTAACCGGATCGGGGCCATACTATATCATGGAATACAATAGTAAGACCATTGCGCTGGATAACCAGATGAGTGCACGTAACTACAGGTTCTCAAATATAAAAACAGCCCGCTACCTGCAAACAGAGGCGGGGTTGAACCCGTTCACCGGAAATAAAAGCTACCTTTCGTTATTTATTGCTGAAAAACAAATGCTCATCAGGAGATACCTACGCGAAAACCGGGTAAGGCTGCGAAAATGCAACGACAGGGAACTGCTTGGACTGATAAATTTCTGTAATAAACTCTGAAACAGTGCGTTTGCGATTGATCATCATACTGCTGGTGTTTGCCTTTGCCACTTCTGCACAGAAAGTGACAACAATGGCGCATATCAGGTATATTGATATTCCTGCCAAAGCTTTTTGTGATTCAATCTCCAGTCAATCAGGTATTACGATCTTCTATTTTCCAGGCTGGCTTGAAGGTAAGCGGGTGACAATCACAGCCGACAGCATTGCTGTGACCGATGCATGCCGGAAAGCATTTGAGGGAACAGGACTTAGCGTGTCGGAATGGAATGGTAACCTGGTAATTATGCCGGGTAATGCGCTGCCCGCTTCACTGCCAAAATACCAAATGATGACTGAAAAGCCCGAAACTGCCACGAAAGGTGAAGCCGGTAATCTCACCCGGAGTGAGGAGCGGTACATTACGGGCCGTAAGGCAGATATTCTGCAAACGATAAGGATAGGTAAGAGCGGGGCATCGCCGCTGCTGAAAGCAAAATTGCAGGGCCGTGTTTTTGACGACGAAACCGGGGAGCCAATTCCGGGTGCTACCATGTTCATTTCCGAGACAAAAACAGGGGCTGTATCTGATGTCAACGGTTTCTTTGCTATCACCCTTAAACCGGGAAATTATAACGTGAGTTTCGATTATCTTGGGTATGCAAAGAAAAAATATATGCTCGAAGTGTTATCGGACGGCGTTTTTACCATAAGGCTTCAGAAATCAGTTATTCAGATCAAGGAAGTGGTGGTTTATGGTGACAGGCAGGTTAACCTGAGAACCAAAGATCCCGGCCTTGATAAGATTGCTATTAAAGCGATCAAAGAGTTGCCGATGATGATGGGCGAGCGCGATATCCTGAAGATTTCGGGGCTGATGCCGGGCATTGTTTCAGCAGGCGAAGGTTCGGCCGGCCTGAATGTAAGGGGAGGCGGCTCTGACCAGAACGCTTTTTATATCAATAAGATACCGGTCTATAACACATCTCATCTGTTTGGATTTTTCCCGGCATTCAATTCGGATATTATCCGTGACTTCTCAATTTACAAAGGCTACATTCCGGCGCAGTTCGGGGGAAGGCTTTCATCCGTTTTCAATATCGTTTCAAGGCAGGGAAACCGTAAAAAGTTCATGATGCACGGCGGTATAAGCCCGGTAGCCGGAAACATTGTGGTAGAAGGTCCCCTGAAAAAGGATACCTGTTCGGTGCTTCTCAGCGCACGGTCCACATATTCCGACTGGATACTCGGACGCATCAAAGATCCTGATATCCGGAACAGCCGTGCGAATTTCAGCGATTTTTCAGCAGCCGTGAATTATGACCTTCAGAAAACACAATATGCCTTGTTTGCCTATCACAGCAACGATAGTTTCAGGTTTTCCGAACTCAATGAGTACGAGTATTCCAACAGCGGAATGTCAGGGAGCGTGGGGCATAGCTTCAGCAATGTGCTGCGCGGTGAATTCTCACTGATAGCTTCACAATATGCCTTCTCTACCGTGGATAAGCAAATGGTTTCATCAGCATACACACATGCTTATGACCTGGGACATTACGAATTCAGGACTGACTTTAAGCATAAAGTTGCGGAAAAGCATTCGCTGGATTACGGTGCAGGCTTTGTTCTTTATCAGCTCAACAGGGGAAATGTGCTGCCATACGGGGAACTCTCCCTGCGAAACAAGGTGGAATTGGGTAAAGAGCAGGGCTGTGAAGCATCGGCATATTTTTCTGATACATACGAAATTAATTCTTGGCTGTCGTTAACGGCAGGAATCAGGTATGCAGTTTATTCGCCCATTGGGCCGGAGATTGTTTATAAATACTTCGAAAACACGCCAATGGACCGGCGTTATATTGAAGATACCCTATATTTTGCTAAAAACAAGCCTGTAACCGTTTACCAAGAACCTGACCTGAGGGCAGCAATCAATATTACGACCGATGAATCGGGATCAGTGAAGCTTGCTTTCAACCAGATGCATCAAAACCTGTTTATGCTGAACCCAACGGTTACCATTGCGCCAAACACGCAATGGAAACTGGCTGATTATCATATCAGTCCGTCGAAAAGCAACCAGATTTCGCTGGGC
Source organism: Bacteroidales bacterium (assembly GCA_035403165.1). Classification (GTDB taxonomy): domain Bacteria; phylum Bacteroidota; class Bacteroidia; order Bacteroidales; family UBA4417; genus UBA4417. The sequence continues at coordinate 3,125 of DAONEP010000100.1, read as the reverse complement.
GTTTTCCGGAATTTGCCTGTGTCGGGGCTTGAGGCTTCAGCCGAAGTGTATTACAAGAGCATCCAAAATTTTCCTGAGTTTCGCGATGGCGCCGATTTTCTCAACGAACCGCTGGTCGAAACTTCGGTATTGCAGGGAAAGCAGAATGCCTGGGGCGTGGAACTCTTCCTGAAGCGGAGCCTTCATAAACTTGATGGCTGGGTTTCATACACCTATTCCCGGTCGATGGTGAAGGTTGATGGCGGGGAAGCCTGGAACCGGATCAACAATGGCAAAGTTTATCCTGCTAACCACGACATACCCCATGTGCTGAATGTGGTTTTTAACTACCATATTACCAGGCGTATTACATTCTCATCAGTGATCGTTTACCAAACAGGGAAACCGGTTACCTATCCGGTTTCGGTTTACTATGTAGATGGCGTGCCGGTGCTCGATTATTCCAGCCGCAATGCATACCGTATCCCTGACTACTTCCGTACCGACTGTTCAATGACATTTGAAGGAAATCTCAAAAAGAAGAAGCTTGTGCATAACTCCCTGGTGCTGAGTCTTTATAATGCAACAGGACGTGATAATGCCTACTCGGTTTATTTCACGACCGAGAACGGCCGGATACACAGCTACCAGTACTCGGTGATAGGCGTTCCAATATTAACGGCTACCTGGCAATTTAAACTTGGGAATTATGCGTCGGAATAGAATTATATGGTTTGCATTGCCCTTGCTGGTGCTTGCGTCATGCGTCAAGTCGTATGAGCCTTTGATCAAATCATCCGACAGAAGCAAGTATGTGGTTTCGGGGAACATTACCGATGCCGGCGGGCAGCAGAAGGTGAATGTTTCCATGACATCGGCTATCGGCGACCCTGAGTTTATTCCTGTTGAAGGCTGCCTGGTGATGATCAGGGATGACAAAGGGCACGATTTTGACATGACCGACAGCGGTAACGGCGATTATTTTGCCATAATTGACCCGGCATTCCTGAAAGCAGGCGTATCATTCAAAGTCATTATTCATATTCCTGACGGCACTGACATTGAGTCTGATTACGATAAAATGCCGGAATGTCCGGAGATTGATTCAGTCTATTTCATCCTTCAGAACCTTCCTACCAACGACCCTGAAGTTTTTGAACATGGAATTCAGTTCTATGTTGACCTTAACGGAAAGGAAACCGATAGCCGATTCTATCGCTGGGAGGCAATTGAAACCTATGAATATCATGCCCGCTATCCCCGGGAGTGGTGGTACGACGGAGTGATTCATCATATCTGGCCACCGGATTATTCCCGAAAGGTTTGCTGGAGAACGTCGCTTATAGAAAATATTTATTCTTTATCGACCATGAACCTGGCTGAGAACCGGTACAAGCAATTCCCGTTACACTTTGTGGATAACAAAACAACAAAACTGGCATATGGTTACAGCCTGCTTGTTAACCAGTATGCGCTGAGCGAAGCTACCTATTTCTACTGGGAGCAACTGAAGAACAATACGCGCAATGATGGCAACCTATATGAAAAACAACCCGTTTCAATACAGGGGAATCTCCATAACCTCACACACCCCGAAATTGATGTAATGGGGAACTTTAGCGCTGTGTCGGTAAAATCTAAAAGGATATTTATCAGGAACGTGGAGAATCTTGAACTTGATTTTTCAGATTACTGCGATCCGATGAGACTTGAACGAGGACTAAGGGAGATCGATCCGATGGAATATCCTGTATTCCTGATGGATGGTATCAATGGCTATCATTTGGTACAGTTAAGTCCATATTGTGTGGACTGCCTGGAATTAGGAGGAACCAACGTTAAACCTGACTTTTGGCCGGAATAATGAGAAAGTTTGAGTTTTTTATTCTTTGTTGTCAGTTGCTTTGCGCTATTTCAGTGTTTGGCCAGGGTACGAAACAATCTTCTGCGATTGAAAAAATCATTGTGTGTACTGATCGTTCAGTATATTGTGTCGGAGAAAGTATTCAGTTTTCAGCTGAATTGCTGAAAATGACCGGGGATTCATCATCATTGGAAAGCACAGTGTTGTATTGTGAATTGATCACTCCTGAAGGTTACCGGGCAACAGGAAACAAATTTCTGATAAAGGATCATCAATCAGCCGGATGTCTCACAATACCTAAAGAAATTGTGACCGGGTATTATTATTTCAGGGCATACACGAAATTTATGCGTAATAACGGCCCGGAAGCATATAGCTATAGTTTACTGAAAATAATCAACCCATTAAAAAATGATGTCCTGGTAACCTCAGGCACTAACAATCTTCCAGGCTATTCAGTTGTGCCGGAAACCGGTAGTGATAATGACCATACAATTGATATTTCAACAGATAAGAGTATATATAAAACCCGCGACACAGTTCATTTGAAGGTCAGCAGGAATGAACCAGAGATCGGCGATCTAAAGAATTCGTCCCTGGCTGTTATACCCTTTGAAGCAGGTTCATCCGCTTTTACAATTGTGCCACAGCCAGATATTCCACTTGTGAAAGAGCAATTCTACTCTGAGAACAGAGGTATCACTATCACCGGAAAACTGCTTGATGCGCAAGGTAATGTGCCAATTGGCGGAGCGCTCGTAAACCTCTCCATCATCGGAGAAGGCAGGGACTTTATGGCTACGCGCACCGATTCAGCCGGTGGATTCTATTTTTCTTTGCCTTATTACATCGGTAAGCGCGATTTGTTTATCTGTTCTGCTAAACTACCCGGCAAAGAACCTAAAATATTAGTCGACAACGAGTTCTGTACTCAACCGGTTCATTTGCCTTCACCTCCTTTCGAACTTTCAGAAGCAGAAAAGGTTACTGCATACCAGATAGCAGCCAATGCGCTGGTACAATCTGCATTTATACCTGATACAACCTTTGTTACTGAAGAGGCTGAGGTTGTGGAGAAACCTTTTTACGGCACACCGTCAGAAATCCTTTATCTCGACCAGTATGTGCAACTGCCCACCCTTGAGGAATACTTCAATGAACTTCCGCTGATGGTAAAGGTCAAGAAGCGGAAAGGGGAGAAGTATTTTAAGGTTTATGGCACACAGAATGCTCTCGACTTGTTTGATCCCCTGGTGCTCATCGACTATGTTGCCGTGGATGA
>DAONEP010000099.1:0-7117 GCA_035403165.1 Bacteroidales bacterium | reverse complement strand
TTTTTCATGCACTTCCATGCCCTGTTTTAACCAGAAACCGGTGAGGTTGCCCCACCGCACGATGAGCCGTTTAGCATCGTCCGTATTCCATTCCGCCTCAATAGCCTGGTGGCAGTTTTCGCCCATACCTTCCCGCTCGTGATGACAGTACCGGCATTCAAGCGGCTGAAGCCCAGTTCCGAACAACTCGCAAAGATTATTGACCAGGAAGGTGCAACCTTCGGCAGCATATAGTTCCAGCGCATAGTTGCCCTCATTGCCCCTGAATGCCGGCGATAATACCGCGAAATTCAATTCAGGGGCTATTTCCAGCATCATACGGCCGGCATATCCCGCTGCAACCGCCATTTCGGCTTCCCGTACCGTCCACCAGCCCGGGCGCCGGCAATAGCTTACACAGGTATCGCATGAACAAGGCCAGGAAGGAGGAAATTCATTTTCGATCGCCATAAAAAAGTATCAATGAATAGAATACGCCGGTATTGACATTTCAAACTTACAAAATATTATCGCTAATTGCGTTATATATTTTCTTTCATCCGTTTGTAAATAAATAACCGGATTGATAAATCGGAAGGCTTCACATTCCGGTCAACCTTTTCGGGGAATGCAGGAGAAATATCGGCAGTTTGCGAATAAAGAAGAGCCGATCAGGATTCAGGACGGCCGGAGCAGAAACATCAAGGGGAAATTCCTTGCTCAATTGCCCTGTTCAAATTTAATCGTGACCGGATATTTTTTCACAAAATGTTTTATCGTACTTTTGACGATACGGGAATTCCCCCGTTGAAAAATCAATCAACTGAATTTTAGAAAGATAATTTCTTTGCATGGAAAATTTCGTCGTCTCAGCCCGAAAATACAGGCCTGTAACTTTTGATTCTGTTGTAGGTCAGCAGGCGATCACAGGCACCCTGAAGAATGCTATCCGCAATAACCAGGTCGCCCAGGCCTTCCTGTTTTGCGGTCCCCGGGGTGTAGGCAAAACGACCTGCGCCCGTATCCTGGCCAAAACCATCAACTGTCAGAACCTTAGCCCAAACCTGGAACCATGCAACGAATGCGACTTCTGCAAAGCATTCAATCAATCGGCTTCTTTCAATATCAACGAACTCGACGCCGCTTCGAACAACAGCGTGGACGACATCCGGAACCTGGTCGACCAGGTGCGCATACCGCCGCAGATGGGAAAATATAAGGTATACATCATCGATGAAGTTCATATGCTGTCGCAGGCTGCTTTCAACGCCTTTCTGAAAACCCTTGAAGAGCCTCCGGCATACGCTAAGTTCATCCTTGCTACCACCGAAAAGCACAAGATCATCCCTACCATCCTTTCGCGCTGTCAGATATTTGATTTCAAGCGCATTACAGTGGATGATATCGCAAAACACCTTGCATGGGTCGCTCAAAGCGAAAACGTTTCGGCCGAGCCGGAAGCCTTGCATATCATAGCTCAGAAAGCCGATGGCGCCCTGAGGGACGCCCTTTCGATGTTCGACCAGATGGTGAGCCTGGGGAATCACAGCATTACCTACAAACTGGTGATCGACAACCTGAATGTGCTTGATTATGAATATTATTTCAGGATGACGGATTACATGCTTGCCGGCGATATACAGCAGTCGCTCCTGTTGTTTAATGATATTATTGACAAAGGATTTGAAGGACAGCATTTCATCACCGGCCTCGGCGATCATTTCCGCAACCTGCTGATGTGCCGCGACGCCTCCACCGCCAAGCTTATGGAAACCAGCGAAAACATCCGCAACCGGTATCTGAGCCAAACCAAACAATGTCCCATCCAGTTTATTATCAGCGCCCTTGAAATCAATAACAAGAGCGACGTCAATTACCGCACTTCGAACAATAAAAGGTTGCTGGCAGAGGTCATGCTGATCCAGTTATGCCAGCTTACCGGAGCTAATCGCAGTTCTCAGTCCGGTGCTGCAACCGTGCCCGCCGCAGCCGCGCCGCCATCGCCGGAGCCTGTTAAACCTGCCGAACCTGAAAAAGCAAAAACACCGGTTTATCCTGCGTCGCCCGCAACCGAACCCGCCAAAGCGGAAGAAAGTCCGGCACAGGCGACACCTACCGGGGAAAAGCCGCAACCCGCTGAAGACAATCCCGCGCCGCCTTCTGCTCTTCCCGACGAGGAACTGCATACAGTTACGTCAGGCAAGCCTTCCGGAACGCGCACCGTAATGCCCGTATCCTTATCCATTAAATCGGCTATCAGCCAGGCCAATCAAAATGCAGCCAAACCCGAAGCCGACCATCACCGGACTTCGTCATTCACCGATTCGCAGCTTGCCGAATCATGGAACACCTTTGCCGCCGGAATAAAAGAAGAATCGACGCTGTTGTATTCGGCTCTTACCGGCCACCTGCCCGTCATAGGCGAAGGAAATGTGCTGAACCTGGAACTCGAAAACAGGGTACTCGAAGCCGAGTTCAACCGGAACAAGACGGATTTGATCACCTACCTTAAAAATTCACTCAAGAACGACTTTATCTCCATCGAAACCTCCGTTTCCGAACAGGTAACAGAGGTAAAGAAGCCTTATTCCGAGAAGGAAAAATTTGAACAAATGGCTGAAAAAAATCCCTTGATTAAAACGCTGAGAGACCAGTTGGACCTGGGGCTTGACGGATAAAATCTTACAGGCAACAGTCTGGACTATGCGACGCGTTTTCACACTCGGCGAAACGGTACTCGACATCCTCTTCAGGAGCGGCGCCCCTGTTAATTCTGTTGCAGGCGGCAGCATGCTGAATACGGCAGTTGCACTGGGAAGAATGGGCTGTCAGGTGGAATTCATCAGTGAATTCGGGCAGGATGCTCCCGGAAAAATAATTGAAAATTCGCTTGAGAAAAACCATGTTTCATCAAAGCACTCCATCCGCTACGACGACCGTTTCAACACCTCTGTCGCTTTGGCCTTCCTGGATGAAAGCCAAAACGCATCCTACACATTTTATCATCATCAACCGGATGAATTAACCCGGACAACTGTTCCCGAAACAGGCCCCGGCGATATCCTGGCTTTCGGATCGTTTTATTCGGTGAAACCCGCCCGGCGCAGGCATGTTGCAAAGATTGTCAGGTCAGCAAATGAATCAGGTGCATTCATCATCTTCGATCCCAACATTCGAAAAAACCACCTTGCTGATTTACCCTCGATACGTGAGGTTTTTATTGAAAACATGAGCCTTTCCCATCTTGTGAAAGGCTCGTGCGAAGATTTCGCATTTCTGACCGGCGCTGACAATCCAGCAAACATCTATGATTCCCTGAAATCATACTGCCCGTATATTATCATTACCCAGGGAGAAAAAGAAGTGCTTTTGTTCACGCCCCGGTTCAGAAAATCATATCCTGTTGAAATAATCAGCCCGATATCGACCATAGGGGCCGGGGACAATTTCACATCAGGATTGATATACGGTCTGCTGCAATTTGAGCAACCGGAATCATCCGCCGGAAACCTGACGCTGCCCCAGTGGGACAAATTAATCGCTTACGGAATCGCCTTTTCTGCAGCCACCTGCCTCTCGTTGGAGAATTATATCCCTGAAGGCTTCCGGATCAATCTAAAAATGCAATGAAAAAAAAATTCGCTCTTTCCTTACTTAAACTTTTCGGATGGAAAACGAGCGGCAACCTGCCGCCTGACATGAAGAAATGCGTTGTCGTTGTAGCCCCTCACACCAGCAACTGGGATTTTTTTATCGGTTTTTTCGGTTATATGGCTATCGGGGTCAAGGCAAGGTATCTGATCAAGAAAGAGGCGTTTTTCTTTCCATTGGGGCCAATCGCCAGGGCCTTGGGAGGAATTCCGGTTGACCGCACGCGGAGCAGCAATGTAGTGCCACAGGTTGTTGAATTATTCCGGAGAGAAGAAAACCTCGTATTGACAATTACACCGGAAGGTACCCGAAGCCTTGTCCGTCACTGGAAACGGGGCTTTTACCTTATGGCCGAACACGCCGGCGTCCCGCTCGTTTTTGGCATCCTGGATTACGGGAACAAAACAGTGGGGTTGGGGCCTGTGTACTACCCTACCGGGAATTATGATCATGATATAAAGGACATTGAAGCTTATTACAAGGATACCGTGGCCAGGCATCCTGAAAATTTCAATCTCAGCCCGCAAAACAGGGAAAAATCAAAATGATCCGGTTGCTTTGCTACATTTGCAACTGCAAACCCAGGAACACCATAAAAACTCTTTCAAACGACCAAAAGCCATTAACCTTATTTTAGCATGAGTGACATTAAAATTGCCCTGATCGGGCTCGGATATGTAGGATTACCCTTGGCGGTAGAATTCGGAAAAATACTTCCTGTTAAAGGTTTCGACATCAATGAATCAAGGATAAAGGAGCTTGAAAAAGGCCATGACCGCACCCTTGAGACATCGGATGAAGACCTTGCTTCCGCCACTCAACTCACCTATACCCATAACCTGGACGACATCCGTAACTGTAATTACTTCATCGTCACCGTTCCTACGCCCATCGATAAGTATAAAAGGCCCGACCTTACCCCCCTCGTGAAAGCCTCTGAAACAGTAGGCAAGGTGCTGAAGCAAGGCGATATCGTCATTTATGAATCTACTGTATATCCCGGCGCTACCGAAGAAGAATGCGTGCCGGTGCTTGAAAAATTCAGCGGGCTGAAATTCAATACCGATTTTTACTGCGGTTACTCTCCTGAACGTATCAATCCGGGCGACAAGGAACATAATGTAACAAAAATCAGGAAAGTAACCTCCGGTTCCACGCCTGAAGTAGCCCGCAAGGTAGACGATCTGTACCGGAAAATTATTGTTGCCGGCACTCACATGGCATCGAGCATCAAGGTAGCCGAAGCCGCCAAGGTAATTGAAAATTCGCAGCGCGACATTAACATCGCCTTTGTGAACGAGCTGGCATTGATTTTCAATAAACTGAACATTGATACGCATGAAGTGCTGCAGGCTGCCGGCACCAAGTGGAATTTTCTCCACTTCTCGCCAGGCCTGGTAGGCGGCCACTGCATCGGCGTCGATCCATACTACCTTACGCACAAGGCGCAGGAATTGGGGTATAACCCCGAGATCATCCTAGCCGGCCGGCGGCTTAACGACGATATGGGCTTTTACTCGGCCAACCGCACCATCAAACTCATGATCCATAAAGGACATACCATTGCCGGAAGCAGCGTACTTGTGCTGGGGATCACCTTTAAGGAAAACTGTCCCGACATCCGCAACAGCCGCGTGATCGACGTGATCAATGAACTAAAGGACTTCGGCTGTAACGTGGATGTTTACGATCCCTGGGCCGATCCGCACGAAGTAAAACATGAATACGGCGTTGAGATGCTTCCTTCACTTGACGGGCACCGGCCGTATGATGCCATTGTATTTGCCGTGGCCCACCGGGAATTCCAACAACTTGACCTGAAGAAATTTAAAAAAGAAAATACCGTACTGTTCGATATTAAGGGCACCATTGACAGGGACCTTGTTGACGGCAGGCTCTGATAAACTGACCAGCATAAAACAAAATGATGCAACTTCTTACTCCCAGGCACTGGCGTGATTATGAACTGATCGATTCGGGCGGGTTGGAAAAAATCGAGCGTTTCGGGAAATTTATCCTGATTCGTCCCGAGCCCCAGGCCCTGTGGGATCGTTCGATGTCGCGGGAAGAGTGGCAGGGCCTGTCACATGCAGAATTCAGGAAAGAGAAGAATGATCCCGAAAAGGGAAAATGGATCCTGAAAAGAGGCACGCCTGAGCAATGGGAAATCGGTTACGCCAACGGTGAAATGAAACTGCGGATGCGACTGGGTCTTACTGCTTTCCGGCATATAGGCGTTTTCCCCGAGCAGGCCGAGAACTGGGATTTTATCTTCAATACCATCGGTTCGTTCCCGAAGCCTTCACCCAGGGTGTTGAATCTTTTCGCCTATACAGGCGGCGCATCGCTGGCGGCAAGGGCCGCCGGCGCCGACGTGCTGCACCTTGATTCGGTGAAGCCGGTGGTTACCTGGGCGCGCGAAAACATGGAACTCAGCCGTCTTGATGGCATCCGCTGGATTGTTGAAGACGCGCTGAAGTTTGTTCAGCGTGAAGTGCGTCGCGGCAGCAAATACTCGGGCATCATTCTCGATCCCCCGGCTTATGGCCGCGGACCGGAAGGTGAAAAATGGATAATCGACGATGGTTTACCCGAGATGATCAAACACTGCAACCAGTTGCTGGAGCCTGAAAACTCCTTTTTAATCCTCAATATGTACTCCATCGGGTTCTCAGCACTGGTCGCCGACAATCTGATCAATTCCTGTTTCAGCAAAACCGGGAATAAAGAATACGGCGAACTATATCTCAGCGATAAATTCTCAAAGAGGCTGCCTCTGGGAACTTTCCTGCGGTTTGTCAGATAGAATCCCCGAAAGGCAGTTTAGATATAAAACACCTCCACTTCGCCGAATGAAACCCGCACATCGATTGTAAAACCAGGCTGCGCCGGGTTATAATCAGGCGACATATAGGTATATTCCCCGAAAGATGCTGTTTTCATATCCGGCCCCCGCAGGGTGCCGAACGATACGTTTCCCTTAACTTTCAAAGGCACTTCACGGTCGGCGATGATCCTGAACTGCCCGAATGAACACTCCACCGACAGCGGGATATTTGAATCAGGCTTTTGTCCTTTCAGGTTCAGGCTGCCTTCACCAAAAAGTACATTGTAATGTTGCTGCCCGGGCGTAAAGGCAAATTTTGTATCGCCAAACTGTACATGCTGAGCGTCGTGTTTTGGCGCGAAACTTCCTCTTATCATAAAAACGCCCCCTACGATCAGAACCGCGGAAAGTAAAATCGTAAAGACAGGAATATCAAGGTCAAAAATATTGCGGACCAGAAAGAAAACCCCTATCACAACAATGATTATGCCTATAGCCGAAGCTCCGGAAAAAAGCTTGTTCATGGTTTGATTTTTAAGCGTTGAACAAATATAACATAATTTCATTAATTTCCTGAAAATCCAGGCGGTCCTGAAAAGGCGTGGATTATCGGGGCATAGCCGTTGTTTCTGGGTCTGTGGCTTTTTTTATATTGTGGTT
>DAONEP010000098.1:0-7227 GCA_035403165.1 Bacteroidales bacterium | reverse complement strand
AACCGAAAGAGTAAAAACAGGAGAAAAACAGAAATCCCCGGAAGAGGAATTCGTAGGCGGCAAGATAGAGGAGCCATCCTGCCGTCAGGACAGTCAGCCGGCCCGGCGTCCAGGTCCTGAATTTCAGATCAGGGTACAGGTTCAGCGTTTCCTTGTTGTGCGAGGCAAAAGCGCTGATGGTAACAATCAGCAAAGGCAAACAAATAAAAAGATACCAGTAGCCGGCATTGTTGCCTTTCTGAAGCCCGTATGCCGCCGGATCAATACCCGACGAAAGTAAAACCAGGAACGGCATCACTCCGAACAATACAACGCCTGATAATTTTACGAGTGAAAAACCCGAAATGAGATGCAGCGTTTTGCTTCCGGACCTTGGATAACCGCGCACTACAACCGGTTTAACAAGGAGAAAGAGAATGGTGAGGATAAAAGCAGTGATAGTTGCGGTAATACCAGGCATATTTCCTCCGGTTTTTTAAGTAAATATAGTATATATATTTCCTGTCACCAATATATTATTGGAAATTTATTTTTTAGCCTGAAAAAACTTTATTGGATTCGGCTGCCGTAAAGAAAACCAGGGTCCCCGGCTTGATGAAACCGCGCAAACAAAGCCGGGGATTACTTTCTCTTTTGTGCGAAGGCGACCGTGACGGGAATTGATTTCCGGCTGCATACCCTGCCACGTCTGAAAATGGGTAAAACAGAAAAGGCCTCCTTTTCAGGACAGCCTTTCCATGTAAGGGCCGGTTTCATATCGACGGCGGAAAAAATTGCCCGGGCTAAAATGTCACCGTCGTAATGGTATTGCTGATGGTAAACGACTTCTTGAAAGTGCCCCCGGAATAGGTTCCTCCCGTATAAAGGCCGTTGTTGTTGGTCCCGGTAGAGGTGCCGCCTTTATAAATGGAATAGGTGACGCCTGTTTGCAGGGAAGACGTGGAGAAAATGACGGAAGAATAGTTGCGGGCGGGCTGAAAAGTGAGAATGTCGTTGCCGGCATCATCCTGAACATGAAACAGCGTCGTGGAAGACAAAGCATTGTTTGTTTTTGCCAGTACGCTATGCTGTGACGAGGTGGGGCTTGGCGGCTGCGTCATGTTTGAATTTATTCCGGAGATAACCAGAAATCCTCCGTTGACATTGCAGGTCCCGTTATAGTCCATCCCAACTTCGGGGGCCGACTGGGGCCCGTGAACAATCGTTGTTCCTCCGGTTATCATGATGCTGCCGTTGCTGTCGAGGCCGTCGCCGGTTGAGGCATTGGCGACCACGGTTCCGCCCTGTATTTTCAGCAGGCTCCCGTCATCAAATTCACCCCCGTTTCCGAAAGTGGCATTGAAGCTGTCGTCGGAGGCAGCCGACTTAACACTTCCGCCGTTCACAGTAATAAAAGGGGCTTCGATCCCTTCATAGGAATTGGAAATGGTAACGTCGGCATTATTGAAGGTAACAGAGGTCTCCGATTTGATGCCGTCATCGGCCGAAGCGATGGTGATGGTCCCGCTTTCAAAAATGATATCGCCGTTGCCGGTAATGGCTTTTGCTTCAGCATAACTTGCGTTATTGCCCGATCCGGAAATAAATACGTCGCTTCCTGTGGTGGTAATGCTGACGGTTGGCGATGTAGTTGTGCTGCCGATGGTCAGGGCGCCGTCGGGGGTAATGCCCCGGCCTCCCGATCCTGAACTCGTGGTGGTGACTGTTCCGCCGGTAATGGCGATATACCCGTCGGAATTCAGGCAGGAAGCAACATAAGCTTTATACACTCCTGACGAATTCTTGTATCGCTCGCCATTGCCGGAATTGGTAATGGTAAGGTTCCCGCCCGAAATGGCAATTCCCGTGTTCGACGTGATGCCTTTCCCTCCTTTGCCGGTACTTGTGATCGTGATATCAGCCCCGCTGATGGTAATTAAAGAATCCGATTTCAGGGAGGAAGGATAGGACGGATCAAAGCCCGATCCTGAGGCTTCCAGCACAACATTTCCTGCGTTGTGAATGGTAATGGAGCCGCCGCTCAGCGTCATGGCCTGGTTGCTTTGGATGGCTTTTGACTGGTCGCCGGAAATGGTCAGGTCGAGGGTGCCTCCCGAGATGGTGAGGGTGCTGTCGCACGAAATGCCTTTCACGTCAGCCTGGGTATTGTTGGTGGTAACGGTTCCCCCGGAAATAAGGATACAGGCTTCGTCGCCGTCGATAGCGTCGCCCGAAGCGGTCACGTTGACGGCGCCGCCTGTAATTTCAATGCCGTCCTTGCCATGTATGCCGTCAACAACGGCTTTGGTCACGGTTATATTCCCGCCGTCGACCTGAATGAGGTCGTCGCTGCATAAGGCATGCTGTTCGGATCCATTTCCTTCGATGGTGAGCGATCCGGTCCCGCTGAAAACCAGCTTGGCTTCGCTGAAAAAAGTCCCTTTCTGGTCTTCCTCTTCGCCGTTGCCGTTGATGGCCGGAGGCGCATAAGTGGCCCCGTCGGTCACATAATTGGTGGTGCCGGCGATAAGTTCCACCGAAGTCTTCTTTTTCGACTGAACATTGATGGCAGGGCCATCCTGATTTGTGATACTTACCCCATTCAGCAACAGGTTAAATCTTTTATCGCTGTATATCTTGAACATCCCGTTTTGGGTGGTTCCTGAAAGGCTGTAATTGATATCCTGGGTTTCGGAGGTTGAGTTTACCGTGACATGCTGGCCTTCAACCGAAACGGACACTCCTTCAAAAGCCAGCGGATTTATGACGGATACGCCTGAAGTGTTATAAGTGACAAAGATTGTGTTTGAATTGTCCCCGAACGAAAGACTGTCGATCTGGGCGGTGGGATACTGGACCAGGTTGCTGTCGATCCGGAAATAGGTTATGGTCCCGTCGTTGCTGAAATAAATACTGTCGATCGTCGAAATGAGCGCTCCAAGGGTCATGTTATCCGATTTGTGGATATACATCTTTTCCTGTGCTGACAGGAACAGGCTGCTGACCAGGCAGATCACGAGTAAGGTAAGTTTCTTCATAGCCTGATAAATTTAGCAGTCCTGTCGCCGGCAATCAGGAAGTAAATACCGCTTGTGAGGTCTTCAATATTGATGGTTACGGTTCCTGAGGCGACGGTTGCCTGCCTGACGAGCCGCCCGTCCATCTTATAGATATATACAGCCGACGTACCTTCGGGAATGTTGAGAATGCTGATTTCTTTATCAGACGGATTCGGGTACAGGTGGAGATTTTCCTTGTCGGACGATAAAGGCTCAGGCACTGAAACTACTTCACCGAAATAGACTTTCTGAATTTCCGAGAGAGGAAAAGTATCCGGCGACCCTGTTTTGGGAGTAACAACGAGATTATTGTCCGGGAAACTGAGCTTCCGGACCGAAGTGATCAGCCGGGAGTTTTCAGTCCCGTCGTGCAGCCTGATTATAAGTCCCTGGGCCCGCAACCCGGGAATTATTATCATGCAAAGGAAGAAATTCGTCAGCAGCAACAGCCTTCTCATTACATTTGGTTTTTGGTTGAAAGTACAGATAGTTGGTTTGATTTTATCGGGTGACGTTATGAACGGTTCTGTAATTCCTGTACATTGTTTTTTTGCCGGGACGGGGTAACTGCCTGGTGTTATTTCCGGCGGAGCATAGTAAGAAAAATCGTGACAGGGTGCGGCGCAGGAAAGAATTTGCAGTTTAATCAAAAACGTCGGCAAAGGTAAACAGATTGCTACCGCCGTTTGAGGTTAATAGACCAACAGGCTTTTTTTGCAGACAGAAACCATAAACGGGGAGGATGGATGCCCTTTTAATATTGTTGTAACCGGCATCAGGCATTGGATACGTTAAACAAAATGTGGCTTTCCGGTGTAACCATTTCCTCTGATGCCAGTCTTATCAACATACATTCTGGATTAACGGCTATGAAATTTACAACTTGCATTGCTGCGTTTTTAACGTTGACCGTACTTTTACTGAACAGACCTGTTTATTCCGTCGTGCCGGATGATCCCGCTGCCGTTTCCTCCATTGTGCTTCTGAAACCTTCGGGAAAAGAGTTCAAAGGATTCCCGGTTCTTGAGGTTATGCCATCCGGCGATCCCGGGACAGCGGTGATGAAAGAACTCCTTGAAAACAGCTTTCTCAGGGAAATGGCCGCACTGCATCAGCTTGTCGAAAACGATCTGTCGGGGAAGGGAATTATTTCCGTTAAGGAACCGATGTACCTCCTGGCCTCCGGCAGGATGGGCGGCTTCCCGATGAACGGATTTTTCCTGAAAACGGGCAAGAAACTGATCGACAAACGGAACGTGCCCTATGTCGATCTCATGAACCTGAATCAGAATTATAAGCGGTTAGGCTCCGTCACGCAGATATTTCCCCACGAACAGGCCCATCTCTATTTCAGGCTGTTTTCCGGGATAGATCCTGAAAAGATCGAAAGCTTTTCGAGCGATGTGCATTATTTCAGCATAACGACTAATTATCTTACGGCGTTCAACGAAGGCTTTGCCGAGTCATTTGAAAATATTTCAAGGGTTTTTGAAACCAATCCGGCTATTTCCGGGGCGGTGAGGAAGGATACGACGCGTTTGAAATCCTTTCTCGGAAGCAGGATAAAAGGGTTTGACCGGGATTTCAGATGGCCCGGAAGATTGGGCTTGTACAGGCTTACCATGTTGCTGTGGTACCAGGACCTGGAAGATTATAAACGGTACGCCTGGTCTTTAGACGGATCGGCCCGTTTCTGGCCGCTGACGCTGAACGGTTCCCCGGTAGAAAAAAGGTTGCTTTACCGGAATGCCGGTGTGCTGCCGGACAAACGCGGGACAAGGAGCAGCGCCGGGTGTTCGTCGAACGAAGGGGTGATCAATGCGTTTTTTACACAATTGATGATCAGCCATGCGGGAAACTGCAACCGGCAGGATTCTTCCTTATCGCCCGTGCAAAACCAGCTCATGAAAGAATTTAATGTTATCTACAAGTATCTGAGAGGTATACCTCCGGGCGCGTCCTTGTTTGATGCTTTCATCTCGGGCTATATCACGGAGTATCCTTCCGAAAAACAGATCATCCTGAATGTCTATCGCCAGGTGTGCGGGTTTGATTTTACCGGGAATGCCGCTCCCGAAATCTGGCTCTTTAACCCGGATCACAGGCATAATCCGATGGTGATGGCACAATTCGGGGGCTGCTCCATTCCTTATTATACCATGAACCTGAACACAGCACAGGCAGAGGACCTGATGACATTTCCCGGGGTGGACAAAGCCAAAGCTGATGAATTTGTTGCCTGCCGCGATTCTTCCGGATTTTTTCAGAGCATCGGCGACCTGGAAAAACTGCCAGCCCGTTTACATGAAACGGGAATCCTTCTGAAAGGCGCTGTCCTTCATCCCCATGACCTTGACAAGTATAATGACGAGGAAAGCTTTTCGTTGAAGGGCTTATTCACAGGCATCCTGAACCGGTTTCTGATGCTTAACGGAATTTTATTCCTGGGGATTTTTTCCCTGACCTTCCTGCTGTTTGGTTACCGCAGGAAACCGGTTTACCGGTCCATGGGAATGGCGGCAAGGGCTCTTTTTAAAAGCATATTATTCCTTTTGGCCGTTGTCGGGATATTTTTCCTGCCTTATCCTCCGGTTTACCTGTTTTTAGCTTTTATCGCCGTCATCCTGCTGATAAACATTCTCAGGACAAGGAATAATCCCGCGAAACGGAAAGAGATAGTGTTTTCTTCGGCCCTTTTAGGTGTGTTGATAATCTATTCGCTGATTTAAAATGCATTGAAAAAAAAAGCCGGCTGGAAGCCGGGCTTTTAAAAAAGTGAGAAGGATTGCCCTGATAAACCGGGGACAATCCTTCCGCTATGATCGTTTAAATCTTCTTTCCGATGTAGAACACATAGCCGTAATACTCCTTAAACCTGTTGTACAAACGGGCTTCATGCCGTTCGTTTGCTACAAGGTCTTCGGCGGCTTTGTTGCCGGCATGTTTCTTCAGGAAAGTTTCCTGCGCTGCCGCCTGAAGGACATAAAAATGTTCAGTCCAGCAGTTTTCAGGCAGGATAAAGGTAGAGACGGGAATGTATCCGGCGTCTTGCATCTGCATGACTTTGTTGGGAATTGTGTCGATTTCCGGATAAGCATCATGCCAGAATTCTTCGATCTCGGCGGGCCTTTCCGCGGTAAACCACGATGCCTCCGTAACGGCAAGATATCCTCCTTTTTTCAGGAATTTCCGCCATTCATTCAGGCCGCGTTTGAAACCGATGTTATAGATGGCCCCTTCCGACCAGATGAGGTCTAATTCTTCCTCCTGAAAAGGAAGGTTGTCCATTGAACCGATGATGCCTTTTACCCTGTCGTTCAGATTGAGTTTAGCGGCATTCAGGTTAAACAGGTCTATAAAAGCAGGAAACAGGTCAATGCCTGTAATTTGTCCCGGCGCATGCTGCGCCAGCACCATCGTCTGTCCGCCTGTTCCGCAGCCGAGGTCGGCAATGCGCGATTCATCGGTCAGGTTGTCGATGAAGCCCAGCGCCTGAACGGTTACTTCCGGGCTTCCGGGTCCCTGTCGTTCAATGGCTGAGAAATATTCGCAGATTAAACTGAAGTCGAATTCGTGAATTGATTTAGTTTCGTTACTCATGGTGTTTAAATTTGTTTTGCCGGGGCCATGACGATTGAAGACGCCATGCCTTTGCCATGTTCCGGCTTGTTATTGTAATGGGAAAAAGATTCAGCCCGGCACAGAAATGCCGGGTGTTGAACAGAGGTATAACCCGGGGCAGAAAGCCGGGGGTTATTACTTCACACGCTCCGAAATCAATTTAAACATCCAAAGTTTTTAGAATTGGCAAAGATAAGAATCTTTTGATATTCTTTTCAATCTGTTGCGCCTTCCGATCATTATTACTTCCCACTATTGTCCGGATAAAACAGCCATGGATTGTATAAAATATTGAACATGTGTTGATTAAGCCCCTCTCCTTCAGGAGAGGGGTTGGGGTGAGGCAGGGCTTGATTATCAATTACTTTCTGGTGTTTCCCGGACACTAGTGATTACTTCCGTATTTTTTTTGGCAATGATCATGACATGTCGTAATTTTATATCTGTCACTTTTATGGCGGCAGATTTATCCGGTTTTACGGATGGTATCCCCGGTAAAGAATGCGCCGGCGGTCGTTTTTTTTCGGCCTGTACAACTTCCTGTTCTCTCCTCATGCAGCTTCAGCCA
>DAONEP010000097.1:0-7474 GCA_035403165.1 Bacteroidales bacterium | reverse complement strand
AATGTGAATTTATCGTAACAGACCCGGCGCAGCCTGTTTCGTGTAATTCGTGGTATGTTTCTCCACGAATGGACACGAATGAATCACGAATTAACACTAAATAATTGTTCAGAAGCCCGGGAATCATTTCGTGATAATTCGTGTTGCAGGCGCAGCCTGTTTCGTGAAATTCGTGGTTATGTTTCTCCACGAATGCGCACGAAAAACCCCTAATAAAAATGGAAACTGAAAACCAGCTATGCAGCCTAATCCTTCTTTTCAAAATGCTTGCTGGAATTATCCCAGCAATGGGTGCAAAGTCTCTCTTTCGGCAGTCCGATAGCTTCCACGAGGTCGTCGAGATACTGGAATTTCAAGGAGGTAAGGTCAAGCCGTTTCCTGATTTCTTCTACCATCTTCCGGTATTTTTCAGTGGACGTATCGGCGTATTCCATGAGGACTTCATCGGAAGGCTCGTTGGTGCCTTCCAGTTCAGCGGCTACTTTCCGGGCAATGAGATCGAGATTTGATCGTGAAGAAGAAAAATTTAAAAAGGTACAGGGAAACAGCAGCGGTGGACAGGCAATACGCATATGTACCTGTTTTACGCCATGCTGATGCAGTTTGATAACATTGTCTTTAAGTTGGGTTCCCCTGACGATGGAATCATCAAGGAAGACAACATTGGCATCTTTGGTAAATGCTTCGTTTGGCAGAAGCTTCATCTTAGCCACCAGGTCGCGAAGGTTCTGGTGCTGCGGCATAAAACTTCTCGGCCAGGTGGGTGTATATTTAACAAAAGGCCTTTTATACGGCAACATCTTTGCGTTGCTGTATCCAACAGCGTGGCCTACGCCCGAATCGGGGATGCCGGCCACAAAATCGGCTTCGGTGTCGTCATCGGCTACGTCTCTTCTGCCAAGGGCGGCTCCGGTACGATACCTGGTTTCTTCCACATTGATGTTTTCATAGCAGGAAGAGGGATACCCGTAATATACCCACAAAAATGAACAAATCTGCATTTCTTTGTTTGGGGCCACCCGTTGCTCATACCCTTCAGGAGTGATAAAGATCGCTTCGCCCGGTTCCAGGTATTTATCAATGACATAATCAAGGTTGGGGAAAGAACAGCTTTCAGACGCCGCGGCATATCCGTTTTCATGTTTGCCGATGATTATCGGCGTCCTTCCAAATTTATCCCTGGCGGCATAGATGCCTTTTTCGGTAAGGATAAGCATAGAACACGAACCTTTGATCCGGGACTGTACATTGCGGATGCCTTCTTCAAAAGTATTGCCCTGATTGATCAGAATGGCAACCAACTCGCTCGGGTTGGTCTCCGAGTCCGACATTTCTGAGAAGTGTACCTGATGGTTCAACACATCTTCGAGCAATTCATGAAGATTATCGATCCTGCTGACGGTAACCAGCGAGTATAAGCCCAGGTGCGATTTCACGGTGAGTGGTTGCGACTCGGTATCGCTGATGACGCCGATCCCGGATTTTGACCCCGTAAATTTCGGCAGGTCATCTTCAAATTTTGACCTGAAATAATTGCTTTCAAGGTTGTGAATTGACCGGATTACTTTTCCGTTCCGCATAAAAGCCATCCCGGCCCTCTTGGTGCCAAGGTGTGAATGATAGTCAGTGCCGTAAAAAACGTCTTTCACACAGTCGGTATTCAATGTACAACCAAAAAAACCACTCATAAGAACCGTTGATTTTGAATAAATTAACCGGAATAACGGATTGCTATCCCAAGCCGGCAAACCTAATAAATAAAAAGGCACGAACCCTGATGCAGTTCCGGCAAACCGTATGTTTTTCACACGTTTTTTCTGTATGTATTCATTGTCATTCGGAAAATAGTTGAAAATAATTCCATGTCTAATAAATTATTATTCCGGCACATGAAGGTCTTATTGGATCCCGGCACAGTCAAACGTTAACAATAATATAATATCCGGTGGAAAAGGTTCCGGATTGAACGGCGGGCTGGAGTATGATTTGTTCTTCAGATAATTAACCTGTATTTTATGGGCAGCAATGTAAGATAATAGATGTATATTTACCTACTGATTTTCTCGTTTTCTGTATTCCTTGTTACCAATCATAGTTCAAGGCCCTTTAAATGCGCGGGTAAAGCTAAACAGCCCGATGTGGCCGGAAATAAAGTTTATTGACAGTCAGTTTCATCCGTGAAGCGATTTTCTTTCGGATTAAAAAAGGAACCGTAAAATTTGCTTAGCAAAGAATGATATTAATAATCAGTTTTCAATAACAAAACAGGATTTCCTGAAAGTAATAAAGCCGGAATGCTATGAACCGACGCAAAATCTTTATACTGAGATACCTGACTTTATCTGTCATCTTAATCATTGGATTTTACCTGGGATTACTAATTTGGGATAAAATTTCCCTGCCCTTTTCCAATCCCTGGGGTATTATAAGTCAACATTCGTTGCTGGAATATAACCCGGCTAATAACCTGGTCCGTTTTGTGCTGTTAATCTTATTACCTTCCATTTTGCTGTTCATCGTTTACCTGTTGAATTTCAGAAATTTAAATTCCATCCTGTCATTTCGTTACCCTGTTACCGCCGAAATTAATACGCCGGCAACTGCCGGGCGTCCGGTCAGGAAAATTATTTACCCGGCAATCCTGATGGCATGCACCATACTGCTGGCTTTAAACATCCCGACATATCATTCATCAGGTGTATTCGATACATTTCATGAAGGAGAATCGTTAGGTTCGGGGATTTCATACCTGGCAGGACAGGTTCCATACAAAGATTTCATCTTTTGTCATGGCATTTTCCAGGATCCGTTACGTTCCGTAGTGGCCTTCAACCTGTTTGGAAAATCCATAGGATCGGTACGGACGCTTGAATCCATTAACAAAATAATTGCATTCGGGTTGATGTCAATTTTTATAATATTAATCTACAGAAAGAATTACAGGCTCTCTTTTCTGACCCTCATTATCGTGGCATTGCTTCATACAAGTTCGGATTTTCAGTTTCTGATCCCGCATTTGACGCGGAATATCATGCTAGTCATTCCCAGAGATTTAACTACCTTTTCATTCCTGATCACCATTGCGCTCATCCACGACGCTGTAGCCAACGATAAAACTCCTGTCGTCCGGTTCAGCATCATTTCTTTCTTGTTATCCTTTATACCTTTCGCTTCATTCATATATTCAGTAGACAGGGGGCTTTACCTGTCGATTAGCTATATGGTCATTTCCCCTGTTTTATATCTGTGTTTTTTTCGAAAAAACCGATACCGTTTTCATTACCTGATATCATCCTTCCTGGGAATTTTATCGGCGGTCATCCTGATGTCAGTATTTCTTCATGGCGACTTCCGGGAGTTTATAGACTATGAATTCAGGATCATGCCGAGGTATAAGGAATTCATGGATGGAAGGGTATTCCGGATCAATAAAGCGGGTTTTATGGTTATATGTTTCCTGATAGCTTTCAACGCATTCTGGGTGATGCTGAAATTTTTACAGGAGTTGCATCAGAACAGCAGAGTATCTGTTGCGGTCAGAAGTTTTGTGCAAAAATACCTGACCGGGATCAGCCTGCTTCTCCTTTCGGTTTTAATTTTCAGAAATGCCCTGGGCCGGTCCGATTGGGAGCATGCCATGTACAGTTCGCCTCTGACTTATATATTGTTTTTATACATTTTGCTGGGCCGCTGTCATCCCGGATTCCTTGATAAAAAGATATCCGCAGCAGCGATTATTTCACTAACCTTAATACTGACAACCGCAGGACTCTGTCGTATATATAAACATCATCTTATTACCGAGAATTTTCCGGTAAAAATTGAAGATTCAAGGTTCATTCAGGACTATTATGAGCCGACTATTGACTTCCTGAAAACCAACCTGGCTGATGGGGAATATTTCTTTACCATGACTTCCGAAGCCAGTTGGTATTATTTTATTGATAAGCCTTGTCCGACGCGGTTTCCGGTGGTATGGTTTGCACTGCCCTATTTTTATCAGCAGGAGGTCGCAGCGGATCTGCACAACGGTAATGTAAAGTATATTTTATACCGGAACAAAAGCTGGTCGTGCTCCATTGACGGATTTCAAAACGAAGACAGATTACGCATCATAACGGATTATATCAGGCAGAACTACGTGTTTCTCCGGAAAATTGATGATAATGAAATCTGGATCAGGAAAAGTTTTATCCAGTCTTCCAACTGATGAGCGGTCTGCTGTAAAAATGAGGAATCGGTAAAAAGTCCTTTCGGAGGATGCCTCAGGCCGGCAGAAATTCCTGTTACAATAAAACGTTGGTCATGATGAACCGGGCAGCACATGATTGTAAAATGGGTTCTATATTTGAATGTTTAGAAGGCTAATAATCTGATAGTAATACTCAAAGAATTTCTGGTTTCTATATTGGCAGGAGGCTAAAAGAATCAGCAATATAACAGACGAAAGCCACCTGACGAAGCCCATCCGTTTTTATCCTTCTGATCTGTCAGCCGGCAAATAAAACCGATTTAACTAACATCAGGCAGGTCGTCAATTACTCTATAACTTAAATCTATGAAAACCTGAAATTTCCATTTTCTTTAGAAATAATATTTTACATTTGTTAATTCACTCTTAGTTAAAAGACGATTAGTCCTTGTAGTTCTCCTTCCGGAGATATTTTCTGTTTTTGCATCATGAAAAACCTAGCCAAACCAAGCGCTGTACTAATTATCCTGATATTGTTTACCATGAAGGCATTTTGCCAGATGGTTATCAATACATCGGCTACTCCTGAACAACTGGTACAAACGTTGGTTGGGAATGGTGTAACATTCAGCAATGTTACATATGGTGGAGGAAATGTTTCGCGGGGAACATTTTCAGGTCCAAATAATATAGGCATTCCCTCAGGTGTAGTTCTTGCAACAGGGAATGCCAACTCAATTCCCCAGTATCCGACCAACGGAATGGACAATTCAGGAACTTCAGCGGTTCAAAATGATCCGGATATGAATTCGATTTGTGGCGTAGCCACTCAAAATGGATCCATCCTTGAATTTGACTTTGTTCCGCAGGGCGACCTTCTGACTTTTAATTTTATTTTTGCTTCGGAAGAATATGCCAATTTTGCTCCGCCATGTGCTTCTTCTTACAATGATGGGTTTGGTTTTTTTATAAGCGGCCCGGGGATATCCGGACCTTATTCAAATAATTCAGCAAATATTGCCCTTATCCCTTCTACAACGATTCCTGTCTCTATCAATAATATAAATTGCATCACTAACACAGAATATTACAAATCCAACTACAATGGGAATGGTCAATGTAACGGCTGCCCTGAAGGTTTGGTTACAGATCCGAATTTTGTATTTAATGCATATTCGGCAGTTCTTCAGGCGACAGTCGTTTTAATCCCATGTTCAACCTATCATATTAAATTAGCTGTAGCTAATGCTGCCGATGGTCAGTATCAATCCGGCGTATTATTGGAAGAATCAAGTTTCTCAAGTATCCCGATAAACATTTCCACGGTATATTCGGTCCCTTCTCTGGATACAACCACGGTGGAAGGGTGTAATTATGCCTCGGTCACCTTTGGATTGGACGAAATTGGCATCGTCAACGATACGATTCCATTATCCTATGGAGGAACTGCGACCTATGGCGTCGATTACAATAGCCTTCCGGAATACATTGTTGTCCCGGCAGGGAGCCAGAATGCTTCCGTTAATATAGTCCCGGTGGATGATGGGATCACGGAAGGAACGGAAACCATCGAAATAAGCTATTCCAATGTAACCTGCAGTGGGATTCAGACGCAAACCGTTACTTATAACATCAACGATTACCCCCCCCTTGCTGCATTTGTTTCACCGGATGATACCACTGTGATGTGCAATCAGGTTATTAACCTCGCGGCATCTCCGGGGGGAGGGATAGTACCCTACCACTATGCATGGAACACGGGCGATACTACGGCCTCGATTACGGTAAATCCGTTGATTACCACTGTTTATAATGTACAGATATCCGACGGGTGCTCATCCTCAGTTTCTGGTTCAGCCGTGGTCAATGTTCTCACGCCGGCCGTTTCCGCCGGTCCTGACGATACAACCTGCTATGCCCAGCCATATAGTTTTACCGGAAACGCGATGAACTACCTTGCCGGTTCAGAGCAATGGACCCATTTCGGAACCGGGACACTCTCCGGGGCAGCCTCGCTTACGCCCACATATACGCCGGGCGCAGGAGAATCAGGTCTGGTAAAATTCAGATTTACGGTTGCAGGAACCGGCGGCTGTGCAGGGCAATTATACAGCGATAGTACATATCTTTTAATCGAGCCTGTTCCTGTTGCTTTGGCAGGCAACGATGCCGCAATTTGCCAGTCTCAGACCTTTACCCTTTCCGGCCAGGCTTTTTCATACGATCCTTCTTCAGTCGCATGGACAGAAAATGGCGCCGGCTCTCTGTCAGGCAATAATACATTGAGCCCTGTTTATTCCCCGGCTTCGGGGGAGTCAGGAGACGTCATGCTGATTCTTAATATGATGGGCACCGGAACATGTTCCACTCAACAGGCGTCCGACACGCTGATTCTTACCGTAAACCCGTTGCCTTCAGTATATGCCGGTATGGATAACCCAATATGTGAAGGGAACACAATCACATTGACAGACGCTTCGGCACTGCATTGTGATGGAGTTGCCTGGACCAGCCGTGGTGATGGAACTTTCAATAATTCAGCCAGTCTGAATCCGACTTACACGCCGGGTGCGGGTGACGTGGCTCTTGGTAGTGTTGTATTGATTCTTACGGGAAACGGGGACTTAGCGTGTGACTTTGAACAGGCTGTCGATTCCGTTGAAATTATAATTAATCCACAGCCCTTTTCCGATGCCGGACCCGGAGGCATCATCTGTCAGGGTAATAGTTTCACCGTAAACGGCGCAGTAGCATCAGATTTTTCCGGATATAGCTGGACTGAAAATGGCACCGGCAGTTTGTCAGGTGTTAACACGCTGACACCTATGTATACTCCTGGTCCTGGCGAAACAGGCCCTGTGACGCTGACGTTTACTGTTCAGGGAATCCTGAGTTGCTCTTCTTCGTCGGATGTCAGTACAGCTATACTGGATATCACGCCTTATCCGGTTGCCGATGCCGGGCAGGACGGCCAGGTATGCCAGAATGCCACCTTCACGGTATCCACGGCGGCCTCGCAATACGATTCCACGCATTACTGGACGCACAACGGCGCCGGGATGCTTACCGGCGCCACGACGCTGACGCCTTCGTATACCCCCGGTCCCGGGGAAACGGGCCCGGTAACGCTGACGCTGCATTCGCTGGCTTTCCATCCCTGCGATGACGTCACCGACGCCATGACGCTGACAATAAACCCCGTTGCCGTGGCCAATGCCGGCCCCGACGATAAGATCTGCGAGGGCAGCACCTACCTGATCCCGGGTTCTTCGGCCTCCGGCT
>DAONEP010000096.1:0-7547 GCA_035403165.1 Bacteroidales bacterium | reverse complement strand
AACTTATTTCTAAGGATTAATTTAATAAGAGATACTTTTTCAGTGCCCTCCCTTTCCGGACAGCCTCTTTTTATTATACAGGGTTTTATCTCCGATACAGACTATTTTCCCATAGTTCTGTTCAGGAAAGTTTCAACCTGTTTGCTGATTTTAACCTGCTTGTACTGATCGGCCAGTTGCTGCATGGCTCCAAAGAAAGCAAACGCCTGGTTGAGGTCTTCATCATAGTTAGCCCTGAATTCCGGACTAAGAGAGGATATATAACCCGTGTTTTGCTCATAGGTCCTGATGAGTTTTTCGGCAAGCTTGTTGCCTTTGTCAAAAGCGCCTGCTATGTAATATGATTCAATAAACTGAATCATATAATAGTCGAAGCGGATTTTATCATCCGGGAACACCTTCTGAACATAATCGCACACCTTGACAGCCTTATCATACTTGCCTTCCTGGCAAAGTTTCCGGGCCAGCCTGGCAAAATTCTGCCGTGGCATCAGCGAGTTGCGATAACTTTCACGGTCAACATAAACCTTCGGATCGGCAAGATTTCCCCATTTGCATTTATTCATCAGGATATCATACGATGCTTCTGAATTAACACTGCCAAGTCCGGGAATATAATCAAGCGAATCGTTTTTAACGGGCAGGAAACGATAAACGAATCCATCAAGGAAACAATACTTATCCACATTCACGACATCGCTGAGGCTCGACGGGCTGGCAAAATACACCGGCCTCCTGAAATTGTTTTTGGCGAGAAAATCAAGCAGCATCAAATCATTCTTGAACAGATAATTCCCCTTGATATCCCATTCTATTTCGGTGACCATTTTATTTGCCAGTTCTTTCGGCACGATACCATTCCTGACCATGTTTGTGGTATCAACGGTCATTTTTACCTTCTTGGTGGGGAAAACACTGACCGGACGGTTGCCATACTGGTACTTGGTTGAAGGATCGTCGCTTGCAATGTAATCGATCAGTTCCTGTAATTCAATGCGCTCATTATAGCCGCCGCTGTATACGACCCCTTCGTTTACGCCTTTATCGTACTGGTCATACCGGAGGGTCATCGGTAGCAGATCCGAATTATAGATTTTCCTTTTCAACTGGTGAACGTACCAGTCGCCGGATGCCAGCATGAAATTAACAACCCTCACGTCGGTCCTGATGCCTTCAACTTCCTGGGCGTACCAGAGCGGGAAGGTATCATTATCGCCGTTTGTAATCAGGATGGCGTTGGGGGCACACGAATTCAGGTAGTTTGCGGCAAAATCGCGGCAGGCATATTTCCCTGAACGGTCATGGTCGTCCCATCCTTCTTTGGCCATTATTCCGGGAACCAGCAACAGGCAAACCAGGGTTATGACAACGGCCATCCACTTGCTCTTAATCTTGCGAAGCGAATCCCATATTGCCATAACGCCCAATCCTATCCATATCGCGAACGCGTAAAACGACCCGGCAAACGCATAGTCCCGTTCACGCGGCTGTTGAGGGGTAATGTTAAGGTACATCACAATAGCAATGCCTGTCATGAAAAATAACAGCAAGACCAGCAATGCCCCATCGGAACGTTTCGAAAAATGGTAAATCATCCCGATCATCCCCAGTATCAGCGGCAGCATATAGAACTTGTTTCTGGCCCGGTTGTCCATGCTGTCGGGCAGATCCGTCTGATCTCCGAGGCGCGCATTATCGATGAAAGGAATTCCGGAAATCCAGTTCCCGTAACGTATACCGCCATGTCCTTCAATGTCGTTCTGCCTTCCGGAGAAATTCCACATAAAATAGCGCATATACATATGACCGATCTGGTATCTGAAGAAGAAACGAAGGTTCTCCCCGAAAGTGGGTTTCATTATCGTTTGCGTCTTTCCTTCATCATCCGTGGCGGTAATAGGAACGCCCTTGATTTTAGCCCAGCTTTTATAGTTCTGGGGATGCCGGCGGCTTTCGTCCGAACTCCACATACGGGGGAATAAGGTACAGAACCTTTTATCGTAATTGTAGATGGAATTCTTCCGGTCATCCGTAATTTTATACTTGCCGGTTTTCAGATCCTTCACATAAATAGGCGAACCGTCTTTCATCGGATGCTGGGGATCGAGGGGCGCATTGTAGTACTGGCCGTAGAAAATGGGCCATGAGCCGTATTGTTCCCTGTTCAGATACGAAAGAAGGCTGACGGCATCGCTCGGATCGTTTTCATTGATAGGCGTATTGGCATTGGCCCTGATAACCAGCATAAAAAATGATGAATAGCCGATCAGCATGAAAGCAATGCTGAGTATTCCCGTATTGACAAGCGAACGTAACTGGTTCCTTTTACTTCCGGCAGTCGAACTTTGCCTGTACCAAAGATAGGCGCCAACCACTGCAAGGAAAGCAAGGAAACTGATCCATGAAAAGATGGAAAGCAGCAACAGCATCGCCCCGCCAACAATATATTCAGCAATCGTGTGATTATCGCGGTAGGTAAACCTGACGCCCCATACTAAGGTTCCGATCAGCAGGACAAAATAAAAGATCGTCCCGGTATTGAAAGGCAAGCCAAGGTTATTCACAAAAGCGATTTCATATTTGCCCGCAAGCGCTACCGTCCAGGGTATCAGCCACCACATGATAAACGCCAGCACAAAAAATGAAATGATCAGCGTATATACAATGCCTTTCCAGTTCGCTTTATATTTCCTGAAGTAGATAACCAGCCCGATTGCCGGAATGGTCAGCAGGTTCAGAAGGTGAACGCCAATTGATAGTCCTACCAGAAACGCAATCAGCAATATCCACCGCAAAGCGTGGGGCTGGTCGTGCACACGGTCCCATTTCAGGATCGCCCAGAACACGATGGCGGTAAAGAAGGACGACATGGCATAAACTTCGCCTTCAACGGCCGAAAACCAGAACGAATCAGTGAAAGTATAAGCCAAAGCGCCTACCAGACCGCTTCCGAGAATGGCTAAGCCCTGCCCTGCCGTCATTTCCTCTTCGTTCACTAACTTAAGGCCCAGCATGGTGATGGTCCAGAACAGGAAAAGAATGGTAAAGCTGCTCGAAAAGGCCGACATGATGTTTACCATTTTGGCTACCTTCGTCACATCGCCAAAAGCAAACAATGAGAAAAACCGGCCTATCAACTGGAACAAAGGCGCTCCGGGAGGATGCCCCACCTGCAGTTTAAAAGCTGTTGAAATATACTCACCACAATCCCACCAACTGGCCGTTGGCTCGATGGTCAGTAAATAAACAACCGATGCTATGGCGAAGGTTATCCAGCCAAGCAGGTTATTCAGTTTCCTGAAGTTTTTCATGAATAATTTATTAAATGGGTTATTCTGAATTATGCTGCGAAATTAAGGAAATATGAATAATTTGCAACTTAATTCAGAGCTTAGCAATCAGGCTTAACAAGTATTAACAAAATTATTATAGTTATTAATATTCCGGCTGCCTGGTAACGCCTTTCTTCGTATTTTTGAATGTTAAATAACACCGGCAAACAGCGTCATCCATAAATGAAAACCCTTCGATCAGCATTATTTTTTCTTCTGCTTTACTCCCTCCTCATGGTTCCGGGATATTCCCCCGCCCAGAAACCGGACAAACATGCCCTGAAGAGCATCACGCCGGCATTGATGAAGGAATATATCGGATTCCTGGCTTCCGATGCCCTTGCCGGCCGCAACACGCCAAGCCCGGGGCTTGATACGGCGGCTGCCTTTATTGCCCGGACCTTCAGGGCAAACAACGTCGCCCCTCTCAACGGCAACTATTTCCAGCCGTTTTATCTCTGCAAAACCGATCTCGATACCGGTTGTTACCTGCAGATCGTGAAAGAAGGAAAGATATCCGATATCCCGCTCAAAACAGGTTTTATTCCCTATTATTTATCAAACTCCAAGGTATTTACCGGAGAAGCGGTATTTGCCGGATACGGCATCACGGCCCCTGAATATCAGTACGATGACTATGCCGGCCTGGATGTTAAAAACAAAGCCGTCCTCGTTTTCAGGCACGAACCCTGCGACAACGACAGCGGATCATTTTTCGAAGGCCGGGAGCCAACCCGGTATTCCGGGGTGATCTATAAACAGGAAACCGCGGAGAAACAAGGAGCGGGGGCCCTGCTCGTGGTTTCGGAACCCGGCGCCTACCCGTCGCTCAAACCCCGCGGCTACATCTGGCCCTCCCTCTCCAAGAATTTCCCTGCCGATGCCGCGCCTTATACCTTATGCGACAACGAAAACAAGGACATCCCTGCCATTCAGATAGGGGCCGAAGCCATAAAAAGCATCTTCGGGAGTATCGACAGCTTG
The DNA here is from genome assembly GCA_035403165.1 of Bacteroidales bacterium. Lineage (GTDB taxonomy): Bacteria > Bacteroidota > Bacteroidia > Bacteroidales > UBA4417 > UBA4417. The sequence continues at coordinate 3,231 of DAONEP010000096.1, read as the reverse complement.
CGGTCGCTCCAGACCCGTATTGACAAAAGCCGTTTCCCCCATCCTTTACAGCTCCCGGGCGTCGAAATCAGGTTAAAAATAAACGCCCGTAACGACCAGCGCCAGGTTGTCAATGTTGTCGGCTATCTGGAAGGAAGCGATCCTGTCCTCAAAAACGAAATCGTAGTTATCGGGGCCCATTACGATCATGTCGGCATCAACGATCTTAAAAAAACCGGAGAAGACAATATTTTCAACGGCGCCGACGACAATGCCTCGGGCACTTCGGGCGTAATGGCCCTGGCGCGCGCATTTGCCATGTCGAAAAACAAGCCCAGGCGCAGCATGCTTTTTCTGCTGTTTGCCGGCGAGGAAAAAGGGCTTTACGGATCGGCTGTTTACACGGCCCATCCGCTGCTGCCTCTGGAAAAGACTGTGGCTATGCTGAACCTCGACATGATCGGGCGAAACTCCCCGAAGACGCTTTACCTTGTCGGGGCTTCAACCAGCCCGGATATTGCCGCCATCACGAAAAAAGAAAACCGGAAAACCGGTTTTAAGCTCATCGACGATAATTCGGTAATGGGAGGCAGCGATCATTACAACTTTTTCGAAAAGGGCATTCCCTTCATGTTCTACTTTACAGGCCTCCACAAGGATTACCACCAGGTTGGCGACAATCCTGACAAAATTAATTACGAAAAGGCCGCCCGCGTCACGCGCCTTGTGTACCTTACCGCCTGGCATATTGCCAACGAGAGCCGACATTACAAACTCAATACCTCAAAAAATTAACAACCAAATTCAACCATTATGATATCGAAAAAAAATCTTATCGCACTATCTGTCAGTATGATAATAGCCGGAACGGCATTGGGCCAGGAAAGCCTGAACCCCGAATTCAGGTATGAAAAAGGCAAGAGCTACCGGTATTCCTTAACAAACAACAGTTCTTTTATCCAGGAAATGATGGGGCAGGAAAACAAAGGCAATACAATGCTGACCCAACAGGGAACCCTGAATATCAACGATGTAGATGAAAAAGGGGTGATGACGGGCACTTTTACCTGGGAAGATTTTTCAACCCGCACCAAAGTGATGCAAACCGATACAGTCCTGTCGTTCGACAGCTATAAAGGGAAAACCTGCGACATCTCGCTTACCGGAAAGGGTAAAATGCGGATCACGAGATCCGATTCAACGGTCATCATCCAGGGAGCGCCTGTCACACCCGTCAATACCATGCTGCAGTTCATGAGCCTTCCGGAACACCCGGTTGCAAAGGGCGACACTTTCCTGGTAAAGACCATCGATACGGCTTATGATGCGAACAATAATCCCACGATTACGGAAATATCGAGGAAATACGTCTATGAAAGACGCATGATGGCGCCAAAGGATATCCTGTGCTATGTGTTTGGTTTTGAAGGCACTGTGGCTTCTTCCGGCAATATAGAAACCATGGGCGTGAAAATGTACCAGGAAACGGAAGGTACTGAAAAAGGAGAACTTTTACTGAGCGAAAATGGCATTCTGGTAGCCGTTCATTCCTCCAATGAAAAAGAAATGACCATGGCCGTATCCGGACAAATGGGCATGACCATGTCCATGACCTTGCATGAGACGGCAGACTACAGATTGGAATAAGATAACGGAACGGCTTAAGCCTGTTGTACCCCGCTCCGCGAAATCCGGTCTGTGGATGTTTCCCTGAGACATCTCCTTTACGGCAGGCAGGTTGGGAATACGCTAAAAGGAGAAACAGATTGACGCTGAGAAACTGATCAGCGGGAGGGCGATGATATCGCCGTTGCAGCAGGCAGTATCCATACAGGCGCACCCGTTCAGGCGGACGTTTCGCGCCTGCCGGCGGGCATGTACCAGTTCCGGCTGGTGTACCGGGGCAAACCGGTGGCGGGGAGTAAAGTGGTGGTGAAATGAAAATGAAAGCAACAGAAATACAGATGGGAAGTGATTGCGCGCGCATCCGAAGACAAGCGCGGGCTGGGAGAAGATTGACAATAATTATCGTATTCTTGATGACCTTATCGCCAGTATCAGGAAGTGCTCAAGCGGTTTATTTTAACAATCGCTATAACCTATATCCTTTCAATACTTGGGATTATTCAAAGACTATTCTTGAGGTTGAGGATGGTTATATTATTTCAGGTGCTACAGGTGGAGACAATAATCTGCACAACATGGCTTTGACAAAACTTAATAAGCTCGGTGAGGTTGTATGGTCAAAATACATGTCTGATTTCGATAATAGTTACTCACCCGGATATTCCGGCTCTTTGTTAAAATACTCTGAAGATGTATATTTTGGTGCGGGCATTGCCAGGTCATATACTTCAAATTGGGTATATGATAGGGGGTTGCTAATAAAATATAATAGCGAGTTTGACACACTTTGGAAGAAAGAGTATGGTGAAACATCTGCGCCTTTTGACACGTCATACCTTTTCAGAAACCTGACTTTTGCCCTGGATGGTGGCATTATTATGACAGGTTCCTGGGTTGAATATTCAACAGAGATAATGAATGCCCATGCCTATCTTATCAAGACCGACACTTCCGGCAACAAGCTTTGGGAGCATGTATATACCAACCTGCCGGGCGATGTACAAGGGTACAGCGTAATATCCACTACCGACGGCGGTTATGCCATAGGCGCTTTTCAGTACTACCATGTGCCACCTTCAGACGAAACCGGTGACCCCCTGGTGATAAAAACCGATAGCCTGGGCAATTTTGAGTGGGTAAAGAATCTGGGAAGCGAATATAGTGATTCGCAAGATATGCTTGCATTATCAACTGATGGTAATATCCTTGTTTATTGTACCTATGCAGTGTTGAATAATCCAGGGTCCGATTCATATAAAAGTCCCCAAGTTACTAAACTGGATAATAATGGTTCCATCATTTGGGAAAGGAGATACCTCAAACCCAAGCATTTTACCTATCCGGGAAATCTATATGTTGATGCAGATGGCTCAATCATCCTTTGTGGAAAAACAATGGTTTCTTTCCCGAGAAACACAGGATGGATGATGAAATTAACATCAGACGGAGACAGTCTGTGGTACCGTCAATACAGCCTTATGATCGGAAACGATAGCGAACACATGTTGTATGATGTCATACCCGCCTCCGACAACGGCTACATTGCCTGCGGTTATGTTAACCCTGTGTTGCCCGATACCGGCACGCAGGATGTGTGGGTGGTAAAAGTGGATAGTATGGGTTGCG
>DAONEP010000095.1:0-7619 GCA_035403165.1 Bacteroidales bacterium | reverse complement strand
CGCGCAGATGGTACTGGTTAACCCCGGGAGAGTATGTCGCCGCCCCCTTTCCTAAACCCTGTCCTTACCGACAGGGTTTTTTTGTTTTTATCCCTTACCGATTTTTCTGACCACTCCCTCTACCCTTTCCAATACTGAATTCAACCAGCATAAGTCCGTCAGCGCAGATGATACTTCCGTCGGAGCCGGACGGAGAGAGTATGTCGCCACCCCCTTTCCTAAACCCTTTTCCTCTCGACAAGATTTTTTATTTTACCTCTTCACGACTTTCACGTCCTTCATTTCATCGTTCCCTGATCCATCGCGTTGTTGCTCTCTCCTTTATCGCTACCCAATTTCTGATTCATCTCATGAAAGCCACCTTAAACACCTTCGCTATATCCCTATTTTCGGTATTTTTGCAAATTATATGAAAATCCGTTTAACACTGAAATGCCTTCCACTTCTGTTCCTGCTGTCTCTCATCACAGCAAAGTTACCCGCCGTGTATGCCCAGGGACAGATGCCTGCGAATACCGGCCAGGACTCAAAACAGGGAACCAGCAAAGAAAAACCGAGCCCCGATTCTGCTTTTGTATGTTACTTTTACCAAAATCCACAAGGGTCGTACACACTGAAAAAGATTTCTTCCTCCTTATATAAACTGCAGGATTATGATGCCGTTCAGCAGGGCGAAAGTATGTATGCAAGCCTGGGCAATCCCGGAAGTGCCTCTTCTCCCCTCTCCTATCGGTTCTGTACTGTCCCGTCGTTCGACCTTTGGCTACGCAATTTTGCGCCATACCGTTTTTCCTTCGACAGTACGCGTTTTTATATATCCGATTCCCCTTATTCACGGCTCGATTATGTGATGGGAAGTTCGAAAGAACAGCGGCTTGTGGTTACTCACAGTCAACAGGTGAGGAAAGGGCTTACACTGTCGCTGAACGCCCGTTTTGCCAATGCACCCGGCATCTATTTACGGCAACGCTCGTTTTATTCAGGAGTAACTCTAAATGCAAGCTATTTTACGCCTTCGAAACGCTATGGCGTCGTCGGCACATACCTGAACGACCGTTTCAGAGTATATGAAAACGGCGGACTGGCATACGACAGCGTATTTACAAACAATACCGACAGCAAACGCCAAACCTTTCTGGTTAACCTGGATGAAGCCATGAACCGGGGTAAAAGCAGCGGATTTTTACTTCAACAATATTTCAATCTGCAGAAATCACAGGCTAAAGAAGCAGACAGCCTCGGGCAACCGGTTAAAACGCGTCGCTTCGATGCCGGAAGATTTGTATATACTTTCCGGTATAGCCGTAATTCAGCCGTTTATGAAGATATTGATCCTGATGTTCAGTATTATCCGGCCATCTTTCTCGATTCATTAACTACTTATGATACTGCCGCTCAGATACATTTTGAAAACAGCCTGGTATATTCAAATATTGAACCCGATACCTCCGGAAAAGAATTTCCGTTACAATACGCGTTTGGGATCAAACACCTGAACGACCGTATTGTCAACGATTCTTTGACCAGCACATTCACCCATCTGGTACCCTTCGGCACCCTCAGGGGCATCATAGCCGGAAAAACGTTTTTCACGGCTTCCGGAAAAATTTATCTGGGCGATTATAATAATGGTGATTACGACCTGAGCGGAGAGTTTTACCAATATATCGGCCGGAAAAATGAGTACCGGCTTTGGCTGTCGGCCAGCAACGGCCTCATACATCCCGATTACTTTTACCAGCGCTACCTCTCCAACCATTATAAATGGGATAACGATTTCAAGGCAGAAAGCTACCAGATCGGCACGGCAGGCATTGACATCAAAGGATTCCGTTTGATTGCCACAGCTACCAGAGTATCCAATTTTGTTTACCTGGATAAAACGGCTCAGCCCCGGCAACTCGACGATGGACTCATGTTCGTCTCCTTCAATTTTTCAAAAGACCTGAAAATCGGTCACTGGATATTCGGCAGCAATGCCACCTGGCAGCAGACCACGAAGGATACAATCCTGAGTTTGCCTGCCATTACCGCAAGGCTAACCGTTTGTTACAACATGGATTTGTTTAAAAAGGCCCTTAAAGCCCAGATCGGTTTCGATGTAAGATACAATACCCTCTATTACGCAAATGCATACAATCCTGTCTTACGCTCTTTTTACCTGCAGGACGAGAAAAAATATGGCGACTATCCTTACGGAGACGTTTTTCTGAATTTCAAGGTGAAACGCGCCAGAATTTTCATCAAATACCAGCATGCCAATGCAGGACTTCTCGGATATACGTATATGATGGTCCCCGGTTATCCTCAGGCTGATGCGTCGCTGAAGTTCGGGATAAGCTGGGTGTTTTTCGATTGATAGCGCCCATGCAGTTATCCCGTGGCTCTTGGCCTTTAGCTATTAGCCTGCCGTCTTACGCACTGCCTGCCCAAGCAGGTAAACTGTTAGCTGTTGGCCTTTGGCTCCTCGCTCAATGCTCCATGCTCCATGCCCCTTGCCCCTTCGCTCCTCACTCCTTGCTCCTGCCCTCCGCCCTCCGCTTTTCGCCTTACCATTGGCTCTTAGCTGTTAGCTTGCCTACATCCCTTTCTCTCATTTTCAAATTTCCACATTTTCAAATTTTCAAATTTTCCTCTGCCTCACCGCTTCAAAAATAATAATGGCTGCCGAAGTTGAAACATTCAGTGAATCGGCGATGCCATGCATGGGGATGATGATCTGCCGGTCACTGAATTCCAGCCAGCTCCTGCTCAGGCCTGTTGCCTCGGTACCCAGCACAATTGCCGAAGGTCCCGAATAATCAACCGTATCATAAGGAATCGCTTCCTCCGTGAGGGCGGCTGCATAACTCTTTATCCTGTTTTTCGTCAGCCACTGCCAAATATCCTCGTTGGTACCGGCAATAACCGGAACTGTGAACACGCATCCCACGCTTGACCTGATCACATTGGGATTATAAATATCGCTTAACGGATCGCAAACAATAACCGCATCAACGCCCGCTGCATCTGCGGTACGCATCACAGCTCCCAGGTTGCCGGGCTTTTCAACCGACTCGAGAATCATCAGCAACAGATTTTCCTTCACCTGAATATCTTCTGTTGAAAGATACTTTGGTTGGGCCAGCGCTATCAGTCCATCGGAACCTTCCCGGTAGGCAATCTTTTCAAACACAGTCCTGCTTATTTCATAGAAAACAGCTTGTCCGGCATGTTGTTGCACCTCCCCAACCCGGTTCCCGGTATCTAATTCCGGACAATAGTAAAGTTCTTTTACAACAACCCCTGAAGCCAGGGCGCGCGAAATCTCCCGGTATCCTTCAATGACAATCCTGTCCTGAAGCTTTCTTTCCCGGCTTTTCGACTGCAGCAATACGATATTTTTAATCCGCGGATTCTGAACTGACGTTATGGGTTCGGACATGTTCCTGTTTATGACTATGCAAATGTAAAGCTAAAACCATACTCTGTTTTCAGGCAAACCGCAATAAAATCAACAACAATGCCCATAGCCATGTTTATAAAACTTATCCTAACTTTGAACCCTTGTATGATTCCTGAATTGCTCCGGCAGGGAATTGTTTCATTAAAAATCAAAAACTATGGATCAACCCTTTAATTTCGGACTGATAGGAGCCGGCGGGTATATCGCCCCACGCCACCTTAAGGCCATTAAAGATACCGGCAATATACTTGTCGCCGCCCTCGACAAATACGATGGCGTCGGGATTATGGACAGCTATTTCCCGGAATGTAACTTCTTCACGGAACCGGAACGTTTCGACCGGCACCTGGATAAACTTCGACGGAAAGGCCCCGGACAAAAGATTGATTATGTATCCATCTGCTCCCCGAATTACCTTCATGATGCCCATATACGCCTGGCATTACGCAACCAGGCCAATGCAATCTGCGAAAAACCGCTGGTACTCAATCCCTGGAACCTTGATGCTTTGGCAGAACTCGAAAAAGAAACCGGCAAACGCATCAATACCATTTTTCAGCTTCGCCTTCACCCGGTTATCATTGCCCTGAAAGAAAGAATAGCAGCCGCCCCGTCCGGGAAAATCTTTGATGTCAGCCTGAAGTATATCACATCCCGCGGTCTCTGGTATTACGTTTCCTGGAAAGGAGATATCCAGAAGTCAGGCGGTATCGCTACCAACATCGGGATCCATTTTTTCGACATGCTCACCTGGATTTTCGGCGACGTAAAAGAGAACAAGGTTAAAGAACACCAACCGGACCACGCTTCGGGGTTCCTGATGCTGGAGAAAGCCCGTGTTAACTGGTTCCTGAGTATCAACGCCGGTTATCTTCCTGAATCGGCGGTTGCCGCCGGAAAAAGGACCTACCGCTCTATCACCGTCGACGGCGAAGAAGTTGAATTCAGCGAAGGGTTTACCGAACTGCATACCCGGAGTTACGAAGAGATCTTTAAAGGAAACGGCTTCGGTTTGGAAGATGCCCGGCAAAGCATCGAAATAGTGCATGAAATTAGAAACCAGATTAAATATTAACCCCGGATTCGCAGGAATTTATCACGAACCAACACCATTATTATGAACAGCACTGATGTATAATTCGTAATCATCTGTGTTGTAATTCGTACAATTCATTGATAAAACCAATAACCAGCGCCATGAAAACCGCACTCATCACCGGCATCACAGGACAGGACGGCGCCTATCTCGCCGAATATCTGCTGAAAAAAGGCTATACCGTCCACGGCCTTAAACGCCGCAGTTCCCTATTCAATACCGACCGTATCGACCACCTGTACCAGGATCCGCATACCGAAAACAGGAATCTGATCCTTCATTACGGTGATATGACCGATTCATCGAATCTTATCCGTATTGTGCAGGAGGTTCAGCCTGACGAAATTTATAACCTGGCGGCTATGAGCCACGTAAAAGTGAGCTTCGACACACCTGAATACACCGCCAACGCCGATGCCCTCGGAACGTTACGCCTGCTCGAAGCCGTGCGCCTCCTGGGATTGAAGGATAAAACCCGCATCTACCAGGCTTCAACCAGCGAACTTTACGGCCTGGTGCAGGAAACGCCTCAAACAGAACGCACTCCTTTTTATCCGCGCAGCCCTTATGCCGTAGCGAAACTTTACGCCTACTGGATCACGGTAAACTATCGTGAAGCATACGGATTGTTTGCATCCAACGGCATCCTGTTTAACCATGAATCGCCCATACGCGGCGAAACGTTCGTCACCCGCAAGATCACCATGGCCGCAGCGCGTATCGCCCTGCAAATGCAGGAAAAGCTGTACCTCGGCAACCTCTCCGCCAAACGCGACTGGGGCCACGCCAAGGATTATGTCCGCGCCATGTATAAGGTTTTACAGCATGAAAAACCGGACGATTTCGTGATTGCAACCGGGAAAACCACCGAAGTACGGCAATTCGTCAGTATGGCTTTCGCGGAGCTGGGAATTGAACTCCGCTTTGAAGGGGAAGGCCTGAATGAAAGGGGAATTGTGGCCGGATGTACCGGTGAGTATCAACTGCCGGCCGGCAAGGTAGTCGTCCAGGTTGATCCAGCATATTTCCGCCCGACAGAAGTAGAACTGCTGCTCGGCGATCCCTCAAAAGCAAATAACCTGCTTGGCTGGCAACCGGAGCACGACCTCCGTTCACTGGTGCAGGACATGATGCAATCGGACCTGAAACTGGCCAAAAAAGATAAACATTTGAAGGATGGCGGCTTCAGGGTGAATAACTATTTTGAATAACCGGTTTTTTACGAATTTCCGGATATGTAACATCAATATTCCCAAATAAACAATTTGGCAATCAGCTTTTGGCCTTTGGCTTTTAGCCTTTAGCTCTCAGACAGCCAAAACCTAACACCCATAACCCATTAGCCCCTCCAAACAACCAACAACATAACCCTTAATTCGTATTTATCATGAGAAATTTCCGTAATCTTAATATCTGGAAAAGTGCGATCTGTTTTGCCGCTCAAACCTATGAGGTTACTCAAACATTCCCAAAATCAGAAGTTTATGGCTTGTCTCATCAGTTACAGAGGGCCTCTGTTTCTATCGCCTCAAATATCGCAGAAGGTTCATCACGAAAATCAGAAAATGAATTTGCCCATTTCCTTGAAATTTCGATAGGTTCAGCCTTTGAAACTGAAACCCAGATGATTATTGCAAATGAACTGAATTATCTTAGTAACGATCAACTTGACGTGATCCTAAAAAGTCTGCATGAATTGCAAAAACAAATTAATCAACTCATAATAGTACTCAGAAAGAATAAATAATTGGTACTTCTTGTATCAAAACCAAAATTAAGTATTCGCTAATCGTCAACAACCTCTAGCCAGCAGCCAATAGCCAATAGCCAAAAGCAGTCAACAATTAAAAGCATCAATTCGTGACTCTCGTGAATAAAAACTCCTCAATATACGTCGCAGGCCACAAAGGCCTCGTAGGCAGCGCCATCGTAAACGCCTTGCAGGGAAAAGGTTACAACAACCTCATCCTTCGTACTCATTCGGAACTGGACCTGACCGATCAACAAAAGGTTAAAAGTTTCTTTGAAAAGGAAAAACCCGAATATGTATTCCTTGCGGCAGCCAAAGTAGGCGGTATCATGGCCAACAGCCTGTACCGGGCTCAATTTATCTACGAGAACATCCAGATACAGAATAACGTTATACATAATTCCTGGTCGTCAGGGGTGAAAAAACTGCTGTTCCTGGGCAGTTCCTGCATCTATCCGCGGCTGGCGCCGCAACCGCTTAAGGAAGAATATCTCCTCACCGACGAACTGGAATACACCAACGAGCCCTATGCCCTGGCCAAGATCGCCGGTATCCGGATGACAGAATCCTATAATCTTCAATACGGCACCAACTATCTCGCCGTGATGCCTACCAACCTATATGGCCTCAACGACAATTTTCACCTCCGCCGGTCGCACGTGTTACCGGCCATGATCCGGAAGATGCACCTGGCAAAATGCCTTGAACAGGGCAATATCGACGCCATCCGCACCGACCTGCTCCGGCATCCGATGGAAGATATCCGCCACGACGCGCCGGAAGCGGCGCTGACGGCGTTTCTCAATTCGCAAGGCATCTCCGGGACCGGCAACACTGCAACGCTCACTTTATGGGGCACCGGCACGCCCTTGCGTGAATTCCTCTGGTCGGGCGACATGGCCGACGCCTGCGTCTTCGTCATGGAAAATGTTGATTTCAGCGACCTGGCAAAAGAAAGCGCACCCGAAATCAGGAACACCCATATCAACATCGGCTCGGGAAAAGAGATCACCATAAGGGAACTGGCATACCTGGTGAAAAAGATTGTCGGCTTTGATGGCAAAATCGCTTTCGACGCTTCCAAACCCGACGGCACGCCAAGGAAACTCCTCGACGTGAGCAAACTGGAAAAATTGGGGTGGAAGTACACCGTTGAGCTGGATGACGGGATCCGGAGGGTGTATGATAATTACCGGCGATAATTAGGTAATGGAGATGCCGGAGAAATATCCATCGTATGCCCGGCATGGTTTCGGGTAATTCGTGGTTTTTGTTCTCCACGAATGAACACGAATGAAGCACGAATAAACACGAATGGATTTTACAGA
>DAONEP010000094.1:0-7802 GCA_035403165.1 Bacteroidales bacterium | reverse complement strand
TGTCAGTAAACCAATTCCCCTTTTCCTTCACGCGTAACCACGATGTCGTCCTCGGTACAGTCAACCACTGTGGAAGGAATATTACCGCCATAGCCGCCATCGATCACAATATCAACCAGGTCGCGGTATTTTTCATAAATGAGTTCGGGATCAGTGGTGTATTCAAGGATCTCGTCATCATCATGCACCGAAGTCGACATGATGGGATTACCCAGTTCCCGAACAATATCCAGGGGGATCTGGTTATCGGGGATACGGATGCCTACCGTTTTACGTTTGCTTTGAATATGCCGCGGTACGTTGTTGTTGGCGTTCAGGATAAATGTAAACGGTCCCGGCAGGTTTGCTTTCATGACCTTGAAGAGATGATTGTCGATCGGTTTGGTGTATTCCGACAACTGGCTGAGATCATGGCAGATAAACGAAAACATCGTCTTCCCGGGTTTCAGCCCCCTTAATTCGGCGATACGCTCCACCGATTTTACCTTGAAGATGTCGCAGCCAATTCCGTAAATCGTATCGGTCGGATAGATGATGATCCCTCCGTCGCGGAGGCATTCCACAATCATGCGGACCTGCCGTTCACTTGGATTTTCGGGATAGAGGCGTATTAGCATAGTCAAGGAGTTCCTGGTGGTTGGGATTGGGAAAAATCAGAGGCCCATTTTTTTTGAGTCTTCGATGAATTTTGCCAGGCCGATATCGGTGAGCGGATGGTATAAAAGCCCCAGGATGGAGGCCAGCGGGCTGGTGACTACATCGGCGCCCAGTTCGGCACATTTCACAATGTGGAGGGTATTGCGGATGGAAGCGGCAAGGACCCGGGTTTCAAAATTATGAATTCTATAGATCGTAACGATCTGATCGATAAGGTCGAGACCGTCAACGCTGGAGTCGTCAATCCTCCCGATGAACGGCGAAACGTAGGTGGCGCCGGCTTTTGCTGCCAGGATAGCCTGTCCGGCTGAAAATACCAGTGTGCAGTTTGTGCGGATGCCTTTGTCCGAAAGGTATCGGATGGCTTTAATGCCGTCCCTGATCATGGGAATTTTTACCACGATATTCTCATGGAGCGAAGAGAGAATTTCGGCTTCGGTAATCATTCCGTCAAAGTCGGTTGAAATTACTTCGGCGCTCACGGGGCCATCCACAATATTACAGATGTCGATATAGTGCTTCAGGATGGCGTCTTTGCCTTTGATACCTTCTTTCGCCATCAGGCTGGGATTGGTAGTAACTCCGTCGAGGATGCCAAGGGCCTGGGCTTCACGGATTTGATCGAGATTGGCTGTGTCTATAAAAAATTTCATGAGGGACTTTATTTGGTGGGACAATTTTAGATGCTGAATCTTCAGGTTCGGGAAGAACCGGTTTCGGGATGTTTTTCCTGAAAACCTGCGGCAAATTTACGATCAAATCATGTATCCGGATACCATCTTAACCAATATTAAATGATATAAAAAAAGAAGGGTAAGCTACTTATATCGCACCGCTACAACCGTCTACCCTTGCTTCATTCCTGACCTGGGGGAGTTCAACAGGAGCTGGTCGTATAAGACTTACCCGTTGCAAAAGTACACATTTTTCGGAACCAAATTACAATTAGCAATACGCTTTTAGTATTTCCCGCCATCTTTTATACCTTTGCATCTAACCTAAAAATAAACGGCCATGAAAGATAAAAAAGCTTTATTCAATGCTTCTGTAATAGCCTCTTTATATATTGCCGGCGCCGGAATCCTGTATTCTCTTCTGCAATATGTACTGGGTATTCTGCCGGTAGGCATGTTCAAGCCATTCCTGATCGGAGGGCTCGGGCTTGTGATAAGCCTGGTTATTCTTGTCATTTTATTGAAAAAGTACAGGAAAACACAGGGAGGTTTTATTTCCTTTGGAGATGCCTTTTTATTCGGCCTGATTGCATTGGTTTTAGCCGCAGTCATATCTTCCGTATATTCCTACCTTTTCATGAAATTCTTTGATCCGGAGTACATGAAAAATATCCTGGAAGCCCAGAAAGATTGGATGGAAAATTACTTCTCATCCAAAGGTATGAGTGAAGAACAAATACAAGCATATCTGGATAAAGCTGATCAACAGGCAAATTTGCCGATACTAAAACAAACCCTTAAGTCGTTTCTCATCAGTTCGGTATTTTCTGCCGTGATTGCTCTCATAGTTGGGGCCATTATGAAAAAAAACAGGGATGTGTTTAACGATCAGAAAACAGGCGGAGTAATCTGATATGATGGATATTTCAATCGTAGTACCTCTTTTTAACGAAGAAGAATCATTGCCCGAACTCTGTCAGTGGATAGAACGGGTGATGAAGGAGAATAATTTTTCCTATGAGGTGCTGCTCGTGGATGACGGCAGTACGGATAATTCATGGACCGTTGTCGAGGAACTGCATGCCGCAAATTCAAACCTCAAGGGCATTAAATTCAGGCGCAATTACGGCAAATCCGCTGCACTCAACCAGGGATTTCAGGCAGCATCGGGCAAAGTGGTCATTACTATGGATGCTGATCTGCAGGATAGCCCCGACGAAATCCCGTCGCTTTACGACATGATTACAAAGGATGGCTTCGACCTGGTCTCCGGCTGGAAAAAGAAACGCTACGATTCGAAACTGGCCAAAAACCTGCCGTCGAAATTGTACAATGCCACAACCCGCCGGATGTCGGGGATTAAGCTGCATGATATGAACTGCGGGTTGAAAGCCTACCGCCTAGAGGTTGTCAAAAGCATTGAAGTATATGGCGAAATGCACCGCTATATTCCCGTAATCGCCAAATGGGCCGGTTTCCGGAAGATAGGGGAGAAGGTGGTGGAACACCGCAAGCGCAAATTCGGGGTGACTAAATTCGGATGGGAACGGTTTATCAACGGTTTCCTTGACCTGCTGACGATCATGTTCGTTTCGAAATTCGGGAAAAAGCCCATGCACCTTTTCGGGTCGCTTGGTACGATACTGTTCCTGATAGGGTTCGTAATTGCGGGTTACCTTGCCTGGGCGCGGCTGTTTTTCTCAGCTTACCGTATGACCGACAGGCCTATCTTTTATTTCGGACTGCTGGCCATGATCCTGGGCACGATGCTTTTCCTGACCGGTTTTCTGGCCGAACTTGTTTCAAGAAGTTCGCCCGACCGCAACCATTATCTCGTTGAAAAAGAAATTAAATAAACCGGTTCCGGAAAACCGGATAACCGCTTTACAATGGATACACCACGAAATGTCATCATCCTTGGCACAGCCTATCCTTTCAGGGGCGGCGGCATAAGCACCTTTAACGAAAGAATGGCCCGGGCGTTCCAGGAAAAGGGCGATCGCGTTGTGATCTATACTTTCAGCCTTCAGTATCCGTCCATCCTTTTCCCGGGGAAATCACAGTATTCCGACGAAGCGCCGCCCGAGAACCTCGAAATAGAGGTCGCGGTCAATTCGGTGAATCCTTTCAACTGGATAAAAGTCGGACGAAAACTCCGTCACCTCAATCCCGACCTGGTGATCATCCGGTACTGGATTCCCTTCATGGCTCCGTGCCTGGGAACCATTGCCTCCATCATCCGGAAAAACAGGCATTCAAAGGTGGTTGCCATCACCGACAACATCATCCCCCACGAAAAAATGCCGGGGGGCAAAATGCTGTCGAAGTATTTTGTGAACCGTTGCGACGCCTTTGTTTCGATGTCGCGGTCGGTGCTGGGCGACCTTCAGCAGCTTGATCGTAAAAAGCCCAAAAGCTATACGCCGCACCCGTTGTATGATAATTTCGGAGAACCGGTGGCCAAAGAGGTCGCAAAACAACGTCTGGGGCTGTCGCCCGATTGCGGATATATCCTGTTCTTCGGATTTATCAGGGAATACAAGGGACTGGACCTTTTGCTGAAAGCATTTGCCGACAGCCGGTTGAGGCAGTTACCTGTGAAATTGCTCATCGCAGGAGAATTTTATGTTGATCCGAAGCCATACCTCGACCTGATCGCGAATCTTGGCATCTCCGGACATGTAGAGTTGCGCAATGGTTTTATTCCCAATAACGAAATCGTTAATTATTTCTGCGCCAGCGATGTAGTTGCCCAGCCTTACAGGGAAGCGACGCAAAGCGGGATTACGCAGGTTGCCTATCATTTCAATAAACCCATGATCACCACCAATGTCGGAGGGCTTTCGGAAACGGTTCCTGATGGTAAAGTGGGTTTTGTTGTAAATCCCGACAGCGATGAAATAGCGGAAGCCCTCTTGAAATATTTTGAGGGCGGGAAGGAAAAAGAATTTTCTGAAAATATTGCCGAAGAGAAAAAGCGTTTTTCATGGGATGCTTTTGTTGGCATTATTGATGGTTTACTCAACCGGATAAAGTCGAATTAAATGTCCATTATACGCAGCAAAGCGCCGTTGCGCATCAGCCTGGCAGGCGGGGGGTCCGATGTTTCCCCTTTCAGCGATATGTATGGAGGCGCTATCCTCAACGCGACGCTGAACCTGTATGCCACCGCCAGCATTGAACCGGCTGCTGACGGAAAAATACGGCTGGATCTGCCCGACAGGGGTGTCAGCCTGGAGTTGGATTCTTCAGGAGAAATCCCGGTCCACGGAGAGGCCATACTGCATGCCGGGGTATATAACCGTATTATTCGCGATTTTGTACATAAACCGCTGTCGTTTAAGCTCATCACAAACGTCGACGCGCCTCCGGGCTCGGGATTGGGAACATCCTCGACCCTGGCGGTAGCCATCATCGGGGCATTCGCCGAATGGCTTAAATTGCCGCTGGGCGATTATGATATTGCTCACCTGGCTTATGAAATTGAGCGCATCGACCTGGGACTGGCCGGCGGGAAGCAGGATCAGTATTCGGCAACCTTCGGCGGGGTGAACTACATGGAGTTTTCGGAAAACGATAAAGTGGTTGTGAATCCGTTGCGGATCAAGCCGATATACCTGGATGAGCTTGCGAACAACCTGGTACTGTATTACACGGCCACCAGCCGGGCTTCGGCAGGGATCATCGAAGCGCAGCAGCGGAATGTCGTGAATGGCAACAAGACTTCCATCGAGGCTATGCACCGCATGAAAGAGCAGGCCCTTATGATGAAAGAAGCCTTGCTCCGCGGCAACCTCGACGAAATAGGCGAAATCCTGAATTACGGCTGGCATTACAAGAAGATGATGGCCGATGAAATCTCCAACCCGTTCATCGACAGTGTTTATGATACGGCTTTAAAAAACGGCGCTACCGGAGGCAAGATTTCGGGCGCCGGCGGCGGCGGATTTATGTTGTTCTACTGTCCGGGAAATACGCGGTACGCAGTGATTGAAAGCCTGAAGGCGTTTGGCGGGGAAACCAGGAAATTCGATTTTACCAAATCCGGGCTTTGCACCTGGACGATTTAATCATCCGAAAAATACTTGAACAGAAATGAAACAATTAATTACAGATACCATCAGGCAGTCGGTCAGCGTCAAGAATGAGATCCTCAACGATCCTGTCCTGATCGAAACCATCGAAAAGGTTGCCGGTGAAATGGTAACCTGTTTCAGGAACGGCGGTAAGGTACTTTTTTGCGGCAACGGCGGAAGCGCCGCCGACGCCCAGCATCTGGCAGCCGAACTTTCGGGAAGGTATTATTACGACCGTGACCCTTTACCGGCCGAAGCCCTGCATGTGAATACCTCTTATCTCACGGCCGTTGCCAACGACTATTCCTTCGATGAAATTTATGCGCGTATGGTCAAAGGGATGGGGCGCAAAGGCGACATGCTGATCGGGTTTTCCACTTCCGGTAATTCGGCCAACGTCGTCAAAGCTTTCAAACAGGCCCTTGAAAAGGGAATGATAACGGCAGCGTTCACCGGAAAAACCGGAGGAAAGCTTCAGGAAAGCAGTTGCTACCTTTTAAATGTGCCGTCAACCGATACCCCGCGTATCCAGGAGTCGCACATCATGATCGGACATATCATCTGCCAGCTTGTCGAATCGGCCTTATTCCCCAGGGGAAAATAATTCAGGAAATATCATGCGACAGTCAAAACCAGATGTCATAGTTCTCGCCGGAGGACTTGGTACGCGTTTGCAGGACGCGGTTCCGGGAGTGCCCAAATGTATGGCAACCTTAGCCGGAAAACCTTTTCTGGAATACCTGCTGAATTATCTGCAGAACAATCGTCTGCAACGGGTGATCCTCTCGCTGGGATATCTGGCCGATGTTGTAAAAGAGCATTTCGGGGATCGTTACGGAACTCTCGCCCTTGAATATTCCATTGAAGATGAACCGCTTGGAACTGGCGGCGCCGTGAAAAGGGCGCTTCCTCTTGCTGCTACCGAAAGCGTTTTTGTGCTGAACGGCGATACTTTTTTTGATGTTGACCTTCCGGAAATGCTGCATCAGCATAACCTGTCGAAAGCGCTGGTGACCATCGCGCTGCATGAGGCCCAGAATGCCGGGAGGTATGGGGTGGTGGCAATAAACTCCGACGGACGGATCACCTCCTTTAGTGAAAAGCAGCCCGGCGTCGGGCGGGGACTGATCAACGGCGGTATCTACCTGGTTGAAAAGGATTATTTATCGGAGCATCCGCTGACCGGAACATTCTCACTCGAAAAAGACCTTTTTCAGCAGGAATGCCATTCAACCATGATCTACGGATATCACAGCAACGGATATTTTATTGATATCGGTATTCCTGACGACTACCGTCGCGCCTGTGAAGAAATTCCTGAACTGATGCGCTTATGATAAAATCCCTGAAAATATCCTCCGGATGGTCGTTGTTTCTTGACAGGGATGGCGTGATAAACCGCCGTATTCCTGATGATTATGTGAAAGGACCATCCGGTTTTGAATTTTTGCCGGGCGTAACCGAAGCTTTATCAATCTTTTCGGAAGTCTTCAGGTATATCGTGGTTGTCACCAACCAGCAGGGAATCGGGAAAGGTCTCATGTCCGTAAGAGACCTTGAGTCGGTTCATCAGAAAATGGTCGGGGAAATTGAAAATTGCGGCGGACGAATTGATAAGATATACTACTGTCCCGACCTGAAGGATTCCCGGAGTTTTTCACGAAAACCGGCTGTGGGGATGGGGCTAAAGGCGAGGAAAGACCTTGCCGGATTAAAGTTGCATCAGAGTGTAATGGCCGGCGATACGGCTTCGGATATGTTGTTTGGCAAGCGGTTGGGTATGACGACCGTTCTTATTTCGGACGACGTCAATGAGATACGTAAATGTTCGGAAATGGCCGATTTTTCTTTCCCCGATTTGATTAGCTTTGCCCGCAGGTTGAAAAATGAAGGCAGGGAAGAGGGCTTAGGCTGATTTTAGCATGACTGGCGGAGGGAAAGGTAAAAGTCATATGGCTGGGAGCAGGGAGCAAGGAGAACGGAGAACGGAGAACGGAGAATGAAGAAGGGGAAACGGAAACCTCAAAACGCAAAACACAATACGCACAACGTAAAAGCTAAAAGTTTACCTGGGTTAGATAGTGTGTGAGTTGGCAGGCTAATGGCTAAAAGCAAAAGTCAAAAGTCAAAAGTCTAAGGTCAAAGTTTACCTGCCTTGCGCAGGGCTTTGGGTGAGATGGCAGGGTCAAAGGAATAGGGATCGCGGAGAACGAAGAACGGAGAACGAGGGACACAAAACGCAAAAGGCAGAACTCTGAAACCCTGCCCCCTCCCACAGCCTTGCGCAAGGCAGGCAGGACTGAAACACTGAAACATTGAAACACTGCAACACTGAAACACTGAAACCCTGCCCACGAACAACGAACCACGAATTCCACGAATGTCAATTACGAAT
>DAONEP010000093.1:0-7815 GCA_035403165.1 Bacteroidales bacterium | reverse complement strand
GTAAAATAATAAAGAAAGATACCCTACACGCGTTGTAACTTAGCGAAGCGATCTCACCGAAGGTAAACGCGCGCGAGCGGGGAGCACAGGTGTAAGTAGTTTGCTGACCTATCCCGGTGGGGAGCAGGATGGCCGTCAGCTCGCGTCTGACCACTCCGATAAAACAAAAAGGCTTCCGTTATCTGCGAAAGCCTTGTTGTTTTTACCTAATCCTTTCATTTACCAATTAAAACCTCTTCTTCCTTCTCCCTTCTTTCGGGTTTTTGTCGCCGAAATAAGGGTCGCTTTCGGTTTTCCACTTTTTCCTTCTATCCTTGTTTGAAAAGGCCGTATTGTTATCAGGCCCGGATTTAGTCTCTTCTCGCGGTTTTTCGCCGGTCCTTCTCTTTTTATGCTGCCCTTCGGCTTCGTCGACCCTTACCGGCCTGTTGTTGTAAAACTTGCCTTTAAAAGCCTGCATGAACTGATCGGTATAACGGCTCTCGATTTCAACGAATGAAAAAGTATCGCCGATCTCTATCTTGCCGATTTTCATATCCCGGATGCCGGTGAAGTCGTTGATCACACCGATCAGCCGCGGGGGAATGAGCCCGTCCTTACGGCCAATGCTCATGAAAACCCTGGCGAATTTTGTTGAGCCCTGGGAATCCCTGCTCTCGTCCACGTTCAGGTCGCCGGCGTCGCGGTAATAATCCAGGAAACGGTTGAATTCTACCGAAACGAAGCGTTTGATGAGTTCTTCCTGCGTCATCCAGTTGAGTTTCTTATAGATGACCGGTAAAAATTCTTCCACTTCTTCCTCGTTTACCTCCACATTTTCCATTTTCTCGATCACATGGTACAGTTGCTTCTCGCAAATCTGGTGACCTGTGGGTATCCTCACCTGCGAGAATTCTTTCCCGACCTCTTTTTCAAGCTGGCGGATCTTATGTTTTTCCTTCAGGTTGATGATGGATATGCTGATACCCGCCCGTCCGGCCCTGCCGGTACGCCCGCTCCGGTGCACATACACTTCGAGTTCGTCGGGAAGGTTATAGTTGATCACATGCGTCAGTTCTTCAACGTCGATTCCCCTTGCGGCGACATCGGTGGCGACCAGCATTCTGAGGTGGCCTATCCTGAATTTGTTCATCACGTAATCGCGCTGGCTCTGGCTCAGGTCGCCATGAAGGGCTTCGGCGCTGTATCCGTCGCGGATCAGCGAATCGGCAATATCCTGCGTTTCCTGACGCGTCCGGCAGAAAACAATACCATATATATTCGGATAATAGTCGGCGATGCGTTTCAGTACTTTGTAACGGTCGCTGGCATGGGCAATCAGGTACAAATGTTTTACCGTAGACGCTCCTTTGCCGCGCTGGCCTACAGTGACGGTTTCGGGCGACTTCATGTACTTCATGGCGATTTGTTCCACCTGAGCCGGCATGGTTGCCGAGAACAGGAAAGTACGCCTTGTGGCCGGCGTGTTGCTGATGATGGCGCTCACGTCTTCTTCGAAGCCCATGTTGAGCATCTCATCGGCTTCGTCGAGCACCAGGAACCGGATATTGCCGAGCCTGATGTTTCCCCTTTTAATCATATCGAGCATACGCCCGGGGGTGGCAACGATTACCTGGGGGCCGGCGGCAAGCTCTTTCAGTTGACCCTGGAATCCTGCGCCGCCGTATATGGGGGTAATGCGGATGTTCGGCATGTGTTTCGCATAATCGCGGATGTCGCCGGCTATTTGCATGCACAGTTCGCGGGTGGGCGCCAGGATAAGCGCCTGGGCCGATTTTGTTTCGGGCGAAATAAGCTGAAGGATCGGCAACCCGAAGGCTGCGGTTTTTCCGGTTCCCGTCTGGGCCAGCCCGACAAGGTCACGGTCGGTGCCCAGGAACAAAGGAATAACTTCCTGCTGTACAGGCATAGGTGTTTCGAAGCCCAGTTCGGCGGCTGCCCGCAGAAGTTGCGGGTTTAAATTAAATTCTGAAAAATTCACGTGGGTAATGATAAAGGATGAAGATCTGCAGATTTTGTAAAACGCAGGAAGCTATAGCTTTATATTCGTGGTGCAATGGCGCAGATCATTGAATTAATTGCGGCAAAAGTAATTCTTTTTCCTGACACTTCCAAAATAATGAAATTCAATAGTTTATCGGGAGGCTTGCTAAACGATGCCCGGAAACAGAGAAACAGCTACGCCATACCTGTTTGATAGAATCATATTTGCTTAACTTCTCATTCTTCTTGTTTCAGTATCTTTGTGCATCGAAAATGAAAGTTATGGTCCAATTTTTCCGTTCCGGTAAAACTGCTTATGCAGTTCAGTATAGCGGCGGTTCACAGCCCGATGATATTTCAAAACTAGAATGGCTTTTCAGCGAAGCCCGGCTTGTGGATCAGGAGACATTAGCCGGGTTTTTCGTCGGCCCGCGGCGCGAAATGATCACTCCCTGGAGTACCAATGCCGTGGAGATCACCCAAAACATGGGAATATCGGGGATAGCGCGCATCGAAGAGTTTACCGAAGTTGCCGGTGAAAAAGCGCCGTATGACCATATGCTGCAGCGCATGTATCACGGGCTGGACCAGGAAATTTTTACAATCCATAAGGAACCTGAACCTGTTATGTATATCGGCGATATCGCCGAATATAACCGGAAGGAAGGCCTGGCGCTGAGCGAACAGGAAGTCGGGTACCTGGATGAGGTAAGCCGTAAACTGGGCCGCAAACTTACCGATAGCGAAGTCTTTGGCTTTTCGCAGGTAAACTCGGAGCATTGCCGGCATAAGATCTTCAACGGGAAATTCGTCATCGACGGGGAAGAAAAGCCTGAAAGCCTCTTTCATCTGATCAGAAAAACCTCGAAGGAGCATCCCGGACGTATAGTATCGGCTTATAAAGATAATGTGGCGTTCGTCGACGGGCCTTCTATATTGCAGTTCGCCCCGGCAACCCAGGACAAGCCCGATGTTTTCGAAGTCAAAGACATCGACTCGGTGATATCGCTGAAAGCCGAAACGCACAATTTCCCCACCACGGTTGAGCCTTTTAACGGGGCGGCTACCGGTTCCGGGGGCGAGATCCGCGACCGGATGGCCGGCGGCAAGGGCTCGCTGCCCATCGCCGGTACGGCGGTTTACATGACTTCCTATCCCAGGACGGCTGAAGAGCATGAATGGGAAAAAGCAACGGAACCCCGCGAATGGTTATATCAAACCCCCGAAGAAATCCTGATCAAAGCTTCGAACGGCGCCAGCGATTTCGGGAATAAATTCGGCCAGCCGCTCATCTGCGGCTCTGTCCTTACTTTCGAACATTTCGAGAACCTGAAAAAATCGGGTTACGACAAGGTGATCATGCTTGCCGGCGGCATCGGATCGGCCCGAAAAGAGGATGCCATGAAGGGACATCCCCAGCCCGGCGATAAACTGGTGGTTATGGGCGGCGATAATTACCGCATCGGTATGGGCGGCGGCGCCGTGTCGAGCGTGGCCACCGGCGAATATCACAGCGCCATCGAACTGAATGCCGTTCAGCGTTCAAATCCCGAAATGCAGAAACGGGTTTATAACGCGATCCGTGCTTTGGCCGAAAGCGATGCAAATCCTATCATCTCCGTCCACGATCATGGCGCCGGAGGGCATCTCAATTCGCTGTCGGAACTGGTGGAAGAGCAGGGAGGACAAATAGACATTACCAAATTGCCGGTCGGCGACCCGACTCTTTCTGCTAAAGAAATCATCGGTAATGAAAGCCAGGAGCGCATGGGGCTGGTCATCAAAGAGAAAGATGCCGCCTTGCTGCGCCGCATCGCCGACCGTGAACGCGCGCCCATGTACGAAGTAGGGGAAATTACCGGCGATATGCAATTCGGCATCGTGAATCCCCAAACCGGTGAAAAACCGCTCGATATCCGGCTGGAATATCTTTTCGGGAAACCGCCGGTAACCATCATGCACGACGTCCGGAAGCAGGAAGCGTACCGGGATGTTGATTACGATAAAGAGAATATTTACCAATATGTAAGCCGGGTTCTGCAGCTCGAAGCGGTTGCCTGTAAAGACTGGCTTACCAATAAGGCGGACCGTTCGGTTACCGGTCGTATCGCCCGTCAGCAGTGTGCCGGCCCGCTTCAGTTGCCTTTGAATGATGTCGGGGTTGTATCGCTGGATTATACCGGGACAAAAGGCATTGCCACTTCCATCGGCCATGCTCCCGTGAGCGGGATGATTGATGCAGCAGCAGGATCGGTGCTGTCGGTTGCCGAAGCGCTGACCAACCTGGTTTGGGCGCCCATCGAACAGGGCCTTGACGGCGTTTCGTTGTCGGCCAACTGGATGTGGCCCTGCAGGAACGAAGGCGAGGATGCCAGGCTTTATTCGGCGGTGAAAGCCATCAGCGATTTCGCGATTGCATTGGGGATCAATATCCCCACCGGCAAGGATTCGCTATCGATGACGCAGAAATATCCCGGCGGGGAAGTCGTCCTGGCACCGGGAACCGTTATCATTTCCGCGGCAGGGGAGGTAACCGATGTCAGAAAAGTAATCTCGCCGGTGCTGAAAGAGCAGCTCACCTCCTCGCTCGTTTATATCGATTTCTCGAAAAGCGCCTTTGAATTGGGCGGCAGTTCGTTTGCACAGGCCGTGAACCGGATAGGAAAGACAACGCCCACCGTGGATGATGCTGCATACTTCCGTAAGGCTTTTGCGGCGGTCCAGGAACTGATCGGTAAAGAGATGATCCTGGCCGGGCATGATGTTTCAGCCGGCGGTTTGATCACGACATTGCTCGAAATGACTTTCAGCCGCAACACGCTCGGCCTCGGCATCGACCTTTCGGCCCTGGGCGAAAAGGATATTGTAAGGCTGTTGTTCAGCGAAAAGCCTGCCGTCGTCATTCAAACCAACGACCTGGATTTTGTAAGCATTTTCCTTCATGAAAGGGGTATTGAATTTTCGGTAATCGGAAAACCGGTTGCCGGACGGGAGGTGAAGATCGTTAATTCGGGCGAAGAATGGGTGTTTGGCATCGATGCATTGCGCGACGACTGGTTCCGTACTTCTTATCTTCTCGACAGGAAGCAAAGCGGGGAAGATTTTGCGCTTGAGCGTTTTCGTCATTATGCAACAGCCGAAAGGAAGTTCAGGTTCAACAGCAGTTTCACCGGTACCTGTGAACAATACGGCATCGATCCGGACCGCCGCACCCGTACCGGGATTCCGGCTGCCATCATCCGTGAAAAAGGTTCGAACGGCGACCGCGAAATGGCCTGGGCCATGCATCTGGCAGGCTTCGATGTGAAGGATGTTCATATGACGGACCTTATCACCGGCCGCGAAACGCTCGAAGATGTGAATTTCATCGTGTTTGTGGGCGGCTTTGCCAACAGCGATGTGCTTGGTTCTGCCAAGGGCTGGGCGGGAGCTTTTCTTTACAACCCGAAAGCCAAAGAAGCCCTCGACCGATTTTATGCCCGTGAGGATACGCTTTCGCTCGGAGTATGCAATGGCTGCCAGTTGATGGCGGAACTGGGTCTCATTTATCCCGGTCACGAAAAGAAGCATAAGCTGTTGCATAACGCTGGCAAATACGAATCGTCGTTCCTTACCATCGATATTCTCGAAAACAATTCGGTGATGCTGAAGTCGCTGGCAGGAACGCGATTAGGCATCTGGGTGGCGCATGGCGAAGGCAGGTTTATGTTCCCGTATGAAGAATCCAGATACAACATTCCGGCAAAGTATTCGTATTCCACCTTGCCGGGAAATCCCAACGGATCAATGTTCGACGCCGCCTGTGTGGCATCGGACGATGGCCGCCACCTGGCTATCATGCCGCATCCCGAAAGGGCCATGCATCCCTGGCAATGGGCGTATTATCCCGAAGACAGGCGGAACGATGAAGTTTCGCCCTGGATCGAAGCATTGGTGAATGCCAGGGAGTGGATTTGGGAACGGATGTAATTCATCCGGTTAACGAAAGCCCGCCTTTTTGAACATTTCCGGGATTTAGGGAAGTGTAAAATCCGGCACAAAATCAAGGAATCTATTTATATTTGTATCCTTTATCTGAACACTCATGAGCATACATATTGAAGCCAAAACCGGCGAAATCGCTGACTTTGTGCTGTTGCCCGGCGATCCTTTGCGTGCAAGGCATATCGCCGAAAATCTGCTGGAGGATGCCGTTTGTTACAACAACATCAGGGGGATGCTTGGCTATACGGGTTTTTACCGTGGCCGGAAAGTGTCGGTGCAGGGCACGGGCATGGGGCTTCCTTCGCTTACCATCTATGTTACCGAACTGATCAATGATTACGGCGTGAAATCACTAATCAGGGTAGGCACTTGCGGCGGAATCATGGAAAGCATAAAAGTACGCGACCTGATCATTGCCGTGAGCGCTTCCACCGATTCATCGATCGTTGCCAGGCAGTTTGAGGGCATGACTTTCGCTCCAACAGCATCCTTCAACTTATTAAAGAAGGCTGTGGAGATGGCCGGTTTAAAAGGAATTCCTTACAAAGCCGGAAATATTCTATCGAGCGATTTGTTTTATCACGACCCGCTGAAATCCGATGCTTATGAAATCTGGCGCCGGTATGGAACGCTTGCCGTGGAGATGGAATCGGCAGGATTATATATGCTGGCATCGCGTTACGGCGTGGATGCTTTGTCGCTGCTGACCGTGAGCGATCATATTCTCACCGGCGAACATGTTCCGCCCCTCGAACGCCAGGAAAACTTTACAAAAATGTCGGAGCTGGCCCTTTCTCTGGCTATCTGAGGCTCCGGAATTCTCGCAGACTTCTTTAATTAACTTTATTCACCTCCTTTTGAGGAGGTGGATACAGGCAGGCGTTACCCCGGATCGAAACAGCCCGTGAGGGACCTGAGGATTGTCCGTGATCATGACATGGCAGGCAACGTTTCATCCACGGAATGGAAATGAACAGGTATTGTTGAAATTTAGCAGATGACCGGATGGTGAAAAATGGGTAGTTTTGCCTGTGAATCCTTTGCAATATCTGCAAAGCGGCAACTCCGGCCGGGCTTTTCAGTAAAAGCCTGACAGCGTGTTCTTAATGTTCAATAAAGTTTGATTACTATGTCTGAATTAGCTCTGATCACCGGCGCCACCAGCGGTATCGGTGAGGCTTCCGCCCGTAAACTTGCCTCACAGGGGTATAACCTGATCATTACCGGGCGCCGCCGGGAAAGGTTAATAAAACTTGCCGGTGAAGTAACCTCACAATTCGGGGTAAAAGTTCAATGGCTTTGTTTTGATATCCGGAAACGGAAAGAAGTGGAACAGGCTATGGCATCCCTGTCGCCTGAGTGGCAGGCCGTTGATGTGCTGATAAATAACGCTGGTCTTGCCGCCGGCCTGAACCTGTTGCAGGAAGGCTCTGTTGATGACTGGGAGCAGATGATCGATACCAACATCAAAGGCTTGCTGTACATCACGCGCTTTGTTGCGCCAAAAATGATTGAGCGGGGCAAGGGGCATATTATCAATCTCGGATCCATCGCCGGTAAGGAAGTGTATCCCAAAGGCAATGTTTACTGCGCGACCAAATTTGCGGTCAATGCCCTTACCAAAGCCATGCGCGTGGATATGCTCCAGCATGGCATCAAGGTTTCGCAGGTATGTCCCGGGGCTGTTGAAACTGAATTCTCGGAAGTCCGGCTCAAAGGCGACAAACAGGCTGCCGCCAACGTTTATAAAGGATTCAAACCGCTGACAGCCGGCGATGTTGCCGAAGCTATCTGGTGGATCATCAGCCAGCCGGCTCATGTCAATATCAACGACCTGGTCATCATGCC
>DAONEP010000092.1:0-7831 GCA_035403165.1 Bacteroidales bacterium | reverse complement strand
GCCATCAGCATCTGAGCGTTGAATGTCAATACACCATTATCATCAATATTGGCTGCAATGGTTTGATTTTCTCCTGAAGGGCCTGTTAATACTTTAAGGTTTGAGCCCGAGTCAGATTTCTCACAGGCAATGTAGGAAAAAGAGAATGCAAGCAGTAGCATTGCACACATGATC
The DNA here is from genome assembly GCA_035403165.1 of Bacteroidales bacterium. GTDB lineage: Bacteria > Bacteroidota > Bacteroidia > Bacteroidales > UBA4417 > UBA4417. The sequence goes on along the minus strand of DAONEP010000092.1, from coordinate 7,657 downwards.
TTTACAGTCGTTTTCATTTGTTTGGCGAGTTATTGTTGTTTTTAATTAGTGAACTGTCGCAGCTTGTTATCTTTTGATGAATTTCTTAACGACCGAACCATCAGTGTAATTGAATTTCAGCAAGTACATCCCCCGGTGCAATCCTGTGATGTTGAGGGTTGTCCTGGAATTATCCACCGTGATGGTTGACATCAACTTACCTTGCAAATCGAAAATTTCCAGGTTTGTATTCCCTGCATTTTCAATATTAAGGTAATCATCTGCCGGATTCGGAAACAATGCAATTTGATGGTTATCAATATCTTCCTTAATGCCCGAGACTTCGTTTTCGTTTAATTTTGCAACGAAAAAACCCGTATCACCGATTGTATCGTTTCCAAAATAGAGTTGTCCGGCATGGCTGCCTGAAACATATATATCAGGGTTTGAGGTACCGGTTATATCAAGGCAGAGGTTATAAATCCATGAATTTCCCGAAGATTGTATAGCCCATAATGCTTCTCCTTCAGGACTGTACTTCGTGACAAAAACAGGTTGGTAGCCCAGGTTTTGAATCGAGAAGTTACCAAAATTAAGACTGCCACCACAATAATAACCGGCCTGGTAAACAGAACCACCTGAGTCGATAGCGACAGCGCATCCGTAATCACAACTGTAACCGGTAGCAATCTGAGCCCAGACTAAATCACCGCTGGTGCTATACTTCGCCAGAAATATATCGGTGTATGCGGAGTTAGAATCGGAATTAGCAAGAATAATTGAATCGAAGTTTATATAATGGCTTTCGAAATCACCGGTTAAATAAATACCCTCATCACTATTGACGGCGAGTGACCTTGCGTCATCATTATCGGAGCCACCGGCGCCTTTTGCCCAGACAGCATCACCATTCGTATTGTATTTTGCTATAAAAATATCCCTGGGCAGATATTGGTTGGGGCTGGCAGAATCATAGTTGGGAACAATAATATTATCAAAAGCAATGGACCGGCTATTGAAATAACCGGTAACATATAAATTACCACCATTATCAACTGACAGTGACCTTGGTTCATCATAATCCAGTCCCTGAGCGCTGGTTGCCCATTTGAAGTTGCCGTCACTATCGTACTTGGCAAGGAATATATCCCGCGAACCATATCCTGTATGATCAATGTTCTGTAGCACCACAGGTCCGAAATCAATAGACCACTGAAAAGATCCTGCTATATATACATTCCCTGAAGCATCCACAGCAACCGCATTGCCATCGTCATGCGTATGTCCGCCTGCACCAACCAGCCACAACGCTTCACCCTCAGGGCTATATTTAACAAGGAATACATCATCCCAGTCAACATAAGTATTTTTGAGGAAATGATTGCCGAACCTGATGGTGTCGCTTGAAAAGTATCCGGTCATATAGACATTGCCCCACGAATCAACAGCCAGCGAAGTAGCCCCTTCACCTAAGGTTCCGCCGGCACTTATAGCCCACAGCACCTCACCATCTGCATTATATTTTGCAAGAAAAAGATCAGACTTAAACCAATAAGAGTTATACAAAGTAAAAGATCCCAGTGTAATGGAATCGTGCATGAAATTGCCTGCCATATAAATATTACCGGAAGGATCTGTTGCAACGGAATACCCTGCATCGGAACCAATGGCCCCTTCGGCCCAAACCCAGTAAGGAACTTGTCCATAGGCAGAAGTACCTGCCAAACCTAAAAAACAGCCTAGGACGTATGTGTAAACAATTTTTTTCATGGCCGGGATGTTGGTTTTATAGTGCCGACTCTGCACTTGTAAACGGATGTGTTTTCGATACCGGGATAACAGGGCTGTAAACTGTATTTATTTACGCACACACTTATAGACTTCGTCTTCATCTGCAAATGTGAACGAGAAATTGCTTTTTGGTGAGTTGCCGGATATCCAAGATCCAAAGAATGGTTTTTGTTTTCAGTTGAATGAATTTGAGATTATCCGTTCAATTATTTATTTGTCAAAAATATGTTCTGCCAAGTTCTATTTCAATCCTCATTTCTCAGGATTCTGATCCTCAATTTCAGGGATAAGCTACTGCATCCGGTTGAGTCCGAAAATAAAAAACAGGAGAATAAACACAACCAATCCTGACAAGGCTGAAACCAGAAGGTTGCGTGATAACTCGGGACGGCTTTTCATATAAATACAATAAAATACAAACCCTGCCGGAATAATCAGGAACGAAATAATGACGAGCAGACGGTAACGCAATACTGCACGATTACCTTCAAAGCCAAGTCTGTGCATTTGGGTAAGGATAAGCCTGGTATAAAAGTATTTACAGGCATCAGCCGGTGTCAATAGTGAAATTTACTACTATTTGTAGTTAAATTCCGGTATGATGCTCACGGCTTAATATGAAAGATTGGGTGGAAAATCAATCAGGAGCAATGATCCCGGTTTTGATGGCAAAAACTACCACTTCAACAACGGATTTCAATCCAAGTTTATTCTTGATATTTTCTTTGTGTGATTCAACGGTACTGACATTAATATGTTCCAGTTCCGCAATTTCCTTCGACAGATAACCTTTTGAAAGCCATCTGATAATTTCTATTTCGCGGTCCGACAGATGATACGGGGCAAAATTACGGCGTTCAGGCTTCCCGGAAAAGCACTGGTGAAGCGTTTCAGCCGGAATCGTTTCACCCAGAAATATGCCCTTGCCTTTGGCCGCGATGCCTATAGCATCAACGATCTCCTCTACCGTTGAGTCTTTCGACAGGTAGGCATTTGCCCCGTTACGGATTGAATCGACAATGGACTGTACATTTTTTTGCTGGGAAAAAATCAGCACTTTGATGCCGGGGAATTCTTTAGTAATCTCCTTCAGCAGTTCAATACCATCCGATTCATCCTGCAACGAGATATCAAGCAAAACTATATCCGGCATTTCACGGGAGATGCACTGCAAGGCCTCCCCGGCCGAAAGCGCCTTGCCGCAGATAACCATATTATTTTGCTGCGCTAAATTGAAAGCCAGCCCGTCCAGAATTATCCGGGAATCATCCACCAGTAAAATTTTAATCTTTTCGGTATCCATCTGATTATGTTCAGTTATTTTTATCATTCTGGTATTCCGGAATTGTAAAAGAGAAAATGCTTCCCTGGCCTTCCCGGCTTTCAACCCAAATTTTTCCTCCGTGTTTTTCTACAAATTCCCTGCACAGCAGCAAGCCCGTTCCTGTTCCGCTTTCCTGGGCTGTCCCGGCAACCCGGTACCTGGATGAGATGCTGAAAAGGCTTTCCAGCCGGCCGGCTGGAATTCCGGTCCCCTCATCACGAATGCTTACCGTGCACCAGCCCTCTTCGTTCACTGTGCTGATGTATATTTTACCGCCGGGATAGGAAAACTTGATGGCATTCGAGAGCAGGTTGTTCAAAATCGTGATCAGCATGTTCCGGTCGGCGGATACCTGGCAATAACCAATGCCATCCGCTGAAAACTTGATCTCTTTCAGCCTCGCGTTTTCGCTGAGCAGACTGGTAACTTCCTGTATCAGTTGATGCAGGTCACAAGCCTGTGGATGGAAAGGGATCGCGTTTTTTTGCGAAAGCGCCCACAGCAGCAGGTTATCGAGGAATGAAGAGGTTAGGTGAATCTGCCTGTTCATGGAATCCAGCAATTCGGACTGTTGGGTTACGGTCAGCTTTTGAAATTCGGTAACCAGGCGGTCAGAGATGTTCCGAAGGGCCATCACCGGATTCTTAAGGTCGTGGGCAACAATGGAGAAGAACTTATTTTTGGCCGACAGAGATTCGGCCAGGAGTTGTTCCGACTCCCGGAGGCGCTGGTTGGTTTCGGCCAGCTCACCCGTGCGTTGTGCAACGGTTTTTTCGAGTTTGTTCCGGGCCTCTTTCAGGCTAGCTTCCCTGATCCTTATGATAGCATAGATGCTTGCGATAATGATAAGAAAGGATAAAACCCTGAACCACCAGGCTACCCACCATGGATTCTGTATCACAACCGATATTGTGACAGAATTAGGATTCCAGATCCCGTACACATTGGTAGCATTGATTTCGAGCAGGTAATTCCCCGGCTTCAGGTTATTGTATTTCAACAGCCTGTCAGTACTGCCGGTATAGTTCCATGCCTCTTCAAATCCTTTGAGATGGTAACGGTATTGAATAAGAGAAGGTGAAAAAAGCTCAGAGGATGAGAGCAGCATGGAAATGTTGTTCTGGAAATGCTTGAGATGGAGTTCATTCCTGCCTGAGAAGTCAGCGTACCAAAGTGAATCACCTATTTTTACGTTCTTAATGATGAGTTGAGGAAAACCTCCGCGAAAATCAACCAGCGAAGGATCGAAAACTGTCAGCCCGTTCTGACCACCAAACGCCAGCCTGCCATCATCCAGCACGGCCGATGCATTACTGAACGAATTCGCCTGTAAACCATTCAGATAAGTAAGGCGGATGGCTTCCTGCTTAAGGGCAGTGATCAGGATCATCCCATTCGTGGTACTTATCCATAAGTTTCCGGCCCGGTCTTCCTCAATGGCTTTGACCGGTCCCGGATGGAGTTTGCCGAATGAAGCATAGCGAATAAAATCTTTCTCTGCAGCATTGAACCGGTTCAGGCCCTTGTCAGTTCCGATCCACAGATTCCCCCTGCTGTCCTGGAAAATACTCTCAACATTGTTGCCCAATAAACTCTTGTTGTCGTATCCCACTTCGAAAAAATGATCTATTGTATTCGTGCGGAAGTTCAGCCGGTTCACGCCCATTTCGGTGGTACCGATCCACAGGAAGCCGGCCCTGTCTTCAAACAGCCGGGTCAGCAACCTTGATGATAACCGGTCAGATGGGATCTGGTTCAGTAATGTCAGTTTGCCTGATCGCGTATCCACCTTGCATAATCCTTTCATTGTTGCAACATATACATCCTGTCCGGCAACTTCCAAATCCAGGATTTCATTATCAGGCAGGGAACCCGGCTTCGTGTCGTCATGCCTGAATACAACGTGTTTTCCTGAAAGGAGGTCAAGCCTGAAGAGACCGTTCAGGGTGCCGATCCAGAGTGCGCCGTTGTAGTAAAACATTGAGGAGACCTGCCCCATCTCCTTTCCCGGATCCATCTTCAGGATTACCTCCCTGAACTTTTTGTTCATCCGGTTGTACACAAGGATTCTGTTTCCTGAGTTGAAATAGAGGTCATTACCTGCCGGGGCAAAACACCTGACTTTGGTCAGTGTCGGGTTATGAATACCCGGCAGTCTCCTGAAGTAACTCATCCGGCCGGTTTTCCGTTCATACGTTGCAAATCCTTGACCAAGGCCCATCCAGATGCAGTCGCCAAATAAGCAGATACCTTCAATCTTATTTCCCGATCCGGACTTCGCACCCGGCACTGCTCCTATTCGTTTCAGCCGGTGCGAAATGCATTCAAAAATATACATGTTGCCACGAATTGTGCCCAGATATATACCGTTCTCGTCAGGCGAATAGGCAGCTGCAATGAACTGATCATCAGGGATATTGCCCAGTGGAAAAGTTTCAAACCGGCCTGCTTTAACCGAATATTTCAAAATGGCCCGGGCGTAAAGGATTACCCAGGCACAACCCTCTTTATCGGTAACATACGAGGCCACGCCCTCATACGCGGGAATACCGGCTGTCTGCAGTCCCGAATATGGCAGGTATTTCCTTTCATCCAGCCGGTCGGCGGGCAGGTCATCACTTACATAAGCCTGCAGTCGGTTTGTATGCGTATTCAGGCACGCGATCAATGTCTGCCCGGGGGAAAGCCAAAGCAAGGAATCATTCTGCCTGGTGAGTGAATAAATCCTGCCATCAAGGCTTTTGCCTCGTCCATAATAATGTTTCCCTTCAAATTCCGATGTTGCGCGATTATAAAGATTTAAACCGATGCCTTCCCAGGTGGCCATCCAGAAGTTGTTTTTACGATCCTCCAGGAAATCAGAATAGAAGTTGGAGCACCACAACTCATTGGTGAATGCAGGAACCAGCCCCAAGGTAAACAGCGAGTTTCGGTTGAATCCGGCTTTATAGGTAAACCGGTTGAATCCGATGTTACCCCAGTACCCTATCCAGATAGCACCCTGCTTATCTGCATATAGGCTACTGACATTATCCTCGCTGTTGGCAGAAAAAGAAAGGTTTGCATTTCTGAAGTTCTCCCAGGAGCTAAAAACACGGTCGATACTTTCAGAAGACCCGATCTGGATGAAATTTCGCCGGGCATAATGCTTCAGCACTTCCTTTTCCTTCTCAAAAGTTTTCCGGTCAATATCCCGGGTAAGAATATGATACTTCAGGTTTCCGAATTTTTCATCCGACAGGTTGAATGTATCCAGCCCATTATCTTCGGTACCTATCCAAACGATTCCTTTCCGGTCCTGTGTCAAGGCTGTGATCTTGTTAGAATGGAGGCTGTTAATTCCCGGTATATTCCGGTAATGCCTGAATATATTTAACTCCTTTGGAATAACACTTACACCGTTAGCAGTAGCAAACCAGATATTTCCCTGCCGGTCTTTATAGATTTTATTGATCTCAGTAGAAGCTGGAGAATTTGGATTGGACTCTGTATGCATGAAAGCAGTCCAGCGGCGGTTTTTCTGGTCAAACCGCAGAATCCGGTCACCAGCACCTCCGAACCAAAGGTTTCCATCGTGATCGTTGATCACAGCCTGCACCCTGAAAGGAATTTTGAATTCGGCTGAAGGGTTAAATTCGTGGGATTTCTCATTGTACCGGAATATCCCGTAATTCCCGCTGTTCCATATCACATGGTTATCATCTTCGAAAAGGCAGCATCCGTCATTCCCGTTCGACCCTGGCACAACCTGGAGTTCACCGGTTTCTTTATGGAGGATTTGCGGAGAAAAATTCCGCGTGCCAATCCATATCCTTCCTTTCGAATCCCCGAAGATGAAATGGTAGAAATAATCGCCTTCAAATGCGGGAGATGAATGAGGATAATACCTGACATTGCCTGATAACAGGCTGATGCAATTCAGACCGCCGTTTAATGTTTCGATCCACAAGATGCCTGATTTATCAGCATACAAAGCCCTGATATGATTATCGGAAAGATGGTATTTCGACCCTTCGGAAGAGGTATATCGGATAAATTGGTTGTTTGACCTGTCGTACCGGCATAAGCCATTTTTCGTTCCGATCCAGAGGTCGCCGCGGCTATCTTCGGCAAGAGAAGTAATAACATTGTCGCTAAGCGACTTCGGATCATCCTGATGATGAAAGTACTGAACCACATCTTCCCCATCGATCTTATTCAGCCCGTTGATGGTTGCAACCCAGATAAAACCAAATTTATCCTGCAGGATATCCGTAATAAAGGCATTGCTTAAGCCCTGGTTAGTGGAGAAGGAGATGAATCGGGTATAATTATCAGCCGTGGCATCGGGATATTGAGCCCTGGTTTCATGTGAAAATAGCAGGAAGAGGGAGAAAAAGAAACACAGCAAAAGTTTCTTAATCATGTGTGTCTGAGTCTAGCCAGGAAAAAAGCTATACCAACAAAGGTATAAATGTCCTTTAGATTCTAAAAGACAATTACAATTTTTTACGCGGGATAAACATTTCAGAATACCGCTTCAACAATCTTGCGGATATTGTCGCTTTTGCCCATGGTGTAAAA
>DAONEP010000091.1:0-8070 GCA_035403165.1 Bacteroidales bacterium | reverse complement strand
TGAAAGCATAACAAATGGTAGAACCCACAAATTTGAATCCCCGCTTTTTCAGGTCTTTGCTCATGGCATCCGATTCAGGCGATGAAACCGGCATTTGCGAAAGCGAAGCCAGCTCGTTGATCAGGGTTCTTCCTCCCGTAAACTGCCAAATGTATTTGTCGAAAGTGCCGAATTCCCCCTTCACCGTCAGGAATGCCTTTGCATTTCCGACGGTTGCCCGTATTTTCGCCTGGTTGCGGATAATTCCGGTATCCCTGAGCAATTGCTGAATCTTCTCTTCGGAATACCCGGCAATCACTTCCGGATTAAAATTATCGAAAGCTTGCCTGAAATTTTCCCGTTTATGGAGGATGGTCTTCCAGCTCAACCCGGCCTGAAAGGCATCGAGCACCATAAATTCGAACAGTTTTTGATCGTCATGCAATGGAACGCCCCATTCCGTATCGTGGTATTTGATCATAAGGGAATCGTTGGTAGGCCAGGGACAGGTATCGGTTCGCATAGATTGTTACTTTTTCGAAACTATTTCAGGAATACAATGATACAGGTCATCAGAATTGGTGGAAACTTTGTCCGATGAATTTTAAGCCCTCCGGTAGTCCCTCCCGCCAGTAAGTCCAGTTATGGGCGCCGTTTCGCATACGAAACTCGTGTTTTATCCCGAGTTTATTCAGGTGAATATGCAGCCTGCAATTGTCATTGGCGAGGAAATCATCGTCGCCGCAATCGATCATGATACGCAGGTTGTTGTATGCATTCTTCCCTTTTGTTGTCGTTACATCGAAAGGATTGTTATGCCTGTAATGATCCGTAAGGCGGGCTTCCCCTTCCTTATATGGCCCGTAAACCGGCCTTTCCATAGACTCCCATTCCTCACGGGTGGTTTCCATTATACTCTCTTCCGAGAACAGCGCCGGGCTGAAAGCAACACAGGCAGCAAACATTTCAGGATATTTAAAGGCAAAATTCAGCGTCCCGAAACCGCCCATGGACAGGCCGGCAATACCCCGGTAGCGCTTCTCGGCCCTGATGCGGTATGTCTTTTCGATATACGGAATAAACTCCCTGATAAAGAAATCCTCGTAACACACCGAGTTGTCGTAATTGTTGATATAGAACGAAACACCGCCATCGGGCATTACCAGGATCATAGGCGGAATTTCGCGTTTTGCGGCGCCTTCATCGGCAATCAGGTTGGCCTCGCCGAACTGAACCCAGGCCATATCGGTGTCGGACAATCCATGCAGCAAATAGGTCACCGGGTAATAACGGTCCGAGGTTTCATAATCAAACGGCAGATAAATGGTATAGTTTACTTTTTTACCCAGGATTTTACTGTCCAGGGTGAGGCTTTCTTTCACGGTTCCCCTGGGGTACTGGGCAAAGGCAGTAATGCCGAATAGTGACATGAAAATCAGCAATGTAATTTTTTTCATCAGGGATTTTAGTAAGAAACCGTTGTTTGTTGGAATTAAAACAATCCGATCAGGTCACCGCTGAGTTGCATCAGTTCGATTTCAGCATTTTTTGCATCAAACTGGGCCTGCAACATCAGGTACTGCGCATCCAGCAGTTTCTTCTGCACTTCACGCAATTCTATGTCGGTAATAGTTCCCAGTTTGTACTTCGCAAAAGCCATATCCACGTTTTGTTGTGCAGCATTGATATTCCCGGCTTCAAGCCTGACCAGTTCCAGCGAGGTAGTATAAGAATTGTAGAGTTTCAGGATGCTGGTCCTGATATCGAGAGAGGCCTGTCGGACAGTGATCTCGCTGTTGTTGAGCATGATCCTGGCATTGCGGATTTCGCGGCTCGTATTTGAACCGTTGAAAATGTTACAGGATGCCGTAAGCCCGAAATAAGGCCCGTAACTTTGGTTGAATTTCGCGAACCCGGTTTGGGATTTCTGGAGGATAAAATTATAACCCGACTGCAGGTTCAGTTTCGGATATCTTTCCGATTGTGCGCTTTTCACATCAAGTTCCGAAAGGTGCTGATCCATTTTTGCCGCCAGGAGTTCCGAATTCTGGGTCATTGCTTTGGCTACGATATCCTCGCAGGAAGCCAGGTTCATCAAATGGATGGAATCTATAATATCAAAAGGGGTAGCAGCATCCCGGGCTAGCAGGTAGTTCAGATCACTCTTGGCGTTCTGCAGTAACAACAACTGCAGTTTGAGCTGGCTGCTGTCGGCATTCAGGTCCACCGTTGACTGAAGCAGTTGCTGCCTGTCTCCTGAGCCCAGCGCCAGTTGAGCCTCAGCGATCTTTTTTCGCTCCAGCGAAAGGTTTACAGCATCCTGGTCCACTTCAATTACCTTCTTCAACTGGATAATATTATAATAGAGTCTGGCAATCTGAACGATGGAGTTCTCAACGACAATCCTCGACTGGTTTTCCCCAATTTGTTGCATCATACCGAGGGTTTGCCGGTTTACGAACATGTTCATCCCGTCGAAAAGGGTCCAGTTGAGCTGAAGCCCTGAATTCAACGATGTATTCATTTTGCTCCTGACATCTTTTACGGTGCCGCTGAATGATTCCTGGTGCGTGGTATAAACCGTATTGTTCTGCGCGGCCGTCCAGCCCAGGGAAGGCAGCATGCCCGCATTGCCTGCGGTGTTGTTATTTTTAAGCACCTGAACGTTATTGTTCTGCAGTACGATTGAAAAATTATTCTGCAGTCCCGTTTGCAGGGCCGATCCAAGGGTAAGAATTTCCTGTGCACCGGCAGATAAGGAAAGGGCAACAAGCAGGAGTACGAATTTAGATTTCATTGGCAACGGCAGGTTTTTGTTCGACATTTTTCAGGTTTCGGGACAGGTAAGTATACAAGGCCGGAATGACGAACAGGGTGAGTATCAGTGCAAAGATCAGTCCGCCGATGATAGTAATTCCCATGGGGACACGGCTTCGCGAGGAAGCGCCAAGCGCCAGTGCGATGGGGAGTGCGCCAAGCGCCGTGGCAATACTTGTCATCAGGATCGGTCTCAAACGGCGGGTTGCAGCATTGACTACGGCTTCACGGATCGGCAGTCCGGCAGCTTTACGCTGGTTAGCAAACTCAACGATCAGGATACCGTTTTTGGTGACGATGCCGATAAGCACGATCATACCTATTTCGCTGAAAATATTCAGTGTTTGCCCGAACAGGGTAAGTGACAGCAACGCCCCGGCAATTGCCAGCGGTACCGTGAACATGATGATGAGCGGATCGCGGTAACTTTCAAACTGCGCTGCCAGGATGAGAAAGATGAGGATCAGCGCCAAAGCCAGGGCAAAGGCAATATTGCTGGTACTATCGGTATAATCTTTTGAAACGCCTGACAGGTCGGTTGAAAAAGACGGATCCAGCGTTTCGGATGCAATCCGTTTCATTTCGTCGATGCCTTCGCCCAGGGTCACCCCTTTTTCCGGCTGGGCCGAAACAGTGGCCGAAACATACCGGTTGTAACGGTATAGCTGTGGCGGATTACTTTGCTCTTTCGTCCTGATAAGGTTATCGAGCTGGATCAGTTCATCAGCATTGTTCCTCACATATACCGAACCAAGATCCAGCGGCTTGTTACGGTTTTCACGGTTTGCCTGTCCTATGATCTGGTACTGTTTCGAATTCATGACGAAATAGTCGTAGCGCTGTCCGCTCATCAGCAATTGCAGGGTTTCGGCAATATCGCGCACGCTGACGCCCAGGGCGCGGGCACGTTCACGGTCAATTTCCACAGAAAGTTCAGGCTTGTTGAATTTCAGGTTCAGGTCAACCGTCTCGAATTTGGGACTGGCCTGGGCTTTTTCCATAAATAGCGGAAGTACCTTCTTAAGTTTCTCCAGGTTAGGCGCCTGTATCACAAACTTGACCGGCATACCGCCTCCGCGGCTACTCCCGATGGTTTGTTCCTGCGTTACATAAGCTTTGGCAAAATTGTATCTGCGGCTCATAGCCGTTAGTTCGTCAACAATATCCTGCTGGCTGCGTTCCCTTTCCGATGGCGGTATCAGCGAAAGCTGTATAAACCCGCTGTTGGTCGCTGACCCCCCGAAACCGGGTGAAGTAAGGGCATTCATCGCCATTTTTTCGGGGATGGTATCCACTACGGCAATAAACTGCCTCATGTACTCATCCATTTTTTCGAATGAAGTCCCCTCGGGAGCCGTTGCCTGTATTGTGAGCCGGCTCTTATCCTCCATCGGCGCCAGTTCCGATTTGATCCGCAACCCGAAAAACAGGATCATCCCCAGAGATAGTACGATGATCACCAGCGCCCAGCGCCTGTGGGCAACAAAGCGGATAAGCATCCTGTTGTACCAGTCAGTCAGGTTGTTCAGGAACTTCTCGCTAACCCGGTAAAGTTTGTTGTGACTTTCCACTTTTCGTAGGAGGTGCGAGCTCATCATAGGTGTAAGCGTGAGCGAAACAATAGCTGAAACGATAACCGTACCGGCCACCACGACGGCAAATTCGCGGAACAGCCTGCCGGTAACCCCTTTCATAAAAATAATCGGCAGGAACACGGCCGCCAGGGTGATCGTTGTGGACAGAATGGCAAAAATAATCTCTTTGGAACCTTTGTGCCCGGCTTCAATCGGATTCATGCCCCCTTCTATCTTGTGCCAGATGTTTTCCAGTACAACAATGGCATCATCAACCACCAGTCCTGTGGCAAGTACAATGGCCAGCAACGTGAGGATGTTGATGGAAAAACCGGCGATATACATGATAAAAAACCCGCTGATCAGCGAAATCGGGATGGCAATAATGGGGATAACCGTTGTACGCCAGCTTCGCAGGAAAAGGAATATTACCATCAGCACCAGCAGGAAAGCGATCAGTATGGTTTCCTCCACCTCGGTGATGGCCTTGCGGATGGTCAGCGTGGTATCCATCATTTTGCCGGTTTGAATATCCGGAGGAAGGTCGAGAGCGATCTGCTCCATTTTTTTATAGACATCGTCGGCAATTTCTATCTGGTTGGCTCCCGGTTGTGGTGTGATGGCTACTGCAACCATCGGGATGCCCCTGTTGCCGCGCATGATGGTCCGCTCATTTTCGGGAAGGAGCTTTGCCTCCCCTATTTCCTTCAGCCGGATAGTGGTACCGTTCTCTTCTTTAATAATCAGGTTGTTGAACTGTTCCGGCGTGGTAAGCCTGCCCTGGGTGCGAAGGGTCAATTCGGTATTATATCCTTCGATGCGGCCGGCTGGCAAGTCCACGTTTTCGCGTGTAACGGCGCTCTGGACATCGGAAGGCGCCAGCCGGTATGCAGCCAGTTTTGCCGGATCGAGAAGCAGTTTGATGGAATATTTTTTCTCACCATAGATCCGGACCTCACTGACGCCCTGGACAGTCTGCAGCCGTTCCTTGAACACATCGTTCGCCACCTGCGAGAGGTTCATCAGGTCGCGGGTATTGCTTTGAATGGTATAAATCAGGATGGGGCTGGCATCGGCATCCGACTTGGATACCACCGGCGGAATGATGTCGGCCGGCAGGCTTCGCGTCACGCGCGAAACACGGTCGCGGACGTCGTTGGCGGCTGCTTCCATATCCACGCCGAGTTCAAATTCCACCGTAATGCTGCTGCGCCCGTCGCTGCTTGAGGAAGTAAGGGAACGGATACCGGCGATGCCATTTATGGATTCTTCCAGCGGTTCGGTGATCTGCGATTCGATAACATCGGCATTGGCGCCGGTATAGGAAGTGCTTACCGAAACCACAGACGGGTCTACGCTGGGATATTCGCGAACGCCGAGAAACAGGAATCCGATAGCCCCCATGAGCACAATAAGAATGGAGATTACGGTAGCCAGGACGGGGCGGTTGATGCTGAGGGAGGATATATTCATCTGGTGGAAGGGCAGTTGATATTCATGAATGTAAAACGGCTATTTATTGACCGGCATTACTTTTGCTTTTCTTGATCAGTACGGCACCCTCAATACAAAACAATAAACCTGTCATTACAGACACCTTGCTTGTTTCCTGGTGGCTGAGGTAAACATATGCATTCCAGATTAAAAGCACCAGGCCGGCTATCCCGAAGCAGAAACCGATGATTTTTCGTGTTTTGTCCTGCATATCTTGTTTTGATATGATTGTGGCTGCTTAATTTCGTTATTGCTCTACGACGGTTCCAGAGAAAGAACCATCAACAATTTTCGGATTGGCCTTCATTCCATCTTTCAGCACAAGCAATCCGCTGATAAAAACCGTATCACCCTGCTGCAATCCGGAGATAATCTGGACCATTTGCTCGTTCCGGATGGCTGTTTCCACTTTTTGCGAAGTAACCTTACCGCCGCGGCAAACCAGCACTTTTTGTCCGTTAATTTCAGGAATAATGGCTTCGGAAGGCACCGTAATGGCGTCATTCAGTGTTTCGAGCACGATTTTTATACGCGCAAAGGCGCCAGGCATGAGCAAATTTCCCGGATTCGGGCAAAGCGCGCGCATCGTTATGGAATGTGTAAGCGGATCCACAGCAGGCTCAATGGCATACACTTTTGCCGAAAAAGTTTTATTCATGCCCTCAACCGTATAACTGACAGGGGTTCCGACCTTCATATCCCGAAGGTATTTTTCCGGCACCGAGAACTCCAGTTTGAGCGGATCAACCTGTTGCAGCTTTGATACCAGGGTAGCCGAGGAAACGTAACCGCCGGCGATCACCTGCCTTAATCCCACCACACCGTTAAAAGGGGCCCTGATCTCTGTTTTCGATATTTGCGTCTTAACAAGCCCGATGTTGGCCTGAATTACCTCCAACTGGTTTACTGCCTTTTCGTATTCTTCGCGGCTCACAGCATTTATCTCGAGCAACTTTTCTTTCCGTGCAGCATCATCTTTTGCCAGTTTTTCATCAAGCAGCAATTTCTTTAGTTGCGCTTGCAATTCACGGTCGTCAATTTTTACCAAAAGTTGACCTTTGCCGACACGGCTCCCTTCGCGAAAATCAATGCTGACAATCCGTCCGGGTGTTTCGCTGCGTATTTCCACTTCCTCTCCCGGGAGCAAGGTGCCATTGGCTTCAATACAGTTATCAAGTTTGCCCGGCATCACGACAACAGCATCGGCCGATGCCGGTCTCTGATCGCCTTTTTTCCCGGCAGCCGTATTATTGCCCGATTTTGTCGAGCAACCGGAAAGAAAACACAGTGCTACCGCGGTACAGAAAACAGGTAGAGAAATTTTACAGCATTTCATAGAGGAGGGAATATATGCCTTCAAAATTACGGATTATGTTTTCAGTAAAAACGCATCCGGCAAGGATTAACATGAAGTTAACTTTGTCCCAGACGGGATAAATCCTCCGGATGAGCCTTTAAAATTCCCTTTTCGGTGATAAATGCCGTAATATACTTTGCAGGTGTGACGTCGAATGCCGGATTGATGGCTGAAGAACCCGGGTTTGCCACACGGATATGATGAATTTCACCTTCAGCATCCGGGCCTGCCTGGTACAACACTTCATCCTGGCTTCTTTCTTCGATGGGTATCTGACTGCCTTCAGAAATGGAAAAATCAAAGGTCGACAAAGGCGCTGCAACATAAAACGGAATACCGAATTCCTTCGCAAGAATTGCTTTTTCGAAAGTGCCGATCTTGTTCGCAGTATCTCCGTTGGCGGCAATCCGGTCAGCCCCTACGATGACCATGTCAACCAATCCCTTCGACATAAGATGCGCTCCGGCATTATCAGGGACGACGGCATGGGGAACGCCTTCATTCAGGAGTTCCCAGGCTGTGAGCCTTGCGCCCTGACTCCGGGGACGGGTTTCATCGGCATAGACAAATACCTTTTTGCCTTCGCGATGCGCTTTATAAACAGGCGCCAGGGCGCTCCCCCAATCCACGAATCCCAGCCATCCGGCATTGCAGTGCGTGAGTATCCTGCAGCCATCAGGGATCAGGGTGTTCCCGGCTTCACCAATTTTCAGCGCATCGTCAATATTTTCCTGTGCCACGCGAAGAGCTTCCTCTACTGCCGCATCTGTCGACACGGCGCCGGCATTGAAAACTCTTTCCGCAGCATAAAAAAGGTTGCGTGCAGTGGGACGCGTCGCCTCGATTTCC
>DAONEP010000090.1:0-8206 GCA_035403165.1 Bacteroidales bacterium | reverse complement strand
TTTGTGGTGTCGACTGGAATTGAACCAGTGACACACGGATTTTCAGTCCGTTGCTCTACCAACTGAGCTACGACACCCTTTCGATATGGGAGTGCAAAAATAAAAAAAAATGCATTTCTCCAGTTATAGGTTCCTTGAAATCTACTTTTAAACTTAAATTTAGAAACTTTCCAAATAGAATCAAGGTGCAACTTACCGGGCCAAAACCCCGTTAATCCATCATCCCGCGATTATCATCAAATAATAGTACCTTTATCGTAACATAAAATACCTGAAAGCACCATGAACCTGGTTATCGACATCGGGAATACCCGCGCAAAAATGGCCGTGTTCGAAGATGGCAAGATATTATCGTATGCGGCTTTTGAGGATTTTGGCATTGATGATATCCGGGAAATGACGGGCGACGTTTCCGATGTCTTCTGCATCCTCTCGGCTGTTAAAAAAACAGATCCCGCGATCCTTGAATTCCTCCGCTCCCGGTTTCACCTGCTCGTCCTGAACCATAAAACACCAATCCCGATAAAAAACCATTACGATACGCCGCGAACGCTCGGCAAGGACCGGATTGCAGCAGCCGTTGCAGCCGGGCGGATGCTGCCGGGACGGAACATTCTGGTTATTGATGCCGGCACGGCTATCACCTACGACCTTGTCATTTCCGGGAATGTATTTTCAGGAGGCGGAATTTCACCCGGCATTACGATGCGTTTTATGGCCCTGAAGAAATTTACAGGCAACCTTCCGCTTATCAGCGATATCAGCATTGCCCCCCTGACCGGAAAGAATACGCCGGACAGTATCCGGTCGGGCGTACTTCAGGGCGTTGTATGTGAAATGGAAGGCATTATCAGGCTTTACCGTTTAAAATATCCCGATATAGAGGTAATTTTAACAGGCGGAAATCATTATTTCTTTGACAAACAATTAAAAATTAAGACCTTTGCAGTCCCTAACCTGGTATTGGAAGGACTAAACATAATACTGGATTACAACATTGCGAAAAACAACCTCCTTTAGTTTTTGGCTGATAATCAGCCTCGTCCTCGTCACGGTTGGCTCACAGGCCCAGACAAGTATCAAATCGCCATACTCGCGGTATGGAATAGGCGAGTTGTACTCGTATAACAGTCAGTCCGGTATGGCCATGGGCGGTATTAATGCCGCCTCGCGAAGCCAGTGGTTTGTCAATCCGTTAAATCCGGCTTCCTATACCGCTTTCGACTCAGCCAGTTTTGTGTTCGATGGCGCCTTGTACAGCAAGTTGTCAACTTTTAAGACAGACTCCATCACCCAGCCTTCGAATTATGCTTCCATTGCATACATCACAATGGGCTTCCCTGTGACCCGGTGGTGGAGGGCAAGTATGGGAATCACGCCCTTTTCAAGCGTCGGTTACACCATAAATAACTACCAGTCAGTTGAAGGATTCGGGAACACCTGTTTCCAGTTTGAGGGATCAGGAGGTCTAAGCAGGTTTTATATCGGCAGCGGTTTTAAATTATTCCGCGATCTGTCGGCCGGAATCAATTTCTCCTATCTTTTCGGTTCTATTGATAAGACCAGGAACATAATTTTCCCTGATTCGGCCTATATTTTTAGCGCCCGCTATTCGGACAATTCCAACATCAAAGGTGTATACCTTGATGCCGGCCTTCAGTATCACCACAATTTCGATAATGGCCGGTTTATCAATGCCGGTTTCACGTATGCTCCGCGGCAATCGCTCCATGGAACCAGGGATTTGCTCGCCGTATCCTATGCCTACGATTATACAACAGGGCTTGATGAAATCAGGGACACTATCGATTTTCAAACCGGCGCTAGTGGCAAGATCAGGCTTCCGCAAAGTATTGGCGGCGGTATTTCACTGGGGAATTCGGACCGCTGGACGGCAGGAGCCGATATCAGATGGGAGGAATGGAGCAGCTATTCCTACTTCAGCAAAAGCGATTCCCTTCAGAACAGCCTTACTTTCAGTGCAGGGGGACAATACAGGCCTTCCTCAAGCGACATCTCTTCCTACTGGAAGCGTATTACTTACAGGGCAGGCATCCGGTTCGGCCAGTCATACCTGTATCTGAACAATAAACATATCAATGAGTTTGGCATAAGTTTTGGTTTTGGTTTACCCATGAAAAAAACCAAGTCAACACTGAATCTGGCTTTTGAGGCAGGAGGAAAAGGCACCATCACAAATAACCTGATCCGTGAAAATTACTTCAGGTTTTCAGTTGGGGCTTCACTCTTCGACCGCTGGTTCTTGAAACGCAAATACGATTAATTTAACTGATAACAGCTTAAGAAAATGAAAAAGGGACGTTTAATTTTCCTGGCAATTGCTGCAATACTTTTTTTGACCTCAAGCCAGGTTTCTGCTCAGGGTAACAAGGTGCCCAAGTATGGGAATGATAGTGTTCAATGTATCACGCATATTTCGCTTTACAGGGAATTTTACAAACAGCAAAATTACATTGATGCCTTACCGCATTGGAGATGGGCTTTCAACAACTGTCCGCTCGCCAGCCTGAACCTCTACATCGACGGCGCAAAAATGATGGGTTATATGGCCGATAACGCCAAAGATGCTTCAAAACGCAATAAGTATATTGATACCCTCATGATGGTTTACGACCAGCGCGTTCAGTATTTTAACAGACAAGGCTATGTGGAAGGTCGTAAGTACCTCGAGCTGATGAACTATCGCCCCGGCGACACCCTGACTATTTACAACGGGCTTCGCCATTCCATCGGACTTGAAGGCGCAAATTCCGATCCGGTGGTGGTTTCCAACTATTTCATGCTCATCGACAACATGGTCCGCTCTTCGCGTTTTCCTGCCGACTCCATCGCATCTGCCTATGATTACATCTCCGGCATCGTTGATGAGAATTTAGCAGGTGACAAAGACCTTGAAAAGTGGCAAAATGTAAAACAATTGCTCGAAGCAATTTTTGAGCCCTATGCTACCTGCGATCAGCTAATCAGGATCTACAGCAAAAAATTCAACGAATCACCCAACGATACCACCCTGCTGAAGAAGATCACCTTTATGCTGGATAAGAAAGATTGTACCGGTTCGGAACTTTTCTTTTTGGCTACCGAAAATCTTCATAAAGCAAAACCTACCGGGGAATCAGCTTTCATGATGGGGAAAATGTACCTGAAAAAAGGTAATTACAACAAAGCTTCTGATTATTTCCTCGAAGCCATCCCCTTGGTTGAAGAACAGCAAAAGACAACCTGCTATTATTACCTGGCGTACATGTCGTTTGAATCGAAAAGCTACAGCACTGCCCGTTCATACTGTCTGAAATCGCTGTCCATTAACCCGAACGACGGAAAAATATACATTCTCATTGGAGACATGTATGCTGTTACCGCCCCCAGTTGCGGCGACGATGAAATAGCCAAACGGGCCGGTTACTGGACGGCTGTGGATAAATATTACCGGGCAAAACAGGTTGACCCCTCGGTTGCTGACGATGCCAATGCCAAAATAGCTACCTACTCGCGGCAATTCCCGTTGAAAGAACGCCTGTTCTTCAACGATATTAAACCGGGCACATCCTATCAGGTAAATTGCTGGTACAGCGAATCGACAACGGTAAGATCATCCGACTAACTCAGAGGGCTTCCCTGCCCTTGAAAGGAGAGAAGCAACGTGAACACATCACGATTTAAAATACTGATCACCGGAAGCATTGTTGCCATCATGACGGCAACAATGCTTTTTTCATGCAAAAGCGACCCTCAGTCCATCTCAAAGCTTTCAAAGGTCGATACGTTGCCGTCCATGACGGTGAAAAACATCAGGGTTAAACAAAGCGAGAGGGGAATGATAACGCTGGAACTCACCGCACCCTTGCTGCGCGCATACGAGGGCAAAGATCCTTATACGGAATTTCCCAATGGGGTCCATATAACCTTTTTCGACTCGCTGATGCGGCCCAAATCAGAACTTAAAGCAGGATACGGGATCAGCTATGACAGCCGCCGCGTTATGGAAGCCCGGAATGATGTTGTAATCCGTAACTTTAACAAACGGGAGCAACTTAATACGGAACACCTTACCTGGGACGAGAACAAGAAGAAGGTTTTTTCGAATGAATTTGTCAAGATAACCCAGGCTGATAAAATCATTTTTGGCAAAGGAATGGAATCGGATGAGGTTTTCGATAACTGGATGATCCGGAATGTAACAGGGACTGTTTACGTTACTGATAAATAAAAAGTTCATCCTACATCCGGCCTTCCTGAACCTGCTCCGGCAGGTAGCCTTAATCCGGCATTTTTGACCACCCTGCATTCGATACAGAAATGAACGATTACCTTATAGCAGGAGCCATGCTTCTCTTTTCGGGATTCTTCTCGGGATTTGAGATAGCATTTGTTACCGCCAACAAGCTGAAAGTTGAGCTGGATAAAGGCAAAGGATTGCTGGCAGGCAAAATCGTTTCCGGTTTTACCCGGCAACCGTCGCGGTTTATCGGCGCTATGCTGGTAGGCAACAATATTGCGCTGGTGATATACAGCTATTTCATGTCAGCGATACTGCTTCGCTTTTTTGAAGCCCGCCTGCCCGGAATCCTTACCTCCGAAGGATTGACGCTCCTGCTTCAAACCCTGTTTTCAACCCTCATTATCCTGATTATCGCCGAGTTCATCCCTAAAGTGCTGTTCAGGATCAATCCCAACGGCTGGCTTAATGCGCTGGCCGTGCCGCTGTATTTTCTGTATCTTGTCCTGTTTCCGCTGATGTATGTTTTTATCGCGCTTTCCGAATTTATCATCAATAAGGTGGCCGGGCTCAAAAAGGGCAATCAGGGTTATCAGTTTTCAGCCATTGATCTGGATGAATACATCCGGGACTTTTCACCTCCGTCAGGCGATGAAAATGAATCGGAACAGGAGATACAAATGATCCAGAATATGATGGATTTCCATACGACCAAACTCAGGGAGTGTATGGTTCCCAGGAATGAGATCACGTCGGTGGAAGATACCGCCACCATCGCTGAACTCAAGGCTTTGTTCATAGAATCAGGACACTCAAAAGTGCCGGTTTACCATAAGACCATCGACAACATCATCGGCTATGCCCATCCGTACGATCTGTTTTGCGATCCTCCATCGATACAATCAATCCTCCGCCCGGTGTTAATCGTGCCGGAAACCATGACTGCCAATAAGGTCCTCGATATGTTTATAAGCAAGCGCCGCAGCGTGGCCATCGTGGTTGACGAATTCGGCGGCACATCGGGAATGGTTACCACCGAAGACCTTATTGAAGAAATCTTTGGCGAAATTGAAGATGAATACGATGTGGAAGAACTGACGGAGAAAAAGATCAGTGAAACAGAATATTTGTTTTCGGGGAGGCTCGAAATAGATTACCTGAACCGGGAATACGGATTAAAACTTCCCGAATCGGAAGAATATGAAACGCTGGCCGGACTTATCATCCATATCCGGCAGAGCATCCCCCGTAAAAATGAACAAATTCAGTTTGACCGTTTTACCTTTACGATTGCAGAAGCAGGGGAGACGCGAATAGCGCAGGTTTTGCTCACTATCAACGAATAGTATCGTATGATAAAGGGCCGCTGCCGCCCGCCGCTGCCTAAATATTTCATTAGTAGTAATTTCGCAGGCCCTTGATTGTGGGTTTTACGGTAAATTTTATTTTTACACTTCGGTAATTATTGTAAATTTGCACCTCTTTTTACGGAAACTATTAAAATACAATAACATGGCTATAATTGGAGAAATTCGTAAACATTACTGGCTGCTTGTCCTTATCATTGGTGTTGCGTTACTTCTGTTCATCGTAAGCGATTTTTCGCGTCGTTCTTCCAAACACACCAATACCATAGGGGTTGTGGCAGGCGAAAAAATCTCGGTTGTTGATTTCAACAAGAGGGTTGATGAGAATATCGAGATCCAAAAAATGAGCTCCAAGAAAGAAAATCTTACCTCTGAAGAAAATTACCAGATCCGTCAGTCGACCTGGAACCAGATGGTAAATGAAATTGTGATGGATAAACAACGCGAGAAACTCGGAGTTTCCGTCAGCCTTGATGAACTTGATGACATGATCAGGGGTAAAAACCCGCATCAATATATAGTCCAGAGTTTTACTGATCCTAATACAGGCCGTTTCGACCAGAAAGCGGTGAACAATTTTCTTCAGAACCTCGATAACGAAGAAATGGTATCGCCCGAAATGAAGCAACGCTACCTGATGATGGAAAAAGCCATTAAAAACGACCGTCTGAATACCAAATACAACAGCCTTATCACCAAGGGCTTTTATCTTCCAACGGCCTTTGCAAAACGCACCTACCAGGAATCAAATGAAATGGCCAATGTCCTTATCACCGGGGTACGTTACAGTGTAATCGGCGACAGCGCTGTGAAAGTTACTGATGCCGACTACCAGAAATACTATGATGAAAACAAATACAAATTCCAGCAGGAAACTCCTGCCCGCGATCTTGAGTATGTTGTCTTCAGCGTTACCCCTTCGCAATCCGACATGGCAGCCTTGCAGCAGGATATGGAAAAGCTGAAGGCAGAATTTGCCGGGGCCACCGATAATGCAGCTTTTGTAGGTTCCAATTCCGACAACCGTTACGATAGTTCCTGGCATAAAAAAGGCACACTCTCCTTTCAGATTGATTCACTTGTTTTTAATGCGCCTGCCGGTGTTGTTATCGGACCGGTTATGGATAACAATATGTACCGCCTTTTCAAAGTTACCGATCGTGAGATGCGTCCCGACTCGCTGAAAGCCAGCCATATCCTGATTTCCTATGCCGGTTCGCAGGTTCAAAATGCAACCCGCAGCAAAGAGCGCGCTTCGAAACTTGCCGATAGCGTTTTAAATGTAGTGAAATCAAATCCTGCTATGTTTGAAGTGTTGGGCGGATCCCTCTCGGATGACGACTATTCAAAGAAGAAACAAGGCGACCTGGGATGGTTTGCCGATGGCGCTATGGTACCTGAATTCAATTCAGCCGTCTTAAAAGGGAATATTGGCGATATTAAAAAGGTTGAAACCGTTTTCGGCTATCACATCATCAAAATCACCGGTAAAAAAGATCCTACCCTCAAAATTCGTTTTGCAAGTGTTGACCGTGCGATAGAAGCCAGCTCAAAGACATCTGAAGCCATCTACAACCAGGCCAGCGAATTTGCCGCCCAGAACAATACCATCGAAAAATTTGAGAAAACCGTAAAAGATAAAGGCCTTGATATGCGGAAAGCCGAACGCCTCGATGCAATGAGCAACCAGATTCCCGGCGTCACCAGCGCCCGTGAAGTCGTTCGCTGGGCCTTTAACAAGGATACCGAAAAAGGAGCCGTCTCCAATGTATTCGATGTTGACGGCAGCTATGTTGTCGCTACCCTGAAAAGCACCATCGATAAAGGTTATATTCCTCTCGAAGTACTGAAAGATCCTATCAAACCTTTGGTATTGCGCGAGAAAAAAGCACAGACCATCATTGAAAAATTAAACAGTCAGCTTTCGGGCAACAAGGATATCAACAGGATCGCTTCTGTTTTCCCTTCAACTGTTGATACAGCCGATGTGTCTTTTGCCAGTTGCAACATTCCTAACTACGGACATGAAGCCAAGGTCACCGGAAAAATCTTCTCGGCTCCCAAATCACAGCTCACCGGCCCCATTCAGGGCGAACAGGCTGTTTATATGTTCGTGCTTAAAGATCTCAAAGCCGCTCCTGCAACCAAGGATTATGAAAATCAGAAACGCCAGATGGCCATGTATTTTCAGAGCCGTATCAACAATGTTCCTGATATTCTTGAACGGAAAGCCAACATCAAAGACAACCGGTCCTTATTCTATTAATACCGTTTCCGGTTGATGATAACCTAAACAGGTTGCCGTAATCGGCAACCTGTTTTTTTTATTTCGTTGGTGGCTGACTTTCCTTCTGCCTGCGGATAACTTGCCGCAGGCGGATAAGGTGTGTTCCTGCTGAATCATTGGTTGCTCTCTCAACAGGCTTGATGGGTTCGCTTGCTAAACCCTGAAGGTTTCGAAAACCTTCAGGGTTTTTCGATGTACAAGGTACTTTCCTTCTCCCTGAGCGCCTGTCCCGATTCATCGGGAAGAGGGTGCCGCATGCGGATGAGGTGTTTGCCTGCTGTATCACTGATTATTCTCAACAGGTTTCATGGC
>DAONEP010000089.1:0-8405 GCA_035403165.1 Bacteroidales bacterium | reverse complement strand
CCGTGGCTCCGTGGTAAATAATCCGAAGCGATTAGAAAAAATCTCATTTTTTTGAAAAAGTTCTAAGTAGTTTTTCCGGTTGAGTTGTCAATAAGGAAAACAAAGAGGCTTTGAAAAACTTCGATGAGAATTTATTATTGAGAAAAATCCAGGGTATAACCACTCCTGAGGAAGAACAGCAAGTGGAAAAATGGCTTGCCGTATCGGAAGAAAACAGGAAAAACTATGCTTATATAAACATGCTCTGGAATGCCCGGAAAGTGGAAGAATACTCTTCAGGCCCTGATCTTGAGCGCTCCCTCTCGGAAATCAACCGGAGAATTGACAGGCTTCATTCCGGACAACCGGTGCTTGGCATCCGGAAGATGCTGAAATATGCAGCCGTTTTCCTGGGCATTGTCGGGTTGTCGGTCCTGATATGGCAATTCCGGCATGCTACTTCCGAGGAGCCCATGATCAGCAAAGTCGCCCCGGTAAAAGGAGCCGTAGAAATGGTACTGCTTCCGGACGGAACAAAAGTCTGGCTGAATCACGGGGCCAGGCTTACCTGGCCCGAAACCTTTCAGAAAAAGAGCCGCTGTGTAAAATTGGAAGGGGAAGCCTATTTTGAGGTTACCAAAGATCCGTCCAGGCACTTCTTCGTCAAAACGCCTCTGCTGACCACCGAAGTGCTAGGCACATCGTTCAATATCAATACAAAGGCCGGAGGAAATACCACACAGGCCGTGTTGGTGGAAGGTTCCATTGCATTGCTCAGCCCTTCCGGGAAAAGGATCGCAAAACTCGAACCCGGGCATATGGCGTCTGCATCGTCGCTTTCGTCGGGTATTGAGATTACCGAAGTCAACGCCGACGTATACACCGCCTGGCAGCAAGGCAAGGTAGTGTTTGAAAAGGCCGGGTTAACGGAAATACTGGATAAGCTTGAAGAAGTTTATAATGTCCGGTTCCGGTACGATCCCGACCTCATGCGTAAAAATAAGGCCAGGTACAATTTTGTTTTCCGCATAAACCAGGACTTCGATACGGTGTTTTCGATGCTGAAATTCGTTGCGCCCCTCGAAACCCTCAAAGTAAAACCTATAAACGCTAACAATACTACCAACAGCAAATCAAGCCGTTAACCGCCTGAACCAATAAAATTTAAACCAGCTAACCATGGGACCCTGAAGTAAAAAAAAGCCGGGAAAAAGGTGAGAGTTTTTCCCGGTTAAAATGATTCAACTAAAAAAACCACAAAGTCTTGTTAATTAAACCTTTACAAAATTATGAAAGAAAAAGCAAAAGCGCAGGCTTTTGACAGGAGTTTTTTAATCAAAACGCTCATTATGTCAAACATGATAGTGGCTTTGGTGCTTTGTTCGGTTTTAACGGCGTTTGCCGGGGAAACATATGCACAGAAAGTCAGGTTAAACCTCGAGTACAAAAACGTACCTCTCCAGACGGTGATGGATGATATCAAAAAGCAGACGGAATTTGAGTTTGCCTATGAATCGGACATCGAAGATATCATCGTGAAGAAGGTATCGGTACATGCCAAAAACGAGCTGATCGATGATGTCATGCAGAAGGTGCTAAAAGGGACGGGGATAAAATTCAGGATCATTGACAAAATCATCCTCCTTTCGAACAAAGAAATGAAAACAACCTCCGGCAATACGGAGATGCAGCCGCAGAAAATAGTAGTAAGCGGTATGGTGAAGGACAAAACCGGCCCGTTGCCCGGAGTTTCCATCAATATTAAAAACACCTATGAAGGCACTACCAGCGACCAAAACGGCAGTTTCACCCTTTCCGTTCCCGATCTGAATGCCACGCTGGTGTTCTCCTATATCGGTTATCTCACGCAGGAAATCCCCTTAGCGGGACGTTCAAAACTGGATGTGCTGATGGTACAGGATGTCATGAACCTTGACGAGGTGGTTGTAGTAGGTTATGGCACGCAACGTAAAAAAGACCTGACAGGCGCAGTATCGACGGTAAACGGCAACGACCTTCAGAAATTGCCGGTTGCAAACGTGGAACAGGCGTTGCAGGGACAGGTTGCAGGCGTTCAGGTAACCCAGAATTACGGTAACCCGGGCGCAGGGGTGCAGATCCGCATCAGGGGGATCGGCACGATCGGCGACAGCGACCCGCTTTACGTGATAGACGGAGTGCCCACAAAGGAAGGCATCAACAGCCTGAACACCATCGACATCGAGTCGATCAGCATACTCAAGGACGCCTCTGCCGCCGCCATTTACGGTGCAAGGGCTGCTAACGGCGTCGTGCTGATCACCACCAAAAAGGGACAAACCGGCGTCACCCAGGTTCAATTCAACACCCAGTATGGCGTCCAGCAGATCTCGAAAAAGCTCGATCTTCTCACCGCCGACCAGTATACCATGGTTATGGACGAAGCGCTGAAAAACGACGGGCTGGAACCTGTTTGGAACAATCCGGGTTTAGGCGCCGGCACCGACTGGCAGGATGTCATCTTCAGGAAAGCAGCTTTCCGCAAATATGACCTTTCGGTAACCAGCGGCACCGAAAACACTTCCTACCTCCTGGGAATCGGCTATTACGGGCAGGACGGCATTGTCAAATATTCGGATTTTACCAGATACAACGTCCGGTTCAACCTGAACTCCAACATTTCGAAGAAGTTTACCGTAGGCACCAATATGAACATCTCCAGGATTTCGGAAGACCTGATTGATACGGAAATAAACGGCGTTGTAAGGTCGGCGATCTTCCAGCCTCCCACCATTTCGGTGTACAACGAGGACGGAAGTTATGCAGGCCCCGGGGCAAACGAAGGCGATGCTCAGAATCCGCTTGGCATGGCCGACAGGTCCGACAAAACATCCCTGAACAACAAATTGTTCGGGAGCCTGTTTGCAACCTATCAGATCATTCCTTCCCTCAAATTCAAATCAAACCTTGGACTGAACGTTTACTCTTTACAAACCAAAGACTTCGATCCCACATTTTCGGAAGGGAATGCCAACCGTCAGGTCAACAGCCTTACCACCCGCGACGTGGAATATTTTGATGTTACCTGGGAAAATACCCTGGATTACACCAAAGAGTTCAGGGATCACACTTTCAACATCCTGGCCGGCAGCACCCTGCAGGACGCCCAGACCAATACCCTTACGGGATACAGGGAAAGCTTCATCAATAATGAAGGATACCTTCAGTACCTGGATGCCGGTTCGGCAAACGACAAAGCAAGGGGCAACATGACCGAATGGTCGCTGTTATCCTATTTTGGCCGCATTAATTATGATTATGCCGGCAAATACCTGTTATCGGTCAACACCCGCTTCGACGGTTCTTCCAGGTTCGGCAAGAGCAACCGCTGGGGCGTTTTCCCTTCGGCATCAGCCGGATGGAGAATCTCCAAGGAATCGTTTTTCAATGTACCATTTATCGACGATCTGAAAGTCCGCGCTTCGTGGGGGCAACTCGGCAACCAGGATATCGGGCTGTACGCGTTTACCAGCACCCTTCAGCAGATATATTACACCTTCGGCAATCCGCAGTCGATTTATGTCGGATATTATCCGGCTTCCGATTTTAACCCGGATGTTAAATGGGAAACCACCACGCAGCTTGACTTTGGTTTCGACATGTATGCTTTTGATTACAGACTGTATTTTTCGGCAGATTATTACAAGAAAAACACCTCGGATATGCTTCTGATCCTTCCTCAGCCGGCAACATCGGGTTTCGGCAGCACCGGTTATGAAAATCTCGGCGAAGTGGAAAACAAAGGCTGGGAATTCCAGGCGTTATGGCGGGATAAAATCGGCAAGGTAGGCTACAACATCAGCGCCAACGTGACGACTTCGAAGAATAAGGTGCTGGAACTGGGAGAATACAGCGATGCCATCACCACAGGACTGTTTTTTGACATGTCGACGCGCACGGAAGTAGGCCATTCCATCCGTGAATTTTATGGTTATGTAACGGACGGTATTTTCCAGAACCAGGACGAGGTTGACGCTGCTAATGCCAAGGCAGCAGAGCTCAACGGAGAAGGAACCGTGTATCAGAACCTTTTAACAGCGCCCGGCGATATCCGGTTCAAGGACCTGAACAAGGACGGCAAGATAAACAGCGACGACCGTACCTTCATCGGTAACCCCTATCCCGACCTTTTTATCGGCCTGAACATGGGCCTCAATTACAGGAATTTCGATTTTTCGATGTTCTTCCAGGGGCAATTCGGGAACGATATCTACAATGCTACCGACTTTTGGCTGACCAATTCGGGATATAACTACAACAAGGGCACTGCCATTTTAGACAGGTGGACCGGTGAAGGCACCAGCAACAGCGAGCCACGTCTCACGACGCTCGATCCCAACCAGAATGCCCGCGGCTCCGACAGGTATATTGAAGATGGTTCCTATGTACGTCTGAAAAACCTTCAGTTGGGTTATACACTGCCCGAATCCGCATCACAGAAAATCTGGCTGAAAGGCCTCAGGGTATTCGTAACCGCAACCAATCTGTTAACATTCACCGATTATACGGGTTACGATCCTGAGGTAGGTGCAGCCCGTGCCACCCTCGGCGACCGCACCGTCGGTTTCGACGAAGTCACGTATCCGCAGAACAAGAGTTTCATCGTCGGACTGAATGTCACATTGTAACAAAACATTTAAATTCCTGTGAAAATGAAAAGACTTATTCATATAATTCCCCCCCTTGCCCTGATTCTTATCCTGGCCGCAGCCTCCTGCACCAAGGATGACTTTCTCGAAAAGAATCCCAACGGCGTGCTTTCGACCGGCAATTTCTATAAAACCGCCGGCGATGCAGAAGCCGCCATTAACGGCGCCTATTCGATACTGCTCGATTTCTGGGCCGAAAGCATCGCTTTCAAAAAGGATATCATCTCCGACGATGCCGTTAAAGGGCAAGGTGTTGACCTGGCGGCGCTTACCAATTTCGACAACCTGAATTTCAGCGCCACCGACGGGGTGAACCAGACTATCTGGGGCCTCTATTTCAAAGGGGTGTACCTCACCAACCTCGTGCTCGACTATGTGCCTGCCATTGACATGGATGCCGCCCAGAAAGACCGCATCCTGGGCGAAGCACATTTCCTGAGGGCGTTTTACTATTATACCCTCACCATCCGCTATGGCGGTCTTCCGTTGATTTCAAGCACCATCAACGCCGAATACTACCCTAAAAGGGCTACCGCCGCCGATACCTGGGCATTTATCGAAACCGACCTCAGGAAGGCTGCGGAACTTCTGCCCCTGAAATCGGCATACGGTTCTTCCGATATTGGCCGGGCTTCAAAAGGCGCTGCACTCTCATTGCTGGGAACGGCATACCTGTTCCAGGAAAAATGGCAGGATGCCTTTGACACTTACGGCCAGGTAATTCAAAGCGGCGAATACAGCCTGGAGCCTGAATTCGGCAACCTCTTTAAACCGGAATATGACAACGGCACAGAAGTTGTCTTTGAAACACAGTTTAAAGGAGGCGGGGAATTCTCTTACGGCAACGGATTTAATTTCTGGGTAAGGCCGAGAAACGGATCCACCATTTTCGGGCTTGGCTTCTGCATGCCAACCCAGAGCCTTGTCGACGAGTTTGAAGCCGGAGACCCGCGTTTAAAATACACCGTCATTCGCCCCGGCGACATCATTTCCGATGAAGTCAGCGGCTTTCCATTCCAGGCCGAATGGTCTCCCGAAACGGGGATGAGCTGCGGCAAGTACGTCGTCGGCGTAACCGTTGGCAGCAATGCTGAAAGGCATGAACAGAACCTGAAACAGATCCGGTATGCCGAAGTGCTCCTGGGATATGCCGAAGCAGCTTACCGGCTTGGAAATACAGGCGAAGCTGTTGACAAAATCAATATGATCAGGGCCCGCGCCCGTGGCAGTAATACAGAAGTCCTTCCGGCTCTCGACGGCTCCGAAGATATCTTTGCCGCTATCGTTCACGAACGTCGCGTTGAACTTGCCCTGGAAGGGAAAC
This sequence comes from Bacteroidales bacterium, assembly GCA_035403165.1. Lineage (GTDB taxonomy): Bacteria > Bacteroidota > Bacteroidia > Bacteroidales > UBA4417 > UBA4417. The sequence continues at coordinate 2,414 of DAONEP010000089.1, read as the reverse complement.
GCTATTTTGATCTGGTCAGGTGGGGCCTTGCCGAAGAAAAGCTGAGCGCCAAGGGCTATCAGCCTGCACGCAAGGGATTATACCCTATACCTCAGACCGAACGGGATGTAAATCCAAACCTTGTTCAAAATCCTGGTTTCGAATAACCTGGTTAGTTTGTTGATTGGTTGAGGGTGTCTCATAAAGGTGAAACCCTGAGCCCGGCCCTGCGATTTCAGTGCAAACACTATTGATATCACAGAAGCCCACAGCATTTCTGCTGAGGCTTGCACCGGGTTTTTGAGACACCCTCATCACTTTTCTTTGTCATCAGAAATGCACAATATTTAAAAACAACAGGGCGCATGAAAGCCATCAAACTATCCGTATTCTTGCTTATTGTCGTGAATTGCTGTTTCGGCCAGGGAAACGGCCAATCGCCTTCATCTTGGGAAATTAACGTTTCCGATCCCCGCAATTATGTCGGGCTAGCGCTGTCGGGCGGGAGATTAGGGCTCATGCCTTCCGAAATCCCTTTCAGGGTAAATTCCATCGTACTGAACAACGTTTATGATAAGGAGTCGGAATTGGGAGTGAGTAAAATCCTCACCGGGATCAACTTTGCGAACCTGGCCATGACGATTGACGGCGAGACCGTCGACAGCGCCTCTGTTTCACACTGGAGGCAGACCCTGAACATGAAAGAAGCCTGGCTCGAAACATCATTCCTGTTCAGGGATAAGGCCGAAATAACGTATCGCATCTATGCCTTGCGGAACATGCCCTATGCGGCGGTCATGGACATTGACGTCAAACCGCTGAAGGGCAGGATCATGATGACAGCCTCCGGGATCATCAGCGCCCCACCGGCATATACGGTGAAGAATGCCACTTTCAGAATCCTGAAAGATAATGAGATTGCCATGCCGCTGTTGCAAACAACGGCTATGAGCCCTTTCGGACGGCATCTGATTGCCGGAACGGCATCATTTTTATTCAACGGCGGCGAATCGCCGGTCCTGGAACATCGCGAAATATCCGGTACGGAACACCGGTTATCCTTTCAGCGGGAGATAGCCCCCGGTGAGCGGTACAATTTTGCATGGGCCGGAGCCGTATGTACCACGCAGGATTTCAGCGATCCGCAGAACGAATCGGAACGGATGGTGATCTGTCTTTTGCGCGACAATAAGGAGAAAGCCATTAAAGAACATAAAAAACTTTGGGCGGAATTATGGCAGGGGGATATCATCGTTGAAGGCAATCCGGCTGACCAGCAGGATATCCGGTTAGCCTTGTATCACCTTTATGCTTTTTCCAGACCCGACGCCGGCCTGAGCATTCCGCCGATGGGGCTATCTTCAACCATTTATAACGGACATATATTCTGGGATACAGAATTGTGGATGTTCCCTCCCCTGCTGGCATTTCACCCTGAAATCGCGGCGTCGCTGCTCAACTACCGCTACAACAGGCTTGACAAGGCGCGCAGCAAAGCACGGAATTACGGGTATAAAGGGGCCATGTTCCCCTGGGAATCGGATGATACCGGCGAAGAAGCCACTCCTTCGTGGGCGCTGACGGGAACCTTTGAGCACCACATCACGGCCGATGTAGGCATCGCTTTCTGGAATTATTACAGGGTTACAGGCGACAAGGAATGGCTGAAAGAAACCGGGTATCCGGTTATGAAAGAGATCGCCGATTTCTGGGTCAGCAGGGCCGAAAAAAATCCCGACGGTTCGTGGTCGGTTAACAATGTTGTAGGGGCTGATGAATTTGCACCCAATGTGGACGATAATGCTTTCACCAACGGATCGGCCAAAGCCATACTGCGTTATGCCGTACAGGCGGCTTCCGTGCTGGGAATCGCTTCTCCTGCCGAATGGAAAGAGGTTTCGGGAAACCTCCGTTTCAACTATATGAAAAACGGCGTCATGATGGAGCATTCGCGTTATAACGGAGAGATCATCAAGCAGGCCGATGTAAACCTGCTGGCTTACCCGCTGGAAATTGTGACCGATCCGGACAGCATACTCAGGGATCTCCGGTATTATGAACCGCGCATTGCCGCCGAAGGGCCGGCCATGGGCTATTCCATACTTTCGGTGCTTAGTTCAAGAATGGGTGATGCCGATCGCGCCTATGAGTTGTTCAGGAAAAGTTTCTATCCCAACAAGCGGCAGCCTTTCGGCGCACTTGCCGAAGCTGCGCAATTCAACAACACCTATTTCGCCACGGGCGCCGGAGGAATGCTCCAGGCCGTATTGTTCGGCTTCGCCGGATTACATATCACCGATCACGGAATCATACAGAAAGAACCCTGCCTTCCCAGGCAGTGGAAAAGTCTGACCCTCACCGGCGTCGGAAAAGATAAGGCAACCTTTACAGTGACGCGGAAATAGCTGTTGGCTGTTAGCTTTTAGCTTTTAGCT
>DAONEP010000088.1:0-8573 GCA_035403165.1 Bacteroidales bacterium | reverse complement strand
CTTCGGCATCCAGGGTCGTTTTTCCAAAATATTTGGTCGAGAATGTTTTACGGATTTTTATGTCGAAACGGTTATAGACATAATCGCCTCCAGCCACCGTTAACCCCCGGCAATAATGAAACCAGATTTCAGGATGCGAGGTACCCATCGAGATGATAGAGCGCGTATTTTTAATAAACTTTTCGCCATAGGCATATCTGAGGGTAAGCGAGGCTTCAGTGAAATAAAAAGCGTTGCGGCTGACGTCAATGTTTTCGGAAGAAGCAACCGTATAAGAATAATTGTATAAAGGTTCACAATACCTGCGGCTGAACGACGCCTTTACTTTCAGGTAGTTGAAAATGCGCCCGCTCAGCGCGACTTCCTGTTTTTCGGTGTGGTCCATCTGGATAACATAGATCGAACGGTAATTTTCGGGTTTTAACAGGCCGTTCCCGTTAGTGAAGGGGTTCATGGCGCCAGGTTCGGAAACATCACTGTTCAGCGCTACGCTAAATTCCGTTTCCCTGAACCTGTTTATTTTAAATAAGGCATTCCCTCCGTATTTGAATTTTCGGTCATCGAAACCGTAGGCTCCATATCCGCCCAGGCTGAAATATTTTGAAAAGAGATCGTTGGTTTTTATCCCTGCGCCTAACCTGATCCCTTCATGACTGTTGGCATTCAAAAAACGATTCAGCTCAAAATCAACTACGCCCAACGGGACGGAGCCATTGGCCAGCGCATCAAATATCTGGCCCATCTCATTGAACCTCTCCTTCCGTCCGAGGCTGTCGATCACATGATAGGTCATGGTATCGCGCGGGGTAAGGCTGTCAACCCGGTATTGGTTCCAGTCTTCCTCCGACCTGTGATAGGCATCGGGTTGTACATCAACCTCAATATACCCGAACCGGTTTGTTTTAAGCGGGGGATTGAGTTTAATATCTGAAATATAGCTTTTCCCCCTGCCGACCAGATCGATGCGGGTTGAATCAACCGGACCCGGCCCAGCGCCAATCTCAATGGTATTTTTACCGATGGCTCCTTTAAAAATCAGATCGGTATTCAACTGGAGGGGGAACCAGTGTTCATCCCCGACAAATTCATAAAGTTGCTGGATCTTAATGGTAAATATCCCCGTCGGCCTCGACGGTTCGGCAATCACATTCCTGATGGCATAATTGTTGGTACTGATGGAAATCACCCCTTTCAGCCCGTCAAAATTTGTATTCAGCAAAGGCCTGAACGAAATAATGAAGGTGGTATCATAAGGATGCGGTTCAACCAGCGTATCGAGGATTTCGAAATAATACTTTGTAAACGTCCCGTTGCTGATGGGATTAATGTATTCCTTATCGCCGATCTTGATAATCTCTCTGTAGAATGAGGTGGACTGCAACTGAGACATCATGAATACAAAGAGCGGATCGCTCATTCCCGATACCCTGGAAGCAAGGACGTTGTTATAGTTTTTGTCGGGATACATAAACTTGCGTTCTACTACGCTTTCCATCAGGAAAAGATGCTGGCTGTCGAAAAGCCGCTTCATGTGCAGGAATGCCGTATCAGCAGCAAGGCTGTCAACCATCGGGATGCTGTCCTTATCAGGTCCGAAAATGGTCTTTTCATAAGACGTGTAGGAAAAGGATTCCAGCTTTTCATGGTCGTTGAGGTTGCGGTTTGCCAGCACCTCGCCAATAATGCGGTGGGCAGGGTTAATCCCAGGCCTGATAACCACTTCCTGTAATTCAACCTCTGTCTTCTGCATTTTTATTATCTTATCGGAAGGCAGGGAATCAACCGACACCTGTTTGTTAAAATAACCGACATAAGTCAGTTTTAAAATTTTTACAGGCGTAACGGATTTCAGGGTGAACTTGCCGTCGATGTCGGTACAGGCGCCCGTGGAACCGTTATTGGCAACAATATTTACGAATGCCAGCGGAGAAAGCGTTTCTGAATCTACAACCTTTCCTCTGATTGTAACCTGTTGTGCTGAAGCCGACCGGCAAAATAGAAACAGCAATGCTAAACAAAAAACTAAGTTTTGTAGGGCAGAAAAAACTGATCTGAAAATCATAAATTTTTATCACTTATAAGGAAACAAAGTTATAAACGCTTTCTGCAACATAGTATTGTAAAATACATAACATTGCAAATTTAGTCATTACTAAATAAAGAACGGGTTGATTCATTGAAACGACCTCTGCCCCTCTCAGCGAGGGGGTGCCAATATCCAGCCCCTATAAAACTTTTGACAAATCTAGTTTGATTCATGAGCCGCCGCGATAAAATACTACATGAAAACGTAATTTTACATTTTTATTATGCCGGGACAGGCTCTGATTATGGAGAAGCAATTACTGGAATATTGCCTGCATCAGCACCGGAATATCGGTCATTATCTCAATCTCTGCATTGAGTGTGCCGAAGCCGAATCGGTGCACCAGTTGAGGGTGAGCATTAAGAAATTCAGGACAGTAAATAAAATCCTTGAATATCTTATACCTGAAAGCAGCGATGAAAACGCCCGCCAACTGGCCATGCTCAGGAGACTTTTTAAACTTGCCGGAAAGTTGCGGGATGCGCAGATCCAGATGAAAATACTGGAGGAATATAAAAGCAAGCTGGATATTGATACGGCACTGCTGGAAAATTTACTTGCCGCCAATGAAAGAAATACCTTAAAAAAATTTGTGTCCGGCTATGCAAAGTTCAGCGTTGCACTGGACGATGAACCCTACCAGAAATCAGGCAGCCGGATTCTTTCCGGATCTTACGATGGTTCGTTCAGCGACAAGGCCGTCGGATTGCTGAATAAAAGAATTGATAAAACCCGGAAAGCCGTTGAGCATGCCGACAGCGATGAAGACTTGCATCGTGTAAGGATATTGCTGAAACAAATCCGTTACATCCACGGCTTTTTAAGTAAACAGGATTCTTTCCCTGAAGGTGGCAGCGAATCCCTGGACGGGATGAGAAACGCGGAAATTCTGCTCGGGCGATGGCATGACCTGACGGTTTTCTGCGATACCCTTAAAGAATACACAAACCCGAAACAAACGAAAAACCCTGATTTTTTAAAGGATGTCAGGACGCTGAACGATGCTGTAGCCTGTGATATTGAGTCCTTTCGCAAACAGGCTTATGCTTTGTTAAGGCAATCGTTCGGATTTAAGGCTGCCTGAGTTTTGTATTATTCTGATGCCGGGAAGCATCCCTGGATGTTTTCTTTTCCAGGTTTTTATGAAAGGATTCCGTCAGGTCGACACCTGTTTGGTTAGCCAGACATATCAGCACAAAAAGCACATCGGCCATTTCATCGGCAAGGTTCGCCATTTTGTCCGATTCTTTTTCCGATTGTTCGCCGTATCTGCGGGCCATAATACGCGCCACCTCACCTACCTCTTCCATCAGCAGGGCTGTATTTGTCAATTCATTGAAATATCTTACCCCCGTTGTATTTATCCATTGATCAACGGTTTCCTGGGCTTGTTTTAGAGTCATGCCTGAGTAAATCTATACAAGTTGTGCATTTGGTATTATTGCGGATTCTTACAAACGGATGTCGTTTTAATCTTTCAGGGAGCTCCCTTCCGTTGAAAACCCGTCGCATCCGTCCAATCCGCGCAACGGATCCTCATGTTATCCTTCCTTCACCTCCAGCCTGAAACCGGCGCCGTGAACATTCACAATAGCGACATCGGGATCTTCTCTCAGAAGTTTCCGCAGTTTGGTAATAAACACATCCATACTCCGCCCGATGAAGTAATCATCGTCGCCCCAAACTACTTTCAGCGCCTTTTCGCGGGTCAGGAGGCTGTTCTTATGCTCGCAGAGAACTTTGAGCAAGGCAGCTTCTTTAGGCGTGAGGTTAATACGCTTGTTGGCCCGCTTTAATTCGAAATTGGCAGGGTCGAAAATAAAACTTCCCAGTTTGTAATTTTCATCATTGCTGATTGCCTCTAAACGGCACCGGCGGAGAATGGCATCGATGCGGAGGCTGAGTTCTTCGCTGCTGAAAGGTTTTGTGATGTAATCGTCGCATCCGGCCTTAAATCCAGCAATCCGGTCCTCCATTTGGCCCCGGGCCGTGAGGAAAATAATCGGCACTTTCCCGTCCGCTTTCCTGATAGCAGCCGCAAGCGAAAACCCATCCATAACGGGCAACATCACATCAAGGATCAGAAGGTCGAATTTCCCCTTGCCGTATTCTGCCAGTCCTTGCTGCCCGTCGGCTGCCAGTACTACCGAATAGCCTGTCATTTCGAGGAAGTCCGTCAAAACATCGCTCAGGTTGACATCATCTTCAACCAACAGTATTCTGGCTTTTGGTTCCATCCGTTTCAGGTGTTTGAACAGGTTGTTTGAAAGGCAGGTAAACATCGAAACGGCTGCCATGCCCCGGTTCGCTTTTTACTTTGATTGATCCTCCATGTGCTTCGGCCATATTTTTGACATAAAACAAACCAAGCCCGAACCCTTTGACATCATGTACATCGCCGGTAGGCACACGAAATAACTTCTTAAATATATATCTTTGGTTTTCAGCGCTGATGCCGATTCCCCTGTCTTCGACCGAGAAAACAATGCCATCGGCAGAATTACTGGTCCTGATCGTGATGCTGGGCTCGGAAGCAGAATATTTATTAGCGTTATCCAAAAGATTCATCAACATGCTCTGAACATGCATTTTATCGGCCACCAGGATTGAATTCTCTGCATCGGTGAACAATTCCAGTTTCCCTTTCCGTTCTTTCAGCACAATTCTGAAGTTTTCGACAACATGGTTTATCAGTTCATGCAGGTCAAACTCCGAGAGTTTGAGGTTATAGCTGTGTCTGTCTAAAACAGCTATCTGTAAAACATGTTCAACCTGATTTTTCAGCCGTTGGTTTTCATCGTAAATAATTGAAGCGTACTTGGTGGCCCTGGAAGGCGAAGCAAGTATCGCCGGTTTCTGCAACAATTCACTGGCCAGCGAAATGGTAGCTATCGGCGTTTTGAATTCGTGCGTCATATTATTCACAAAATCGTTCTTTATCTCCGTCAAACGCTTTTGTCTCAGGAACGACCAAATGGTAAAAGAAAAGCCAAAAATCAGGATCGCGATCAGAAAAAAACAAAGAATTGTCCACCAAAGAACTTTATTAAAAATCAGTTTATGCTCGTTGGGAAATATTGCGCCAAGATAGTAATCACTTTTACTGAAAATGCAGGAAAGCGAAGAATAGTGAGCGGTACCCGGCAGCCGGGATTCATAAGCCGGATTGCTTACATAGATCACCTTGTTGTTTCCCTGATGAAAAATCCCGTAAATATATGGCCCTTCAAGTTTCATACTAACAAATTCAGTCCTTACCAGCGAATCCAGCAAGCGTGTATTTATATGGGAAGTATTGGGCCGGTGGGCCGTGGCGCACCTGAATGAGCAAGTATCTCTTGAGGTGCAGGTATCATTTTTACATTCATACAATTCGTTCACGATGCCTTTTAGCGCCAGTTTTACCTTGTTGTCGAACTGGTCCTCCTGCAATTGAATGGCACTCCGCATCCAGAAAAACTGGAAAAATACGACACCGGCCAGGGAGAGCGCTGATAGTATTACGATCAGAAGGAAATTATTCCGTTTCATGCTCCAAAGATAGTAACAAGGAGAAACATAAAAAGATTGGTTAACAAGTTATTAACAAAATAAGCATGAAATGTCAAACGATCTCTGTTAATTAACAAATGTAAGTGTAATCAGGATCCATAAATAGGATCATCTGACAACCGGTATTGGATGGTCCCGGCGAAAGCTTCCTTCTGTATGAGTATTCCCCATCCGGTAAAAAGCTCAGCATCCGGCGTTAACGAAGCTGTGAAATATCCGGACTGCCTGCATAGGGCGCCCGACATTTCCCTTCTCTTCAGAAACCGCACCTTATAAATGACTACCTTTGCACTCCGAAATCATCACCCATAGATGCCTGTATCTGTAATACGCTATACCGGTAATTTACGAAACGTTGCCACGCACCTGCGTTCCGGTTCCGAAATTATCACCGATGCCCCCATCGATAACCAGGGAAAAGGCGAAGCCTTCTCGCCCACCGACCTGTTAGCCACCTCGCTGGGCGCCTGTGCTATTACGGTAATAGGGATTGCAGCAAAAACGCACGGTTTCACCGTTGACGGAACGGAAGTATCGGTAAACAAGATCATGGCTGAAAATCCCCGCCGGGTAGCCGGGGTAGTTGTGGAATTTAATTTCCCGCCTGAACATTATTCCGAAAAGCAAAAACAAATCATCCGCCGCACTGCCGATACCTGTCCCGTAAGGCTCAGCCTTCATCCCGACCTTAAACAGACCTTCATTTTTAACTTTTTCGATACGCATGAATAAAATAGTTCCCGGCATCGCCGGCTTTTATGAAATAACCGTAACTCCCGGAATGCTTGCAACCGCTTACAGTTCAGGTACACTCGACGTATTTGCCACCCCATCGCTGATCGCCTTCATGGAAAAAACCGCCATGGAAAGCGTGGCCGGATATCTCCCCGAAAACCAAACCACCGTTGGCACCGAAGTACATGTTACGCACAACAAGGTTACCTCGGTCGGCAAAAAACTTTCTTTCAAATCATTGCTTACCGAAACCAACGACAGGCAGCTTGTTTTTCATGTTGAAGCTTACGAAGGCGATACCCTCATTGGCACCGGGACACACACAAGGTTTATCGTGGATACCGAACGTTTCCTCCGTAAACTATAACCGTTTTACCGAAATACCAACCTTCTAAATACAGTCCTTTGAACCAATTATCCGAAAACGAAACTTTTTCGCAACAAGTACTTATTGCGAAAACCATTGCCGGACTCGAAGATGTCCTTGCCGAAGAACTTACTGCTCTCGGGGCGCAAAATGTTCAGAAACTGAACAGGGCTGTCAGCTTTGAAGGCGACAAAAAGTTGTTATACCGGACCAATTACAGTCTTCGCACCGCGTTGCGAATACTTGTTCCGTTGCACACCTTCGAACTTTCCAACGAGGACGACCTTTACCGGAATATATATGACTATCCCTGGGAGAATCATCTGAAGGTAACCGATACCCTGGCAGTGGATGCCGTTGTCACCGATTCGGAACTCACCCATTCACATTTTGTGGCATTACGCACCAAAGATGCCATCTGCGACCGGTTCCGCGCCAGCAACAACGGGCGCAGGCCCTCGGTGGATACCGACAACCCCGGTTTCCGCATCAACATTCACATTAACGGCAGCCAGTGCGATGTACTGGCCGACAGTTCAGGAGCTTCGCTGCATAAGCGCGGTTACCGTATTTCCAATGCCGAAGCCCCCATGAGCGAAGTGCTGGCCGCCGGCCTGATCCTGCTTTCGGACTGGGATAAAAAGTCAAATTTCATTGATCCCATGTGCGGATCGGGGACTTTACTGATCGAAGCAGCCCTTATCGCCAACAATTTTCCGCCGGGTATGTACCGAAAGGACTTCGGTTTTATGCACTGGAACGATTTCGACACGGAGCTATGGGAATCGGTAAAACAGGAAGCCATGGACGAACAAACGGAGTTTGAGTACAAAATATTGGGCAGCGATATCTCACCGAAAAATCTTTCCTCCGCCCATGCCAATATCAAATCGGCAAAACTTCACAAGGACATTGTATTACAGGTTTCGGCATTCGAAAATCTGAAACCGCCCAAGGACGAGCCGGGCATCATCGTGATGAACCCACCTTACGGCGAACGTATCCGTCCCAACGACATCATAGGTCTATACCGGAGCATCGGCGATACGCTGAAGCAATCGTTCACCGGCTACAACGCATGGATCATCAGTTCCGACCAGACGGCCATCAGATTCATCGGTCTGAAGCCAACTCAGAAATTTATTGTCTGGAACGGTCCGCTGGAATGTAAATTCGAGAAATTCGAGGTATACCGGGGATCAAAGAAATACGGCGACGAACCGGATGAAGGTCATATAAGCAGGCCGCCACGGCGTCAGGAAACGGATTCGGTTCGCGGCTATGAAGAAAGACCGGAAGGCGAACAGTTTAAGAAAAAGCCTTTTAACAATAGCCGGCGGGACGACAGACAAGGCTTCAGCAGGGAAAAAAGCCACCGGGAACCACATACTGACGGTAAGGCCGATGACCGAAAAAAAAGCAGCAGAACTTTCGATACCGATGAAAACGGACGCCGGATCTATACCAACAAGCGCGACGAACGCAAAAAATTGTACACCGGCCGCGATTCAGACGAACACCGCGGAGAACGTAAAGAATGGTCCGATAAGCGCCCGGGAAATACCCAGGACAGGCCTTTCCACCATTTTGAAAAGAAGGAACACCGCGAAATAGAAGAATGGACGCCGCGCGAACGGCCTGAACCAAAGAAACGAATCGAAAGAAGCGACCGCCCGAAAAAAGAAGAAAAATTCGAACCATCGCAAAAGCCAAAACGGCCCCGTTCGGTAAAACCGCCCAAACCGCCGCAAAAGCCTGGATCAAAAGGTTTTGAATCAGGCGACAAGTGGGAAGAGATGGGAGACTGACCCCCGCGCCATGCCCCTAGCTTTC
>DAONEP010000087.1:0-9288 GCA_035403165.1 Bacteroidales bacterium | reverse complement strand
GGGTAAAGGTCAAGGGTTAAAGAGAAGGGGGAAACACAAAACACTGAACGCAAAAGGGAGAAGGGAGAAGGGAGAACGGAGAACGAATGATGAGCCACGAATTCCACGAATGCTATCACGAATTCCACGAACCACGAACAACGAATCACGAACAACGCATCACGAAACGCAGAACACAGAACACAGAACACAAAACGCAAAACGCAAAGGCTTAAACCCAAACCTTGAAACCTTGAAACACTGAAACACTGCCCACGAACAACGAACCACGAATCGAGAAAACACAAAACACAAAACGCTGAACACAGAACACAGAACTCAGAACTCAAAACTCAAAACGCCAATAGCCAACAGCCAACAGCTAACAGCTAACAGCCAAATAATAATAAACAACTAAATTTCAATACAAATGCTACGTTTTGCCCATCCGTTTGCACTTTATTTCCTGCTGGCGATACCGGTGTTTGTGTTGTATTTCGTCCTGATGATGCGTCAGCGGAAAAAAGCGTTGAAATCTTTAGGTGAATGGACACTTCTGCAACGGCTCATGCCTGAATATTCCGAAATCCGGAGCAGGACAAAGTTCATCCTGCTGATGCTGGCCTGGGCATTGCTGGTCGCAGCTCTTTCCGGTCCGCAAATCGGATCGAAACTGGAAAAAATTAAACGCAGAGGCATCGACGTTGTTTTTGCCCTTGATGTTTCAAATTCAATGCTGGCGCAGGACATCACCCCCAACAGGCTCGATCGTTCGAAACAGGCCATTTCGCGCCTTCTCGACAAAATGGACAATGACCGTGTAGGCATCGTGATCTTTGCAGGGAAATCGTATGTCCAGATGCCGGTTACCTCCGATTATGCCGCCGCAAAATTATTCCTTTCGGGAATAAATCCCGGAATGGTCCCAACACAGGGAACAGCTATCGGGCAAGCCATTGAAAGAAGCGCATCCTGTTTTGCCGAAGGCAAGCAAAGCAAGGCCATCATCGTGATTACCGATGGCGAAAACCATGAAGATGACGCCGTCGACGCCGCAAAAAGGGCCGCAGCGCAGGGTATCAAGGTGTTCACCGTAGGCATGGGATCTCCCGACGGCGCACCGATCCCTGTCTTTAACGGAGCATTACAAATAGGTTATAAAACCGATCAGGAAGGCAATACCATCATTTCGAAACTCGACGACAGGCTCCTGAACGATATTGCCCTGGCCGGTAACGGAATGTATGTAAGGGCCAGCAACAGCCAGTCGGGAGTTAAGGAGGTTTTCGATAAACTAAACAGCCTCGAAAAGACAGAATTCGATTCCCGGTTCTTCTCCGATTATGAAGACCGGTTCCAGTTCCTGCTCGTAGCCGCCCTTATCATCCTGCTTGCCGAGTTGTTCCTCGTTGAAAGGAAAAGCAGGCTGTCGGGCAAAATAAAACTTTTTGAAAACAATACCGTTAAATGATATCCGGTGCAAAATCAATGATACATTCACCAGCCGTAATATTATCCCGAAAAAGAGTAAACAGGGCGCCGCTCCCCGGTATAAAAAGGGTTTTGGCCGTGTTTGCAATACTGATGCTGTCGGCAGGCACCCTTAGCCTGGCGCAACAGCCGGCAAAATTTATCCGCAAAGGCAATTCAAAATATAACGACGCCAAATTTAAAGACGCCGAAATCAATTACCGGAAAGCGCTGGATAAATCGCCAAAATCGGCGAAAGCCGCATACAACCTGGGAGATGCTTTATACAAAGAAGGAGAATTTGATAAGGCGGCATCTACTTTCTCCACCGTTACCGGCCAGAAGACGTTGAGCGATAAAAGCAAAGCCGCCGCTTACCACAACCTGGGAAACTCGCTTTTACAGGCCAGGAAATACCCTGAGAGCATCGAAGCATACAAGAATTCATTAAGGCTTAATCCGGGCGATGAAGAAACCCGTTACAACCTGGCCTATGCCCTTACCAAATTACAGCAGCAGAAGAATAACAAGAACAATAACAACGGCAAGAATAAAAAAGACCAGCAGCAACAGCAACAGCAACAGCAACAACAGCAACAAAACCCTGAAAACCAGCCACAGAACCAGCCGCCGCAGAACAGGCAAATGAACAAGCAAAATGCGGAACGCATGCTGCAGGCGCTCAACAACAACGAAAAGCAAACCCTTGATAAGGTAAAGAAGAACAAAGCCAGTGCGGCACAGGTAAAAATTGAAAAAGACTGGTAAAAGCTTTGTTTCAACCTGCCAACGATACTATGAACCTGACGAAACAAATATCTCGCTACATCCTGCAGGTCATGCTGATGATCCTGTTACCTCTTGTATTAACGGGTGAAGCCGATGCACAGGTGCACTTTGAAGCCAGCGGGCCGTCGCAGGTAGGTACCGGACAGGCATTCAGGATCTCCTATTCCGTCAACAAGGAAGCAAAAGGCTTCATCATGCCTGAGATTCGCAATTTCGACATATTGACAGGCCCGTCGCAGGGTTCAAGCAGCAATATTTCCTTTATCAATGGAAAAGTTACCCAGTCGGTAAGTTATTCCTACACGTTTGTATTACAGGCCCAAAGGGCCGGCACCTTTACCATTCCTCCCGCATCGGTGACCGTTGACGGCAAGAAATACCTTTCGAACTCACTGACCATTCAGGTGACTGACCAGGGCGGCGGGCAACGTCCGCAGGCCCGTCAGAACGCTCGCCCGCGAAGCAGCCAGCCGCAAAGTTCCGGGAACATTTCGGGAAATGACGTTTTTCTCAGAGCGGTCATATCCAAAAATAACCTTCAGCTTGGCGAACAGGCCATCATTACCTATAAGCTGTACACCCGCATACCGCTCTCGTTGCAGGGCATCGATAAGATCCCTTCGAATGTAGGGTTTTGGTCGCAGGATCTTTTGAAAAACAAGGACAAGTACCTGCAATATGACGAAGTCATCAACGGCTCGAAATACATGGTGGCTGAGATCAGAAAAGTTGCTATTTTCCCGCAGCAGACCGGCAAACTCACCATTGATCCGCTGCAGGTCGACGTATTGGCGCAGGTTACCGTTCAGTCGAAATCGCCTTTCGACGACGATCCGTTTTTCAACGATCCGTTCTTCAGGAATTTTTTCGACAGTTCCCCTTTCAGCACCTCAACACAGACCGTACAGAAAGCGCTGAAATCGAATCCGGTTACAGTAAGTATAAGCCCGTTGCCATCGGCCGGCAAGCCTGTTGATTTTACCGGCGCCGTAGGTAATTTTACCCTGAAGTCAAACATCGATCATAACGAGGTCAAAGCCAATGAAGCCATCACATTGCGGTACACCATCACAGGCAGCGGCAACCTCAGCCTCATCGAAAAGCCCAATCTCGTCTTTCCTCCCGATTTTGAAGTGTACGATCCGAAGATTGTTGATAATATCAATGCAACCGCTTCAGGCATCTCGGGTTCACGGACATTTGAATACCTTGTGATTCCGCGTGTTCCGGGAAATTTCACCATCAAGCCGGTCCCTTTCACCTATTACGACCTTTCGCGGAAAGTGTACACCACCCTTTCGTCGCAGCAATTCAACATAAAAGTGAACAAAGGGGACGGAACGGAATCCGGTTTGCTGTCGTCCTCATCCAACGAAGACATCAAGTACATCGGAAACGATATCCGCTACATCCGGCACAATGTGACCGGATTGCATCTTGCCGGTAAGAATTTCTTCGGGAATTGGCTCTTTTACCTTTTATTCCTCCTGCCATTCGTTTTATTCGGGTTGTTCCTGATTATCTGGCGCAAGCAGCTTCAGTTGCGAAATAATACCGGACTCATGCGTAACCGTAAGGCCAATAAGGTGGCTACGGCACGACTGAAGAAGGCAAAGGTTTTCCTTGACCAGAAAAAACAGGAGCAGTTTTACGAAGAGGTATCGCAGGCGTTATGGGGATATATCAGCGACAAATTCAATATTCCCATTTCCGGGCTTTCACTCGATACGGCCCTGGAGTCGCTTCAGCAGCGGAATGTTGACGAGGACATCAGCCGCCGGTTTATCGGGAATCTTCAGCACTGCGAATTTGCCCGTTTTGCGCCCGGCGACAAGGAAGCCATCATGCAGGAAACATACCGGGAAGCCCTAGAGAATATTTCCAAAACCGAACAACAATTAAAATAACTCAATCATATACCTTTCCCGCTATGAAAAGGTTTGCCCTTACGATTTGCCTGTTATTCCCGTTTGCCGTCCTGACGGCTGAAACGCCTGAAGCCATGATTGTAAAAGGGAACAAAGCATACAGCCAGGGACATTATGAAGATGCAATAGCCCTTTACGGAGAGGTGATCAGGATGGGGTACGAATCGGAAAATTTATTT
This sequence comes from Bacteroidales bacterium, assembly GCA_035403165.1. Lineage (GTDB taxonomy): Bacteria > Bacteroidota > Bacteroidia > Bacteroidales > UBA4417 > UBA4417. The sequence continues at coordinate 4,943 of DAONEP010000087.1, read as the reverse complement.
TACAACCTCGGCAACGCGTATTTTAAAAACAACGAACTGCCACCGGCCATCCTGTATTATGAAAAGGCCCTGAAGATCGATCCGAACGACGCCGACACCCGGTACAACCTGGCCGTCGCCAACAGCCGTATTGCCGATAAAATAGAAAAAATACCGGAACTATTTTATAAGCGCTGGTGGACCAATCTGAAGAACCTGTTTTCACTCGATACCCTTTCAGTCCTCATTATTCTTTTTGTAATTACAGGCCTCGTCCTGGCCGGCATATATCTTGTTTCGAGGCGCATGATCCTGCGCCGGGTATCTTTCTGGAGCGCTGCGGCATTGCTGGCGCTGGCATTTGTTATGCTGGGTATCGCTTCACAAAAAAACAGCCAGTTGAAAGCCCGGAAAGAAGGCATTGTTTTCACCCCGACGGTTACTGTTAAAAGCTCGCCCGATCCTTCGAGCATCGATCTGTTTGTTTTGCACGAAGGCTCTAAAGTGTTGGTTCAGGATTCCATAGGAGGATGGATCGAAGTAAAAATCGCCAATGGCAGTCAGGGCTGGATTCTGGCTACTGATATCAGGAAAATTTAATTTTCCGGTCATTTCAGGTTGAATAAGCCAGTTTTCATTCTTATCTTAGCTGTTAACATCTAACAGCTTTTTTATGGGCATTTTTTTTCAAAAACTGCCGGTCGTTATCCTGATGCTGACGTCAGGAATCAGCCTCAAAGTCGTGTCGCAGGAATTGACGCACGCCATGCCTTACGGAAGCAAACAGGAGCTCAGGGAATTTATTGAAAGGGAAATGGTTTATCCTGCCGGCGAGCTGAAACGCGGAATTGAAGGTACCGTCGTTATTTCGGGCCTTATAACGCGAAATGCCACCGTCGCCAATGTGCAGGTCATTAAAAGCGTTTCCCCTGCCATTGATGCCGAATCCCTTAGAATTTTCAAGCTCCTGTTGTGGGAACCCGCAAAATCTTTCGGAGTTCCCGCTGACGAAAAGGTGGAGATGGAGTTTGACTTTTCGGTGAAGCGTTACGAAAAAATAGTTAAGAAAAGGGGATACAACATTCCGGCGCTCCCGTACCCGGTCGTCGACAGTTCGGGAAAGATCTATTCCTACAGGACGCTGGAGATACAGCCCAAACCGGTTTTCATCGATAAAGACATGACGATGCAGAAGTTTATGGCTAAAAATTTCACGTATCCCGAAAATGCCCTGAAACAAAATATCAGCGGACAAGTATCCCTGAAATTCGTCGTGGAGCCAACCGGGCATATTTCCAACCTGAGGGTTGAAAAACACCTTGGCGCCGGTTGTTCCGAAGAGGCCCTGCGCCTGGTAAAACTGATGACCTGGACACCGGGCATATACAACGGAACCGCCGTTCGTACAATGATGAATCTCTCGCTATTATTCAGCCTGAAAAGCGGAACCGGGTATGATGTGCAATCGGCGCAACCGGGATTTTCACTTCAATAACGCTCGATTTTCAGGCATATAGATTTCTTGTATATTTTTGCAGTCCATTTTAATAAATGAGTTTTTATGAAGAAGATTGCCCTGACGTTGCTGGCAGGATTCATGATTTGCCTTTGTGCCCGCAGCGCTGAGCCCGATACGGTACGACATTGGAAACTAAAGGCTGAAACCAATATAGGCTTTTCGCAACTGGCGCTTTCCAACTGGTCGGCAGGAGGTGAAAATTCACTGGCTACCAACGCTTTGATTAACCTTTTTGCCGATTATAACAAAAACAAATTCACCTGGAACAACTTTGCCGCTTTCGGTTACGGCGTTCAAAAACAGGAAAGTTTCTCGAACTGGAGGAAAACCGATGATAAAATTGAACTTACGACAAAAGCAGGGATATATGCCGCCCGGCAGTGGAATTATACCGCTTTGCTGAGTTTCAAGACGCAGTTTGATAAAGGCTACAAGTATATCAGCAACGACGAAAGAGTGCTGCTTTCACAGTTCATGGCCCCCGGGTATATTCAGTTGGCTATCGGGATGGATTATAAGCCTGCCGATTATTTTACACTGCTCCTCTCGCCTATCGGTTCCCGCGTCACGCTGGTCGACGAGGATTCCCATTCCAAAGCAGGCGCTTTCGGGGTTGAGCCGGGTAAGCGATCGCTTATCCAGATGGGGGGATCGGTCACAGCCCAATTCAAGAAGGATATCCTTAAAAATGTCAACCTCTTGTCGAAACTCGGTCTATTCTCCAATTATCTGAAAAATCCCGAAAACATCATAGTGAACTGGGAAAATACGATATTTTTAAAAGTGAACAAGCACATTTCGACAACAATAGGTACGACGTTAATCTACGATGACAACATCAATTCCTTTGATAAAGAAGGGAATAAACACGGCCCGAAAACACAGTTTAAAGAATCCTTCTCTGTCGGATTTTCATTTAGTTTCATTAAATAGTTGACATGCTTTGATTATTGGCGTAATTTCATCTCCAATTAATCCAATTTACGAACCAAACCTCAATAAACATGGGACTCATTAAGGAATTTAAAGAATTTGCCATCAAAGGCAGCGTTATGGACCTGGCAGTTGCCGTGATCATTGGCGCCGCCTTCGGCAAGATCGTTACCTCTTTCGTAAACGACGTTCTGATGCCCCCGATCGGAGTACTGCTGGGAGGCGTTGATTTTAAAGAGTACAAAGCAATTCTGGTTCATGCTGTGGGGGATACTCCTGCCGTTACGCTCAATTATGGAATGTTTGTCCAGAATATCATCGATTTCCTGATTATTGCAGGTTCTATATTCCTGTTAGTCAAGGCTCTGAACTCGACCAAGAAAAAAAGCACTGAAGCGCCGGCCGCCCCTCCGGCCCCCTCGAAGGAAGAAACACTGCTTACCGAGATCAGGGACCTGCTGAAGGAAAAGAAATAATCAATACCCTTGCTTCTGAAACCCTGGCAATCATTCCGGATCCGGCTGCATGGCCGGCTCCGGTTTTTAATGCAGCGAAAATATGAATACACGTCATATACAACAACACATACGCACTTCCCCTAAAAAGAAATACAGCAGGAAATCGGGGCAGCCGCCGGGATCGCTATTATATACCGGAAGCGAGCCCTTTCCTACTTCCGTTGGAATGATCCAATATGATGAGGATGAATTTCACGAAAAGAAAAATATCGATCCGTCTGCCGCTTTCCAATCACTCAAAAGTGATAAAACCAACTGGATAACTGTTCACGGCTTCCGCGACACGGAAACGATCGAGACGATCGGCAAAGATTTTGGCATCCATCCGCTTCTCATGGAAGATATCTTCAACGTAGAACACCTTCCGAAAATTGAAGATATGGACGACTACCTCTTCATTACTCTGAAAAGCCTGGTATGGGATATGCCGAAGAAACAAATTGACGCCAAACAGGTCAGCCTTTTGCTGGGAAAGAACTTCCTGGTTTCCTTTTGTGAAGACGACACGCCCCTTTTCGAACCTGTTGTTGAAAGGCTGAAGACCACCAAATCGCGTGCGCGAAGCCGTAAGGAAGACTACCTTTCGTACCTGCTTCTCGATAAAATTGTGGATAACTATTACGTGATCCTCGACCAGTTCGACGACCAGACCGATGAACTGGAAGATTTGCTGCTCGACAAGCCTTCCAATGAAATTGCCCAGAAAATCCTCGCCCTCAAGAAACAGTTGGTGATCCTTCGCCGCACCATTTACCCGCTGAAAGAAGAAATCCGCAGTATTGCCCATGATGAGTCGCCGCTCATTAACAGCTTCACCCGGCAATACATGAACGATATTTATGATCACCTCATCCATATCATTCAAACCATCGACAATTTCCGCGAAATGATCTCGGCCATGATGGACCTGCTGATGGCCAACAACGCCAACCGGATGAACAGCATCATGAAAACGCTCACGCTCATCTCAAGCGTTTTTATTCCGCTTACTTTTCTGGCAGGTATTTATGGCATGAATTTCCGCTACATGCCTGAACTGGAATGGCGCTATGGTTACTTTGCCCTCCTGGGCGTTTTCTCCCTGATAGCCGGGGGGATGTATTACTATATGAAAAAGAAGAATTGGTTCTGAAACACAGGATGTTTAAGGTTCAGCAATGGTTATATTACCGGAGGTCGGGCAGCAGGAAAATCAATATTCCCCCGATCTATACGCGCCAAAACCTGTTCTGTCGTGCCTGGTATTTAGCCTTTGGCCTTTAGCTGTTAGCTATTAGCCATTAGCCGTTAGAGTTTTGAGTTCTGAGTTCTACGTTTTGCGTTTTCCGTTTTCCTTTCTCCGTTCTCCTTTCTCCGCGCCCCTTGCTCCCTGCTCCCTGCCCCCTGCTCCCTGCTCCTTGCTCCTTGCCCCTTGCCCCTTTGCCCTTTGCCCTTTGCCCTTTAGCTTTTAGCCTGCCATCTTACGCACAGCCAACCCAGGCAGGCAGGCCGTTTGCTGTTAGAGTTCTGAGTTCTACGTTTTGCGTTTTGCGTTTTCCGTTCTCCCTGCTCCCTGCTCCCTGCCCCCTGCTCCTTTCTCCGCGCCCCTTGCCCCTTGCCCCTTTTGCCCTTTTCCCTTTTCCCTTTTCCCTTTGCCCTTTGCCTTTTGCCCTTTGCCCTTTGGCTTTTAGCCTGCCATCTTACGCACAGCCAACCCTGGCAGGCAGGCCGTTTGCTGTTAGAGTTTTGAGTTCTGAGTTCTACGTTTTGCGTTTTCCGTTTTGCGTTCTCCGTCCTCCGTCCTCCTTTCTCCGCGCTCCTTGCTCCCCGCTCCCTGCCCCCTGCCCCCTGCCCCCTGCTCCCGGCTGCCCCATATCTATCACCTAACCGACGATCAATCCCAACCACTGAATGAAACGCATAGGCTTACTAAGTGACACCCACGGCTTTATTCATCCAAAAACAGCAGAATTCTTTTCCGCGTGCGATGAAATATGGCATGCAGGCGATATCGG
>DAONEP010000086.1:0-9800 GCA_035403165.1 Bacteroidales bacterium | reverse complement strand
TAACTGATGTTAAGAATAAAACTGAGCTATCAAGTCCAAACTTATTAGTATTATACCCGAATCCGGCAACCGACCGGCTTACCGGCAGGTTAACCAGGAAAGGCAACTGCGACGGGAGATACAGGCTTTCGATACTCAGCATGAGCAGCCAGGTGGTGAAGGAAGAAGAAACATCAGTGGTTTCAGGTATGTTTACCATCCCGGTCACTTCATTACCTGCGGGGTTGTATGTTGTAAGGCTTAATGTCAATACGGAAATATTTCAGGCACGGTTTGTTAAACGATGACCCGGAAAACTTTCAGCGCAGGCGTCAGGAGACGGGCGAGAAAAGGCAGGTAGTTTCAACACTTAGAACGTGTGCAGGCAGATAACGAGCTAAGCCTTGTTGCAGGAAACAGTACAGGTAATAGTAACGTTTATTCGCGGGGCGGCTACCGGGCCGGAAGTTTCGTGCCCGCAATTATTCACAGGGCGCCTCCCGGCCCTGAGCGCCGCGGTCGCCCTGCGAATAAAAGACAACAATACTTTAATGCTTGCTGAGGTATTCGGCAACGCCTTCGGCGTCGGCTTTCATGCCTTCGTCGCCTTTGTGCCAGTTGGCCGGACAAACCTCGCCGTTTTCCTCGAAAAACTGTAAGGCATCCACCATGCGAAGGGCTTCGTCGATGCTCCGTCCCAGCGGGAGGTCGTTTACAACCTGGTGCCGCACGATGCCCTGCTTATCAATGAGGAAAAGCCCGCGGTAGGCCACAGGAGCGCCCCGGAACGAAACCAGGTCCTCTTCTTCATTATAGTCCCAGTCGCCTGCCAGCACATCGTAATTTTCGGAAATGGTCTTGCTGAGGTCCGATACAACCGGAAAGGTCACTCCCTGTATGCCGCCTTTGTTTTTCGGGGTGTTAAGCCACGCCCAATGCGAAAACTTGCTGTCGGTGGAACAGGCGACAACAGCGGTGCCACGTTTTTCAAATTCATCCAGTTTTTCCTGGAAAGCCAGGATTTCGGTAGGGCACACGAAGGTGAAATCCATGGGATAGAAGAAGAACACAACGTGTTTCTTCCCGAGATACTGCTTTAATGAGAAATTTTCAACAAATTCGCCTCCGTTTATAACGGCATCCGCTTCGAAAACAGGCGCTTTTTTACCGACTAATACTGACATGGTTGATGGATTATTTAGTTATTAAATGGTAATCGGAACCCGGAATTCATCCGGTTTGTTCAGTTGCAGATAAAACAACCATCCGCCTTTTTGGTTCAGTGGAAATGCATAAAACATATTATTATCTTCGCCTGGCAGGAAAACAGGTTCCACTTAAAACAACGGATAATGAAAATCAGGATATTGATCCTCAGCCTGGCGGCGTTGCCTTTATTGCTTGCAGGCCAGGTCCGCGTTCCCGTTTTCGGTAACATCAGTTGCCTGAAAGGATATGCCAGAGAGATACAGGGCGAAAGTATTTTCTATACTTCGGCGTTGCCCGACGTTGCCCAAACAGCCCTGCTGACCCGGTGCACCGACGGTAACAAAATAATAGAGTGGGAAACGGAATCCGTTCCGACGAATGTAAAAGGCAAATACGTCTTTTTTGCCTGGCTGGCAGCCCATTCAAAAGGCACCAGCCATGGCGACCGCAGTTTCGACCTTTATATCAACGATCGCCTTGCCCTGACGTTTAAAACTTTCGACAAACGCAACCTCCCGTACTGGACTTTTTCCGGTCAACAGGGGGAGCAGCTTGTTTTTGAATGGAAGACGGATGATGCCGCCGCCGATGCCCACGGTTATATGTACCTCAGGGTGCCGGTGGCGATGTGCACCAAGGGGAAACCGGTAAGGCTGAAAGTTGTCGGGCACAAGGAGAATAGTCCCGACTGGTACATGACTTTTAAATACGAATTTGGCGAAAGCATGGAGATCACGCCTGTTTCGCTGCTGACCACCGGCAACAAACAGGCGATCAGTGTCGCCGCCGCGCACTTCGGCAGCAGGGCGCCGCTGACGTTACAGGTGGAAGGCGGTGAAAAATATCATTTCACCCTCGTCTCGGGGATGAACAACTTTGAGATTTACCACGATGCCGTTCAGGTGAAAACGCCGGTACACATTAGGGCGGAGGTTCCCGGTCAGCCGGTAAAAGAATTTACCATTGAACTGAAACCGGTAAAATTCAGGGAAATACACCTGATCCATCATTCCCATTACGATGTGGGTTATTCCCACATGCAGGAGGAAGTCGAACGGATTCAGAACCGGAACATTGCCGATGCGCTGAGGTATATCGACCAAACCCGAAGCCTGCCGCGCGAGGCTCAATTCAAATGGAATATTGAAACCACCCTTGCCATTGAAAATTTCCTGAAAGTCTGCACCCCTGAGCAAAAAGCCGGGCTGATCCGGGCCGTCAATGACGGGAATATCGGGATCGGAGGGCTTTATGCAGGCATTACCACCGGATTGTGCCAGCCGGAAGAACTTTTCAACCTGACGATGTACGCCCGGCAACTTGAGAAAGAATACGGCATCCACATTCCTGCCGCCATGATCACCGATATCCCCGGCCTGACGTGGGGAACCATACCCGCCCTGGCGCTGTCGGGAATCCGTTATTTCTCCGATGGTCCCAATTACGTGGCATCGCTGCCCGACGCCGGCGACAGGGTGGGGCATTCGAATCAAAACTGGTCCGACAGGCCTTTCTGGTGGGTTTCGCCTTCCGGCAACGAGAAAATCCTGTTCTGGATGGCCGGCCAAGGCTATTCCTCCTGGCACGGTTTCAAGGCCGGCGATATTTCGGTAAGGGGCAAAAAGAAGATTGCGGCGTATATGGATGAACTCGACGCTTGCGGCTATCCCTATGAGATGGTGCAATGGAGGTACAACATCGTGTCCGACAACGGCCCGACCGACAGCCTGGTTTCGGAATTTGTCGCCGGCTGGAACCAACAGTATAGCTCGCCGAAAATAGTTCTCAACACCGTTGACGCCATGTTCCGGGAGTTTGAAATGCGATATGGCGACCGGTTGCCTGCCTTTTCAGGCGATTTTTCACCCTATTGGGAGGACGGCGCCTATTCCACGGCTGCCGAAATGGCCATGAACCGCCGGAACAGCGAAAAGCTTACGCAGTTGTCGAATTTGTACGCAATATCAGGCAGGCCTGACTTTCCTGCCGATGCCATCAAACAGGCCTGGGAAAAGGTGTTGCTGTTCGACGAGCACACCTGGGGAGCCTATAACAGCATCACCGATCCGGATATACCCTTTGTCACCGGCCAGTGGATGTATAAGCAGCGGTATGCGCTGGATGCCGATTCGATGGTCGGCGTCCTGGAAAAACCATTTAAACTGAACGATCCCGTCGCAAAGGTTGATGTGGTTAATACGCTGTCGTGGCCCAGGACGGATGTTGTATATGTTGATGCGGTTGCCGCTGCGGCAGCCAATTGCGTTATTGACGATAAGGGTAACGAAGTCCTTTCCCAGAAGCTTTCCGACGGGCGGCTGGCCTTCCTGGCTGCCGGTATCCCGCCGCTGGGATCAAAGCGTTTTACGTTGGTGCAGAACACGTGTGCAGCAAACATCCGGCCTCTTGCGGATGAGGCCGGTATCCTTGAAAACGAATTCATCAGGCTGAAAGCAGACAAGAAACAGGGAACCATCGAAAGCCTGGTGTGGAAGCCCCTGAATGTTGAACTGGTAAATAACGACAGTCGTTACGGGTTTAACCAATTCCTATATGTGGCAGGGAAGGACCCGGAGCTTGCGGTTGCCGGTCCGCCGGTTCAACCCCTGAAAATAAAAGAAAACGGCCCGCTGATGGCGGTGCTGCAGATCACCGGCGATGCGCCGGGTTGCCGTTCGCTCAACCGTGAAATTACCGTGTTTAAAGGAATCAACCGTGTTGAACTGGCGAATACCGTCGATAAAATGGCCGTCAGGGAGAAGGAATCGGTGCATTTTGCCTTTCCGTTTGCCGTTTCCGGCGCCGCTGAACGTTTCAATACCGGCTGGGGCGGAATTTTTCAGCCGGGTGTGGACCAGTTGGCCGGATCAAATCAGGACTATTACTGCGTACAGCACTGGTGCGACGTCTCGAACCAGGACTACGGCGTATCGTTGTTGCTGCGTGAAGCCTGCCTGATCGAGCCCGGGGAGATGACCGACGAACAACCCGGAAAATCCGGGGTGAAGGAATGGAAGACAAAACCCGATGTTACGCCGACGTTGTTCTCGTATGTGATGAACAACTATTGGCATACCAACTTCAAAGCCGACCAGGAAGGTCCTGTGACGTTCCGTTATGCGCTGGCGCCTCACGGGCTGTTTAACACCGCGGATGCCGAAAAGGAAGGCCTGGCGTTTAACCAGCCGTTGCTGGTGATTCCGGCTCAGGATGAAACGGCGGCCGGTTCGTTGTTTACCTTGAGCAGCAATACCGTGATCGTGACTTCGATAACGGCGGCCGGTGAAGGCTATTTCGTGAGATTCTTCAATACAGGTGCCGCTCCGGTCATCTTCCGGATCATACCCGGAATATTTAAAGCCGGTGAAGTGAAAGTTAAAAACACCGACGGTCCCTGCGAAAGCCAACCGGTCCATCAGGAGTTCAGCCTCCCGGGATTCGGGATTATGGAAGCGGTGCTGGTGAAGGAAGACAATTGACAGCCAGGCGGCTGATAAGCCGGAGATTTCATAATAAAAAGGCATTTTGTCAATGAACAGATGCTCAACGCTTTGTTTTTGTTACCTGTGTTGAAAAAGGATTTTTACCTTTGATTGTCAGATTAATAACAATTCTACTCATTGAGCAACGTTATTTTTAAATACTGAGTTGTAGCATTATTGAGCGTATATATTAATAAATATCGTGGTTGTGAAATATCTGTTTATCCTTTTCGCTGTATTCATTGCTATCGCCTGTAACAGAAAGCCTCAGACAATTACACAGGTTGATTTCAAAACATTTGAGAGTAAGATGAACACCGGTGCGCCATTGACGCAGGAGGAAGTAAATAAATTAATGTGGAAGTTTCAACTTGATATACAAAAGAATACAACGGGAAGACTTCTTCCTGATCTGCAAATTTGTGATGTGCAGGGGAATGAATACAATCTGCCGGATATTATCAGGAGGAAAACCATTATTGAGATAAGCGACGCTCACTGCGGGTTTGGAATAGGGTGCACATTGAACGATCTTCCCGGAATTATTGCCCGATTAAAGGAGAAGTATGATGACTTCGATGTAGTTTGCCTGGTAATAAAAACCAAAGCCGATAACAATGGTCATAATCCGTTTAACACGTACCTTACCGATTTAAAACCTTTGTACCCTGCACTCTATGTGATTGATGAAGGCGATGCCGGAAAACTAAATGTGGCCGGTAGCCCAACACGGTTACTGGTTGATAAAAACAGAACTGTCGTAAAAATCAGTACAGGGATGGCTGTTGATCCGGAATTATTGTATAATGAGTTGGCCGGGTTTCTTAAGGATGTTCATGGTAACTTATTTAAAAGAGATTGACCCGGAGGATGCAGCATAGAATTCATTATCTGAAACAAGAAACTGCTCTTTGTATACCGGAATATGCCCAATAGTCATAAATTTGTAAAAAAGTAATCAATGATCAACAGGTTAACAATCAGGAATTTTAAGTCGATCAGGGAACTGACAATGGATTGCCGCAAGCTGAATATTTTCATCGGCGAACCGAACAGCGGCAAGAGCAATATTATTGAGGCACTATGTCTGCAAAGTCAGAACGCCATCGGATACAATGAACTGAATAAGGACATATTCAGATATAAAACGGTGGGCGATCTTTTCTGCGATTTTAATATCAACACACCTGTCGAAGTTAACACAGATGTTACTGAAACCCGGCTCTCCTATGCCGTGAACGACGATGGTTCTCCTGAGAACAGATTTCACTTTTATCCTGACTCAGTTTTCGGGAAAGGAAATACTATTATTATTGACCACAACGGCAGAATCATTGATTCAGGTCAAAACTGGAAAACCAATGTAAGGTATTATCAGTACAAGCGGTTGGAAAACTTTTCGAACAAACTGATGTCGCATCTTTCCGTTCCGTTTGGCGAAAACATGCCTTCACTCCTGATGGCCAATACGGAATACAAAAAATGGGTTTCGGACTTTCTGAAATCGGTCGGGTTAACACTTACACTAAAACCGACTGAAAATGAAATCACGGCCAGTAAATTGGTCGACGGCGAGATATACAGCTATCCATACTCGTCCTTGTCGGAAACCCTTCAGCGTATTATTTTCTATACTCTGGCTTTAAAAAGCAACAAAGACTGTGTAATACTGCTTGATGAACCCGAGAGCAATACATTCCCCCTTTATACCAAGATACTTGCCGAACGGATTGCCCTTGACAAGACGAACCAATTTTTTGTTACCACCCACAACCCTTACCTGTTGCTTAATCTGATTGAAAAGTCGCCTCAGGATGATATCAATGTATGTATCGCAGACATGACGGACTATCAGACAAGGATCACAGTTCTTGATTCGGGGCAGCTTTCAGAGGTGCTGGACCTGAACTCGGATGTGTTTTTCAATTTTAATAAATTATTGAATATATGAAGCAGGTTCATGTAGAGTGCAAGCCCGATGAACTGCTGGCAACTAAGCTGGGAATACACAAAAGACAGGTAACGCATCACCAGGGCAAATCAAGGGTGTTTCATGCGCTGAGCAGGGTGAGCGGACAATTAGCCATTGTGGACGAAGATCCCGGCAGCGCCCGGAAAAGCTATGAAAAGGGCCTTAAGTTGATGGAAGAAACTCACGGCATGCGGTTTTATACCGACACATCAAACAATAAAATCTGTTGTCTGGGAGGCAAGCTTGAAGATTGGATTGTAAGGATCAGCAAACATCACAAAGTTGATCTTGTTTCATTCGGTCTTCCTTCCGATCCCGATAAACTGCATGATATAATCAATTACAAGCTCAACGAATTTGGCGGGTTGCTCGATACGATGCTGGTAAACAAGAACCCGGCCGTGCTAAAACTTCGATCTTTTCTCAGGTAGATTAATTGAGCGATACCGATACAATTTACCCTTTCTCGAGTTGTTAGTCATTCAGGAGCAGGTCAAGGCCCGAAAACAACTGATATCTAAACTCATTTAACAGAAATTTCCCTGTAGAGATGAGTGCGGATATGCCCCGACAAGACAATGCCAACCAAGGATGATTATTATAATTCCAGCAAACATTAGAAATACATTTGCCGGCTTATGAGATAACCTGAAAGCCCAATAAGGTGACCCGGGTAACCAGGACGGAACCAGATATGTTACGTAAAGGTCTATATGGGCTTTGATGCGGGTATTGTGATGCAGCAGTATAAATGAAAGATCAGGACGAAAAAAATCAATACCAAGTAGTGGTATTCAATTGATAAATTGTCATAATACTATACAATACCCTGATTCTGTCTGCATTAAACATGGCAGACTAAACTGGTTGAAATATTGATATCACTTATTTTTAGAAATTTTAAGCTGCTAAAAATGAAAATCTCTAGTTATAAAATAAGATTGGCAAGATTTATTATAATAGTTTCTGCCATACTCGGCCTAAACAATGAATCTTCAGCACAGGATATTTTCCAGCTCCCGTTTAACGAAGGATGGACTTCAGGTAATTTTACTCTTAATAACTGGCAGGCAGGTGCTAATTGGATAATCGACGGGCAGCAAGGCAGCCCTGAACCAGCGGCCAAATTCAAGTGGGACCCGACGTTAACAAATTACAATTCTTATATTGAAAGCTGGTGGTTAGATGATTCATCAACAAATACAACCACATATTATTCGATATGGCTTGATTTTGATGTGAAACTCAGCGACCGGACTTCTTCAGGAACTGAGACAATGAGAGCTGAGGTACTGAAAGACAGCAGTTGGGTTGTTGTTGCAGAATTTGTAAACGACAGTAATTTTAATTGGATATCAAAACATATCAGGATCACCAATAAAGTTAGAGATAAAGCTTTTAAGATAAGGTTTACCGCCTCCGGTGCTTCATCCAGCGAAATTTATTATTGGTCAGTTGATAACATCCATGTATATCGGGATTTCCCTCTATCTCCACCGGTGAATTTTGATGCAACGCTCCTGGTTTATAGCGGAGGGGCATGGAATGATATGTACTTAACATGGTCCCCTCCTGTAATTCCTGATATCAATCCGGTCTGGATTCATTGGGACGACGGAACAAATGCAGATGCAATAGGAACAGGAGGCCCTGCTGATTTTGATATTGCTGCCCGCTTTGACATTTCACAAATAGAGCAATACGAAGGAATGTCCGTCACAAAGATTGCATTCTGGCCAAACGAAGCAACCTGTCAATATTCGCTGAGGGTATGGAAAGGCGACAATGCAGCCAGCCTGTTGGCTGACCAGGTAGTAAGCAATCCTGCGATAGGTGAATGGAACGAGGTTGAACTTAATCCTCCTGTTCCGATAGATGTATCTGAGGAGCTTTGGTTCGGTGTAAGGTGTAACACCCCGAATGGATATCCGGCAGGTTGTGATAACGGCCCGGAGATACGTGATTACGGACAGTGGATGTTCTGGGAAGGTACATGGCAAAATCTTGCCGACCTTAACAGTTCCCTTACATTCAACTGGAACCTGCAGGCTTACCTCGAACAAATGGACGATTCACCTCAAAAACAATCATCCCCTGTTATCTCCGAGACAGGGAGAGGATTAAATACAGGTCCGGTACATTTGCAACCTGTCAGTGATACCGGCAGCCTGACAGAAAATAATCTGACAAAACATACGAGAGATATCGATGCGCCTGATGCCTTTCTTGGTTACAATATATACCGTCGCTCTTATATCTGGCCTTATACATCAACACTTACAGAGTGGACAAAAATAAATGACACTCCTGTATCTGAAACATATTACTGGGATTTGAATCTGCCGCGATACTGTTATTCCTATTATGTAACAGCATCATATACTGAAGGAGAGTCTGTACCTTCGAATATTGATTATGACAATTACTGGTGTACAAACGATATGACTGAAAAGGATGCTGATGCTGCGGTTATTTCGCCGGTTCCGGCATCAGATTATCTGCGTATTGATGATCCGGTGGGTGTTAAAGGATTATTAATGTACAACTCGAAGGGAGAAATAATTACTCAGCAAAAATTGAAGGGCGAACACCTGCTGATATGTGATGTTTCTCAATATTCTCCGGGAATGTACTTTATTATGATTGAAAGAATAAACAGTGAGATATCATTATGCAAAATACTGATTGCCCGGTAATAAATTCCAGTTTAACTCAATTACCAGCACCAATCTGATGAGCGAACCCAAGCCACCTGAACCAACCCAAATATCGGAGTTCGATCAGCGAACAGTATATGATGAAGTTTCATATAATCTTTTAAATTTTTCCTGAGTGAAGCCGAGTATCAAACTTTCACCCTGAGCCTGTCGAAGGATCAACCTCTCAAACTCAATAATTTTCTACCTTTCAACTTTCAAACTAAAAATATAAATGGCCCTTCGCCACTGAAACCAAACGCATTGAATATCTTTTTGAACTGTACGATAAATACACAGAGGGGTTGTTTGTGAAAAAGAAAAAATAATGCTGTCCCCCTTTGAACCTGTATGAGCAGGTTTTGGCAGCAGGAGACAGGCGTGAAGGGGGGCGTCTGCCGTCAGCTGATGACGGGGGATTTCTATACGGCCACCAATCCCCCGGCGACTAACGTCGCCACC
>DAONEP010000085.1:3385-9970 GCA_035403165.1 Bacteroidales bacterium | reverse complement strand
GTTTTCATGATGGCGGCAAAAATCTGCCGGTCGACGGCTTCATTATAATTTTTAAAATACCCTTTGGCGCCTGCCAGCAACTGTTTTGCCAGGGCATTGACGGCCGAGTCGCCGGCCGGTTTTTGAATACTCTGTTCAACAAGCTTGCTGAAAGAATAGGCGTACCGGATTATTTCGATGCTCAGCGGACCTTCAGCAAGGTAAGTATAGGCATCATACTTCGGATTTAAAGCCTTGTAAATGCTGTTATACCTGGGCAAAATTTCTCCGTATGCCGCTTTGCGGCCGGGATCGGAAGCCACCCACTGTGAGAATTCCTGTTCAAAAGCTGCTTTTTTGTCGATGGCGTCGAGACGCCGGATGCCACGGCTTTCGCCGATCATTTTTTTCCAGTAGTTAGCAATGCCGGCAGCTTTGGCCGAATACTGGATACGGACCAGCCGGTCCTGATCCATGGCGCGGTCGATGATGTCGAGCCGCTGCTGACGCAAACCAATGGCAATCGGGTTTTGATGGTTTACGGTCATATCGACTACTGCCGCGGGAACATATTCCTGTGTTGTGCCGGGATAACCGTAAATAAATGTGAAATCGCCTTCCGAAACGCCTTTCAGGGATACGTTCAGATACTTTTTGGGTTTGAAGGGAACATTGTCTTTTGAATAATCAGCCGGATTGTTGTCCTTGCCGGCATATATGCGGAAAACCGAGAAATCGCCGGTATGGCGCGGCCACATCCAGTTATCGGTGTCGCCGCCGAATTTTCCGATGTTTGAGGGCGGCGCCCCGACAAGCCTAATGTCGGTGAAGGTTTCTGTAATGAAAAGGTAATATTGGTTTCCGGCATAGAATGGCTTAATATTTCCTTTGTAGTGGGTTCCTTTGATGGCTTCTTCAATAATCTTTTTGCAGTTTGACGCCGTCACCGAATCGCGGCGTCTTTCCGTCATACCGGGAAGGACATTTTGAAGCACGGCTTTGGTCACATCTTCCATCCGGACCAGGAAGGTAACGCTGAGGCCGGGGTTGGGCAACTCTTCGGCCTGCGATTGCGCCCAGAATCCGTCGGTGAGGTAATCGTGTTCCAGCGAACTTTGTCTTTGAATGCTGCCATAACCGCAGTGATGGTTGGTAAGCAGCAGGCCCTGGTCCGATACCAGCTCGCCAGTACAACCGCCTCCGAAAAGGACGACGGCATCTTTCAGGCTCGAATGGTTGACGCTGTAAATATCTTCGGCCGTGATGCGCATTCCCATGTCACGCATCTCTTTTTCGTTGAGTTGCTGGAGCAGCACGGGCAGCCACATGCCTTCGCCGGCTTTCAGCAGGAGGGATATCAGCAGAAAAGTTATCAGGGAAAAAGTCTTTCTCATGTCAGGATGTATTTGTTGGGGACACGGATTGGGAAGGATGTTCGCACCGACATTCCGGCTTGAAGAAACAGAACTTTATTACCCGCATTCAAATTGTTCAACAGTGAGTTTTTAATCTCTCCCGCTGAGATCGGAATGCGTTACGGCCTGTGCTTTTCCGTGTCCTGAAGTAATTATTTTGCAGCTATCGTTTCAATCTCGACCAGCGCGCCCAGGGGAAGTTTTACAACACCAAATGCGGCACGGGCCGGGCTTTCCGAAGGATAATACCTGCCGTAGACTTCGTTCATGGCGGCAAAATTATCCATATCGCTCAGCAGGCAGGTCGATTTGATGACATCGGCATAGGTGTATCCGGCAGCTTCCAGAATGGCGCCAATGTTTTTCATGACCTGTTCGGTCTGTTCCCTGATGCCGCCTTCCGCCAGCTTTCCGGTTGCAGGATCGATGGGAACCTGTCCGGAGATAAAAAGCATTCCGTTTGCTTCAACGGCCTGGCTGTAAGGGCCAATAGCTTTGGGGGCTTTGTCGGTAAAGATGATCTTCTTCATATCGGATTATGTTTTGATTTTTAGCGTTTAAAAGTGTCAGAGTTTGATGACGATCTTTTTCCTGTAAAGGATCCAGGCAGCGACGGCGAATACCGAAGTATAGGCCAGCGCCCAGGCCAGGGAGGCATTATCGGGCGAAAGCCCTGCATCGATGAGGCCGTTGAAAAAATACGGGGTCAGGGTCAGTTTCTCAGGGCCAAAGACGGGGAAAAGCCACAGGATCATGATCAGTAATTCCGACCCGACATACAGGGCCAGCGGATTCATTCCGAAGGCAACCAGCAGTCGGGTATATTTTTCTTTTTTCAGGTAGTCGGTGAGCCAGTAAAAGGCCCCGAGCGTCATGGAAGCCAGTCCGGCGGTATAAAGCACATAAGAGCTGGTCCAGAGTTTCTTGATAAAAGGGAAAACCGGGCTCCAGGCCAGGCCTGCCGCGGTGAGCAGGAATCCTGACAGGAAAAGGACAACCGCCCTTCTGGTTTTATCGTTCGTTTCGGTGAATTTCGCTGCAATCCCGGTACCCAGCAGACCCGTGACAATCGCCGGGAAAGTGCTCAGAATCCCTTCAGGGTCCATCAACGGCATGGATGAGTAAATATGATTGCCCAGTACGAGTTGATCGAGCCAGGCAGCCCAGTTGGTTTCGTAAGCAAGGGTAAGCGACGCCGACAGCGGCGAAGGGATGAAAGCCAGTAATATCCAGTATCCGAGAAGAATGATAACTCCGGCATATATCCTGAATTTACGGGAAGTGTACAACAACATCAGTCCGCAGAAGAAATTCACGAGGGCGATCCTTTGCAGGACGCCCGGGATCCTGAAATGGACAAGGTCTGTGAAAGGGAAGGCATAAAGCAAAACCCCGATGAAGAAAATCAGGGCGGACCGCTTTGTCAGGTGGAGAAATATCTTTTTTTTGGAATCGCCTCTTTTCAGCCGGTTTTGCAGGGAGAGAAAAAGGGAAAACCCCATGATGAACAGAAAAAACGGGAAAACCAGGTCGGTGGGGGTGCAACCGGCCCATGCGGCATGGCGGAGCGGTGGATAGACGGAGGACCAGTCGCCGGGGGTATTCACGATGATCATGGCAATGATCGTGAGACCCCTGAGGGCATCCAGCGAAATAAGACGGTTACTCTGCGACATCGAAAGGGGGATGTTTTGAGGCATAAAATTATAACAATCCCCCGAAATACACCTCTTTATTGGGTTTTCAAATGATTCCCAAAGCTGATTTCCATACAACGCCCGATAATTGCTCTAATTGGTTATTTTTGCCATCTCAATACCCATAAGTGTGGCAGAGGAAAACAGCGAAAACGGATTACCCCGCGGCAAAGCCAATGAAATGACGTTCTGGGAACACCTCACGGAGTTGCGTTCCAGGCTCCTCCGGGTGATTATAGCGGTGCTGGTTTTATCGGTGGTTGCATTTATTTACAGCCGTTTCATTTTCGATAAGATCATCCTGGCTCCCAAAAGCAGCGATTTCATCACTTACCGATGGCTTTGCAGTCTCGGCAGGTTCCTGCATATCGACAGCCTCTGCCTTCAGAAGATGAACATTGAAATTATTAACCTGAACCTTTCGGGACAGTTCATGACCGATATGTACATTTCAATATTTGCCGGCTTATTACTGGCAACGCCTTATATATTCTGGGAAGCCTGGAAATTTATCAAACCGGCCCTTTATGTAAAAGAACAGCGTTACGCCCGTTCAGCCGTGTTCATTATGTCGGGGCTGTTTCTGATCGGCGTTTTATTCAGCTATTATTTCATGGTTCCCTGGACTCTCAATTTTCTTGGAACTTACCAGGTGAGCAGTTCGGTAAACAATCAAATCTCCTTAAGCTCTTACATCAGCACGGTGATCTCGGTGATATTGTCGGTGGGCGTGGTGTTTGAACTGCCGGTCGTGGTATATGTACTGGCAAAAATCGGGATCATGTCGTCGGATTTCCTGAAACGCAACCGCAAATATGCCTTCGTCGTGGTGTTGATTATAGCCGCCATTATCACGCCTCCCGATGTCTTCAGCCAGATTATCGTCACAATGCCGTTATGGCTTCTTTATGAAGTGAGTATCCTTGTGGCGAAAAGGGTGGAACCGAAAGAGGAGAAGGCTGCGGACCAAGAAGCGGATTAAAGGCCCGTCTTTTAGGGGTAATCAGGCAGGCTTGTAACCAATTCCGTGACTCTGCGGGTCTGTGAAATCTCAGTGGTTCCCTTCGCTTTAACCACCAAGACACTCAGAACACCCAGGAGCACTGAGGATTATTTACCACGGAGAACTCGAAAGAACATGGATCAATGTATCGATTCTCAGTGAACCTCCATGCCCTCGATGCCTCCGTGGTTCCCTTCTCTTTAACCTTACATAGGAGACACTTAGAACACTTAGAGGCATTAAGGTTTTTTTACCACGGAGCCATGGAGGACGCGGAAACACAGAGTATTACATTATGCTTAGTGAACCTCAGTGACCTCCATGCCTTAGTGGTTCTCTTCTTTTTTTCTACTGAGAAAGTTCAATTCCTGATCCGCATTCTAAAAAGTTTATTATCAGTTTATTAGGTTCATGATGGAAATGCCGGTTCCCCGTTTTTTCACAAAAACAGGAAGGCTTGTAACCAATTCCGGGACTGAGCGTCAAAAGATCAAAACAAAACAATTTACCTCCCATGGAAAAAACCAATCGTTTGTATCGCTCGAGAACCAGCCGTGTTTTCGGCGGTGTTGCCGGCGGACTTGCTGAGTACTTCGATGTAGATCCCATCATTATTCGCCTGCTCTTCCTTATATTGCTTCTGGCCGGCGGCGGCGGATTACTGGTGTACATCATATTGTGGATTGCCATCCCGGAGCGGCCGCTGATCCCTTTTGAAGACCGTTTCAATACTTCCGGTGAAACCACCAAGGGTGAATCGTCCGAAGGCGCTCAGGCCAATCCCGGAGAACCCTATTTCCCGCAATCCCGGAAACCTTATCAGCCGGGCCGCGGCGGACTGATCGGCGGGCTCGTCCTGATTAGCCTTGGATGTATCTTTCTCGCCGACAGATTTATACCCAACATTAATTTCCATGACCTTTGGCCGATGATACTGGTGGTGATTGGCGCTGTGCTGATTGTTACAAACTTTACCGACCATAAGCAGGATAAAAAAGAACAATAGCCGGGCGTTCAATGGCAGGCGCATCCGGACTGCAAGTTTCTGAGCGGTTCTGATGCGCCCCGGATACCGGAAATAATCACCGAAAACCAAAAAAACATCAAAACCATGAGCTATCGTAAGATTTTCTGGGGAGTAGTGCTGGTGCTGATCGGCATTCTCTTCATACTGAAAAATACAGGTGTGATCTTTTTCAACTGGCACACCATCCTGAATCTGTGGCCGTTACTCCTCATTCTTTGGGGTATTGCGCTCATCCCCGTCAGGGATTGGATAAAAGTCACCATTTCGATCGTCACCATAGTCGTTGCATTCTTTCTGGTCCAGCAATATGGCGATAACAGCCGCTGGAACTGGCGTTTTGATTGGGACGATAATGAAGATGTTGTGCGGATTGACAAGGATCACGAAGATGATGACGCTTTGGAAAACATCACCCAAACCCTCACCGAAGATTACAATCCGGCATTTCCTTACGCCAAACTCGACCTGAACATCGGCGTCGGTAACTTTGAAATTAAAGATACCACATCCAAACTGCTGGTTCTCGACCGTTCGGGTTCCCAGGGCACTTACTCCATGACTGCCACCGAACTGGACAGCATGAAAGTGATCAATGTTTCGCTCAACAAGGCTGAATTCAAGGGCGAAATTAAAAATGACGTGCGGATGAAACTCAATCCGGCGCCCATCTGGGACCTTGGTCTGAACATCGGCGCCGCCGAAGTCGACTTTGACCTGAGCCGGTTTAAAACCCGCAATATCAAGATTGAAGGTGGCGCTTCGGATATCGACGTGAAAATCGGGGCCCTGCTGCCGGAGTCAAATGTAAACATACAGGCCGGCGCTGCTTCTATCACTCTCCGGATTCCGAAAGATGCCGGATGCCAGATCACAAACAACACCTTCATGGCCAGCAAAAGCTTCGATGGCTTTAAAAAGATAAATGCCCATACCTATCAGACTCCCGGCTATGCTGCAAATCCCAGGAAAATAAAAATAAATATGGAAGCCGGGATGGCCAGGATTGACGTGGTAAGGTACTAGAGCAAGGAGCGAGGAGACAAGGGGCAGGGAGAAAGGAGAACGAAGAACGAAGAACGGAGCTAGAGGCAGGGAGCGAGGGGCAGGGAGCAGGGCACAACGGAAAACGGAGCAAGGAGTAGAGGGCGGGGAGACTCAGAACACAAAACGCAAAACGCAGAATGCAGAACGCAGAAAGGAGAAGGGAGAAGGGAGAACGAAAAATTATGCTGGCAGGCAGATCTCAAACCCTGAAACCCTGCCCCTTCCCACAGCCCAGCGCAAGGCAGGCAGGTCTGAAACCCTAAAACCCTGCAACTCTAAACCGAAAGCCAAGAGCCAACGGCTAACAGTTTACCTGCCTGGGCAGGCTGTGCGTAAGATGGCAGGCTAAAAGCTAAAGGCTAACGGCTAACAGCCAATAGCCAGAACGCCGAACTCATAACCATCAAGTACTTCGAGAGT
>DAONEP010000085.1:0-3285 GCA_035403165.1 Bacteroidales bacterium | reverse complement strand
GCTAACAGCCAATAGCCAGAACGCCGAACTCATAACCATCAAGTACTTCGAGAGTCCTTCACGCCAAAAATTCATTGAGGACATTTACAATCTCTTCCGGGGCATCAGCATGAATCCAGTGCGTTGCCCCGGGAATTGTTTTTATCAGGGCTGAAGGGAAATATTTTTTTATCTCAGGTATATCATCATCAACAACATAACCGGATTTTTCTCCCCGGACGAAAAGGGCGGGGCCGTTATATGTCCGGTCGGTTTCTACGCTTTCAAAAATCTGTCCGAGGTTGTGGCTGATGGCCTCCAGGTTCAATCGCCAGGCCGGTTTCCCGGGTGTTTCATAACAGAGATTCTTCAGGGCAATCATCCGAACCTGCGGATCGGCAACGCGTTGCTGAAGATATTTTTCAATTTCCCGGAGTGTATGAAATTGTTCAGGGACGATCTGCTGCATTTCGCTGATGACCTTTTTAACTTCCGGGCTTTCGGGGTATTGCCGGGGAGAGATGTCGATAACCGCCAGCGCAGCCACTTTTTCAGGATACCTGAATGCAAAGGCCATCGCTGTTTTGCCGCCCATCGAATGGCCGACAAGAACCGGTTTTTCGATGCGGCAGGTTTCGAGGAACCCGGCAAGGTCGTCGACCATAGCAGGGTAGGAGTGAATGGCATCGTGCGGCGACCGCCCGTGGTTGCGCAGATCGGGGATATAAACCGAGAACCTTTCGGAAAGCCTTCTGCCGATGGTTACCCAGTTATCGCTCTGACCAAATAATCCGTGAAGGATGATAAGAGGTTGCCCCTTGCCGAAATGCCGGTAGAATAATTGCATAGGTTTTTAATGCCAAAAATACCGGCCATAAAAATAGAAAATTCCCGGACCTCCGGCAAACGGCCATTGACCTGTATGAATCCATGTGCGCAGTTGGCTGTATGTGAATGGAACCCGGTAGAAGAAGATGGCTTAGAGTTGCCCGAAGACAACGCGAAAATCATGTGCCTGCCAAAAAAATGCCCGGCTGTTCAGGAAGTATAACAACAGACATATACAACAATATAACCACCAGAAATTTTAATGAAATAAAAAGTCTGACAGATAATTTCGATTTTTAACCATATTATATAAAAACAAATTCTAATTTAGTAGCCGTAATACAACTTATTTGGTAGAGAGATCAGGGATGCGAACAAAGTATAAATACCCGCAATAGTTCGCATATTTATTCGCCGGCAGTAAGACGAAGAAAAAAACAAACGGCCACCCGCAGCAAAAGAGTTAAATTTTACTACACAAAAGCCGGCATTAAGAATTTGCAACACATTTACTCCAGGCTGATACATAAGATAACTTTATTAAAACGAACAGATTAACTTTATATATAACACATCCTGCCAATGAATATCCGCAAATTATTCACAATTATTTTACTGGCAACTTTAATAAAAAACCAAAATAGCCTTATTGCCCAGGTGCTTCCCCAAGACTCCCTTGCCCTGGTAGCCTTTTACAACAGTACGGGCGGCCCCTACTGGACTAACCATACGGGCTGGCTCACAGGACCAGTGAGTAGCTGGTATGGGGTGACGGTGGAAGGAAATCGAGTGTCAAAACTTGCCATGTACAATAATAATTTAAATGGTTCAATTCCGTCGGACATTGGTAACTTAAGCGACCTTACAAATTTAGCACTTGGTTATGAACCGATGCTTTATGGGGTGATTCCGCAAGAAATAGGACAGATATTAGAATTAAAGGGATTATTCATTGGGAATTGTACAATTAATGGTACAATTCCCAACACCATTGGGAATTGTAAAAATATTCACTGGTTACAATTGTTCGGAAATTCGCTTACTGGTGCCATTCCGCCAGAAATTGGGAACCTTGACAGCTTACTGACTTTAGATTTGTACGACAACCAATTAACCGGTCCTATTCCACCAGAAATAGGCAATTGCACTCAATTGGTTGAATTGCTCCTTAACAACAACCAGCTTTCAGGCTCAATTCCGGCTGAACTGGCCAATTGCAACCAAATTCAAACACTTGATTTGTCATATAATCAGTTAGATGGAGAAGTTCCTTATGAACTGGCAGGAGTTACCTCGTATGGATTTTTGTATTTGAATAATAACCACCTTACCGGAATCCCACCCTGGAACAATAATTGGTTTTTGAACGTCCTTGCAATCGGAGGCAATTGCATGACCTTTGAAGACCTTGAACCGCATTTTGTAGGTTATATGTTTTACTATTATTATCCGCAGGATAGTATGCAAACCGATATTGATACACTGTTGCCCAAAGGTAGCAACTTTAATATATACTCAGGCAGCCTGGGCGAATATACTACCTACTACTGGTTTCATAACGGGGTATATATGCCCGGCACTGAAAACGCCGACACGCTTAAACTCATCAATATAAACGAAGCCGATGCAGGAGTATATACTTGTTATGCACAAAGCTCAATATGCAAAGAGCCCAACGGCATGCCTATGGTGCTGTTTAGGCGGCCGGTAACGCTTGGCTTAGTTACAGGGGTCGAGCATACGCCATTATCAGATAAAATAATCGCTTATCCCAATCCTTGTAATGATTTACTAACAATTGAGACCTTTGAACCATTTCAAAATGCGACAATAGTTTTAACAAATATATACGGGCACAATATAAAACAAGTACCCTGGGTAAACGGATCTGAAAAGCAAACCATAAGTGTACAAGGGCCGGCAAAGGGTATTTATATTCTCAAGTTAAAAGATAAAAATCACACCTTCACAAAGAGGATTGTAATAAATTAATCAGCAAACCATTAGTGGGCATTAAAAACCCACTGATTCTTGACTGGTTGAAATGTAGTTCTTTGACATTTTTGTAATCACAGTGCGTAAGTATCTATCTGACAGGTGTTTTGTCCAGCAGAGAAATGCTGCGAACTTGTAAAATTTCGTAGATAGGGCGATCAACTTTGAGCTGATTTCCAACCAAAGCAAAAAGGCAATATGCTATGATTGCGCAATACATTTGGATCTTAACGGCATTCATGGTGGTTCCCCAGAATGACTTGATCTTCAGATGCTGTTGCATCCATTTGAAAAACAGTTCAACCTCCCGTCGTTTCTTATAGAGGAATGCGATCTCTTCGGCCTTCAAATCTGTATTATTGGTCAGAAAAACTAAAGTTTTGTCCCTTTCCTGATCGTAGTATTTGATTCGGCGTAGTTTATCTGGGAATCCCTTCTTGGAATTATAAGTTTCTGACTTGCCGATTTGATCACTCATAACAC
>DAONEP010000084.1:0-10012 GCA_035403165.1 Bacteroidales bacterium | reverse complement strand
GCACAGACTTCTGCGGGGCCAGAGATAACGGGATCAGGCAGGGGGTTGATGGTGACGTTGTACTGAGCCGTTGTGACGGCGCAGGAAGTGGCGGTGATGGTCTCAGTTACTTCTAGCCATCCGGTACCTGCAGCGTCCCAGGTAACGGTGATGGAGCTGGTACCGGCTCCGGCAGTGATGGTGCCGCCGGAGATATTCCAGGAATATGAATTACCGGGGACATCGGGGGTTGAATATACATTACCGGTTGAGTTGGCACAGACTTCTGCGGGGCCAGAGATAACGGGATCAGGCAGGGGGTTGATGGTGAGTATTACAAGAGTCCTGGTGTCACTCACACAGTCAGTTGCATTATCCACGGCTTCAGCCCAGGCGGTGTAGCTACCGACGGCAGAAGCTGCAGGAGCGGAGACAACATTACCGGCAGTAGGGGCATCGTAATAGACGACAGAAGCATTTGCGGGGGGCGAAGCAGTGGCGGAATATGTATTACCGTCAAAGCAGACGGTCAAATCATTACTCGATGGAGGGCTGGGTGAGGCATAAACCGTAACGGTTACTGTTTGTCCTGTTAGCGACTGCGAACACCCGTTGGCATCTATAACACTCACAAGGTCGTATGTGTGTAAACCTGTTATACCGGTTGTAACGAATGTTTCATAAGGATTCCCTATGCCATAATTGTCTTCGGGCGTCCCGCCATTGATAGTTATTGTATAATTGAATTGATAATTTGGGGTGCCATCTATCCCTGCGAATGTAATGGTAGGTCCCTCGTGTTCATGGCATACCGATGCCGGAGATGCGCTGATCGTGGCCTGGGGCAAAGGATGAACCGTCAGTTGAACGGCGTTGGAACTTTGGTAACAAGGGTTTCCGTCATTGAACACTTCGCAATAATACTGTAGTCCGTTGAATTCTGCCGGGATGTTGCTGATGGTCAGTGTTGATGAGGTGTTATTCGTAACTTCAGAATAATTAGCACCGCTGACCAGCTCCCAGGAATTCAAACCGGAATCATAATATCTCCAATGAAATCCGTACGGAGCCACACCACCGCTGGCAACAACGGTGATTGACACGTTGTCTCCTTCACAGGCAGTCTGATCGTCGGGCTGATCGGATATTACAGGAGAATCTCCTGCGCATAACGGCGCTGAGTGTGTTCCGGGATTTGCCTCAGCGGCATCGTTAACCGGAGCAGCTGTCCATTCCGTGTAGGAAGAATTTGGATTAGGACCGCAGATGTCACTATTTCTGGTCAATGTGGAGTTTCCATACCAGTCCGTAGCTGTATTTTCCCTTATAATCCCGTCGATTCGTTCCGTGCCGTAATATAACGCAGCTCCGTCGCGTCGTTGCCCGTTCCATTCATTGCACGTGTGATTTACGCTGCTGGTTGTTATCCATTCCGGATCAGTAAAGTCATGGGGACCGCCGGAAACGGGTGAGGTATAACCGCAAGTCAGGGCTTGGCCTGGATCAATGGTCCCGCCCAGCATCCAGCAAAAAGCGTCATAATCATTACATTCGCTTTCGATATTACCATTGGCTATGGCATAAACGGCCCAACCTGATAGATTTATGGTTGCTGATGTCGGATTATAAATTTCAATGAAACGATCAGTTTGGTAATTGTTCTGAGGATCGCAAAGCTCTGAAAGAATCAGGTTCCTGTTATCCGGACAATTCCGGGTTATTGCCGCGAAATCCGTTGAGCTGGAACCAAGACAACCGTTCATCACACTGATGATCCCCGTGGTGACGCCGGCCGGAGCGGTGGCAACGATCTCAGTGTTGCTGATCACACTGAACGTTGCAGGAATATTGTTGAAGAAAACCCCGGTGGTACCGGTAAAATTGGTGCCGGTGATGGTTACTCTTGTGCCTGCCGGGCCGCTAACGGGCAAAAATGAGGTTATCCATACCAGGCATGGGTCTGAAGCGGTAATTGAAAAATCATCAACTGACAGCCCGTCATCAGATCCTGTTGCATTAAAATCTTGCCAGCGTATCCATATTGTATTTCCGTCAGGCAAACTGAGCCCGGTGATATCAGAAGACAGTAAGGTTCGGTTAGCAACCAGGTTTCCTTCCAAAGCTCCTGCGATTCCTGTTGATACAGGAGACGTGAAGTCCAGGGCGTTGAAGTTTGTCCATGTTCCGTTGGTTAAACTTGTTGCATCTGTGCTGTATTGAAAATCGAGCATGTCGACCCTGCCGGTTTCTCCAAGCCTCCACTGTTCCCCGGTATAGCTGATAGTAAAACGGGTAATTACTCCGCCGGTATTATTCATGAAACAGGCGCCGATTGTTGGGATTAAGGTGCCGGATTGCAATCCGCCGAAAGCACGGTCGGACGATCCGGTAGTTCCATAGCTGTATGTGTTGCCATTATCATCGCTTCCGTTATTTGCCGGATATATGTTATCGGCATTGGTTCCTGCTTCACTGAAAGCCCATCCTGTCGGGACTTCTGTACCAGTACCCGATGCTGCAAGCGAATTAAAATCTTCCGTATAGGGAACGTTAAAGGCATTAATAACAACTTGCCCCTTCACTATCCCCGGGACAAAAACCATTACGCCCACCAAAGCCAGGAAAATGCAGTAAACAAGGCGATGCGTAACAATTCTCATGTTCATAAAATTATTATCGCCGGGTACATCTCTGCCCGGTGGGTAATCATCCTTCGAATGGCAGATAAAACCATACCTTCCCCTTCATTAATTGCTCCCATTAACTTGCATTTCATCTGCTTTCCATGTTTCCTGCCTTTTTACGGACAGGTGATTTTTTTTTGACGCTGTAGAGTAAGATTTGTTTTACTCACTAACCAGAAAAAATATTTCTACCGAAAATCGATGTCCGAATTTAGTGCCAAAATGGTTAAAAGATTTATAATCAGTTTATTGTGAGTTAAGGAGGAGTCCGAGCTTATGAGAGTTTATGCTATTACGGGACATCTTTTTTTTGCTTTGTTTTAAATTGACAAAACAAAATTATCTGTTCCTAAATCCTTGTCCATTTCCGGTAGATGTTTTTATTTCTGTTTTCCATTTTCAAGCCTCACTTAATCTAAGCAGCGAGGTTTTCATATTAATAACTAAATATACAATTTGTAATATAATTGGATTAATTATTTTTAATATAAATCCAAGAAAATTAATAACACCCCTGATTCAGGCAATTTACGAAAACAAAATCTGATTTAAAAGGGCGGCAGACGGACTGCCTTTCGGGCTGCATTCCTTGACTGAAAAGAGAAGCAAAATATCTAATCCGGATAAATGTGCGGAAATAAATATATTGCTCTTTTCAAGATATTAACAATGCTTAAAAATTGTTGTTAACAACCCTGAAAAATTTTTAACCTGTCATTTATAGCAAACAGGTCTGAAAAAATCCTGTTCTGAATTATAAAAACATTAAATATGTTTTGTTATGTAAAAAAATTAAAATACAGAAAAAGGTAAAAAGAGACGATAATAACAATAAAGAAAGCCCTTGCGTATTAAATAAAAATAATATCAGGTTGGTGATTTTTGCTGTTTATTCCGGCCGGGAGGAATTTTTAAAATTCCGGGGGATTTTTTTAATCCCGGATCCGCTTGCTAAAATTTCGGAAACCGGGTTGTTTTACGCCATGGGCTTTCCTTTTATTTCGCTTCCCCGGGGAATTGCGGACTGATCATGTCTGTCGCCGGATTCGCAAGAGCGGGATCCCCCTGCCGGTAAGGGACGACTGACGGATTCACCCTTTCTTAAAATTTTTTTCAATGGCTGATTTTTTCTTCATTTTTCAGGCTTACCTTTTGCCTGGTTGCTTATTAATAGTATACAACAAACTTTTCCGGCCGTATGGCAGGAAAGGCTGTAGAAACGCAAAAGGTCAATCCCTGCCGGCCGGTAGCCCGGCTAATGGCATGTAAAGGCTAGTTAATCAGATGGAAAGCGAAAACGGAAGAATCAGGCTGAAAAATGCCGGTCCGGGGAAAAACCGCAGGCTTCCTGACGGTGCGGCTGATGCGGCGGACTTTGGTAATTGTTTTTTTTTGCCATGATTACTCAGCGGACGCCCGGTGACGCGGATGCCCCGGAAAATGAATTTCCGGGCTAACGTTTTAATTATCAGACAGAAAGAAGTGCATAAAAAAAGGAATGAATTTTTTTATGTACAAAAATAAATACTAACTTGCACAGGTTTTACCTGTATAAAGGAATAATCATCAATAAAAATTTGACAACGTATGAAAAAATTTACGCTGATTGTCGTATGCCTGACGGCCATATTGTTTTTCGGATCCGTGGGGAACGGGTGGGGCAACCCTGGACATATAATTTTGGTACAGGAACCGGTTCTTATTCGACAGAAGGATCGAGTACCACTTTTCTACCGGCACCGACAAGCGGGACTGCAAGAGTCAGGATTGGTACGGGAGGAGGCTCTTTTAATCTTGATAATCCCGGCCTAACTGTTTTAGGCACAGATTCTGAGTTAAGAGGTGTTGCATCATCAACCACTTCCGTGAATAAATTTAGCATTTATGATTACGCTGCAGGAAAAACCGGCTGTTTAAAGTTTTCGGTACTCCTGGGTGATAATTCAGGAGGAAGCACTGCATCATCCGGCAAATGGTGTTTGTTTATCGGAGATGGTGACAGGTATTCAAATGATAATTCTTTTTCAGGAGATGAGGTTTTTACAGGGATTCAGTGGGTATATGGTGAATCCGGGGTTATTACCACAAGTTATCGAAATGGTAGTGGTTGGCCTGCTCTGGGATCTGCGCCCTTTAGCCAGGCTACTGTTTACAATGTTGAAATCTATTACAATAACAGTACTTCCGCTCAAAATTATTCAAGAGGCGGAATTGCTCAGAGTATATCACAAAACACACAGGATATTTGGGTGAATGGCTCGTTGATAGGTGACGGTTTACAGAAAGCATTATTGACGGATGATACTAATATTGATTCATGGATGTTTTACGGTGAATCTTCAGCTAGCAATGCAGCCAACATATTTCTGGATGACATTGAGTATTCAAATACTTTGCCGGTTCCGACAATTTCAGCACCCGTTCCGGCTTCCTTATCCGGGTTTTCGACCACCGCCGGCACCCCTTCTGCATCTCAGACATTCACAATAAGCGGCAATTATCTTACTTCGGACTTAGTAATTACGGCCCCAACAGATTTTGAAGTGAGGGAAAGCGGAACCGGCACCTATGGTTCAACTGTTACATTCCCCCCGGTTTCGGGAACGGTAAGCACCAAAACTATCGATGTTAGGATTGCCGCTTCTGCACAAGTCGGTTCTCCTTCCGGTAATATTGTTTGTTCCTCTGAAGGGGCTACCGATCAGAATGTTACGGTGAGCGGTACAGTTGAAGGATGTACAGGTAAACCTGAAGCCGGAATAGCCTCTGCATCACCGGAGGCGGGTACTTGTGAATTGAGTTCAGCGACTTTAAGTCTTACAGGAACAACTGTAGCCAGCGGAATTACCTACCAATGGCAGTTTGGAATTGGGAATACCTGGTCAAACATTGGCGCTGGTATAACCAACCCGTACGTTATCCTGGGAGTCCCAGCTACGACTTCTTTTCGTTGTGTGGTTACCTGCATAAACAACTCTCTGACAGATACTTCAAACGTTGTGACAGTTACAATCAATGCTCCTGAAGGCGGATCAACTGTTGCTTCCGTTAATCCGCTTTGTTCCGGATACTCAACCACGTTATCGTTGACAGGCGCAAGTACAACCGGGGTTACTTATCAATGGGTATCCTCTCTGAACGATGTCACTTATGACACTATCGTAGATGCTAATGACCCGACCTACGTTGCCAGCCCCGCAGAAAGTACATATTATAAGTGTAAAATTGCCTGTACAGTTAGCGCTGGTTTAAAAGATGATTCTGATCCAGTGCTTGTAAATGTCTATCCGGCTGCTACCATTGCACTTTTGTCAGGAACAGCTACCCAAACGGTTGATATCGGTAATCCCATTGCAGATATTATATATACCGTTGGGGGGAGCGCTACAGGAGCTGGTGTAACGGGATTGCCAGACGGCGTTGACGGTTCATTTAGTTTGGGTACGTTTACCATCAGCGGAACGCCAACTGAATCAGGCACTTTTCCTTATACGGTGACTACAACCGGCAGCTGCTCTCCGGGTGCGACAGCTAATGGAACCATCACTATTAATGCAACCGGCTCAACAACCTGGAATGGTTCATCCGGTACGGATTGGAATACAGCTTCAAACTGGACGCCTGCCATTGTGCCGGGAGCCTCGTCTACTGTAATAATTCCGGATGTTGCAACTGATCCCGTAATTTCAGGGGCTGCAACAGCATACAATCTTACTATCAATGCAGGAGGAATTTTAACCATTGGCTCCGCTGGCGCCCTTACGGTTACTAACACAATGACAACACCCCCCGGCGCTTCCGGCCTTGTGATTGAATCAGGCGGTTCGCTCATTGAAGAAAACACCGGCGTGGAAGCTACGGTTAAAAGAACAATCAGCAGCGGAAAATGGCACCTGGTATCAAGTCCTATAACAAGCGTTACCGCCAACACCTTCCTGGGCGACTACCTGCAAAGTTGGGATGAAACGAAAGCCCAATGGGTGGAAATTATTAATCCTACAACTGTTCTCAACCCTGTAATAGGTTACAGCCTGTGGCCTGTGGATGCGACAAGCCCTGGAACTTATAATTTTTCCGACCTGTTAAATACCGGTAATATGCCGCCGATAGATATTACCTGTTCGGGAGCCAGCGCAGATAATGATGGAGCCAATTTGCTCGGCAATCCTTATCCGTCGTATATTGACTGGGACGGATTGCATGAGACTTATGGATCTGTTTATTACTGGAATGGAGATGATTATGAAGAATGGAACGGTGGTAGCGGCAGCGGTTCTCGGTACGTGCCTCCCATGCAGGGCTTTTTCATCATAGCCACCGCATCAATGCCGGACTTCACTCTCTCAAACGCAAATCGTTGTCACAGTAATGCATCATTTTACAAATCCGGTCAGGAAATACCCGCTAACAGCATAGTGCTGGAAGCAGTGAGCCTCGGGTACTCCGATAAACTGTATGTTACCCTGGACGACGCGACCAATGCGGATTTTGACCTGGCACGGGACGCCTACAAGCTGTTATCCTATACCGACGGGCTGTCGGAGTTGTACTCTTACACCGGCGATAAAAAGCTTTCGATCGACGTGCGCCCGTCGTGCGAAGTGATCCAGCTGGGATTCACCAACACCCAAAGCGGCGAATATACCATCGGCATGGCCGAAAATGCCGGTATCGGCAAAGCGGAACTCGAAGATACCAGGACCGGTAATTTCCATGACCTTCTGTCCGGTACTTACACTTTCAATTACGAAACCGGTGAAGATGATAAAAGGTTCAAACTTCATCTTTCCCTGGTAGGGGTTGAGGAACCTGAAAACGCACCCGGCAATATTTATTCATACGATAACACCGTTTATGTTGAAATGCCTGCCAATACCAAAGGCGATGTAAGGATTTACAATATTTCCGGACAGATGGTGGCCTCAAAACCGTCCGTGACGGGATACTGCTCCTTCAATCCGGGCCCGACCGGGATTTATATCGTTAAGGTGCTGACGGATAAGCAAGTTTTATCAAAGAAAGTCTGGATCAGGTAATTTATTCATCCACATACCGAAAAAGAAAAAACGCTATGAAGAAGCTCATTATAATTTCAGCCATTGCCATCGGTTTAAGCCTGCCATTGATAACTTCTGCCCAGGCGCCTCCGCATCCGGGCGGCACTACCGGTGGCGCCGGCACAACGCCGGTAGGAGGGACTCCCGTAGGTGCCCCGATCGGAAGCGGAACCGTTATCTTGACTATACTGGCAGCTGCCTATAGCGGTAAAAAGGTTTACAACCTCCGGAACGAAGAATAATAAAGCCCGGGCCTTACAATGGCTGCTTCGCCTCCGCGGCGGCCGGCCACTGGCTCGTGCCGGATCAAATAATAAACACTTAACTAACCCTAAACCTGGTGTTTTACAGCTTCCCGCCGCAAGACGGGAGGCTGTTTTTCTGTTCACCGGAACAGGGCAGGCATACCGGCAATTTTTTCCTGCCGGTAAAAGTCGGAACTAACGTATCGCAAGGGTTTCCCGCAGGGACTTTCACAGGGCCGGCAGCCCGTATTCCCCTTCACAACCGGTTTATTCGAACCGTATTCCCCAGTTGAAGATCACCCGGTAAAAAAACAGGAGGGCCGCAGTCAGGATGATGATGCTCCAGCGGAATGTCCGGCGGCGGATAAGTCCGGAATCATGGATGGATTCATATTTTGCGGAACCGGCGGCAAGCAAGGCGGGGAAGACGATGAAACCCAGCGTAAGGGTTTTGATGATAAGCGGGACATAGTAATCAGGCAGGGTGATCAGGAAAAAGACGAGTACCATGGTTATCCAGGGGATAAAAATGGCTGAAATACTGAAAAACCGTCGGTATTTGGGTTTTACCAGTGTCACCGATCCGGACGATAGCAGGAACATCACTGGAACCAGGCGTCCGGTAAGAACAAGCGTTGCCAGGGAGATGATGCCGAAAATAAGCTCTTCGATGTCGAAGGGGTTGCTCAGAAACAGCCATTCGCTGGCATATACAAATTCGGTCCGGGTAAGTATTCCGGAAATGTAAGAACCGAAAAACATGTTGATCCCGTGAATGAACAGCCAGAGAAAGAAGTTGTGGTATTTAATCTTCGATCGTTTGCTTCTGAAGAATAGTCCGATGCCAAGCAAGGCCAGGAGCATGCAGATAACAGGTCCCGAGGCGAAAATCACGACCAGGGCCTGGCGTGTGTACAACGGCGACCAGGTGTATAGCGGGAAGGTAAGCCTGTTGTACTGCCAGATGACGGGTATCTGGTAGGCATCGGCTACTATGATGGTCACAGCCTGGTAGGCGACATAGGTGATCAGGGCGGCCAGCAGGCACCATGCCGACGACTGAAGCGTCTCCCTGAAGAACCTCATCCTCAGCTCTCCCGATGTGCGTATCTCGTTCCAGGCAAGGCTTGTTTCCGCTTTTAAATGCTTCCGTTCCTCCCGGCGGTGAAACCTGGTGAGCAGCCGCAGGCGTCTGCGCTCTTCCCTCAGCGGGCGGGGCTTGAAAATGGCTTTTACGGGATTCCGGAGAAAATCGGCGAACTTGAATAGCTTTTCCCGGCGGATTCGTTTCCTGACGGATCTTTCCTGTTTTGTCAGTCTTGTGGCGGGATTGAGAAATGTAAGCGGATTGGCGCGGAAAGCTGCCAGCCTTTGCCGGAATTCCCTTCTTTCCTGATTCCTCAGCTTTCGCCGGAATGTCTTTTGCCTGGCACGGATCTTTTTTTGCTCTTCGCGCTGGCGCTTTCGGTCGGCTTTCGATTCACGGTAACGGCGATGGCGGCGCATAGAGGATAGGTTGATGGTGTGTATTGCAACAGGTGCAAATGTAAGGAAGTTTTTAGTGGCGGCAAGAAGTTCCGCGCTTCAGGCTGGTGGCCGTGGGCTGTAAGCCGTTAGACGATGGCGTGTGGCTGTTGGCCGTTAGCTTTTGGCTGTTAGCTTTTTGCTGTTAGCCGGTGGCATAGAGTTTCAATGTTTCAATGTTTCAAAGTTTCAAAGTTTCAGAGTTCCAAAGTTTCAAAGTTTCAGTGTTCCAAAGTTAGGACACCTCCGCAACCCTGAAACGGACGCCGTCCCTGTAACTCTGAAACGGGCGCAGCCCTTGAAACTCTGAAACCCTGAAACAGACGCAGTCCCTGAAACTCTGAAACCCTGAAACGGGCGAAGCCCCTGAAACTCTGAAACGGGCGAAGCCCCTGACATTCTGCGTTTCCTTTCCCTTACAACTGTCCCCGGAACCGGTTCTGGAGCATTATTCTCAACAGGCCATACGGAATAAGGTTCCCGAAATAGTACATCATCCGGTTGCCGCGGCCGGGAATGATCA
>DAONEP010000083.1:0-10031 GCA_035403165.1 Bacteroidales bacterium | reverse complement strand
ATGGGATTTGTTTGCCTGATATATAAATCGTACGAATATACCATATTATCACCAGGTAAATACCATCGGGTAAGGAGAAATTATCAAGGGGCGGTTGTGTTTTTATTCGCAGGACGACGGCGGCGCTCCGGATCGGGAGTCGTCCCGCGAATGCCGGTAAGAGGATAACTGCGGATGCATCCGTCACGCGAAACGATCCGGATGCTGACAAGGCCGAAACAGCCCGGTTTCTATCAGGCTGCCATTCAATGCAAAATGCCTCATGGGTTTTTAATATACTATTTGTAAATACCAAACTGTTTCATAACTTTGCACCCTTTTTACCGGAATAAGTAATTCATTAACAATAATTCAGCATACAGATGAAGGTTTACAAAACAAACGAAATCAGGAATATTGCGCTGATTGGCGGCGCCAAGTCGGGAAAGACCACCCTGGCCGAAACAATGCTGTTCGAAGGCGGGTTGATCAACCGTCGCGGCAGTGTTGAAGATAAAAATACCGTTTCCGATTACCGCGAAATAGAGCTCGAAAGGCAGAATTCTGTTTCCTCCACCGTTCTCTATGCCGAATATAAAGGTAAGAAAATCAATATTATCGACACCCCGGGGTTTGATGATTTCATCGGCGAAGTAGTTGCCGCCCTCAAGGTCGTGGATACCGCGGTGATGGTTGTAAATGCCCAGAACGGCGTTGAAGTAGGTACCGAAATTACCTGGCGCCATACCGCGAAATACCATACTCCGGTACTGTTTGTTGTAAACCAGCTCGAACACGAAAAAGCCAATTTTGAAGAAACATTGCGCCAGCTTAAAACACAGTTCGGCACGCATGTTACGGTAGCCCAGTATCCCGTCGGCGACGGGCATGCCTTCCACGGCATCATCGACCTGCTGCAAATGAAAATGTACCAGTTCCGCGACGGTAAAGTTGAAGTGACCGATATTCCGGAAGCTGAAAAAGCCAAAGCCGAAGACCTTCACAATGCCCTCGTCGAAAAGGCAGCCGAAAGTGATGAATCACTCATGGAAGCCTTCTTCGAAAACGGATCGCTTACCGAAGAACAAATCGCAAAAGGCATTAAAGCTGGGATTATCTCCCGTGGCTTTTTCCCCGTTTTCTGCGCTTCGGCAAAACAAAACCACGGTGTGGCCCGCATCATGGATTTCATAGTAAATTCAGTACCGGCGCCCGATGAAATGCCGGGAGTAAATACCCTTGGCGGAAAACTGCTGAAATGCAACGCTGCCGATCCGGCCTCGCTCTTCATATTCAAGACATCCATTGAAGAACACCTGGGCGAAATAGCCTATTTCAAAGTGTATGCCGGCGAAGTGGCTGAAGCCATGGACATGATCAACGGCAACAACTCGGTGAAGGAACGTATCCCCCAGATACTGATCACGGCCGGCAAAAAACGCGAAAAGGTTGAGAAAGCAACGGCAGGCGACATTGCAGCCACCATCAAGCTGAAGAACTCACGTACCAATGAAACGCTGAACTCGCCCAAAAACGCCGACGATGTGATCGAGCCGATCGAATTCCCGTCACCCAAGATCAGCTTCGCCGTTAAGGTAAAGAACCAGGGCGATGAAGAAAAACTGGGTACCCGCCTCAACGAAATGCATAAAGTTGACCAGACCCTCGAAGTGGAATATTCGAAGGAACTCAAGCAGATCCTTATCAAAGGCCAGGGCGAGCTTCACCTGAATATTGCCAAATGGCACCTCGAACAACTCGATAAAATTCCCATTGACTTTATAGCTCCCAGGATACCTTACCGCGAAACCATTACCAAATCGGCCAACGCCATGTACCGTCATAAAAAACAATCGGGGGGTGCCGGCCAGTTTGGTGAAGTCCATATGCTCATCGAACCTTATACCGAAGGAATGACCTTCCAGCAGTTATATCCCGTTCGCGGAACTGATGAACAACCCCTGGCCTGGGGCGGTAAACTGGTTTTCAACAACTGTATCGTGGGTGGCGCCATCGACGCCCGTTTTATGCCGGCCATTCTGAAAGGGATCATGGAAAAAATGGAAGAAGGCCCCCTCACCGGTTCCTATGCCCGCGATATCGTCATCAATGTATACGACGGTAAAATGCACCCGGTCGATTCAAATGAAATGGCTTTTAAACTTGCCGGCCGTAACGCTTTCAAGGAAGCTTTCAAAAATGCAGGCCCCAAGATCCTTGAACCGATTTACGACGTTGAGGTTATCGTTCCCGCCGAACGCATGGGTGATATCATGACCGACCTCCAGGGACGCCGCGCCATCATCATGGGTATGGACAGCGAAGGCAACTATCAGAAAATAAAGGCTAAAGTTCCCCTTGCCGAAATGAACCGCTATTCAACGGCGCTCAGTTCCATGACCTCGGGAAGCGGCACCTATTCGCTCAAATTTGCCGAATATGCCCAGGTTCCGCCCGATGTTCAGAATGCCCTGCTCAAAGCTTACGAAGAACAGGAAAAAGACGAAGATTAACCCTAACCTTACTTCCTTATACAAAAAGTCCCGGCTCATCACCGGGACTTTTTATATTGGAATGAGCGTATTACTTCGCCCATTCAAAAATCCCGCGGTAATCCTCCTCCGTGAGCTTGAAATGATTGCCCTGGGCTTTGTTTCGAACCATCACCCGGATGATCTCCTCAAATTTATCTTCCCCTATTCCTACCTGCGACAACCGAACCGGAGAGCCTATTGTACCGAAAAAGGCTTCGAACCGGGCAATGGTATCGTCGACGCCGGGAGTCCCGAAAAGGCTGTTCCCCAGTTTCGAAATCCGGGAACCTGCCGGGTCGCGCAGTTGTTTCATCCAGGCCGGGAACAGAATTGAAAGCGATGCGCCGTGGGGAATATCGTAAAGAAGCGATAAAATATGCCCGAGGTCATGCACGCCCCAGTCGCCGTTTGCTTTTCCGTACGAGGTCATCAGGTTAAGCGCCATGGTTGCATCATACATGATGGCCGCCCTTTCGTCATAACCGGTAAGGTTGTTCATCAGGTGCGGCCCCCATTCCATGGCATCGGCGATGATGGCGCTGATAAACCGGTCGCTCAGGGTGCAATCGCCTTTGCCGAAGTAACTCTCCAGGCAATGCGCTATCAGGTCTGCAATGCCGTAAGCGGTATAATCGCGCGGAACGGTATAGGTGACTTCGGGATCGAGAAACGAATGCAGCGGGAACAATAAGTCGGAACCGTATCCGTCCTTACGGCCGGTTTCTTCGTTTTGCAGCACGGCAAAAGGGTTCATTTCGCTGCCGGTAGCCGCCAGGGTAAGCACTGCAACCAAAGGGACGGCTTTCACGGGCTTTGCCCTGTATTCATAGAACTTCCAGGCTGAATGGCTCACCGGGATGGTGATGGAAATGATCTTCGCCGAATCAATAACGCTTCCGCCGCCAACGGCTACAATATAATCCACTTCGTTGTCGCGCCCGACAGCAGCGGCTTTGTCGACATCTTTTACCGTCGGGTTTGATTTGATGCCGCCGTATTCGAAAATTGTCGCCCCTGCTGTTTCGAGCTGGGCCGAAATTTTATGATACAATCCCGAACGTTTCACCGATCCCTTCCCGTAAACCAGCAAAACCTTTTTACCAAGGGGCTTAACCGTGGCAGCAAGGGTGTCGATAACACCTTTGCCGAAATGCAGTTTAACAGGGTTATAAGCCGTAAAATTCTCCATAATATTTATCTTTTTATTGATGATGACTTTCTATAAACTGACCAGAACTGCCGTTTGTTCAAAATTAGGATTTAATCATCAATACCGTCATCCCTTTGCTGCGATCCGGCCTAAAAATTTGAATAATCGCCGGATGTGACGTATTTTCGCAGGAGATGAAGAAAAAGATCAGGAAATATTACGTAGTATGGAGGGGCCGCAAGCCGGGCATCTACGATAATTGGGAAGAATGCCGCAAGCAGGTTGAAGGATTTCCGGAAGCCCGCTATGCGGGTTTTGAGACGCCTGAAGAAGCCCGCGCCGCCCTGAAAGGAAATCCGCAGGATTACTTTAAACGGAAACCAGGCGGAATACCAACCCGCCCGATGAACAGCCTTTACGGCGTTCCGGAAAAAGAGAGTATTTGCGTGGATGCGGCATGCAGCGGCAACCCGGGAGTGCTCGAATATCGCGGCGTATACACCGCCACCGGAGAAGAGATATTCCATCGCGGCCCTTTCCCGGAAGGCACAACCAATATCGGCGAATTCCTGGCTATCGTCACAGGACTGGCATGGCTGAAGCTACACCGCCTCACCATCCCGCTTTACAGCGATTCGCGCAACGGACTGAAATGGGTAAAACAAAAGAAGATCAATACCACCCTGGAACGGGATGCCGGTACTGAAAAGCTTTTTCAAACCGTCGACAAGGCGCTGGCCTGGCTGCATGAAAACGGGTACGATAACAAACTCCTTAAATGGGAAACGGAAGCCTGGGGTGAAATACCCGCCGATTTCGGGCGCAAATGACAGAAAAAAAGCGGCATCAAATCGTGCCGCTTTATTTTTGGTGCAGAAATCAACTTTCCGGTTATCAGCCTTTCTGGGCCTCGGCGCCGCTGACAATTTCCAGAATTTCATTGGTAATGGAAGCCTGGCGGGCCTTGTTATAAATGAGGTTGAGCTGTTTGAGCAGTTCCGTGGCATTGTCGGTGGCCTGGTGCATGGCGGTCATACGGGCGCCGTGTTCCGAGGCAAAAGAATCGAGCAGCGCCTTATAGAACTGAATTTTCAGCGATTTGGGAATCAGTTCCCTGACGATTTCCTCCTTCGAGGGTTCAAAAATGTAATCGCTCTGAAGCTTTGAAGATGCTTCTGCTTCCGGAGGTTCAACCGGCAGGAATTGTTCAACTTTTATCACCTGAATAGCGGCATTTTTGAACTGGTTGTAAATGATTTCAATTCTGTCGTAGGTGTGATGCGAGAAGTCTTTCATCAGGTTTTCGGCGATAATGGTAACATTTTCCCAGGTAAGGGTTTCGTAAATCCCGTCATGAGAAGCCACGACATTAAAGCCCTTCTTGCGGAAGAATTCGGTGGCTTTTCTTCCGATCGTCATGATCGCCAGGTTTCCCGAAGCGTCTTGCGACCGCCATTTCTGATCGATGCGTGAAACGGCGCTCTTTATGATATTGGAATTGAAAGCGCCGCATAATCCGCCGTTCGATGATAAGACCACGAGCAGTACTTTTTCAGGCGAACGTTGTTCCGTGAAAGGGCTTTGGTCGGATGATCCGATGCTTGCCGAAAGGTTCTGCAGGATTTCCTTCAGTTTTGATGCATAAGGCCGCATTTTGAGGATAGCGTTCTGGGCGCGGCGCAACTTCGAAGCAGAAACCATTTTCATAGCGCTGGTGATCTGCTGCGTCGATTTTACCGAGGCAATCCTTATGCGTACTTCTTTTAAACTAGGCATGACATTCCGGGGTTCAAACCGTAATTATTTGATATATTTCCGGGCGATTTCGCCGGCTATCTGATCAATAGTCGCCAGCATTTCATCGTCGAGTTTACCGTCTCTTATCTGGTTCATCAAATCCTTGTGACTGATTTCGAGATGATGCAGGAATTCGGTTTCAAAATCCCTGATGCTTACAAGAGGAACCTTTTGAAGCAGTCCGCGGGTTCCGCAGGCAATAATGGCAACCTGTTTTTCGACCGGGAGCGGTGAATACTGCAGTTGCTTGAGGATTTCAACATTCCTTGATCCTTTTTCGAGGATGGTTTTTGTTGCCGCATCGAGGTCGGAGCCAAATTTGGCAAAAGCTTCAAGTTCGCGGTATTCGGCCTGGGCAAGTTTAAGGGTCCCGGCCACCTTCTTCATGGCCTTGATCTGTGCATGTCCGCCGACCCTGGAAACCGAAATACCCACGTTGATGGCAGGCCGTATACCGGCATTGAAGAGTCCTGTTTCGAGGAATATCTGCCCGTCGGTGATGGAAATAACATTGGTAGGGATATAAGCGGAAACGTCGCCGGCCTGGGTCTCAATGATCGGCAGGGCGGTAAGCGAGCCTCCTCCTTTAACCAGTGGTTTTATCGAAGCAGGGAGGTCATTCATCTGCGCGGCGATGGTATCGCTTTGTATGATCTTGGCGGCACGTTCGAGCAGGCGTGAGTGCAGGTAGAACACATCGCCGGGATATGCTTCACGTCCGGGCGGACGGCGGAGCAGCAGTGAGACTTCGCGGTAAGCAACGGCCTGTTTCGAAAGGTCGTCGTAAATTACCAGCGCCGGACGACCGGTATCGCGGAAGTATTCGCCGATAGCAGCTCCGGCAAAAGGTGCATAGAACTGCATAGCTGCGGGATCGGAAGCCGTGGCCATTATAATAATGGTATAAGGCATTGCCCCGTGCTCTTCAAGCGTTTTCTGGATGTTGGCAACGGTGGAGCCTTTCTGCCCCACGGCCACGTATATACAGTAAACGGGTTTACCCTTTTCGTAATTTTCTCGCTGGTTGATAATGGTATCGATGGCAATGGCCGATTTTCCGGTCTGGCGGTCGCCGATGATCAGCTCACGCTGGCCGCGTCCGATAGGGATCATGGCATCGATAGCCTTGAGCCCGGTTTGCAGCGGTTCATTCACCGGCTGACGGAATATAACGCCGGGGGCTTTGCGCTCAAGCGGCATTTCATACAGGTCGCCTTTGATTTCGCCTTTACCGTCGATAGGCTCGCCGATGGTATTGATGACGCGCCCCAGCAATCCTTCGCCTACCTTTACCGATGCAATGAGGCGCGTACGCTGAACCGTGTCGCCTTCCTTGATATCATTTGATTCGCCGAGGAGTACAACCCCAACATTGTCTTCTTCCAGGTTAAGCACAATCCCTTTGGTGCCGGTCTTGGTAAACAGTACCAGTTCGCCGCTCTGGGCATTGGAAAGGCCATAAACGCGGGCTATACCGTCGCCTACCTGCAATACCGATCCCGTTTCCTGTACTTCGGCTTCGGTCTTGAAACCGGCCAATTCCTGTCTCAGGATCGCTGTTACTTCGGCGGGTTTAATTTCTGCCATAACAATTATCAGTTAAAATCCTTTTATATACGGGTTCTTTTCGAAGTCCTTCTTCAGGTTCTTTATTTTTGTCACTACACTTTGATCTATTTGGTAATCATCCATTTGAATGATGAAACCGCCGAGGATCTCCGTGCGGATTGTTTCAATAAGTTCAACATCCTTATCGGTAAGTTTCGACAGGATTCCAAGAATGGTTTGCTTTTCCGATGCGTCCAGGGGCATGGCGCCTGTCACCCGGGCAACCGTAATTCCTTTGTAATCCCTGTATATTTTCACGAAAGCATCCGCAATCCCGTCAATGTACTGTTCACGGCGCTTACGCGATAATATGCTCAGGAAATTCATCGTAAGCGGGTGAATGTTTCCCGAAAAAATCGCTGACAGCACCTTTTGCTTTTTATCGGCGCTGATCACCGGATTGTGCAACATCACAACCAGCGCTTTATTTTCGTGACAAACGGTATCAATCAGGGCCATATCGTCCTCAACACGCTCGAGTAAATCATTATCGAGGGCAAGGTCGAACAAGGCTTTCGCGTACCGGACCGTTATTTTTGTGTAGCTCATTTCGTATCGTGGATATTACCGTCAGGCTACGGATCAGTTTATTTTAACCTCATCGAGCAGCTTTTGTGTCAACTGATGCTGTTCTTCCCGGTTCGAAAGTTCTTTTTGCAGAATTTTTTCGGCTATCTCAATGGATATGGCGGCCACCTGGTTTTTCAGGTCGTTTATCACGGCAAGTTTTTCGTATTGAATATTTTCGCGGGCATTTTCAATGATGCGCTGCGCTTCTTCGCCGGCTTTTACCCGGGCTTCCTCAATGATGGCGTCTTTCAGTTTGCGGGCTTCGCGCATCAAGGCGTCACGCTCTTCTTTGGCCTGAAGCAGCAACTCTTCGTTTCCGGCTTTCAGCTTCAACATGGCTTTTTTGGCATCTTCGGCGGCATTCAGCGCTTTCGCGATCGACTCTTCCCGTTCATGAATACCTTTCATAATCGGTTTCCAGGCGAATTTTGCCAGTACATACAGGACAACCCCAAATGACAACGTCATCCAGAAAAGGAGCCCAATATCAACTTTTACCAGTTCCATAATCAGGTGTTTTTAACTCGTCACAAGAACGGTCCTTTCCGGCATCCCGGCCAATCGCCGGGATGACACGGAACGAACGTAACCTTATTATTTAATGAGGAACACGATGAGCAGACAAACAACGATGGCGAAGAATGCAACACCTTCGATGAGAGCTGCCGCTATGATCATGTTCGTACGGATATCGCCGGTGCTTTCTGGCTGACGGGCGATTGATTCGAGCGCGCTCTTACCAATCTGACCGATGCCCATACCTGCACCAATGGCAGCGATACCAGCACCCAACCCTGCTCCCAGTTGTGCAAACGGGGCGAAATTGGATACTGCCTGGAGTAATACGGCTAACAGTGACATAATGATTGATTTTATGGTGATTAATTAATGTTTCAGGTTGATGTTAGCGGGAAGCTTCCTGAACGGGTTCTTCCTTCGCTTCATGGTGATGTTCCTCGATGGCCATGCCAAAATAAATGGCCGATAACAAGGTGAAGACATACGCCTGAATGAAGGCGACCAGCAGTTCGAGGAAGGTCATGAAAATGCCGAAGAAGACCGAAACAGGTGAAACTACATATCCAAGCCAGGGTTTCATGGCGCCAAAGATGAAAATGAGGCTCATGAAGCCAAGCCCGATGATGTGGCCTGCCGTGATGTTGGCAAAGAGACGGACCATCAGGACGAAAGGTTTCGTCAGTACGCCGATGATCTCAACGATCGGCATCAGGGGCAACGGTATCTTCAGCCACCAGGGCACTCCCGGGGTGTTTACGATATCTTTCCAGTACATCCTGTTACCCGAGAAGTTGGTAATGAGAAAAGTAAAGACCGCCAAAACCATGGTGACAGCCAGGTTCCCCGTAAGGTTGGCGCCTCCCGGGAAAAAAGGGACCAGCCCCAGCAGGTTGCTGAAAAAGATGAAGAAAAAGATGGTGAGCAGGTAAGGGAGGTATTTTTGATAATGCTTTTTGCCGATGGCCGGTATCGCGAGGTCGTCGCTGATGAACAGGATCAGCGGTTCGATGAGTGACTGCAGACCGCTTGGCGCGCGGTTCGGATTCTTTTTATACTTGCCGGCGATGCTGATGAATATCACCATCAGCAGGATCAGGCTGATGAACAACTGTGCCACCACTTTGGTGATTGAAAAATCGAGGGGAACTTTAGCGTTTTCATCCATCG
Source organism: Bacteroidales bacterium (assembly GCA_035403165.1). GTDB lineage: Bacteria > Bacteroidota > Bacteroidia > Bacteroidales > UBA4417 > UBA4417. The sequence continues at coordinate 707 of DAONEP010000083.1, read as the reverse complement.
TGCCGTCTTCCTTCACTTTGACGATCTTCCCTTTGCTGGCCCCTTCCGTTTCCAGCTTATAGCCTTTGTAAGCGGCGGTGCCGTGATGAAGCCTGCTCGACATGAAGACAACAACCTTTCCCTCATCAATAAGGATTACCGGCAGGGGAACAGAAATATGGGTGCGGCCAATGGTGGCGATATGCCATTCATGGGCATCGGTGATGTGCTCGATGATCATCTCGCCGGCATTGAATTCTTTCTTCTGGTTCTCCCGGGCTTCCTGCCCGGCAGCAGTGTTCGTTTGCCCGAAAGACGTTGAATCCGTTGATGATGCTGACGCTACAGAACTGAAACACAGTGTAATGCACAACGCCGCCAGTACCTTGAATAATCTACTCATCCGATCAGAAATTACCCTTTTAAACGGGAGTGCAATATTACGAAATTTTACGGCAACTATACCGGTGGCATAAAATGGATTTTAATGATTCTGAAACCGGTAAAATTTGATGAAACCGGATGATTCCCAGGCCGGCATATCTGTCATTGATGAGGGAAAAAGGGCTTGTTCCCTGGCAGTTGTCTCCACGAATACACACGAATGAAGCACGAATGAACACGAATAAATGTTGTGAGGATAACGGACTTCGTGGAATTTGTGTCCCGGCGCAGCCGGTTTCGGGCAATTCGTGGTTTTTGTTTCTCCACGAATTAGCACGAATGAA
>DAONEP010000082.1:0-10733 GCA_035403165.1 Bacteroidales bacterium | reverse complement strand
AATAAAATTACGAAATTACAGTCCGGTAAACAAGAGCGATATTTCATGCAGCGTAACTTCCCGGATTTGAACCGGGCGAAGGGCGCTTTTATAGCTGACAGCCAGTTTGTAATCGCCCGGCAAGGCATCCGAAAAGACCGAATAATCAGCAGCCGATGTTTCTCCCGAAATCCGGAATCCGGAATCATCAGCGGTAACCGTGAACGAGCCCAGGCTCTTGGTAAGCCCGCGGCCCAAGGCTTTCAGGTAGCTTTCCTTGATTGTCCAGAGAGTAAAAAAATAATCCCGGCGGGCATCCTCTTCCAGCCGCATCAGGTCGGCGTACTCCGGTTTCGAGAAAAACCGTTCCGCGATCCCCGGATTATATGCCCGGCAACGCTCCACATCAATCCCAACCTCCACGCCGGACACAGCGCAAACAATATAATCGCCCGAATGTGAAATATTAAAATGCACGTCAGGATGCTTTTCGAGGTAAGGCTTCCCGTTTGTCCCGTAACTCACTTCAAGCGTCTTCGCACCTATGCCTGTAACGTTCTGAATGGCATACCGCGTCAGTATTTCTCCAAGGGCCGACCTTAGTTTATTGGGCATGTTGCTGATGTTATCCAGTTTCCGGATAGCCTGAAGCGGCAACACCGTCATCAGCTTTTCAACTTCAGCCGCTTGTGACGGAATATCCTGAATCCTGATATAAAACACCTGTATCATTTCCGGGGATTGCTTTCGGTGATTATATATCTTTCGAAGCTTTTTCAGCCACTTCATCCATTACACGCATGAGGTTCCCGCCCCAGATCTTTCTGATTTGCCGGGTCGTGTATCCGCGTTTTACCAGTTCAAGGGTGATATTCCCCATCTGGCTGTCGTCGAGGCAACCGGTAACGCCGCCGCCACCGTCAAAATCGGTACCAATACCCACATGATTGATGCCGGCAACTTTCACTATATGGTCGATATGGTCACATACATCGGCCACCGAAGCCAGCGGCTGCGGGTACGTCTGTCTCAGCTTATCCCAGTCGGCGCGGGCCTGTTCCCATTCAGCATCGGTCAGGTTTTCGAAACCGTGGTATTTTTCACTCAGCGCATTACGGGCAGAATCCCGGGCCGGATTCGGCGGCGCCGGTTTCACATAATCGCTCAGGATGCACATTTGGACAACCCCGCCATTACGTGCCAGGGCCTTCAGCATGTCGTCGGTAAGGTTGCGCGGGTTATCGCACAACGCCCGCGAACAACTGTGGGATGCGATGACCGGGGCCCTGGTAACCTTCAGGACATCATAAAAAGATTTGTCCGAAATATGGGAAACATCCACCATCATGCCCAGCCTGTTCATTTCGGCCACCACTTCACGGCCAAAAGCCGACAAGCCCCGCTCCGTATTGTTGGTATCGGTGGAACTGGTGCAGATGTCATTGTTTTTGGTATGGCAGAGTGTGATATACCTGGCGCCCAGATCGTAAAAACGTTTCACGTTGCGGATATCGTTCCCGACAGGGTAGCCGTTTTCCACCCCGATAAAGACAGCCCTTTTCCCTTCCTTTTCCAACCGGTAACCATCGGCCGGCGTGAGGGCGAGCCCGGCCAGTTCCGGATAACGGCCAACAACCGCACGAACGGAATCAAATATCCTGAGCGCCTGCATCTCCGCTTTCCGATTACTTTCAGGATTACGGGGGCCCTGGCTGATGAAAACGGCAAAGAATGCCGCATCAAGGCCGCCTTTTTTCATCCTGGCAAAGTCCACCTTCGATCCCCGGAACGCCTGCGAATTATCTTCAGACACATTAAACCCTTTCACCATGAGGTTAAGAGGAGTATCGGTGTGCGAATCAACCGTGAAAACTTTATCGTGTATCCGCATGGCTTTGGTTGTCAGCCCGTATTCCTCCTGGGCCCTGACAAAATTTGTAAAAACCGGTAACAGAGCAAAAAAGAGAAGTGATTTTTTCATCAGATGCATTTCTGTAACAAAAGTAGCAATGTTATGACAACAGGCTTTCATCATCAACGAAATAAGCCATCGACAGCCATCCGGATAATTTGTTGAATGTTTTGTATTCTGCTTTGAACAAATTGTGGATATTTGCGAAATCAAGTTTTATAGCATTTGATGAAAATAACTGTATTTGTCCTGATTTTCTGTGCTTTCATGTTTCAGCATGCCCATGCCCAAAAACAGCCGGAACTCATTCCTTACGACGATCATGGCAGATGGGGATCTGCAAGCTATGATAATAATCCGGCCAATTTCCGGCTGATGCCCCCGACAGAAATCATCAGAATATCAATTTCGCTCTGATTTCCATTCGTATACCTATGAAATTATTACCAGAACAAAACCGGTTTACCCTTACAGAAAAAGTCGTATACCTTGCCGCATCCGTCTTTATCGTCGTCCTGTTAATTGTAAGGGCCTGCAAAGTCCTGATGGTACATGACGAAATTGCCACCTTTTACTATTATGTCCAAAGCGGCAGGTTTAATCCGTTTTTCACCATCTCCGATACCAATAACCATTTCCTGAATTCATTACTGACCTGGATTTCGTTTAAGGTACTCGGCGACTCGCCCCTGGCGCTCCGCTTGCCGAACCTGCTATTTATTCCTGTTTACCTGTTTTCGGTCCTCGGAATTGCCCGGTTCCTGAAATCGGTCTGGATGCGCATCGCCCTCTTTGTTTCCCTGGTTTTTACACTGCATCTCGTCGAATTCCTGGCCTTGTCCCGGGGCTACGGAATGTCGTACAGCTTGTTGTTCCTGTGTTTCCTTTTTGCTATCCGGTGGCTGAATTCACGGTCGGACAGGGATATGGTTTATTGCCTGATAAGCCTTTTCATATCCTCCCTGGCTAACCTGGCAATGATAAATATCTACTCGCTGCTGTTGTTTTTTATCCTTTTGGTAAAATTCCGGGAACCGGAAAGAAAAACACTGCGTTTTTTGCTGACATTCACCATTGCCGGTATACTTCCTTTCCTGTTTATCCTGGCACAGGTCCTTTACATTAAATCGGAATCGGGACTGGTAGCCGGAAACCTGAACGGCTTCTGGGTCACCAGTATGCGAACCATGATTTCCTGGCTGTTCGAAGCGGAACAGCCTCTTTCCGATCTGATTCCGATAGTCTTGCTGTCGCTCATCGCTCTTAGCATCACTTTAATTTGCCTGAAAACCAGAAAAATAACCGGACATCTGGAAACGCCCTATTTCCTTTTCGGGTACCTGCTTACCGGCAGCATCCTCTCCCTGATAGTGCTGGGCGCGGTGTTTCATGTAAATTATCCCGACGACCGCATTGCCACATACCTGTATGTATTGATGATCCTTACCCTTGTTTTTGGCACTGATAAACTTTGGGAACTAAACGGGCATAAGCATTCACTGTTACTTGCTTTACCGCTCGCCCTGTTGCCGGTTCATTTTTTCATTTTTCTGAATACGAGTTACTCAGGCTGGTACAAATATGATGTCATTCCCCGACGTTTCTATGACAGGGTGATGCAAGACTGCGCCCCGGACAAGCCGGCGCCCACCATCGGGGCCCACGGACTCCGCATTTTTTGCTGGTCATTTTTAACATACCAGAACGATGGCGAAGCCAACGCGATATTCTTCACCACCTATCCCAGCTACATCGCCGATTATCAGATTGTTGACTTACCGGCAGTCCCGTTATGGAATCAATATTATGATATGCTTGATTACGATCCCGTATCAAAAAGGCATCTGCTCAAGCTGAAACACAGCCCGAAACTTTCGGAGCTGGCAATGTTGAACGTGCCTGCCGTCCGGAATTGCACCAAGGAGTTTTTGTTGCTATCGCAAGGCGATGCCAGGCCGTGGAGAGGAAAGACCTTACAGGCCGATCTGAACCTGGCTGTAAATTCTGGCGGAAAATGCCTCCATTCGCGGATTGTGGTGGATGTTTTTAACAGCGAAAATAAATCCCTCCGGTACGAATATCTGCAGTTAAACTGGATCAGGCCGGGTTTCCCGGAAAACGGCAAAAGACTCATCAACAGCATCCTGATCGACCAGATTCCTGAAGAGGCGACAGGGTATAAAATCTACCTTTGGAATATCGATAAAACAAATTTTGGGATAGAAGGCCACATATCCGTTAAAGAGCGGATCGTGGAAAAGCCGGTTGTATAAAAGTTTTGATACGGGATAATCCCGAATTCACCCTCAGTCCGATTCAAAGCACACAACTGATCCTGAATAAAATTCTGCCTTTGAAACGGAGTTTTATTCTGCTTGTGGCTGATATCATCCTCTCCGGATGATGAACAAAAAAATCCGGGCAGGCCTTCTGCAGTATTCCTGCATCATCTCCCGCCCGGATTCTGTTGCTATATGATTGCGACAGCCGTTATATTTTCTGGACAGGCGGATTTTCTCCTTCGGCTTTACCTTTCAGGGGGATGATCCCGCCCATTTCGCTGAGCACATTCACAAGGTCGGAACCTGTCGGCACTACGATTTTGGCATTATTCATCAATGAAGTTTCAAGAGCCTGGATACGCCTTAACAATTGGGCATTCCCCACGAAGTACTTTTCAGCGGCTTCGTTGACCAGGGCAATGGCCTGGGCTTCACCTTCGGCACGCAAAATGGCAGCCTGTTTAATCCCTTCGGCGCGGCGAATTTCGGCACGCTTTTCACCGTCGGCCCTTGTTTCGGTGGCAGTGGCAAAGTCAACGGCGGCAATCTTTTCGTTTTCGGCCTTCACAATCTTGTTCATGGTTTCCTGAACATCCTTGGGAGGATCAATTTCCTTGAGTTCGGTACGAACAATATCAATACCCCAGTTCTTGGTTTCTTCAAACAACGTAGAGTGCAATTCCTTGTTGATTCTGCCGCGTTCGCTATTGGCCGACTTCAACGTTAACGTACCGATGATGTTACGTAAGGTGGTCCTGGCGAGGTTAACAATCTGGTATTCAATACTATTTACGTTGTACTGGGAACTCTTTACGCTTTCTTCATCCTGTTTGATTCTGAAATACACCTGGGCATCAACCCGGGCATTTAGATTGTCGTTGGTGATGATTTCCTGCGGGTCGGCATTGATCATCTTTTCAGTGATATTAATTTTGTACATCTTGTCAATCCCCATTGGAATGACCCAGTTGAAACCGGGCATGGCAAAATGATGATATTTTCCGAAACGTTCCACCAATCCCCTCTGGGTCGGCCTTACAATTCGGATTCCTGTAACAAAGATCAGGAGGACAAGTACGATGATGATGGTTAATAAATTCGACATGGCTTAGATGTATTAATATGGTTTAACAAATTGTTTTTATTTCCCGCATTCTCTATTTACAAAAATAGAAAGTTTAATTACGTTTAACACGGTTGATATTAAATAATTCCCGCGGCCTAATTTACGGTAATCTCATCAGCAAACAACCAGGCAGGTTTTCCTTCTCCAGGGTGACCGGCGGGACAGGTTCCGATATTCCGGACCGAAATTTTTATAAACCGGGTTTGCCTCTTCACCTCTACAGTTACGCTCTCGCGGGAGGCTTTCGGGGCCTGATCGTATTGCGAAGCGATATTCACCGGATCAACCGCTTTAAACTTTTTACCATCGTCGGAAGTACTGATGTTTACCGACCGGGGCATGAATATCCATGAACCGGGTGAATTCAGAAAACCGAATGTCAGGGTATGCACTGCCTGAACTTTTTCCATGTCCAGCATCATATCCAGGTTGTCTCCCTGAAATCCCTGCCAGTAACCGTCCGAAAAATTTGTCGATCCCGTCAGTCCGTCAACCAGTCCGAATGCTCCCCCGGCAGTATATTTTGAAGAATACGGCTTTTCATAGGTTACCCCGGCGCCCAGGGCACGGGAAGGCGTCAGATGGAATACGCTGACTTCGTCGGAAGGCATGCCGTCGGTGCATACCCTGGTTTTTAGAATCCCCGACTGCGGCATTTCAACAGGTTTGGTATATTCCAGTGAGGTACAACGCGGCTCAATTTCCGTAGTGGAATAATGCACAATTCCTTTCGGGGCTTCCGTTTTCAATGCATACTTCAGTTTCCCCGTAACCGGATCTTTTTCAACCGACAGAACAGCAACATCGGCAATGTAAGGCCAGTTGTCAGTCCGGAACGAAGAAGCAGGCAAACCAAAACGGTTGTATAAATTTCCTTTTGAATCGTTCCTGAAGGCATACCTGACAGCCACCGGCCTTTTGACTTCCTCATTCCAGGCGACAACGCAATTCTTGTCGATCCTGGTTTTTGCAGGTACAAAGATCCTGTCATCGCCGGCAATGTAAAATTCCGGTGTAGTGGTATTCTTAAGGTAAAGGGAATCGGCATGGTCGAAAAACATGCGGATCGTGTTTTGCTCTGTTTCCGATTTTGTAAACAGCGGGCCGCTGAAATCGCCCTGCGGTTTATTGTATTTGTTCGCCAGGGCCCATAATGCAAGCCTTTTTCCTACATCCTGCTTATCTAAAGGGTGAATATTACCGACATCGCCGGCAATATCGAGCGTAACGGCCATGCCGGTATTTTTCAGCGAAAGCGTCTGAAACTGGGCTTCACGCAACAAGGCTGAGTTAGCGTCCTGATACCCGGTGTAAGGGGCGAGTTGAACCAGATAGAACGGAAAATCGCCTGAATTCCATGCTTTTCTCCAGCTTCTGATCATCGCCATCAAAAGGTTCCGGTAGTGAGGCGCGTCATTTACGTTGGCTTCGCCCTGGTACCAGATAGCGCCTGCGATTTTCGCCGAAAGCAGCGGATTGATCATGGCATTGTAGAGAGCCCCGGTCTTCGAAGGCCAGGAGGCATTTGCATTTGGACTTGCCGTATAAAATACCAGTGAGGGATCCTCTCCGACAACGGCACGCGGAGTCCAGGCTTCGGCGGCCGTACCGCCCCAGGCGGAGACAACCAGGCCTATGGGAACGCCTGTCCTTTTGTTAAGCTCCAGCCCGTAAAACCAGGCGGTTGCGCTGAAATCGGCAACCGTCACCGTATCGGGCACTTGCCATTTGCCCGAGCAGGTCTCTTTCGGGACATTCGATGTATCTTTTTTAACTGTAAATAACCGGACATTTGAATACTGGTAGTCCACCAAGGCCTTTTTGTCTTTTTCGAAGCCATTTTTCCATCCTCCGAACATATTGATGGTATATTCCATATTCGACTGGCCGCTGCAGATCCAGACATCTCCCAGCAGAATATTGAGTAATTCAACTTCCTCCTTGCCGCTGATGATCTTTATCCCATAAGGCCCGCCGGCTGCGCCCGTGGGTATGGTAATTTCCCAGCGGCCGCGGTTATCCGCCGTGGTTTGCAACAACCCATCCTCGTACCAGGTAGCTTTTATCCGTAGCACCTGTCCGGGATCGGCCCAGCCCCAGAGCCTGAATTCCGATTCGCGTTGTATCACCATGTTACTGCCAATGGTGGAGGGAAGGGTTATTGTGGCATGCGACGCTTCCGATAAGCAAAAAACAGCTATTATCAGGAAAAGTAATTTTGTAATTTTCATAGATGCTTCCAAGTTTATGATTTCAGAGATTTTACGGTTTCAGTAATCAGGTTCCAGGCTGTTTCCACATGGTGTTGTTCAGTCCTGGTTTGTGCGATGGACATCCGCAAAACGTAATTGCCTTTCAGTTTGGTGTGTGAAAGGTACAACCTTCCGCTTTGATTAATGGCCTGCAGAAGTTTTTCATTCAGTTCATTGATGGTTTCGTCCTCCGAAATGCCTGCCGGGCGATACCTGAAGCACACCAGCGCCATGGTGCGGGGCGCCATCAGCTCGAAACCCGGCGTCGATATGACCTTGTTTTCAAACCATTTCGCCATTTCCAGGTGGCGGGTAATCTTCTCTTTTAGACCGTCAACTCCGAAAGAACGTATCACAAACCAGAGTTTCAGCGCCCTGAAACGCCGCCCCAACTGGATTCCCCAGTCGCGGTAATCGTTGACCAACCCGTAGGTGCCGGTTCTCAGGTATTCGGGCAATATTTCAAAGGTACGGACGAGGCTTTCTTTATCCTTGACGAAGTATGCCGAACAATCGAAATTGGTAAACATCCATTTGTGCGGATTAAACACCAGGCTGTCAGCCTGCTCAATGCCATCGGTCATCCAGCGGTATTCGGGCAGCAGCAGGGCTGTTCCGCCATAGGCCGCATCTACATGAAGCCAGAGGTTAAATTCCCTGCAAACGGCGGCTATTTCGCTGAGAGGATCAATGGATGTGCAGCCGGTAGTGCCAAGCGTCGCTACCACGCAACAGGGTTTGAGCCCCGTTTCAAGGTCGCGGATGATGGATTTGCGCAACGCCGAAACATCCATCCGGTACTGATCATCTGTCTGTACTTTTACCAGATGCTGTCTGCCGATACCGGAAATCTTAACAGCCTTTTCAACGGATGAATGTGTTTCGCCTGAACAATAGACCCGCAACCCTTCGTGGCCGGAGTAACCGGCTTCGTTGATCCGGAAATCGAAATAGCGTTCGCGGGCGCATAAGATGGCAGCAAGCGTCGACGTACTCGCGGTATCCTGTATCACTCCGCTCCAGGAGGCGGGTAAGCCGGTCATCTGCTTCAGCCAGTCCATCACCCTTTCTTCGAGTTCGGCAGCGGCAGGCGAGGTTTCCCACATCATGCATTGCGATCCCAGCGCAGCCGTCAGCATCTCACCCAGTATGGAAGCAAAACTACCGTTTGCCGGGAAATAGGCATAAAAATTAGGACTTTGCCAATGGGAAATTCCCGGCATAATGATGGTGCGGAAGTCTTCAAAAATCCTTTCCATGCTTTCACTTCCCGATGGGGGCGACAATGGCAAACCCGCTGCTATGCTGCCCGGTTTTGCCTGTGATTTCACCGGGAACTCTTCAATTTTATCATAATAATCGGCCATCCAGTCGGCAAAGCGGTGGGCCCATTCCCTGAATTCACCTGTTTCCATACATCAATAATTATTCAAAGCATAAAATTAAGAAAGTCCTGGTAAGTTGAACAGATTTTTAAGCCCTTTGTCAACGATATCGGGAACACACGTAAAATCTGTCACATTTACCGTATTTTTGTTTACAAACTTTTCAGGGCAATCCCTGTAAACAACAACACAGCATTTATCCAGGGCAATATGAAAGAAAACAATGATTCAACTGCTGACCTGACCCGGCGTATTGTGAAGGTCATCGGAGGTCTGCTGATCATTGCCGGGCTCATTTATATGGTTTGGCGTTTTTCCTTCCTCATCGTATATATCCTGATAGCCGCCGCCATCTCGTTCATCGGCCAGCCTATCGTCCGCTTTCTCGATAAGCTGCACATCCGAAAATTCAAAATTCCGCACGGCATCAACTCCTTTATTGCCTTGCTGTTTCTCATCGCCTGCTTCTCCTCTCTGTTCGCGGTATTTGTTCCGTTGATCCTTCAGCAGGCTGAAACGATCGCACAGATTGATATTGATAAGCTGACCGCACAACTGGAAGGCCCGCTGGCTAACCTGCAGACCCAACTCACCAACCTGGGAGTTATCCCCCAGGGCGAAACCCTTGCAACATTCCTCACCGAAAAGGCCAAATCGCTGGTCGATCTTGCAAGCATCGGATCCCTGATGAACGGGGTGCTCGGCATCGCCGGATCCCTGTTCGTCGACATCTTTTCCGTGGTTTTCATCGCCTTCTTCTTTATGAAAGATGAAAATATGTTCAGCGAAATGGTAATGGCCATCCCCCCCGAAAAGCATGTGAAAGCCACTGAAAAAGTTCTTAAAGACTCGAAAATGTTACTGCACCGCTATTTTATCGGCGTTACCATCGAAATTCTGGGAGGCATGACGCTCATCACACTCGGACTGCTGATCCTGGGTGTGCCCAATGCCCTGTTGCTGGGATTTTTCGGCGGACTGATGAATATTATCCCTTACGTCGGCCCCATATTAGGGACGGCTCTCGGCCTTGTCCTCGGCCTGACGAACGCCATGGCGACCGGCGATTTCGCATCATTGCTGCCGCTGATCCTGAAGATTGCCGGCGTATTTATCGTAGTCCATGAACTCGACACCAACCTCTTCCAGCCCTGGGTTTATGCAAGCAGCGTAAAAGCGCACCCCCTCGAAATTTTCTTTGCCATCATCATCGGCGGATCGCTGGGCGGGATCATCGGGATGCTTGTTGCCGTACCCAGTTATACGGTCATCCGCGTGATTGCCCACGAATTTTTCAGCAACTTCAGAATGGTGAAAAAACTGACCGAAGGTATGGATGCCGGGGAGAAAGGATAACAAGATGGACACCGGGCATTTTTCCCCTTTTTGACGCCAATACTGAAAACGTTATAAAAACGCTCTCCAAATAATTGAGTATTTTTTGGATTAGTATAGCTGCGTATCCTTTTCGACAGGACTTTGTTTTTTATCGACCCCCATAACGCTTTATAAAGGCACAGCACAAAATGGACCGAAACAACAGTTGTATAAAGCAATACCTTTGAATTTCCCCGCAATAAAAAGCCCATAAAAAAGCATTTCATACCGCCTCACCCGACCGAAGGGAATTGACGAGCTCCTCGAAATCATAAAATTTTGGCAAGGAATTTAGCTTACACATCTGCTCAAAATTATTACTTTTGAGTTTTACTTTTAATTTGTGGGATTTTAAGAAGAAAAAGTATTGATGGCAAAGAAGAACGGTAACGGAACGGAAGAACCGTTGGAAAAACAGCT
>DAONEP010000081.1:0-10833 GCA_035403165.1 Bacteroidales bacterium | reverse complement strand
CCAGCGACCTCTTCGTCCCGAACGAAGCACGCTACCAGGCTGCGCTACATCCCGAAATAAATTTAAGAACCTGGTAATTCTTTCAACTTTCAGCGGTGCAAAGATAACATAAAATAATTTAACACGAAAAATCCCTGCTCCGATAAAATGATTTGCACCCTCTATTTCATATACCTGTTTATCCCGGAAATAATCTGTTCGAGCTTAAATGGTTTGCTGATAAAATCGGAGAATCCGCATGCCATGATCCTTTTAATGTCGTTCGGGTCGGCATAGGCAGTTTGGGCCAGGACAGGCAGTTGCGGCCTGAATTCCTTGATAAGCATGGTTGCTTCGCAACCATCCATTTCCGGCATTTTAATATCCATCAGCACCATATCGATCTGTGGGTTCAATCTGCACTGTTCAACGGCGATGGCGCCATTGACCGCCCTTATGATCTTTACCGGCGACGCTGATAACATTTCTTCCAGCAATGCAAAATTCGTGTCTTCGTCTTCAGCAATTAGAATTGTTTTCAGGCCGTCAGCTTCAATTTTTAAAGCGCTCACCGGCTGTTCTTTAGGAATAGCTTCCCTGAGTGAACTGATATATGGCAATGTAAAGCAGAAAACCGAACCAATTCCCGGTTCGGAATCGACCCGGATTTCGCCCCCCAGCAAATCGGCATAAGCTTTCGAAATTGACAATCCCAGCCCTGTGCCTCCATACCGGCGGCTTACGTTAGTCTCAACCTGGCGGAACCGTTCAAATATTTTGTCATGCATATCCGAAGGAATTCCTATCCCGGTATCTTTAACAAAGAATTCAAGCATCCCGGCTTTCAGATTATACCCGAACTTGATATAACCCTTTTCGGTAAACTTTACCGCGTTGCTGAGAAAGTTGCCCAGAATGGCCGTCAGTTTGGCCTGGTCGGTAACAATAACTGCCTCCTGATCGGGAAGCGCAGTTTTACAATGCAATAAAATATTTTTCCGTTGGGCAAGAACGCGAAATTCCTCATAGAGTACTTTGATGGTGTCATTAACATTTACATCTTTTTCGTTTACCCTGGCTTGCCCTGCTTCTACAGTGGCTATATTCACAATATCCGTTATGATGGCCAGCAACTGGTTGCTTCCCTGCAGCATCAGATCGGTGTATTGCCTCCGTTTTTCCGCTATGATTTCAGTATCATTGAGCAAGTCGGCAAAGCCTACAATGGCATTCATGGGAGTGCGGATTTCATGCGAGATATTCTGCAGGAAGGCGGTTTTCAGCCGATCGCTTTCTTCAGCTTTATCCTTGGCTTTGATCAGATCGTCCAGCATCCTTTTCTTTTCCGTAATGTCATCCATGATCAGGATGTAGTTGACAATGGTCCCGTTGGCATCCAGTATCGGAGAAATGATCAGATTTTCCCAGATGATGGTATGATCCTTTTTCCGGTTCATAAATTCGCTCCGCCAGATTTTACCTGACCGGAGAGTCCTCCACATGGCCGAAAATTCTTCTTCCGGGATATGGCCCGGATTGAAGATCCTTGGGTTTCTCCCTTTCACATCCTCCATTGAATATTGCATGATTGACGAAAACTGGTCGTTGACAAATTCAATCTTCCCGTCAGCATTGGTAATGACAATGGAAGAAGGGCTTTGCTGGATTGCTTTGCTCAGTGTCCTGATCAGTTTTTCGGCTTTCATGCTCTCTGTGATATCGCGGTCGATGCCGATGGAAACCGATTTCCCGTGCCAATTGACAGGTAAGCCGATATATTCAATGATGTTTTCTTTCCCGTCGGGGCGGAGCCATGAAAACAGTCCTTTATAGGCTTCAGAAGGGCCCTGGGGGCCTTTCCCGGAAATGCCCGTCGCCTTTTCAACCGGAACCTGAAGGGGCAGCGTATTGCCAAACTCCAGGAGCTCCGCGCGGCTGCGACCCGACATCTCAGCATACCGTTCATTGCAGTCCACCAGCTTTTTTTCCGATCGTTCAGTACCTTCCTCATAAATGCTGATGCCATCGAATACATTTTCGAATACCATCCGGAACCTGTCCTCCGACTCCCTGATTGCTTCTTCGGCGCTTTTTCGCTCAGTGATATCGTTGAATGTAGCCATGATGCATACCGGACTGCCATCGGGAGAAATTACGAAATTGACGGAAAACTGGATATCAATCGGCGTCATATCCTTTTTAAAGGCCTTTTTCTCGCCCGAATAAACGCCTTTTGCCTTTACTTCGGCCAATATTTCTTCTATTTGCTCCCTGTATTGGTCATCATCATATATTTCTTTTCCTGCGACTTCCTCCCTGTTCTTAATGCCCCAGAGATTATAATAGGCGTCGTTGGCATAAATTAATCTGCCCTTAAGATCGGATAGCCCTATTGCGCTTGAAGAAGACTCGATAGCAAAGTCCTTGATGAGCAACTGTTCTTCGGTACGCTTGCGTTCGGTATTGTCCAGGGCCATGGTCAGTATGCAGTCCTCACCTTTTACCTTTATGTATACCGCCGACATCAGCAAAGAAATGAAATCGCCGCCCTTCGTCCGCATCTCTATTTCAAATCCCCTGGCTATTTCACGGTCATGCAATAAATCAAGCATTGCCTGTCGCCTGGACTTATCAGCGTATAATCCCAGTTCAACCGGAGAATGGCCGATGACTTCCTGTGACTGATAGCCTGTAATCTCCAGCCATGCATTGTTAACGCTCACAAAGGTGTTATCTTTCAGATTTGTGATAGCGATAGGGATAGGGCTGGAATTGAAAACCGTTGATAACAAAGCCTCGCTTGCAATCAGGGCTTCTTCCGCCTGTTTTCGTACGGTAATGTCTTTCATGATGCCCAGGTAGCGACAGGAAAGATTAACCGGCGATTGGATGAGATTGGATTCTTCTTCGATCCAGCAATACTCGCCGTTCTTTTTCTGATACCTGTATTGCGCCTTAAAGGGAAGATGGCTCTCCAGAGATTTGTTGAATTCAAGAAGCGTTTTGGTCCTGTCCTCCGGATGAACCATCCCGCTCCATTGCTCAATGCCGAAATTTTCGTACTCAGCAGGCGTATAACCGGTTATTTGCTCAATAGCCCCATCCCATTTCACTTTTCCTGTCTCCACTTCCAAATCATAAACCAGGCTTTTCGACAATATGGCAACTGTCCGGAAACGTTCATCGCTTTCGCGCAGTATCTCCTCGGCCTTTTTCTTTTCGGTAATGTCTTCAACCAGGGAATATACAGATATCAGCGCGCCTTCCGGATCATACAATACTGAATTGTGCCACACACAGGTAATAACAGAACCATCTTTCCGATAGTTGCGATGCGTATGCGAATAACCGGTCCTTTGGCCTGCGATCATTTCGGCAGAAAAGTCGGTTACATTTGTAACATCTTCCTCATAAATCCAGTGAAGTTCATGATAACTTTTCCCCATTATTTCATCAGCCTGCCAACCGAACATTTTCGCTGCATTTCCCGACCAGAAAACGACCTGGTTATTGGCGTTGAATTCCACAACCGCAAGAGGGGTGTTTTCAATGTAAAATTTTAGTTTTTGCAGGGTCACCTGCAACGATTCCTCGGCCTGCCGGCGTTTGGTAATGTCGTTTACTATGGCAAAAAATATATCCTGATTCTCCTGCTTATGAAACTGTATAGTTACTTCCACAGGATATTCCGTACCATTCTTCCTCCGGTGCACAGTATTCACGAACACCGCAATTTCTTTACCTTCTGCCAGTTGCTCAAACAATTCTTTGAGGTCCGTTTCCGAGTATCTTGCATTCAGACTGAACGGGGTAAGTTGTTGTATTTCCTCCAGCGTGTAACCGGTATTCAGGAGTGCACGCTGATTGGCATACAGAAATTTAAGCGAATCAGAATCTATGACAAAGATTTCATTCAGACTGTGTTCTATGATATCCAATAGTTGCAGGCGTTTGCTTTCAACCCTCCTGAATTCGGTAACGTCGTTTATGGATGACAGGATACATTCTTCATTATTCAGCGTGATTACTTCTCCCGAATAATCACCAATCATCAGATTTCTGTTTTTAATAAGGAAATGAAATCCTTTCTGCTGGGCTTTTCCATTCTTCAGCAATTCCCCAACCAGCCAGGACCTGTCTTCCTGCCTGTTCCACAGATTAATATCAACCGTGGTTTTCCCGATAACTTCGGAGTATAAATAACCGCTCGTTTTCAGGAAGCCATCATTAACCTCAAGGATTTTACCGTCGCTCAGCCTTGTCAGCAATATACAATAGGGAGACGAATTGAAAATTTTTGAATATTTTCTTTCTTCCATGCTGATATTCAACAGCAAACGCTGGTTGAGCATCAGGGCAAGATAGTATATCAATATCAGGCTTAATAACTGATAGCTAATCACTATAGTTACCTCGAGTATACCCGGATATAAGAAATTTGTCGCTCCGGGTTTAAAAAAAACAACTTCCAGTATTCTGACAACATTTATCACACTGAAGAACGCGAATACCAACCCGATCCCAAGCATCAGCTTTCGTTTTTCAGCGGATTTTAAACGAAATACTATCCAGGCGCCTTGGGAACAGAAGACCACCAATGCCCCGGCTAAATTGATGGTACGAATGGCAAGGTCGGGATGGATGAAGGTATACCAGGCAGTAATAAGGGTATAGATCCCCAGGATGATATAGTTATGAATTTGACGGCCCCGGTATTCTGCGAAACTCTGCAAGCCTGCCAGCCCCAGATAAGCGCCTAGGATCATCAGGATATTGGAAACAAAGATCGATAGCCAGCCGGGGATCAATCCCCGCAAGGCTATCAGGATAAAACTCACCGTTTGCAGGGCAAACAGCATTACCCAGAAGAAAGTACCGGGGAAACGGTTGCGGTTCTGCTGCCACAATGCTGTTGCAACACCTGTGGAAACGATACTTGTAAGCATATAACAAACAAGCACCGTGCGCATATCAAGTATTCCCATACAAACAATAGTTAATAAACCTGCCGCTAGTGACTAATTCACACTCCATTAGCTTTAAAATCCCCAGATATCAACAACGTCCGGACCTGAAAAGCAGTTGAAGCACTAAATTACAAAATCAGGTTTAGCCCTCAAAATAAATTTCACGGCTGAAAACTGCTCCAAGGCAGCAAGCCGTCCGGAGCAGGGTGCCGGTTCCCGGACAATAAGATCATCACGCCCGCAGGGATAGATGAACCTTCACATACGTATTGTAGGTCTGCCCTGAAAATTCTGCACCCGGAACATGACGGCAGGAAATGCGTCAGAAAATTATAAAAGCAAAACCCTCTGTTATCGGATGGATAAACAGAGGGTTTATTGGTTGAATTGAAGTCTCCCCGCGGGGACTCGAACCCCGGGCCCATTGATTAAGAGTCAATTGCTCTACCAGCTGAGCTACGGAGAGATTTGGGGCTGCAAAAATAGTAATTTTTTCAATCGGCAGCTTTTCAGCCGGGGTTATTTTTGTCTTTATAGTCCCGGTTTCGTTATCCTCAATATCTTTGGGAAAAAATCGCCCATGAAAAGAACCGCATTTCTGGCAGCTATTCTTTTAATCAGCATGACTGCGGCTGAGTCCCAGACCGTGAATAAAAACTACATGGCAAACGAAGTAAAGAAGGCTTTTTCGCATGCCTGGGAAGGGTACAAACAATATGCCTGGGATTATGACGCCCTGAAGCCCCTGAGCAGGCAAGGCCATAACTGGTACCAGCAATCCCTGCTGATGACGCCGGTTGATGCCTATGATGTGATGAAGATCATGGGCCTTGAAAAAGAAGCTGCGGAAGCCAAACAGCTTATCTTTGGGAAGCTGAACTTCGACGCAGATATGGAAGTCCAGAATTTCGAAGTTTCCATCCGCATCCTGGGCGGGTTGCTTTCCGCTTATGAACTCGACGGCGATACCGGATTCCTGAACCTGGCAAAAGACCTTGCCGACAGGCTTATAGTTGTTTTCAACTCCCCTACCGGCATGCCGTACCGGTATGTGAACCTTAAAACCGGAAAAGTGAGTGGACCGGTATCGAATCCTGCCGAAATAGGGACTTATATCATAGAATACGGCATTCTGAGCCATCATACCGGTGATCCAAAATATTACGAAACGGCCAAAAAAGCAATGGTGAAACTGCATAGCCTCCGATCGGCAATCGGCTTGCCCGGCGCAGGAATCAACGTTGAAACCGGAGAATGGACCAATACCGAAAGTTCCATTTCAGGAGGCATCGATTCATACTTCGAGTATATGCTGAAAGGAGCCATCCTTTTCAGGGACAAGGATTTGCGCGAAATGTGGGAAACCAGCGCCGAAGCCGTCAACCGGTACATGGCCGATACTGTATCGGGCAACCTGTGGTACGGCCGGGTCGATATGAACACCGGCAAGAGGACCCGCACTATTTACGGGGCATTGGATGCCTTTTTTGCCGGTTCCCTGGCGCTTGACGGCGATCTGCAAAGGGCCGCCATGTTGCAGGAATCGAATTTTAAGATGTGGATGTTCACCGGAATCGAACCCGAAGTGCTCGATTATTCGAAGATGGAAATCAGGTACCCAGGATACGTCCTGCGCCCCGAAAACGTGGAAAGCGCCTATTACCTATACCACTTCACGGGTGATGAAAAGTACCTGAGGATGGGAAAAGAGATGTTTGATAACCTGGTGAAATATTGCCGTTCGGAGACGGGTTTCACGGCGCTGAAAAACGTGATGACCAAAGAGCGCGATGACGATATGGAAAGTTTTTTCTTTGCCGAAACGCTGAAGTACTTTTTCCTGCTCTTTGATGATGGCCGCTCACTCGATTTCGACAAGGTGATTTTCAACACGGAGGCGCATCCCTACAAGCGGTTCTGAAAAATCCGGCTGACAAGAAAAGGAATGGAATACGCTTTCTTCCTGATTTTATTGCCTGCCGTGCACGGCTGAAGATAATTCGCCGAGCAATCCGGCATCTTTTTCCAGCGCCGTACCAACGACAATCAGATCAGCGCCCGCCTTGCAAATTTCCGATGCAGTTTCAGGCGTTCTTATTCCCCCGCCGACGATGAGCGGTATGCCGATGCTTTCTTTCACCTGTTTCACCATACCGGCTGTTACAGGCCGTTGGGCGCCGCTTCCGGCTTCCAGGTAAATCAGTTTCAGCCCTAACATTTCACCGGCCAGGGCTGTACAGATGGCGATATCATTTTTATCGGCCGGGATGGGCGCAGTATTGCTCATATACTGAACAGCCGTCTGCCTGCCGCTTTCGATGAGCATATATCCGCATGGAATTACCTCTAACGGGCTGACCTTCAGGTAAGGGGCCGATATCACATGCCGGCCGATGAGCATTTCGGCATTCCGCCCGCTGATAAGCGACAGGAAAAGGATAGCGTCAGCTTTCCAGCTCAATTGCATTGTGTTCCCGGGGAATAACACCACCGGCACATTTGCATTTTCTTTGATGGTTTTTATACAGGCATCGAGCTGATTATTGACCAGCAGGCTGCCGCCGACAAAAAAGTAGTCGGCCCCCGTATCGCCTGCTCTTGAGGCAAGTGCAGCGACTTCCTTCAGCGACAGCTTGTCGGGATCAACCAGTACGGCAAGCTGTTTTCTGCCTTTTACGGCTTTATCGAGGATCGTATTGTAAACCGGCATACGCAGGGATATGTTTACAAAGGTATGCAAAAGAGATCACTGCTGATAAAAAGTAAACCCGGTCTATAAACAGGCCGGGAATACGCGTTCGTAATAGTAAAAACTCAGTAATATCTAAAATGTTGATATAAAACCATGGAGCAATCAGGCCATCGCGACAAGGTGATTTGCCGTTTCCGGCTTACATATATGATAACGCCATTATTGCCTGATCAATTTGCAGCTAAAGGTTCCTTCCGGCGTTTTCTTTCTGACGAAGTACAGTCCTTTCGGAAATGAAGAAATATTGATTTCTGTAATTCCTCCTTCCGTTAGAGTTCTTTTTATAAGTTCTCCCTGCATGTTAAAGATTTCAATAAGAGCGCCTTTTGTGCTCTCGATGCAGACTTTTTCGCTTGCCGGGTTTGGAAATGCTGTAAACAACGGAATCGTGGCCGGCGTTTCCCCGATGCCTGTTGCATCCGAATTATAATCCCTTATCATTACCGAAAGGTTGTATCCCTTGCCCTGATCAGTACCGGTTAACACAATGGTTTGCATATCGGCGCTCATATAACCATGCATATCTGTACCGGCAATCGTAACTATTCCCGAGGTGCTGACCGACATAGAAGAAGTGAAACCGGGACGGCTTTCACCGTTCGCGATGATGTTGGTGGTAGCGCTTTCTCCCTTTTCGTCAACCGTCACAAGGCCATGTATCCAGCCTGACCAGTCATCAGGTTCGGAAGGGTTGTCGGTAACCAGCGAATGCAACCGCCAGGCCCCTTTAAGGTTATGAAGTTCGTATATCGTATCGGAAACCGCCTTTTGCAAAAAGGAAAGGCTATATCCGCCACTGTTGTCGGTCATGGTAAGCACCGCCATCTGTTTATCCGCATCCAGGAATCCGTGTATATCGTTTTCCGGAGAACTGATAATTCCCTCATCGCTTATTGCCAGTGATGAGGATTCGCCCGCAGCAGATTCGCCATTCACTATCAGCTCCGATGTTGCCGTATTCCCCAGATCATCAATGGTGATGACGCCATGCGTCCAGCCAGCCCAGTTATTTGACCCGCCGTAATCGTTGGTCACCAGTGAATGCATCTGCCAGGTTCCTTCTAAATCAGCAATTTCACAGTCAGTTTCATGGCCGGTCTTTTGCAGTACCGTGAAATTAAAGGCGCCGCTGCCATCCGTGCCGGTAATAACGATCCTCTGTTTACCGGGTTCCATGAAACCGTCCATATCTGTTCCGGGAACCGAAACCCCGCCGCCGGCCGCAACCAGGACCGAGGATGAAAAATCAGGCTGGTCAATGCCGTTGAGAACCAGGTTTGCCGTGACACTCTGACCATCATCATCAATCGAATTGGTGCCATA
Source organism: Bacteroidales bacterium (assembly GCA_035403165.1). GTDB lineage: Bacteria > Bacteroidota > Bacteroidia > Bacteroidales > UBA4417 > UBA4417. Next base: position 1,812 of record DAONEP010000081.1, on the reverse strand, counting down.
CATCCATCCGGCCAGGCTGTTTTCATCATCCGGATTATCGGCAAGCAGGGAATGCATCTGCCACGAACCGTCCAGATCGGCCTGGTAATACATCATTTGTTCGGGGATGAATTCTTCGATCAGCAGGAAATCCTTCCATTGGTCCGCTGCCTGGTAAGCTTCTCTGGAACCGGCCGGCACATAAAGAACGCAGAGATTTTTATCAACATTAAAGAAAACGCTGTCGCTTTCGGACAAATCCGGGGGAATAGGCGCATTCGCGTATACGGAATTCAGGCCGGTGCAATTATAAAATGCGAAACCGGCGATGGAATTCAGAGAGGAAGGCAGCGATATTGATTCCAGGCCTGAACAGTTTTCAAAAGCCCATATCTCCAAAGTTGTCAGGGTATTGGGCATGGTAACGGATTTGAGTTTGCGGCAATTATAAAAGGCATCCACCTTGACAACCTCAACCGACGAAGGTATTTCGTAATCGCCGGCCCTGGTATTCGGCACATATATGAGCGCTGTCTTGTCTTTGTTGAAAAGGACGCCCCCTTCGGCCGAGTAAGCGGGGTTGTTCTCCTGCACGGTAATCGACGCCGAACTCCCCAGGAATGCAACGGTATCAATATAGGTGACTGATTCAGGAATTTCGAATGACTCAAGCTTGGAACAAAAACCAAACGCATATTTGCCTATGCCGGCAACTGATACTGGAGGCTCAAAGATGATTTTGTCCAGGTTAGTACAACCCAAAAAAGCCTGGAGCCCGATACTTGTCAACGACGGAGGAAAAGAAATTTGACCAAGGGCGATACAATGTTCAAATGCGAGATTCCCTATTGAAGAGATATTTTTCGGCAAAATCACCGAATAAAGGTAATAGTTGTACTCGCCCAATTTATAAAATGATTTTCGGGGAATTTCGTTTGCCGGATAGGTGATAAATACAGGAGCCGGCCCCTGATCGCCGGTATATTCTGCGATTTCCACGTCGCCGAGATTGAGGTAACACAGGTTCGGAATCTCATCACGGATGGTCTTAAAATCCCTTGCATCCATGGTCCCGGTAATCGTGAGGCTGGAAATGTTCTCCTTTTCCGGATCGGAGAGGACGGATGAAAGCCCGCCGGCCGTGCAATGCACTGTTTTATCAGAACCGGCAAAATAGAACTCGAGACCATCGACATGCCCATCGCCTTCGGGGATCGTTCTTACCTGTTGCACCAATCCGACATGAAAAGCATAATAGCTGTCTTCCATGAAAGTAATGATTCCGTTTGTTTTCACGGTATTCCGAACCTGGATACAATCTGAAAATGATCCGGCTTGTGTTTCAACCTGGGCATGAACACTGATCACCATATCAGTACTGGTAGTTGTTTCGTCGATTTGAGTAGTCAGGGACGCGCCTTCCGTCAGGAATTCATTCGGAAAAATGATCACGGGAGTTGAAGGGATGACGGCGTTTACCAGGCTGGGTGAAGCGCCGTTATCATCGCCGGCCATACTGTATGCCCCTGCCACGATATTCCCTTCCTGGTCGGGTCTGATCCAGAGATACCTGAAATACAAATCCCCGGTGCAATTCCCCGTTGTATAGTTGCCTTCCCAACCCTGTTCCACAAAATAATCCACCCCGTTTACTTCTTCCATCCAGCGGTATTTATACTCGGTATTCCGGAAACACCAGCTCCCGCTTGCAGAACTTGTTTGCAACATGGTCCGGTTGCCTACTTTAAAAGGCAGGTAGTAATCGGCTGCGGTCTGCCCGGCTGAAGATAATACTGCCAGGAATAAGGCCAGGAACAGAAGATTAATTTTCAT
>DAONEP010000080.1:0-10945 GCA_035403165.1 Bacteroidales bacterium | reverse complement strand
TGTCGAGGCAATGGAATATTGCCGGTATCGGGCCGTACCTTGAATCTGTGAATAAGGGCATTGTCCCCTTTGAGATGGAAATGCTGACGAAAGCTCAGCGTTTTAACGAATATGTGATGACATCGCTGAGGACCATGTGGGGCTGCGACCTGAAAGAGATTGAAAAAATGTTCGGAGAGAGTTGGGCCTTTCAGGCGCTTGCTGATGCACGCCAATTTCTCGAAAACAAGATGATGGTAAGGAAAGATGGTGTTCTTTATCTTACAAATGACGGGCTTTTCCACGCCGACGGCATTGCATCGGAGTTCTTCAGGGTAGAGTAGGGGATAGCTGTTTTTATTTTAAGGAGTTGATGTAACAGGAGATTCCGTATCAGGAGTCCGGCGTTATCAGGTATTTGTCTGCTCCGGCATTCCATTTCTTTCCGGAGCCGGAATATGTGAAGATCCGTCACTGATTTGTAGAAGCCGTGGCTACGGGCTGTTCAGCCGAAGAATCGTCATCTTAGCCCAACCGCCATTCCTACCGGCTGGTGATCGGAAAACCGGAAGCCCGTTTCGATGGTCTTTACACCTTTAAGTTCAATGTTGGGCGACAGAACAAAAAAATCAATAAGGGTAACGGGCGTTACCCCTGTGCGGTAAGGTGTTCTTACATCGCGGTTTGTGGGCAGGAAAGAATCGTAAGCCCACTGCCAGTTTTCGGGAAGAGCATGTTCGGGAATGCCGGGATGAATGCACCTTGCATCGTACCCCTTGGAGACGGCAGAGGAATCATAGGGCAGGGGATTCTGGTTCCAGTCGCCGCCGGCAATCACATAATTACCTTTGTCAAATTCCGCTTTCATCAGTTTCTTCAGCATGCCGAGTTCCTGTATCCTCATGTCGGCAGCATCATTGAAAGCCGAATTATGCAGGTTTATGAGCACCAATTGTCTGCCGTTCGAAACGTTGTATCGGGAAAGAATAAAACACCGGTCGAGCATAAAAAGGTTTTTAGGCCAGCTATAGCACGACGGATAGGCGTGACGTTCAGCGGAAACTGGCCGGAAACGGCTCAAGGTCAGTTGGCCGGCAATAACCTTTCCCATAGGGCGGAAAACAGGCGCCGGGACGAATTTTACATTATAGTTGACGGCAAATGCAGCCGAATATGACGGGAAACCTGCTTCGATCCGCTGTATCTGGTTATCGCGGTATGATCGTTTTGCGAGGCTGTCTACCTCCTGTAAAAGGATAAAATCAGGCTTGTTGAATAATGTGGTCATCTGGTAAATAACACCGTCACGGTATCTTTGATACTCTTCCCTGGATGGACGGACCCTGCGTCCGCCTTCATAAAAGAAATCCATTTGTTCTCCCAGCCCGCAGTAGCCGATATTCCATGTGTAAAATGTAAGACTTGAATCTGCAGGCAGTGGTATAACGAATGAATCACCTTTCACTTTAACAGGTTCGATAGATTTAGGTCGAAAATCTGACACGGAGATAAAGACAAGCAGGAGCGCAACTGTTAAAACAGCAGCAAGCAACGGCCATAACAGAATATACAGGATAAGGTTTTTTTTTGTTTTCATAGGGCAGGTTCCGGGCATAAGTCATTAAAGGACAATATTTCTCATCTCCACGGTTGCATAAATATTCAATGAAAGCAGAGCACTCAACGAATTTAAAAAAAATAGTTAATTTCGCTCAGGTTTTGATTACCCAAAAAGGAACAACCATGCCAATTCTCGGTTCAATAATTAAGAGTGCTCTTGAGGTGCGAAACAGGATACCGGTCGAAAAACTCAAGCCGCAGGATCCATACAATGTTCAGGTGCGTACCTTGCGAAAACTGCTTCGTACAGCCCAGCTCACTTTTTTTGGTGAAGAGTATGGCTTTTCGCAGATGCTGCACAGCGATGATGTGGTGGATGTTTTTCAGCAAAAAGTTCCGTTGCATGATTACAATTCGATGCACCGGCGCTGGTGGTACCGCACCCTGAATGGAGAAGCCTTTGTATGCTGGCCGGGGCAGGTCAAACACTTTGCTTTGAGCTCAGGCACTTCGGAGGCTTCGAGCAAGTATATTCCGGTAACGCCCGATATGCTCCGCGCTATCAAGAAAACCAGTATCAAGCAACTGCTGTCGCTTACCAAATATGATTTTCCACCCGAGTTTTACGAAAAAGGCGCTCTTATGCTGGGTGGCAGCACTCATCTGCAGTATAACGGCACCTATTATGAAGGGGACCTTTCGGGCATCACTACGGGCAACATTCCCTTTTGGTTCCAGCATTTCTATAAACCCGGCAACCGCATATCGAAGGAACGCAACTGGTCGACGAAACTCGAAGAAATTGTAAAAAAAGCTCCGGAATGGGATATAGGCGCCATCGTGGGCGTCCCTGCATGGCTGCAAATATTGCTGGAAAAGATCATCGACCAGTACAACCTGAATACTATTCACGATATCTGGCCGAACCTGAACATTTATGTCCATGGAGGCGTTTCGTTTTCCCCATACGTTAAAGGCTTCGAAAAATTGTTGGCTCACCCGCTTACTTATGTGGAAACCTACCTGGCCAGCGAAGGCTTTATCGCTTACCAGAGCAGGCCGGGGTCCAACTCCATGCAACTGGTTCTTGACAATGGAATATTCTTTGAATTTGTACCTTTCACGGATGAGAATTTTGAAGAAGACGGCACGCTGAAGACCACTGCCGAAGCGCTTACCATCGACGAAGTGGAAGAAGGCCGCGAATATGCATTGCTGCTTTCGAGTTGCGCCGGGGCCTGGCGTTACCTGATCGGCGATACCATTAAGTTTACCTCGAAAGCCTTATCGGAAATTGTCATCACCGGACGCACCAAGCATTACCTGAGCCTTTGCGGCGAACACCTTTCACAGGAGAATATGAACCGCGCTATCGAGATGCTTGAACATGAACTGAATATTTCAATCCGTGAATTTACCGTTGCCGGAATCAGGCATGGCAGCATGTTTGCTCACAAATGGTATCTTGGCACCAACGATAAAGTGGATACTGAGGTTGCCCGACGGAAAATTGACGAATACCTGAAAATACTGAACGACGATTATCGTACTGAAAGGCTTCACGCCGTACGTGATGTAATGGTTGAAATATTGGATCCGGAAGTGTTTTATAATTGGATGCGCCTGCAGGGCAAGGAAGGCGGGTCTTTCAAATTTCCGCGTGTTCTGAAGAATGCCAAGTATGAACAATGGGATGAATATCTTTCTTCATTAAAGAAATAAATTTGACGGCCATTGCGTTGATTGTTCGTTTAACAACCCTATCCCTCCGACCGGCATCTGCCTGAGGATAAATTGTAGCTTACCACGTGTTAACCATAAAGCATTTTGAAGTATGCATCCATTAATACAAGGCATGATCCTCGGTCTTACCCTGGCAGCCCTGTTAGGCCCGGCACTCTTCACCTTGCTTCAGACGAGCATTCACAGGGGCTGGAGGTCAGGGGTTTTCCTGGCTATTGGTATTATCGTTAGCGACTTCAGTGTACTGATGCTGGCGTATCTCGGGGCGCTTCAACTCATCAATAAAAGAAATAATTACCTCATTGCCGGCATTATAGGCGGCATCATCCTTATCCTTTTCGGCATTTATACCTTCAACCGTAAGATACATTTTGATGAAAACAACAATCCCGTCGAAACAAAGGTTGCAGGCCCGCTGACGTATATTCTCAAAGGTTATTTTCTCAATATTATGAACCCTTTTGTGTGGTTCTTCTGGATTTCATCCATGGTGGGGGTAAGCTCAAATTTCGGGGATGATAAACACAGCATAATGATTTTCTTTATCGGGACTTTGTCCATCACCTTTTCAACAGATATTCTTAAAGTATTCGCAGCCAGTAAGTTAAAACGCCATTTGAATGGAAAGATACTGCTTTTCATCAACCATTCCGTCGGAATCATTTTAATGCTTTTCGGAGTCTTTTTAATGATCAGGACGGTGGTGCAATTCTGAACCGGCCACCGGCTGATCCTGTTTCACGAAAATGTGTTTATGCTGAAAACGGAAGCCGTCAGGATCCGGAAATGAAAAGGCAGGTTCCGGCCTTGTGTCAGTCATTTTCAAGGTGTTCTGAGGCGCTGTCCAGGTTCGGGATTGCGTGGTCTTGGCCGGGTTTAAAGTAAGGACCCTGAAATATGGATATCCGGTATTTGATAACAACCGATAACAACCGGGAGCCATCCATCATTTGAGCTCCTTCAGCCTTCATCCCTGACTGTTATAATTCTCCTTATTTCCACTGGTCTTTGCTGCTTTTCAGCTTATCGATAAGCCGGCGCTGTTTTTTGGTTGGCCGGCCAAGCCCGCGGTCACGATATTCCGAATTTGTTTCCTGGATTAATTTAACGCGGTCGTATTCTTCCTGTGGTGTGAGATCTTCGAGATAATCCGGAACCAGTTTGGCGCTGAGGCGGCTTTTGGGAAAATCTTTCACCCTCACGGTTTTGAACAATGGATTCAGGCTTACAATGATGATTTCACCGGTTTTGATCTCCTTGGCCGGTTTCACCGAAATATTTTCGATTTTTACTTTTCCGGCTTTACAGGCTTCCGTGGCCTGGCTGCGGGTCTTGAAAAGGCGTACTTCCCAAAGCCACTTGTCGATGCGGGGATGTTCGCTTTCCATGATTCCGGAAATTATTATTTTTTTCTGAAATATACTTCCATGGAGGCTCCCGTGAATTCAAACATTTCGCGGAGGCGGTTCTCGGCAAAGCGCTTGTAAGGATCGCGGATGTATTGCGGCAGATTGCAGAAAAACACAAAACTGGGATAAACCGTTTTAATCTGCGTGATGTATTTGATTTTAACATCCTTGCCTTTGTACAACGGGGGAGGGGTTTCAGTAAAAACGGGCAGCAGCGAGTCGTTCAGTTTCCGGGTGGCAATGCGCCGTTTACGGTTTTCGTAAACCTTTACAGCCAGTTCAAGGGCTTTATGGATTCGTTGTTTCGTCAGCACCGAGGTGAATACAATGGGATAATCGGTAAAAGGCGCAGTTTGTTTTCGTATATATTCCTCGAAGTGCTTCGTTGAGTTGGTGTCTTTTTCCACAAGATCCCACTTGTTAACCACCATAACAACGCCTTTGTGATTTTTTTCAATAAGGGAGAAAATATTCATGTCCTGGGCTTCAAATCCCTGCGTGGCATCGATGAGCAGGAGGCAAACCTCGCTATTCTCAATGGCGCGGATGGAACGCATCACGGAATAGAATTCAATATTTTCATAAACCTTGCCTTTCTTGCGTAAGCCGGCCGTGTCGACCAACAGGAAATCGAACCCGAATGAATTATAACGGGTAAAAATGCTGTCGCGCGTAGTGCCGGGAATAGGGGTTACGATATGACGGTCCTTTCCCAGCAAGGCATTCACCAGCGATGATTTCCCGACGTTCGGTCTTCCTACCACAGCAAATTTCGGAAGGTCAGGTACTTCTTCGGTTTCCGTTTTCCGGAAAGAAGCAACAATTTCATCAAGCAGGTCGCCGGTACCGCTGCCATTGGCCGATGAAACAGGGAAGACGCCATCAAGGCCGAGACTGTAAAATTCAGCGGCTTCATTTACCTTATCCGGGGTATCAATTTTATTAACAGCCAGAAAAGCTTTCTTGCGCGAGCGCCTGATTAATTCAGCCACATCCTCGTCCAGGGGAGAAAGTCCTTCGCGGGCATCGACCATAAAAAGAATAATGTCGGCTTCCTCTATAGCCAGTTCAACCTGACGGGTTATAGCCTGTTCAAAAATGTCATCCCCGCCGATGACGACGCCGCCGGTATCAATCACCGAGAACTCGATGCCATTCCAGTCGCTGTGCCCGTAATGCCGGTCACGTGTTACGCCGCTGGTCGGATCAACGATAGCGGCCCGTGAACCGGTAAGGCGGTTAAATAATGTGCTTTTGCCAACGTTAGGCCGGCCAACAATTGCAAGGATGTTACCCATATTGTAAAGTGGAATTTCGGTACAAAGGTAACCCTTTCTTGGTTAGGAACCTGCAAGAGGGTATCTTTCAGCAGGTTTACCGGGGAGGAGATAACGAGCGCCGGGATTCCATATATCCAGGGTAATTTCATAATAGTTGATTATCACATTGTTGTGATCAGGCTCACTTCCCGCTGATTCTGCCGGTTTCGCACCGAAAGGTTTTTATCAAAAAAAACTGCATTTTTTCAATTTCCAGCCTATAACCAATTCCGTTAAAAGCTATAAATAAGAAACGAAAGGTTATGAGAAGCAGCGAGTATTTACAGAACGACAATTTTGACGCAGGGATCTGCCGGATTGTCAGCAAGCGCGGAGTAACTTTTACCGTGTTTAAAAATGCGATCAGGCTCAATAGTGAATTGAGGGAAAAAATTCATGATGTCATTGACCTTCATCTCAGTGAATATGCTTTCCGGAATAACGCTGAAATCATTCAGGCTGCCAGGGAAAAAGCCGAAAACGAAAGCACCGAGCTAATGATGAAATTCCTGAGAGAGGGCGGAAATTATAAAGCAATAGAAGCAAAACTGCACCGAAACAGGATTATCAAACTGCTTGCACAAAAAGATAAAAAAGAACAGGCCGAACTGATAAAAAAATATACCTATGACACCCGTGCATCCTTTTGCGGATGCATCTAAAGAAAAAGGACAAGGCAACGATCTTCTTACTGACTCATCACACTCTAAAATACTGCTTCAGAAAACTCCCATTACTCGTTGACTCGTCTTAACCCCTGCATCTTAATTGATGCAGGGTTTTTTTTAAATGGCTGGTTTGCCGTTGAAATGTATTATGAAACAGTATGTGGCTGAACCTGCATCATTGAGCGATGCGCTAACGAAAGCAGTAAATTGTTAAAACCTGGCCATTGTGAAACGATTTCATTTATATCCGGAAATATTTACCGGAAAGTTAAGTATACACTAGCGGCCAATGATTCTGGGCCGGCCTGCCCTTTGCCTTCCGGACATGGCCATTGTTTATCGTTCCGGACAAGCCGGTACTCTTAATAAATTACATTGTCTAAACCTGCCCGATGTAGTTTATCGTCATATCAAAATGAAAATCGTCCGCCTGCTTTTTATCAGGGGAACCGGCAGTATGTTTATGTATCCAGTTCCAGGTTCTCACGGCCCGGATCATCCTGTTCAACATACGGGTAAAATATCCTATACCCAGAATCAGCATCATGATGAGGATAACAGCCATTGCAAACAATATCCCGTCGTTTGCGTTGCCGGTCCCTGCAAAGCTGCTGCTGCCAGCAAACAGAATTGCCAATAGTATAAAATAGCGTTTCATAGCTAACCGGTTTTAGGGGTTGAATATCAATCTGACTTTCAGTCAATTTTATTACAAATGTAATTCATATCAGTGGAGAATGTTTCTTATTATTGTAAAATGATCGGAGGATAAATGAAATGAAATCATTTGCGGACAAAATAATAGATTTCAACGGATCCCTTGATTTCAAGGGTACTTTACCGGCCGGCATCAGCCTGATGAACCCTTTCAGGGAAAACAGTGAAATCTTATCGGTATCATCGGCATTTTACCGTAAATATTACAGCGACATCAACCCTCGGCACCTGATCCTAGGTATTAACCCTGGCAGATTTGGCGCCGGAGTAACCGGCATCCCGTTTACCGATACCAGGCGCCTCGCCGATGAATGCGGCATCAACTATACCGGCAGGCAGACATATGAAACATCGTCGGTATTCGTCTATGAGGTCATTAAAGCCTATGGCGGACCGGAAAAGTTCTACGGCGATTTTTACATCAGCGCGGTTTGCCCCCTGGGTTTTACCATACACGATGCCAAAGGCAGTGAAAAAAACTATAACTATTACGACAGCAAAGAACTGACTGATGCCGTATATCCATTTATGGTGGAAAGCCTCAGGATGCAGATCGGCTTCGGAATAAAAACGGATGTCGGTTTTTGCCTTGGGACCGGGAAGAATGAAAAATTTCTGCGGTCGTTAAATGACAAGTATAAGTTTTTCGGTGAGATAATCGCCCTGGAACATCCCCGGTTTGTGATGCAATATAAAGCCCGGTCGAAGCAGCTATTTATTGACAAGTATCTGAACGCGTTCACAAATGTGAAATGATCCGGTTAATGATTTCAGGCAACACGGTGCAGAGAATTATCGATGAGCTGACCAGGATCACAAACTCAATGATTATTCTTGTCTTTTAAAAAATTATCCCGGCAGGATAATATATTTGTATATACCTTTACAACCCAATGATTTGGATGCCATAATACGGAGTATTTTAGTAACTATCATCCCATGAAGAGAATCATACGCTTCACCTTGCATAAATATTTATCATTCAGTAGGTTAAATTTACTTCTTCTCAGCCTGTTGATGTTCACTTTCGTGATTTCATCACTTAAAAGTTACGGAGAAGGGACAAAACAACTGGAACCGGATGGGCCGGCTTCTATGACAAATGGGGGGCTTGGCCTGATTCTGTATGATGGTGGGAATACTACTTATGGATACAGGATACCTTTCGCAATGGCCGGATGTGATTCTCTTTACAGGCTTAATGTATATATTGCAAATCCGGCAACTGAAAAAATTTACTTTGGGTTCAGAAAAGGAAGCTATAACCAGCTTTATTATCAGTTTCGTGGTCCGAACGGGGATGTGGTTCCGGGTTATAGCTTTAATCCTTCACCGGTTGCCGGTGAGCCCGGATTTATTGATGATTGGCAGGCTGCAGTAAACGGGCCGCTGACAGGTTACACGCCGTTAATACTAGATCCCTCTACGGTGGGCCTTCCGGGCAATTACTATATCGAATTTGCCGGCAGCGCAACCGGCGGCGGAATCGGTAATGATGGCGTGACCATTAATCTTATTGATATCAGTGTAGTTGCTTCAGGCGGTACTATTATTGATGGAAGGGTATGGAGTTACGCCTGGCAGTTTTCCAACCAGATAAACGGAACTTCTCACGCCCAAAATTCCGATTTTTATTTTTATTCAAACGACGGTCTGACTACAAAATGCAATATCAATAGCTGGGGAGGTGGTACTTTCTATGTATATTGTAACCAATGGGGTGTTTACAATACCGACAATTGGGAAAATGACAGGAGATCAGTAGATTATACCTATGGGACTGCGCCTTTACCTCTTCCTCAGTACAGAGAGTTCCTTAATCCTCCGGACGTCAATGTTTATCCTACCGGCACGATTGGGCAAATCTGCAGTGGAAGCTTGGGAAGCATTTCCTATTGCGACGGATCGGTGGATTTTATCATGAAAGTCACAAAAACAGGAATCGTTACGCTGAATATTACAACACCCAGCGGTTCTGCAATTGTTCAGGGAGAGGTAACCGGATATGCGGATTGTTCCACCTTTGATACGATCCACTGGGACGGCATGATCAATGGCACCCCGGTTCAGAATGGGGCCAGCCTTAGCATGAGTATTCAATATCTGAACGGTTTGACGAACCTGCCATGTAATGATATTGAAACCTGCAACGACGGTATCAAGGTTGATCTGGTCCGGCCCGAAAGCGCTGCTGGTAAACTGGGTATCATGTGGGATGATTCAAATATTCCGGTTCCGAATGCAGGGGTTAATTCTGCCTATCCCGGATGTATATATCCGAGCAGCCCCGCTATAGACGGATGCCATTCGTTTTCCGGCGATAAGCGGATAATCAATTCCTGGTGGTACTACCTGACCACGGGGAACGAATCCCTGAATATCGTCACCCGGAATACCCCGGCCACGCCGACGGTATCGCCGACGGGCCCGTCGCCTGTATGCCAGGGCCAGACGGGGGCGATATACTCGATAGTGCCCATTGGTTCAGCCACTTTGTACGAATGGTATTTCGACGGGGTTCCTTTCGACACGACCTCTGTGCCTAACACGACCCTTAGTTTTGGCCCGTACTTTCCCACCGGGAATCACACCCTTACCGTTCGCGGTTACAACGCTGATTGCGGTTTCGGGGCTTTATCCCCTATCCGCAGCATTGTCGTTAATTACAATCCCTCCCCTGTTATAACGGGAGGTCCCACGGTATGCAACAACACCACAAGCAGCTATTCAGCTACCACGGGCCTTACCAGCTATTCCTGGTCGGCATCGGGAGGGACCATCGTCGGGTCGTCCAACCAGAACACGGCGACCTTCCTCTGGAATACTGCCGGACCGCAAACGGTGAGCGTTATCACTACATCGGCCACCTGCCCCAACATCACCACGAGCAAATCCGTGCTGGTAAACCCGGCCCCATCCGTTAGTTTTACCTTTACTAACAATTGCCAGGCACAGCCGGTGCAGTTCACCGATCATTCCACCATTACTTCGGGCTCCATCGTTTCCTGGAGCTGGGACTTCGGTGACGGAGGCACTTCTGTAGAGCTAAATCCGCAGCACACCTATTCCGCTGCCGGGACATTCAACGTAACCCTCACGATGGTTTCCGATTCCGGATGCAGCAGCGCCCTGACGCTGCCCATCAACATCATAGCCTATCCCACCGCTTCGGCAGGGCCTGCCCGGACCATCTGCGCCAACGGTACCTGTTCCTTATCCCTGGCCACTGCCACCGACTATTCCACGCTGTTGTGGTCTTCGAGCGGCAGCGGCGCCTTCAATAACCCGGCGATCCTGAACCCGGTGTATACCCCCAGCGCTGCCGATACAGCGGCCCATTCGGTAACCCTCACACTCATCGCTTACGGAAATTCCCCCTGTTCACCCGACACTTCCTCCATGACGCTGACAATAAACCCCGTTGCCATGGCCAATGCCGGCAATGATGATAAGATCTGCGAGGGCAGCACCTACCTGATCCCGGGTTCTTCGGCCTCCGGCTATACCTCCCTGTCGTGGGCCAGTTCCGGTTCGGGTACTTCGGGCTTTG
>DAONEP010000079.1:0-11390 GCA_035403165.1 Bacteroidales bacterium | reverse complement strand
TTAATAACATGGTCAGTTTCAGGCCCGTTTTGATATGCGGAAATTTTCCGTACTTTTGTCCCTTCAAATAATCCTTCCTGTAAAGGGTGTTTGAGTTATACAGAAGAGGGGAGAGACCAGGCTCTGCGAACCTCTGGCAACCATCGCAGCCGTGCGAACGGTGCCAATACCTGATCCCGCCCCGGCGGGAGATTATAATTGAAACACACTCCTGATCCCGTCAACCGGCATTTTTGAATGTGTTTTTGATTGCGTAACATAAACGTTTCTGCATCAGTATCTTTGTATGCAGGAAGCGAAGCGTCTATATAAATAAGGTATGACGACCGGTAAAAAGGACATATTTTCGGAACTCAGCCACCGCGTCCTGGTGCTTGACGGCGCGATGGGAACTATGATCCAGCGCCATAATCTCACCGAAAGCGATTATCGCGGGGAACGATTCAGCCATCATTCTGTTGACCTGAAAGGTTGCAACGATTTGCTCTGCCTGACCCAACCGCAGATTATCGACGGCATTCACCGGGCTTATCTGGAAGCCGGCGCCGATATCATCGAAACCAATACCTTTAACGCCACATCAATTTCCCTGGCCGATTATAAACTCGAAGCGTATGTTTACGAGATCAACTTTGCTGCCGCCCGGCTTGCCGTAAATGAAGCAGATGGTTTTGCGGAGAAAACACCCGGCAAACAGCGGTTTGTTGCCGGTTCCATCGGACCGACGAACAAATCGGCCAGCATGTCGCCTGTTGTAAGCGATCCCGGGTTCCGGGCCATCACTTACGATCAGCTTGCGGAGGCCTATACCGAACAGGTCCGTGGACTGATTGATGGCGGCGTTGACCTGCTCCTCATCGAAACGGTTTTCGATACCCTCAACGCCAAAGCCGCGCTTTTTGCCATCAATACGCTGTTTTTGGAAAAAGGGATCCGGCTTCCCGTGATGGTTTCGGGAACCATCGCCGACGCCAGTGGCCGCACCCTTTCGGGGCAGACGGCAGAAGCATTTCTGAATTCGGTTTCGCATACGGATTTGCTGAGCGTGGGCTTCAACTGTTCGCTGGGGGCGGAGCAGTTAAACCCCTTCATTGAGGAGCTTTCGCGTAAAGCCCCTTGTTATGTAAGCGCTTACCCTAATGCCGGCCTGCCCGACCAGTTCGGGCATTATCATGAAACGCCGGCAAAGATGGCGAAGCATGTCAGCGATTTGCTCGTCAATGGTTCGGTGAACATTATCGGTGGGTGTTGCGGCACCACGCCTGACCATATCCGTGAGTTATGCCGGATAGCTGAAGAGGCAAAAGTCCGGCATATTCCTCCCAAAAATCATGACCTGAAGCTTAGCGGGCTTGAGCCGCTGATGGTTTATGAGAAGAGCAACTTCATCAATATCGGTGAACGTACCAACGTTTCAGGATCCAGGAAATTTGCCCGCCTTATCCGTGAGGAAAAATATGATGAAGCCCTTTCGGTTGCCCGACAGCAGGTGGATGCCGGCGCCCAGGCGCTGGATGTGAATATGGATGATGCCATGCTTGATGCAGAGCGCGAAATGACCCGCTTTCTGAATTTGCTGATGTCGGAGCCGGAAATTGCCAAAGTGCCGGTAATGATAGATTCCAGCAAATGGAGCGTGATTGAGGCCGGGCTGAAATGCCTGCAGGGGAAAGCTATCGTAAATTCGATCAGCCTGAAGGAAGGTGAAGCCATTTTCAAAGAGCATGCCCTTAAAATAAGGAATTACGGCGCAGCCATGGTGGTAATGGCCTTCGACGAGCAGGGGCAGGCTGCGACCTATGAGCGCCGCATCGCTGTCTGCGAACGTGCCTACCGGATTCTCGCCGATGAACTCGGCATTCCGCCCGAAGACATTATCTTCGACCCAAATGTCCTGGCTATCGCTACCGGCATCGAAGAACACAACCATTATGCTCTCGATTTTCTCAACGCCACGCGCTGGATAAAGCAAAACCTTCCCTATGCGCGGGTCAGCGGGGGCATCAGCAACCTCTCGTTTTCGTTTCGCGGCAACGATGCCCTGCGTGAAGCCATGCATTCGGCTTTTCTGTTCCATGCAATCAAGGCGGGCCTTGATATGGGCATTGTGAACGCCGGCAACCTTCCGGTTTATGATGACATTCCTGCCGACCTGCTTCAACATATCGAAGATGTCCTGTTCAACCGGAATCCCGATGCCACGGAACGTCTTATCAGTTATACTTCCCAGATGAGAACTTCGGTAAGGAAGGAATCTGTTGCCGAAGCATGGCGCGGGCTGCCTGTCGAAGACAGGATATCGTATGCTATAATTCACGGAATCGATACTTTTATTGCCACCGATGTGGAAGAGGCCCGGTTGCTGTTTACTCATGCTATCGGAGTAATTGAAGGGCCGTTGATGAATGGGATGAAGGCGGCGGGCGATCTTTTTGAAGCCGGGAAGATGTTTCTGCCGCAGGTGGTGAAAAGCGCCCGCGTTATGAAAAAAGCCGTTTCCGTGCTCTTGTCTTATCTCGAAAACGAAAGAGCTTCCGCGGGAAAGATTTCTGCCGGGAAAATTCTGTTGGCTACCGTAAAAGGCGATGTGCACGACATCGGAAAAAACATTGTCAGCGTGGTTCTTGGCTGCAACAACTACAAGGTGATAGACCTGGGTGTGATGGTCAACGCCGAGAAGATAATCGAAACAGCCGTTCGCGAAAAAGTGGATATTGTTGGGCTCTCGGGTTTAATCACTCCTTCGCTGGATGAAATGGCCTTTGTAGCTTCGGAAATGCAAAGGCGCGGATTAAAAGTACCGCTGCTCATCGGTGGAGCCACTACCAGCGAAATGCATACCGCCGTGAAGATCACCCCGCAGTATCAATATCCGGTGGTGCATGTGCGCGATGCATCAAGGGTGGCCGGCGTTGCCGCTTCTTTGCTTTCGGCAGGAATGAAGAATGATTTTCTCGCTTCGGTGAACGAAAAATACAGCCGGCTAAGGGAAAAACATAAAGATGCGATGGCCGGAATATCTTATCTCACGCTGGAACAGGCAAGGGACAACCGGTTCAAAGCAAGTTGGAAAGATTATAAGCCGTTCAAACCTTCCTTTACCGGGGTGAAAGTCCTGGAGAATTACCCCCTCGGGGAAATCAGCCGGTATATCGACTGGACATACTTCTTGCATGCATGGAACATCAGCGGGAAATTCCCGGACATTTTTGAGAACCCGGTAAAAGGCGGCGAAGCCCGTAAATTGTATGACGATGCCCAGGTATTGTTGCAAAAGATGATTGAAGATAAAATGGTGAAGGCAAACGGCGCTTTCGGTTTTTTCCCGGCAGTTGCCGTCGGCGACAGTATCGAACTGACCCTGGGAGACGATACAAAGCTGCGGCTTCCTTTTCTAAGAAACCAGGAACAAAAGGAAGGAAATGTCCCCAACCTCTCACTGGCCGATTTTATAGTTCCGGCAGGCACAGGCAAGACCGACTTTATCGGTTTGTTTGCCGTAACTGCCGGGCTGGGAATCGAAAAGTGGGTGCAATATTTCAAAGAACGGCACGACGATTACAATGCGATCATGCTCAAAATCCTTGCCGACCGCCTTGCCGAAGCCTTCGCCGAATTGCTGCACCTTAAAGTGCGAAAGGAGTACTGGGGCTATGCCGCTGAAGAAAACCTTACGACAGAAGAAGTCCTGCGACAAGGATACCGGGGCATACGCCCGGCTCCCGGTTACCCTGCATGCCCCGACCACAGCGGGAAGCGTGTTATTTTCGATTTGCTGGGGGCCGAAAGGTCGGGGATGCACCTTACCGAAAACTTTGCCATGTATCCGGCAGCTTCGGTCAGCGGGTACTATTTTGCCCATCCTCAGGCTCAGTATTTCAATGTGGGCCGCATCAGCCGCGACCAGGTGGCCGGTTATGCCCTGCAAAAAGGGGAAACGGTTGAATCGGTGGAAAGACTGCTGGCAACGAACCTGAATTATTGACCGGGAATATTGAATAGAAGTTGAATCAGGCTGATCAGGCTTTCAAACCAGATCAGCCTGATTGCCCGGCGACTTACCGTCCAGCCGGGAACCTGTCAAAAAAACGAACTATCCATGAAAGTCATTGACCATATAAAACATGCTGCCGGTAAAACTCTTTTTACTTTTGAGCTCCTGCCTCCTCTGAAAGGAGAAACCATTGAATCGATTTATGAAACGGCCGATCCGTTAATGGAATTCAACCCGGCTTTTATCGATGTTACCTACCATCGTGAAGAAATTGTGTATAAGGAACGTGCCGACGGGCTTCTGGAGAGACGCACAATCCGCAAACGTCCCGGAACGGTCGGCATTTCGGCAGCCTTGAAATTCAAGTATAAGATTGATGTGGTTCCCCATATCATCTGCGGCGGCTTCAACCGCGAAGAAACGGAGAACGCCCTCATCGACCTTTATTTTCTCGGCATCGATAACCTGTTGCTGATCAGGGGCGATAATCCGGCAAGGGAAAAGATTTTCAGCCCTGAACCCGACGGGCATGCCCATACCCTCGATCTGGTAAGGCAGGTGGTTGCCATGAACCGGGGTAAATACCTGGAAGAGGAACTGATGAACCCTATACCTACCCATTTTTGCATCGGTGTTGCCGGTTACCCGGAAAAACACGAGGAAGCGCCAAACCTTACCATCGACCTTCAGCACCTGAAGGAGAAAGTGGATGCCGGAGCGGAATATATCGTCACACAGATGTTTTTCGACAATGCTAAGTACTTTGCTTTCGTGGATGCCTGCCGGCAGATTGGTATCAAGGTACCGGTCATCCCCGGTTTGAAGCCGCTTTCGCTGAAGTCTCAATTGACGTCCCTTCCGAAGACTTTCTCCATTGACCTGCCCGAAGAACTTGTCACCGAAGTATTAAAATGCAAGGATAACCAGCAGGTACGGCAGGCAGGCATCGAATGGGGGATACAGCAAAGCCGCGAACTGATTAAAGCCGGTGCTCCGGTGCTCCATTTTTTCACGATGGGGAAAAGCGATAATATCCGCAAAATCGTTGAAGCAGTATTTTAAAGTTGGGTTTGGAGCCGGAATAAATCATTCATTATTTTTCGAAAAATTATCGGGCACCTTCATATCTTTGCTATTGTAACTATTTTTAAGGGTGTATTTTAACCGCGTATGACTAAGAAACCTCGCCTGTGTTTCTTGCTGCCGTTACTCCTGTTGTTTTTTTTAAAAGCAAAGGCGCAGTCGCCCGATGCCTTTACCGATAATTACACAAAATTTATATCCTATTCTGCCAATCAGGGCTTGAGCAATGCTTTTGCGACAGATATCCTTCAGGATAAATATGGTTTTATCTGGATAGCCACCAGGAATGGACTGAATAAGTTTGACGGGGATGGTTTCATTCAATACTTCCATCAACCGGGAAATCCCCGGTCCCTGGGCGATAACTTTATCACTTCGCTGGCGGAAGATAGTTTTGGCAACCTCTGGATTGGAACGAAAAACGGGTTATTCAGGTATGACAGGCCGAAAAACGGTTTTACTCAGTCAGGATCGGATAACGCGGCTCCCGCTCTTTCAGACAAATATATCAGAGCGCTCTTTGCCGATAAGGAAGGGAATTTATGGATCGATACAAGGAGCGGCGGACTTGATTGCCTCATCATTTCAACAAACGCTGTAAAACATTATCCGCATACAAATCCGGTTTTCGAAGGGGACTATTTCTACCATTTCGTTTATGGGGATTCAAAAGGCAGGATATGGATCGGAACCCGGAATTTTTCCCCTCGTATCCTGGATAAAAAGACAGGCAGTTTTCAACTCGTTGAGGGCTCCAACGGTAATGACGGTTGCAGCCTTTTTGAAGACGATAACCATATCGTCTGGAGCGCAGGCAATTATGGAATTTTTTATTTTAATGAGAAGACGCATCATTTTGCCGATTCATCCGTATATCAAATCCCTTTCAGGGTGCAAGCAACACTGAACGATCACGAAGGCAATATCTGGTTAGGCGGGGCGGGGGACAAAATTCTCCGTTTCAGTCAGAAAGACCGCAAATGGACAGCTTTCATGCATACAGAAACCAACCTGAATTCCATCATTTCTGCTGAAATCAATAAAATTTTCAAAGACCGTCAGGGAAATATCTGGTTTGCAACAGCGAACGGCGTAAGTGTGATTCCAAAGGAGATCAACAAATTCAGGCATTACAGCAACATACCCGGTGTAAACAGCCTTCACTCGGATAAGGTGACGGCTCTGCTTCAGGATCACAAAGGTATTTTATGGATCGGGACCGAAGACAACGGAACGGATACCGTCAATTTCCAAAGGGAACAATTCGGGAATCTGCAATATCGTCTTCTTACCCGGGACCTCGACCGGCAGACTTTTAAAAAAGAGAAGGAAGTGCTTAAACAGTATGCCCGTCTCGGTTTTATCACACCTGAATCCGGTATAAGTATTGATCAGGACTTCAGTTCGTATGAATCATTCAGGAATGCACGCCTGACCTTCTCAAAAAAGAACGAAAACAATATCAGCGCGTTATATGAAGATAAGGAAGGCTCAATCTGGATCGGTTGCTGGAGTGGGATCGGGTTCAACCGGTTTACCTGCCATGACGGTTTCAAACGCAATTCGATATTTACACGGGGATTACCCCCTGTTTTCACAAACGAGCTGTGGTGTTCCAATTTCTATTCCGACTTTCTTGAAGACCGGAATCATAATTTCTGGATGGCTACCTGGGAAGGCGTCGGGCTGAACCTGTACAACCGTGAAAATTCTCAGTTTGAAGGCAAACATTTTTATGGCCGGGGAAAGAGCCTCGACGGAAGGATATATGCATTGCATCAACAAAACGATTCGATACTCTGGCTTTCACCGGGTCTGACGCTGGCAGCATATCTGAATACCCATACCGGCAGAATGAGGGCGTTTGTTAACGGTAAATTTCCTGACGACCGGCTTGATGAAATGAAATACCTGCCTTTTTCAGGCCTTGAAATTGCAGAAATCCCGTTTTATGAAAGCATTACCGGTTATGTTACTGACAGGGAGGGCTGTACCTGGGTAATCCCTGGTCGCCATGAAATTTTCTGCTATTCTTCAAAAAGCGGCAGGTTTAAATCTTATTCTCTTGGAAATCAGTTCATGGAGCAAATCAGCGCGGCAACTTATTCGCCGGATCAGCACTGTATTTATCTAAGTTCGGTACAGGGAAATCTGTACGCGTTTAGTTGCATCTCGCATCAGTTGAGAAAAATAGGGCCGGTCCCCGGAACGAAATCCAATCAGCATACTGTTGTTCAAGGCCTGAGATGGTTCGACAAAAAGGTCTGGATAGGCCTCAGCAATGGCCTTGCACTGTACGATCCGTCCGGAAACCGCTTTATATACTGCATGCGACTTCCTGGGATGGCTGCCCGCGCAGTAAAGAGCGTGAGCAGCTTTGCCCCTGCCGGTAACAGCCTGTATTTCAGCTCAGGGAACAGCATTTTTGTATATGACAGCGGGGGGAAGAAGTTCAGCGATCAAAGCGGGAAATTGAATCGGGGTTCTGCGATAAGCGATATCAAAGCTTTGTGTTACGCGAACAACGCCCTGTGGATCGGCGCGCTGAACGGTCTTTTCAAAGCTGATCTGCATTCCGGGAAGCTTACTGTTTTCAGGCATGACGAATCCGGGCCAAATACATTGCCGGAGAATGAAATACAAGGCCTGGAGCTGGTGGGCGACGAATTATTCATCGCGACCATGAAAGGACTTTGTAAAATTAATACCAGGACAAACCGGTTGACCCTTTTGAATCAGATACCTGCCGGCCGGCTATCGTCCAGGCTGCTTACCCGGCTGTTTGAAGACAAGGCGGGCTACTTGTGGATCGGCACCACAGAATCAGGTGTTAACCGGTTAAACCTTCGCACCGGCATGATTGACCATTTTTTTGAGTTGGCATACGATACCACCAGTCTTCTGGGCAATAATGTTGAAAGCATATTCCAGGATCATAGAGGCAATATCTGGATAGGTACCGATAAAGGGTTAAACCGGTTCAATGCGGCAAAAATGAACTTTTTCCGCTATACGGCGCTGGGGAAGTACAATCCGGCTTCTATCAAAGCCATCCGGGAAGATAAATCGGGCCGGTTATGGATAAGCACTTCCAACGGCCTGATTTTGTTTGATGCCGGAAGCAATGCGGCTGACCATTTATGTTTTTTAAACGGTTTACAGGACAATTCGTTTTCCAATGCGTCAACAAGGCTCAGCGATGGCCGGCTGGCTTTTGGCGGGCAAAACGGCGTTACAGTTTTTGATCCTTCTGCCATTCATCCTGAAAAAGGTTTTCCCCAGGTGATCCTTAAAAATGTCAGAATCAACGACTCCCTTTGGTTTGCTGATTTTTCGGAACAAACAGGTCTTTCGCTGAAGTATTATCAGGATAACATTTCACTTGATCTGGCAACATCGGAATATTTTGCGCCTTCGCTTATTCATTACCGTTACCGACTTCTGGGATTTGAAAAAGAATGGAACTATGCGGGAAGTTCGGATAAACGGGTGAAGTACAATAACCTGAAACCCGGAAAATACAACCTTGAAATCGGCACGACCAATACATACGGCAGATGGAATCCTGATACCGTACACATATCAATTGCCGTCCGCCGCCCCTGGTGGGTGGCTTGGTGGTTCCGCGGGGCGGCGTTCGTGGCGGTTATTGCCTGCATTCTTGCTATCATCCGGATCAGGGAGGCAAGCCTGAAGGAAGCCGGGAAAAAACTTGAAAAAATCGTTACAGAGCGTACGACTGAACTTGCCGAAACCAACAAACGCCTTACCGAATCGGAGCAGCACCTTGCCGAAACGCTGGCCGCCAAGGATAAATTCTTCTCGATTGTGGCTCACGACCTTAAAAATCCGGTGTTAGCGCTAAGAAATATCTCCGACCGCCTTGTAACCGAATTTGAAAACCTCACCGCTGAACAACAGTCAGAATTGCTTTCGGCAATGAACAACCAGATACACCTTACATACTCATTCCTCGATAATCTCCTGTTGTGGGCGCTGTCGCAGAAAAATGCTGTTCCTTTCGCACCGCAGGCCTGCAACCTGTTCCAACTTATCACCCGGGTGACTACCCTGCTTGATGAAAATGCGCGGATGAAAAAAATCTCGGTTAATCTTAACGCCAGGGATGATGGTACTGTGTTTGCCGACAGTAACATGCTGCTGACGGTTCTGAACAATCTCCTGTCGAATGCCATTAAATTTTCCTATCCCGGGGGAGTCATCACTATTGATACGGATAGCAAGGCCGGTTTTTGCGAGGTAAGCATTAAAGACCAGGGAACCGGTATTCCCGGCAAGCAGTTGGACGGACTGTTCAGGATTTCATCCAGGTACCGGACGGCCGGTACGGCAAAAGAAAGCGGTACGGGCACTGGCTTACTGCTGTGCAAAGAATTTGTCGAGAAAAACGGGGGAAAAATTTGGGCCGAAAGCCAGGAAGGGAAAGGGAGCGTTTTCTGTTTCACGATTCCTGAATATCAGAATGATAAACACAACTGAAAATAATTCGATGGATACCGAAAAGATCAAAATTCTGCTGGTCGACGATTCCCGGATCATCCTGGACGGGCTGGCTTTTAATTTCTTGCTTCAGCATGATTTTTCCGTTACCGGGAAAGCCCTTTCGGTGCAGGAAGCTCTCCAAAGCATTTCCGCTGAAATTCCCGATGTGGTTTTGCTCGATATCTCATTGCAGGAAGAGGCCGACGGCATTGATTTGCTTAGGGAAATGGGGCAGAAGTACCCCGCGATAAAAGTGCTGATCTTCTCCCAGCAGAAAGAGGTAAAGGCTATCGTCGATTCGGTCAGGGCGGGCGCCCGGGCTTACTTATCCAAAGATTCATCCGTGGAAGAAATCATCGGCGCCGTCAGGATGGTTGCCAAAGGCAACGGGCTGTTCCTGGGTGAAACAATCCCGCCGGAGACGCTGCATCATTGTTTTTCAGGCAAGCCCGAACGAAAGAATTTTACGCCTTACCATCTGTCGGACCGGGAAATAGAGATCATCAGGTGGCTTTCGAAAGGGTATTTATCGAAAGAAATTGCGGAAATAGAACACATAAATGTAAGCACCATTGAATCGCACAAGGATAACATCAAGAATAAACTGGGCCTTAAATCAATCATTGAAGTCGTAGTGTTTTGCCTTAAAAACGGGATTATCGCTGCTGAATAACCGGCCTTTGCCATGATTTGTTTTCCGTGAGGGTCCCGGGACCTGAAACTCCCTGCTACCTGAAAATTACCACTTCCTCTAGTGGATTTTCACTATTGACCAATCCCGGAGCCCGGGAATAATTTTGTGGCAGGTAACGGATCCTGTTTTATGAATTGTGTTTTACGTCCATGCAGCCGGAAGAGGTTGTTTCGCGTTTTAAGGCTTACTATTTCGTTCCTGCTTCCTCCGGCAGGTATTATTTGGTTTTTAACATACAGGAAAAACAGGCCTGAAGAATCCGGCAATCTGCTGGTAGCGGCCCTTTCGGGTTTACTTGCAGCCATCCTCGTTTTCTTCATTTTCGGGTTGTAGGGATTCACTCTGAAACCCTCAAAAATCAGGATACAGATCCTCAGAAATGAGGATTGAAATAGCGTTTGGCAGAACATATTTTTGCCAAACAAACCAAATGAATGGATAGTTACAAATTCATTCAACTGAAAAACAAAAACTATGAAAACTTTAAAACGTACTGCAACCTTTCTTTGCCTGACGGCCATTCTGTTTCTGGTCCCTGCGGCCTGTGAAAAAAACAGCGATGACGACAAGGAACAGACAAAAACGGAATTGCTTTGCCGTGAATGGAAAGTCGTATCCATCGGCGGACTAAGCGCCAATTATGAATGCGAATGTGATGAAACCCTCATGAGTTTTAAATCCGACGGCAAATTCAGCATGATTTTCAAGTTGGATGGTGCCGTCATTGAAGACGAGTCTTTTGATGGGCAATGGGAATGGCAGGTACAGGACGAATCTGTTACGTTGGAATTTCAGTATTTCAGCGAGGAAGAGGGATGGGTTACAGGTTTTACAATATTAGATATTCAGCAACTTACTAAAGACTATCTCTGGTTCATATTTGCAGACGATGACGAAGTTTATAAATGTGTGCCTAAATAATTTAGGTAACAATCCGGGTTGCCAGGGTGAGTTTTGATAGATTTTATAAATCGGATCAAACGCCATTAGCGTTTATCCGTGATCTTTCTGTTACCCTTAAAAATGATGAAGTACTAGTGCTTAATAAATGAATCACTCAGATGAAAATTAATCTTCTGTTCCTGGCCTTATTCCTGGCAGTATTATCTTCAGCCG
>DAONEP010000078.1:0-11547 GCA_035403165.1 Bacteroidales bacterium | reverse complement strand
AATTCATACCTGTGGAACTTCGGCGACCCGGCTTCCGGAACGGCAAACACCTCTGCAGCCCAGAATCCCGGACATATCTTCCAGCAGGCAGGCTACTACACCGTAACGCTCACGGCCAATGACATATACGGCTGCACCGACACATACATTCAGACGGTTCAGATAACCGGCCTGCCCCAAGCTTCGTTTACATGGCAGGAAGGCGAATGCGACAGCACCATCACCTTTACCAGCACCAGCCTTGGTATCGCGCCTATCGCTTCCTATACCTGGTCGTTCGGCGACGGGACAACGCAAACCCTGACGGCTCCTGCCAACACCGTGAAGCATAAATACCTCCAGGGCGGAGAGTATACCGTAACATTAACCGTCACCGACGAAAACGGGTGCAGCCATTCGGCCGTTCAAACCGCAGAACTCACCTCCTGCCTGGTCGCTGCCATGATGATTCCGGATACGCTGCTTTGCCAGAATTACGTAATTACCTTCACCGACCGCAGTTCAGGCGGCGCCGGTATCACCGGATGGAGCTGGAACTGGGGCGACGGAACGGCTCCTGCCCAATACAATGTTTACACGCCTTCGGTAACGCATGTGTACACCGCGCCGGGAACCTACTGGGTATCGCTGAAAATCACCGCTACGGTCAACGGAAGCGTTGTTTCCGATTCAACGGCAACAAAGATTACCGTATATTCAACCCCGCTGGCAGGTTTCGTTACTGACAACGTCTGCCTGGGCGACAAGACTGCCTTTACCGACACCACAAACGTCAACGGGGCGCTCTGGGTAAGCTATGCATGGAATTTCGGCGATCCATACAGCACAAACGACATTTCCGAAGACCGTAATCCTACCTATACTTATGGTAATGTCGGCGAATTCGATGCCAGCCTGATTGTCACCAACCAGTTCGGCTGTACCGACACCGCCTCAAACCCTGTTGCCATCCACGGTTTGCCTGATGCAGCCTACGAATACAGCCTTGCCTGCCAGGGAAAACCGACTTACTTCTTCGATCATTCCGAGCCCTTCATCTCGCCGCTTACTCACCGGGGATGGGTGATCAGCGAAGACAAGCAGATCGGCTGGATGGAAGGAACAACGCCTTCGTTCACCTTCGATGAGATCGGGGATTATAACGTACTGTTAACGGTTGCCGATACCAACGGATGTATTGATACGGTTTCGCACCATGTTACGGTATATCCGACTCCTGTCAGCGCCTTCGGGATCGAAAAAGACTTCGACAACGTTCAGGGGCAGGCCCGGTTTATCAATGGTTCGCTGAATGCCGATAAATACTATTGGGATTTCGGCAACGGCGAAACATCCTCAGCCGAATCACCGGTTGTTCATTATGACCTTGACGGCGATTACCTGGTGCAATTGTACGCGTACAACCAGTATGAATGCGTTGACTCAACCAGCATGCTTTACAGGCTGATGTATACCGGTCTGTGGGCGCCCAATGCTTTTGCGCCTTCGGGACCGATTGAAGCCACACGCCTGTGGAAGCCCGTTGGTATTAATCTTTCCTATTACAGGGCAGAAGTTTACGATCGCTGGGATGCCCTGATCTGGTCGTCGGAGAAGCTTGATGAGAAA
Organism: Bacteroidales bacterium; assembly: GCA_035403165.1. Taxonomy (GTDB): domain Bacteria; phylum Bacteroidota; class Bacteroidia; order Bacteroidales; family UBA4417; genus UBA4417. The sequence continues at coordinate 9,939 of DAONEP010000078.1, read as the reverse complement.
GGCTCGCCTGTGGAAGGATGGGATGGAACTTACCATCAGGTGCCCTGCCAGCAGGGAATCTATGTATGGAAGATAACAGCCATTTTCCGCGATGGAAAGATCTGGCGCAACAACGATACCGGCGACCATACCGATATGCCGCGTCAGACCAGCGGAACCATAACCCTGATACGGTAACGGGCGTTGTCTGTCGCCTGCCTTGCCGTAAAATCAGCCCTTGAGGGTTTCATTCTCCTGCATGTGCCGGGACGAAAATACCATGCAGGAATTACCGGATCTGTTTTGCGATCAACGCTCATTCATTACTTTTGCCGGTAAACAAACTGACATTCTATGAACAAGAAGAATACCAGCAAAGGCCGCCGGGATTTCCTGAAACTTACGGCCATGGGTACTGTTGCAGCAAGCCTGGCTCCCTTGTCGGGCGCTTTCGCTTCCCCATCCGGAAATGAAGCTGAAATCCTGCCGGCGCCTCCGGCGCCGCAAGCCCCGAAACCGGGCAGAAAATCGGTGATGGGCCTGGCCTGTGAACCAATTGAAACCGTCAGGATCGGGATAATCGGCCTGGGAATGCGCGGCAGCGATGCCGTCCGCCGGCTGTTGCAGATTGAAGGCGTTAAGGTCATGGCCTTATGCGATGTGCTCCCCGAAAGAGTTAAGGAAAGCAATGAAACGGTTACGGGCGCCGGTCAGGAAGCCGCTATTGAGTTTTCGGGCGAGGAAGGATGGAAAAAGGTTTGCGAACGCGAGGATATTGACCTGATTTATACCTGTACCCCCTGGTACCTGCATACCCCGATTGCCGTGTATGCCATGAAAAACGGCAAACATATCGCCACAGAAGTTCCGGCCGCCATGACCCTCAACGAGTGCTGGCAACTGGTAAACACGGCCGAAGAAACGCAACGCCATTGCATGATGCTCGAAAACTGCTGTTATGACTTTTTTGAACTGGCGACCCTGAATATGGCCCGGGACGGCATCTTCGGCGAAATTCTTCATGGCGAGGGAGCCTATATCCATGACCTGCGCTGGCTGAAATTTGCCGCCGAAAACAAGGGAGGGTACTATCACCAGTGGCGCCTTGAATACAGCAAAAAGCACAATGGCAACCTGTACCCCACTCACGGACTTGGCCCGGTTGCACAGATTATGGGTATAAACCGCGGCGACAGGCTCGACTTTCTGACTTCGATGTCGACAAAGCAGGCGGGATTAAGCTTGTATGCCGCCGGAAAATTCGGGGCAGGATCACCGGAAGCGCTGCAGGAATACAAACTGGGCGATATGAATATTACCATGCTCCATACAATCAAGGGACACACCATCATGATCCAGCACGACACCACCAGCCCGAGGCCATACAGCCGGATTCACATGATCAGCGGGACGAAAGGAATGGCTGTAAAGTATCCGGAACAAAATATCGCCCTGGAACCTTCCGCACATGAATTCCTTAAGAAAGAAGACCTGGATGCCTTACTAAAAAAATATGAACACCCGTTAGCGCAACAGATAGGTGAAAAAGCCAGGAAAGTTGGCGGGCACGGCGGAATGGATTTTATCATGGACTACAGGCTCATATACTGCCTGCGCAAAGGGCTGCCTTTGGACCAGGATGTTTATGATGCCGCTACCTGGTCGTGTATCGTACCGCTGAGTGAAATATCGGTTGAAAAAAAGAGCCGGAGTATCGAAATCCCCGATTTTACAAGAGGAGCCTGGCAAACAGCCCAGCCCTGGCCGGTAGTCACTATCGAATAAACGCCCCTACCGGGGTTGTCCGTCGTCATGGGTTCCCGGTTTGGAAAATTCGTAAAACAAAGAGGCCCTGATATCACATACCAGGGCCTCTTTTTAATATTTCTTCCGGCTACCGGACAGCCTTATACATGATGCCGACACGGAAACCGAAGTACATGTTGCGTGAAGGGGAATAGATTTCCCTGAAATTCGGAATCCTGTATGCGTCATCATTGATATCCATGATGCCGAAGGCCGATTCGATGGTATAATTCATGCTGAGACGCGGCGCTTTGGAGAATTTAAACATCTTGTTGAATTCCATGACAATCATAACATCCATCGGTTTATACCATTGAAACACATTGGTATCGCCTTCAGGAAGGTAATTGGGGTTATTGAGGGGGTTTCCGCCTTCTTCCCGTGTAAAATACTGATTGGCTTTTGCCAGAAAACAAAACTGCGGCCCCACGGAAAACCAGGTCGGATATTCGCGGTCGGCAAGGGCAAACATCGCCATCAGGGGGATCTGGATGTAATCGAGTTTCACCTTGCGCGTTGCATTGGCATTAGATTCTTCGCCTTCATAGTTCTGCCCCATCCTTCGGTATCCGATGCCATAATTAAAGCCAACATCCGAACTGGCAAAATAATAGGTGCGAAATCCGCCATAAAGCCCGAATGACGTCACATAGGGGAGTTCTCCGTTTCCATATATGGCCTGGTTAACAATCCATCGGCTTGTAAGGGCAACTGAAGGTTCAAAGTAAAAGCTTCCTCCGCGCTGCGACATGGCTGCAGGCATCACTGCAATCATGAACAAGAAAATCAGAATTGTTTTTCTTAAGGATTTTAATTCATTTTCGAAGATTGTACGACATGTCTTCATTGGGTAACAAGAATTAATTGATATATATCCAGCGATTATTTTCAAGATTTATTTTGCCGGCCATTTTCGCGGTATTGCCTTCACCCGGAATGTAACGGATAACCACGTCGGCTATTCTGACATATTCTTCAATATCTATTTTGGCACTGTCAACCTTATCCGCCCACAAAAATACGAATAAACCTGGTTTAACCTCTTTTCTTAAACTTCTACTTTCACAAACTACCGGTTCATTTTCAGGCAGAAATCCTTCAAGGTATTTTGCCGCCATCGGCATTTCAGTATCCGCGACCCGGATGTAATACGCTTTTTCAGCCCCGGCCGTCAACATTTTGGAAGTATCCTTCCGCGATGAAGGATCTTTTTCCTCCATGATTGAAAATAATTCTTCCGACAGGCCGTCATGAATGCCATGAAAACCTTGTTCACCGGGTCTGATACTGGTTACTTTCAATCCGTAAATTTTCTGAAAAGCCGAAAAACGCTCAATAACGGCACAGGCAAGAGCAGTCTTACCGATGTTACGGGAATTACCGGCTATCATAAGCATATTTGGCATTTCGATCATAATATACTATTATTGATAACCAGAGTATGAAAAGGTAATTGCCAGTAATAAAAATTTTTACAGATCTACGGCGTTGCTGCAAAATGAACCGGAGTGACTATTCTTTTATTAGTTCTTCCAACAGGCTCCTGAATTCCTCGGCCATGAGGCGGTCCATTTTCTCATGAAAACGCCTGAAAGCCACCACCAGTTTATGGCCTTCGGCCGTAAGCCGCGTACTGCCTCCCTCCTGCCCTCCGCGGCTTGTTTCCAGTAAATCAAAACCGAGCAGCTTTTCAACTTTTTTCAGATCGTTCCAGGTGCGGCGATAGGTGATCCCCATCTCTTCACAGGCTTTGACCAGCGAGCCGCATTCATCAATTTTCATGAGGATTTTCCATTTGCCATCTCCCAGAATACCTTCCCCTTCGGGAGTAGAAAACCAGATTTTATACTCGGGACGGACATTTTCATATTTTTTCATAGGACAGGGTTTTAAATCCGATAAGAAGTATTAAATTACTCATTTTTAGGAAGCAAGGCAATTTTTATGTAAAATAATTGTACCGGCAACTTTGTATCCGGAAAGACCAGGCCCATCAATTTTACCGGAAGGATAAGGATTGAAATCTGATAAAATGCCTGAATCAGTAACGGTCATAAATACCGGAACCGGTATTTCCGGTTTTATCCGTTAAGCGACTTCCAGAGGGAATCCTTAAGGGCGGTAAGACCCTGCCTGGTGTGGGACGAAATGAATATCGCCGGCACCCGGGGCAGTTCCTTCCTTATCAGGCTCATCATTTCTTCGTCCAGGAGGTCGCACTTGGTGATGGCCAGCACACGCTCCTTGTCGAGTAATTCAGGATTATACTGTTTCAATTCGTTCAGCAGGATTTTGTACTCTTTTTTAATATCCTTGCTGTCGGCAGGAATCATGAACAGCAGTACTGAATTGCGCTCGATATGCCGGAGGAACCGCAGGCCGAGGCCCCTCCCTTCGCTGGCGCCTTCGATGATGCCGGGAATGTCGGCCATTACAAACGATAAGCCATCACGATACGAAACAATTCCCAGATTTGGCCTTAAGGTCGTAAAGGGATAATCGGCGATCTCGGGTTTTGCTGCCGACAGCACCGACAACAGGGTGGATTTACCGGCATTTGGAAAACCAACGAGTCCCACATCGGCAAGCACTTTCAGTTCAAAAACTTTCCATCCTTCGATGCCGGGTTCGCCGGGTTGCGCATATTTAGGCGCCTGGTTCACAGCCGTTTTAAAATGATCGTTGCCCAATCCTCCGCGGCCGCCCCTCATCACAATTTTTTCCTCACCATGAAAGGTGATCTCCGTTTCCGGTTCCCCGGTTTCGGCGTCCTTCACGATTGTTCCCAACGGCACTTCTATGATAATATCCCCGCCATCAGCTCCCTTTTTCAACGCTCCGGAACCGCCTGTGCCATTTTCAGCCATTACATGTTTGGTGTACTTCAGGTGAAGAAGCGTCCAAAGCTGGGAATTCCCTTTGATGATAATATGCCCGCCACGGCCGCCGTCGCCGCCATCGGGGCCGCCGCGCGGCTTCAGTTTGGTACGCAGGAAATGCGCCGATCCGGCTCCCCCATTCCCCGAACGGAGAAATATCTTTACATAGTCAACAAAATTTGATGCAGCCATTGGCTTTTAGGGGAATTTAAGGTTTAGCGATTCAGGCGATAAGGATAAGGTGGTAAAGGTTAATTCAGGGTCATCGTATTTTAGCTGTCGGATAATGACTGATGATTATTAACGGTTTTCGTTTAACAGGGGAGTCTTTTTCTATAAACTCCGGTCGGCTTTTTGGCTGTTGGCCTTTAGCTCTTAGCTTTTGGCTTAACCCCATATCCTTAAGCTACTCTATTATTATTATTTCGCGAGGAGTTTTAAACCCGGAGGGCTTTAATACGACAAAGCGGTCTCTTCTCCTTACCGAAATTTACGTTCAGGCTTTCGCTCCCTGCTCCTTGCCCCTCGCTCCCCGCCTTTTCCGTTCTCCGTTCTCCGTTCTCCGTTCTCCGTTTTATCTTTTCTTCTTCATCACCGACGCAACAGCCGCCGACAAGCGATCGATAACTTCTTCGCGGCTGCCGGTAGCATCCATTTCGAGCAGCTTACCCTGTTTCCTGTATACTTCCAGGGAAGGCTTTGTTTTGGTTTCGTACTCTTCGAGCCGGCGGATAATCATCTCCGTAGACTGGTCATAAGGGCGGGCCTTTTCACTTCTTCCCCGTTTATCTAACCGGCGGATGAGGTCGAGGGTTGGCACCTCCATTTCAACGACACAGGAAACTCGCATGTTTAAACGGCGCAGCAAGCCGTCGAGGATATAGGCCTGAAGAATAGTGCGCGGGAATCCTTTGAAAATAAACCCGTTCACATCTTCATGACGTTTCATCTCCTGCTCAATGAGCGGAATAACCACTTCATCCGGAACCAGTTCCCCCTGGGCCATTTTTTCCTGCACCTTCAACCCGACTTCTGTCCTGTTCAGCACTTCTTTCCTCAGTAAGGCGCCTGTTGAGATGTAGTAAAGGTTAAATTTCCGGGCAAGCAGTTTGCCCTGTGTGCCTTTTCCCGATCCTGGCGAACCGGATAAAACCAGGTTGAACCATTCCTTTTGCAGCGAAAGTTCTATCTGGGCATTCAGCCGCTCGAAAATTTCGGGAATGGGACCCACGCCGTCAATCGGGTAATAAAGGTTACGTTCCCGGTAATACTCCTTAACGGGTAACGTCTTGCTCTCATACTCAACCAAACGGTGCCGGATAACATCTTCGGTATCATCGGAACGGCCTGAGATTTTTCCCCGTTCGAGGAGGCGTTGCAACAGCTCTTCGTTCGGCACTTCGAGGCTGAGCATGCACGACAAGGATGTATTCAGTTTCAGCAGTAAGCCGTCGAGGATGTATGCCTGAACGAATGTGCGGGGGAAACCGTCGAACAGAATTCCATTGCTGTCGTTGCTCGAAACGATTTTCTTCTCGATGAGTTCGACCATAATTTCATCCGAAACCAATTCTCCGCGCCGGATGATATCCTTCACCCTGTTCCCGAGTTCGGTTTCTTCGGCAATTTCCTGACGAAGCAAATCACCCGTCGATATATACACCAGGTTATACTTCTCGATGATGAGTTGCGATTGGGTGCCTTTGCCGGCGCCCGGAGGCCCAAATAAAGCAATATTCAGCATGGCAGTAAGATATTCCCGATTTTCAGTTTTAACAATTCCGGTCGAACCGATAATTTATCGAAGCGCTGTTTTTCAATCAGTTATCATTCCTCAATCCTGTATATATCAGCCGAATTCCTGCCGAGCCCGTCATAATCAAGTCCGTAGCCCACCACGAAATCGTTGGGAATCCGGAAGCAGACATAATCAATAGGGTAATCCTTCTTATAAGCATCCGGCTTCATCAAACAAGCTGCGACTTTCACCTCAGCGGCATTCATGCTTTTGATTTTCTCAATCACCTTGATGATTGTCAGGCCCGTATCTACAATATCCTCAACCAAAATAACATGTCTGCCCTCGACCGGGATCTCCAGGCCGATCAATTCATGGATTTTTCCGGTACTGTTAACACCACGATAAGATGAAACCTTCACAAAAGCAATTTCGCAGTCGATGGTTATGCGCTTCAACAGGTCGGAGGCAAAGATAAAAGAGCCGTTTAACACAGCCACAAACAAGGGCTTTTTCCCTTCATATTCCTTGTTTAGCCTGGCAGCCAGTTTCCGCACACCGGCTTGAATTTTCCGGTCCGGCATGTATTTTGTAAAAGTTTTGTCGTGAATTTTCCAAGTATCGGCCATAGTAATATTCATTTTCGGCAAAGATAGAATATCCTTTACAAAGGTACCAGCTTCCTGAGCTTTAAATATTTCGCGGGTTATGATGGCGAACCCAGGCAGCCGTTTGTGATGCATGATGCTTGATTTCAACGTGCCCGGGGCAGGTATAGCGGAGCGCTGGGCCACAGGCGCTGGCCTGTGTAAAGAATCATGATGCACGGCGTCAGCCGGGAACATTCACGATCAATGGTGAACAGGGTGAAGCCGGCAGGCTGATCAATCCGGAAATTTCAGTCCTGGAAGTTAAAACTTGAGACGCCGGGCTGTTGCCTTTTGTCTCAACAATAGTATCTTCGCTTTCCGAAACAAGAATAAAAACATGAAAGCAATCGTCAGCATAATTATGGGCAGCACCAGTGATCTCCCGGTAATGGAGAGCGCTGCCAACGTATTGAATGAGCTTAAGATACCTTTCGAGATGCATGCGCTGTCGGCTCACCGCACTCCGGAGAAAGTGGAGGCATTTGCGGTGAACGCTGCCGGCCGCGGCATCAGGGTAATCATTGCCGGCGCCGGGATGGCCGCTCATCTGCCGGGGGTAATCGCTGCTTTCACACCCATTCCCGTGATCGGCGTACCCATAAAATCCACCTTTGACGGTCTCGACGCCCTGCTCGCGATCGTACAAATGCCTCCCGGGATTCCTGTGGCAACCGTTGCCGTAAACGGGGCGCAAAATTCCGCCATCCTTGCGGCCCAAATCCTCGCCACCGGCGATAAAGAGTTGTACGACCGGGTATTGAAATACAAGGAGAACCTTAAAAAGAAAATTGCGGAAGCCAATGAACAACTGAAGGATGTTCGCTTCGAATTCAAGGTTAATTAATCCTGATAGTCTCCGGGTTTTATAACTTCCGCATGATCATCAGCCCGTCACGAACCGGCAGCAACAGGTTTTCGACGCCGTTATGATGTTGTATATATTCATTGAAAGCGACGATGCTCCTGGTTTCGCGATCGACTGATGCATTCTTGTCCGTCACACGGCCGTACCATAACACATTATCGGCAATGATGAAACCTCCTCCAGCAACCTTACCGAACACCAGGTCGAAATAGCGGATATAATCGTCCTTGTTGGCATCGATAAACACCAGGTCAAAAGGGCCTTCGATTTTTTCAACAATTTCGAATGCATCGCCGATATGAAGTATGATTTTCTCAGAAAGGCCGGCAAGGCTGAAATACCGCCGGGCGATATCCTCCATCTCCGGATTGCATTCCACGGTGTGCAGCATCCCGTTTTCCCGGATTCCTTCGGCCAGGCAGATAGCCGAATACCCTGTAAAAGTCCCTATTTCCAAAACCAGCTCCGGCTTGAGCATCCTGCTGATCATTCGTAAAAAAGCGCCTTGCAGGTGCCCCGACAGCATCTGGGGAGCGGTGGTTTTGAGGTGCGTTTCGCGTGACAATTGTTTCAGAACTTCCGGCTCAGGCGAAGTATGTGCTCCGGCATATTCTCCGAGAGCCCGGCTGATAATACCGCCGGACATTTCATCTTCGCTGAAGGCCTCTTTGTTATTTCCTGCCATTGGTAAAAATAAGCGTGCTTAATTTATCCGGATCCAAAATTTCGTTGGCCACCTCAAGGACATCCATATCACTGATCGCATCAACCTTGCCGATCATTTCACTGATCGTATCAACCTTATTAAAAACGACCAGGCTCTTGCCGATTGAAAGCATTTCGTTCTGATGCGCTTCCACCGAAATAGCGACCTGTCCTTTCAATTGTTCTTTGCTTATTTTAAGCCGGTTGCCGCTCAGCTTGCTTTCCCTGAGTTTTTTCAATTCTCCCGTAACCAGGCTGATTGCCTTTTCAACCATTTTCGTATCGGTTCCCAGGTATATGGTAAAAACGCCGGTATCGGACAACGGCTGGTAGTTTGATTCGAGATTGTATGCTATGCCGTGCTTTTCACGCAGCACCAGGTTCAGCACAGAGTTCATGGCCGGCCCGCCAAGCATATTGCTGAGCAGGGCAAGTGCGTAACGTCTATTATCATGATAGCTATATGCCCGGTTACCTATTATAATATGTGACTGGTGTTTCGAATACTTCCGGGACATCTCCTGTTTGCAATATTCGGGCGGCATCAAACGTTCAGGAGAGCCCTCCCGGACCGGTTGTCGCCCGAAATACTTATCGGTCAGCGATACCAGCTTATCAAATGGAATACTCCCTACCGAACTGATGACTATTTGATTGGTGGAGTATAAACGCCTGGTAAAATCAAACGCCTGCTCCCGACCGAAACGTTTCAGATGAGCGGGCGTACCCAGTATGTTCTTCCCGAGGGGATGATCGCCAAAGATAAGCCCGTCGAATTCATCCTGTATCCATTCCATCGGACTGTCCTTGTATGAATTGAGTTCATCAATCACCACATCCTTTTCTTTCTTCATTTCAGCTTCAGGAAAAGTAGAATTGAAAAGGATATCGGCAAATAATTCAAGGGTGCGGCTATAATAGGCAGAAAGAAAGGATGCATAGACGGTAGTTTCTTCTTTTGTGGTGTAGGCGTTAAGATCGGCCCCTACATTTTCAATCCTGTCGAGCACCTGGCGGGCTGTTCGGCGTTGCGTTCCCTTGAAAATAAGATGCTCAATAAAGTGGGCCATTCCCTGCTCTTCGGGCTTTTCGTCGCGTGCGCCGGCATTTACCACCACACCGGCATGGGCAACCGGGCTTCCTGTTCGGCGGTGTACCAGCCGTATGCCGTTTGTAAACTGATGTATCTGATATGGAGTTGACAAGATGGGTGGGTTTTCGTGATTCGTGATTCGAAATTCGTAATTAATGATTCGAAATTCGTGGGAATTCGTAATTATTTTTTATCCACGAATGGACGCGAATTAAGCACGAATG
>DAONEP010000077.1:0-11848 GCA_035403165.1 Bacteroidales bacterium | reverse complement strand
GTTCGGGATTGCGGTTTCTCACAATTTCCATCGCCTTCTGTTTCATTCACTTATAAGAATTATTTACCAGATAATCTCATGAAAATATATCCTTTAGTTGTTATAACCGCCAAACATTATAACTTTTAGCTGTTATAACGGCTGAATGTAATATTCTCACCTTCTCTGTTCCTGAATTTATAACTCCTGGCTATTGAAAATCAATATGATGGCTCGCATTTTTCCCCGCTGACCGGAGTTCATGGCCCCGGTTTATTCCAACTTAAAACCATGTTGTTCAATTTCGCTGCTGAGATCCCGTTTGGTCACGATTTCCGCCATTTCGCTATATTTGCTTTCGCAAGCCTTATTCCATGCGATTCTTATCAGCCGGATATATATTCCCGATCAGCGGGCCGCCTATTGCCGGCGGCATCCTGGTTATGGACGACGAAGGTTTCGTGGCAGAAGTGCTCAGACCCGGTCAGGAAAATCTACCTGATGAAAACATTGAGCCTTTCGACGGTATCCTGTGCCCCGGCTTTGTGAACGCCCATTGCCACCTCGAACTCTCCTGGGCCAAAGGACTGATCGAAAGCGGCATCGGCCTTGACGGCTTCCTTCGCGCCCTCGACGAACTTCGGCACAACGAACTGCCCGTAGATCCTGTTAAAGCTATCAAGGAAGAAGGTGCTGAAATGCACCGCTCCGGCGTAGTAGCGGCAGGCGACATCTGCAACTCTGCTCTCACGGTTGCTTTTAAGGAGTCGTCGGGGATGCTGTTTCACAATTTTGTCGAAGTTTTCGCTTCCGATCCTGCCAAAGCAGAACCTGCCGCGATGAAAGGCATCCAGCTGGCGCAGATATTCAGGGCGCTCCAGCGGAACAACAGGGCATCAGTGACGCCCCATGCTCCCTATTCGGTAACGGAACAACTTTTCCGGCTGATCGGTTTCCTGCCTGAGAACACCCCGGTCACTATTCACCATCAGGAAAGCGCGGCAGAAAACCGGTTCTTCCTGAACGGTTCCGGCTCCATGGCTGCACGCCGGCTCTATTACAACCCGGGGCTGGCCCCTTTCAGGCCAACCGGAAGGCGGCCGTTCGAAAGCATCGCGCCTTTCCTCAATCCGGAACAAAAGATACTCCTGGTTCACAACACCTTTTCGGAGCAGGAAGACATCGGCTTTGCGCTTCAGCATTTTCCCGGTGTAGCCTGGTGTTTTTGTCCCAACGCCAACCTTTTCATCGAAAGCCGGTTGCCCGATATCCCGTTGTTTGTCAAAAATCATTGTAAAATCATGCTGGGAACCGACAGCCTGGCTTCTAACCGCCGGCTTTCGATCCTGGAAGAGATAAAAACAATTTCCGCTCATTTCCCTTCAATACCTCTGAACGAGTTGCTGACATGGGCCACGCTTAACGGGGCGGAATTTTATGGCTTCCGTCGCCTGGGATCTTTTGAAAAGGGGAAGAAGCCGGGAGTCGTTTTTATCAATAACCCGGAACCCGGATCCATGAACCTGACTCCTGCCAGCACATCTCGATTAATAATTCCCGCGTAACCATGAGAATTTTCATAAACCGGAAAGAAATTACGATTTTTGCCGGCGCCCGGGTACTCGATGCGGTGCGGGCTTACTCGGTGCGATCGGCGAAAAGGCTCCTAAACGGTTCGCTTTCGGTCTTCGACCGTTTCGGCAACCCGACCGAACCCGACGGGCGTCTAACTGACGGACAGATACTTAGCATCAGAAAAACCAAATAGCCATGAAAAAAATACTCCTCCCTTTCATTCTTTCACTATCATTCTTTATTGTAATTACGCAGCCGTCCTTCTGCCAGAAAAACAATGGCCCGGTTGAAGTCATTATCCTGCATACCAACGATATGCATGCCAAGATCGACAACATGGCGAAACTCGCCTACCTGGCCGACAGCCTGCGGAAAACACATCCCTATGTTTTCCTTTTTTCAGCGGGTGATAATTTCACAGGAAATCCCGTGGTAGATATGGTTGCCGACAAAGGTTACCCGATGATCGACCTGATGAACCGCTGCGGTTTCACACTCAGCGCGATGGGTAACCACGAGTTTGACCTCGGCCAGGAAATGTTCAACAGAAGGCAAAAGCAGGCTTGTTTCCCGTTTATCAGTTGCAACATCGATGCTTCAGGAGCCATCCTGAAACAACCCAAACCTTATTATATCCTGAAAGCCGGTAAAATCCGCATCCCGGTACTGGGAATTGTCGAACTGGGTGAAAACGGTTTACCCGATTCGCATCCCAGCAGGCTGGGCGGTTTGAAGTTCACCGACGGCATCGAAAAAGCAAAGGAATTCACCTGGCTGAAAGACAAATATGGCATGCTGATCGCATTGACCCACCTGGGCGTGGAAAGCGATGAACCGCTGGCCAAAGCCATGCCTCAGTTCGATGTGATTATCGGGGGGCATTCCCATACCACCATGACCACTCCCATGATGGTGAACGGCGTTATGATCGTCCAGACCGGATCGGGATTGAAAAATGTAGGAAAAGTAACCTTGACCATCGAAAACAGGAAAATCACCAGCCGAAAGTATGAACTTATACCCCTGGCTTCCATCAGGAACGGAAACCCGACCGTACAGGCCGCTATCGATAAATACAACGACAATGAAGAGCTGAACCGGGTAATTGCTCAGGCTGAAAACGATTTCAACGGTGAAAACGCATTGGGCGGTTTGATGACCGATGCCATCACATCAATGCTTTCCACAGATATGGCATTCCAGAATACGGGCGGAATCCGCATCTCCTCCATCCCGCAAGGTGAGGTAAAATTTAAGGATGTATACCGGCTCGATCCGTTTGGGAACGAAGTCATCGTTTTCAAAATGAACCTGGCTGAGATTCAATCGCTGATAGGCAACGCCTTTGATCGCGGCAAACAGGTTGATCTGATCCCTTCGGGAGTAAACTATACCGTAGTCACAGATAAACAAGGTTTGTGTAAAAGCGTCGAATTGTCGGATATCAAGGGGAATCCGCTTGATCCCGGCAAGGAGTACACGGTGGGAGTGAACAGTTACATAGCTGCAAGCTATAAATTTAACCACCGCGATGCCGGAACATCCCAGTATAAGACCACGGCCCAGACGCTGATCGATTACCTGGCAAAAGAAAAGAACATCCGGTATTCAGGCGTGGAACGGACCACCGTAAAAGCCGGTGAATAGAGCCGGACTGCCATTGCCCGACGTCCGGATTGGCAGAAGATATGACCTGCCGGTACAATTATAACAAAAAGGCAAATAAACCGGCGAGGGTTTCAAACCGGCTGTATGGGCATTACAAATTGGAAAAGTTTCTGGACTGAATTGTCGGCAGTTTCAAGGTGCAAGAGCCGGAATGGCTATGGCTCCTGAAAAGTTGTACCTCAGTAACTCTCTTGATCCATCGATCAGCTTACCTAAAAGAATACTTTATTAATACCGGGCCGGCTGACAAATTCATGATCCTCATGCTCCTGCCAACAAGTGAGTAACGAAAATGAGGGCAATATGAGAATCATGAATAGGAAAGGTCTCCGTATGCAAACCATCAGCAAACGCTAAGTATTTAAAATACAATTTAATGCCATTTTTTAAACATCAAAAAATGAGATAAATAAGAATTCTCCACCTGATTATTTCGAAAAAAGTATAGCTTTGTTCAAATTTATTAATTGGATCACTGTTTTTTCCATAAAATAAAATCTAATTCTACGCATAATTACCGTGGGGCCCTCTTTCATACTCATTTGATCAAATAAATATGTCATCCTATATGAATAAAAAAATCATCCTTGCAGGAATATTTCTGAGCCTTTTCTGGCCTGCACAAGCTCAAATGAAGAATTTGGGAGAAATAATGGACAATTCTAACCTATTGCTTCAAGATATCCTTTATAACAGCGATAATTCTATTTTCGGATACATCTTTATTTATAGTGTAGATAAGGTTAAAGAGAAAGACTGGAAATGTGAATATCTCATACTGGATAAAAACCTGAATGAAATAGCCCGGAATACTTTTATTCAACACAAGTACACTTCACGTACGATAATCCAATTCATTCAATGCCGGAAAAAAGGCGATAACGTTCTGGTTACAATCGGCTATGCATACACAAAAGTATTTGCAGCAGCAAATAACTATTTCAATTATCTGCTCACGACATACCGAAGTATCAGCTTAAAGGAGAATGTTATCTCAGATGAGTTTTATTATGACGACGGCCAGTTTAAAACGGTTAATGTTACGGATGACAATCTGTACAATATGTATAAAAAGGTCGATAATGTATTTGAGATATACCCGATTGATAATGAACACTATACAGGATATCTGGTACAGGAAACCTATAAAGAAGCAAAAGATGAATACCAGATTAAAGAACTTCGTGTTATCGATATCAATAAAAATCTGGTTTGGGCCTATAAATTCAATCAGTCAGCGACCAGAAACTCTTACAGCAGGATAACCAAAATCTATTGGCCGGACGAAACGATCCTGATTACATTTTCAAATTTTGAGAAGGACAAATTCACAGGTAACAGTTTGGTTAGTATTGATTTACTCACCGGAAAGAAACTATTTGAGTATGTCGTTGAGGATAAAAATTCAGCTTATTACCATAACTTCAAAACCGAAAAATATGGTGATAAAATTTATCTGACAGGTACATATTCCCCCAATGATGAGCGTCGCTATATATGGGAAGATCGGATAGGATGGTTTAAGACAGAACTGGACAAAGATGGAAAGCAGGTGATGAAAAAATATCATCCATGGACAGACGCATCGAAGTTTATCCAGATCAAGGAGAATGGAAAACTTGAAGACGGATACCGGTTAAACTCAAAAGAATTTTTAATTTTTAAGGATGGGTCTGTAAGTTATCTGGCCGAGAAATTCAATGAAAAGAAAGGAGCATCTGCATTTGCCGGATATGATAAGTCGAAAAGCTCGGATATGGTATTGGTAAATTTCGATGACAATTTTGAAATTAAATCGTTGAATGTCATTGAAAAAGAAGTTTCAACTACCTTTCATTATGATTATTTATTTTCACAATACATTAAGAATCACACAGGTGCGGTATTCTTTTTTGAGGATTATAAAAAATCGGATACTGATAAAAAGAGTATATGGTATCTGGGGATTAACAAGATAATTGACGGAAATTACTCCTATGAAGAAATACCAATAACTTCCCCGAAAAAAGAATACGTGATTGTTCCATATATTGCCAAGGAAGGTTACATCATGCTCAGGGAGTATAACGAAAAAGATAAGTTCAATCAGATACGGCTTGAACGACTCAATTATTAAAAATACCGCTATTTGCAAACCAACCTGATTTTAATCCGGAAATGAGATATTTTTTGCTTTTACTTGCTCTTCTGATAATTTGTGTTGCCCCCGCCCAGCATTACATTCCAATTGATACAGCCGATCATCAGCTCAGAGAAATTCATATCAAAGAATACAAAAAGGCCGATGCGGTATTTATTTCAGACATCAGGAAGAATTACAGCGGCAGGGAAGAGAAACAAATGGTTGAAGAACTGCAGGACTATTCTGATAATTTTATTGAAAAAATCAGGGAAGGGCAATTTTGTTTCGATAAAAGATTTACTGAAAAAGCTGAAGGAATATTATCTGAGATCAGGAAAGAGAATACAATGGTCCCTGGTAATATGAATATTCTGGTTTCCAAAGACCCCTCACTGAACGCCTATTGCCTTCCGAACGGAACATTCATAGTAAACATGGGAGTTTTCTACTGGCTTCAAAATACCGACCAGATTGCCGCCGTTATTTCGCACGAAATCTCTCATATTATCCTGAACCATCCCATCAGGAATATTTTGAATGCCATCAGGGATGATCTGTCGGAAGAATCGAGGGAGACCCTGAAGTCGGTCCGGAACCAAAAATATAACAAGCGGGAAAAAGCGTTTGAATTATTTAAGCGAAAGCTGTATGCCAAGGGGGACATTAAACGAAAGCATGAATTTGAGGCTGATTCTTTAGGATATATCCTTCTGCGAAATACTGACTATAATTGTCTGGACTTTATTGAAGCACTCCGATTAAACGAGAAGTATGATTCTCTTGTCCCTGATCCTTTTCCGAATCAGGTTTACAGGGACGTGTTTGATTTGCCAAATCAAAAATTCAGGGAAGAATGGCTGAAGATGGAAGATTTTTCCGCTTATGACTATTCCAAATTTAAAGAAAGGTTTGATCAGGATTCAATCTCTACCCATCCTGATACCGAAATCAGGATCAAAAAACTCGAAAATCTGTTTCCTGAACTAAACAATTCCAAAACTAATCCGCCGGACAGCGCATTTGTGACATTGGCGAAAATTGCTGAATATGAACAGGTTCCTGATTTATATTTTGCTGAAGAATATGGTAACGGTATTTATTTATGTCTGGAAAGGATACGACAGGGAAAGGATGATGATTTTTACAAGGAGTGGCTGGGTAAATGTTTCGACAAAATATATGAAGCAAGGAAGAATTATCGGCTTAACCGGTATCTTGATGCCATAAATCCCAAAACCCAACCTTTGAATTATCAACAGTTTTTAAGCTTCATGTGGAACCTCAGCCTTGAAGAAATAAAAAATATCCGGGATTTCTACCAGCCTTCCGTTCAGAATGTTGAACAGGTGAAAACGGAATAAGATCATTATCGCTGCGGATTTTTTTTATCATTTTAAGACGGTTTCAATCTGATATTGATTCTCTCCTTTCCATCATTTTCCTGGAGATGATACAGATATCATCAAACAGCCTTTTGATGATATCCGGTTTTCTGCCACTGATGCAAGAAGTGACAATATTATTGCTGTCAGAACATAAAACGTCGATATTACAGTATCTCTCTTAAAATCACCTTTCATTTCAGACCGTTAATCCAATAGTAATTCATACTTTTGTACTGTAAGTTTTACTTTTGGTAAATCGTTTATTATCAATAACCTGTACTACAATATCATGAAAAAAGATACTGCTGTTTTCAACATCATCAGGAAAGAAAAAGAACGCCAGATGCATGGCATTGAACTGATTGCCTCCGAAAACTTCGTGAGCGACCAGGTGCTGAAAGCAATGGGTTCAGTAATGACCAACAAATATGCCGAAGGTTATCCCGGACGCCGTTATTATGGCGGTTGCCAGTTTGTGGACCAGACTGAACAGATCGCTATCGACCGCGCCAAGACATTGTTCGGCGCCGAATGGGCCAATGTGCAACCGCATTCGGGCGCTCAGGCTAACATGGCCGTCCTGATGACCGTCCTGAAACCGGGTGACACCTTCATGGGGCTCAACCTTTCGCATGGCGGTCACCTTTCGCATGGTTCACCGGTGAACTCATCGGGTATTCTTTACAATGTAATAGCTTACGGCGTGGAAGAAGAAACCGGAACCATCAATTACGACAAGATGGAAGAAGTGGCCCTGGAAGGAAAGCCGAAACTGATCATCGCCGGGGCATCGGCTTACAGCCGGGATTGGGACTTCAAACGCATGCGCGCCATTGCCGACAAAATCGGCGCCATCCTGATGGCCGATATCGCCCATCCTGCCGGACTGATAGCCAGGGGATTGCTCAACGACCCCATTCCTTATTGCCATATCGTCACAACCACTACCCATAAAACCCTTCGCGGACCGCGCGGCGGGATGATCCTGATGGGCAAGGATTTCGAAAACCCCTGGGGCATAAAGACGCCAAAGGGTGAAACCAAGATGATGTCGGCCATGCTCGACAGCTCCGTATTCCCCGGAGTTCAGGGCGGCCCGCTCGAACATGTAATTGCCTCCAAAGCAGTTGCCTTCGGTGAAGCCCTCAGCGACGAGTACATGGAATATATCATCCAGGTGAAAAAGAATGCCCGGGTAATGTCGAAAGCATTTACCGATAAAGGTTACAAGGTGATCTCAGGCGGAACCGATAACCACCTGATGCTGATCGACCTGCGTTCAAAATTCCCCGGAATCACCGGAAAACTGGTTGAAAACACACTGGTTAAAGCCGATATTACCATCAACAAGAACATGGTCCCGTTCGACAGCCGCACCCCGTTTACCACTTCCGGTATCCGCGTCGGCACTCCGGCCATTACAACCCGGGGGTTGAAAGAAGAGCACATGGGCGTCATTGTTGACCTTATCGACGAAGTAATCTCTGATATCGAAAACGAAGCCGTCATCGAAAAAGTTCGCGGCAAAGTAAATGATATGATGAGCGGGTTCCCCCTGTTTGCCTATTGATCGTATCAAAATAACGTGTTATAATTCAACGGCGCTTCAACCAGGGGCGCCGTTTTGTTTTCTGCCCGTGATATCCTGAATGTAAATTGGTTAATGGGCGGCAACTTGGCGTAAATTCGTAATAATTTTTACTTTCCGTTGAAATCTCATTAAAATGAAAACCGTCATCCTTGTCCGCCACGGCAAAGCGTCGCACGACGACCTTTCAGTTTCCGATTTACAACGCCCGGTCACCGGCGAAGGACGTAAACGGACAATGAAAATCGCCAAATACCTTTCGGCAAGGGAAACGCATGTTGATAAAATAATCACCAGTCATGCCCTAAGGGCCACGGAGACCGCGAAAATCCTGGGGAAGGAATTGGGGATAAAAGAGAAGGATTTCATCATTGAGAAAGCAATATATGGCGCTCATCCCGATACTTTCTACGATATCCTGTTTGCATTACCCGACGATGTGGATCGCGTCATGATTGTTGGGCACAACCCCGGCATCGGGATATTTGCGTTTCGGTTTCTGAAAACCCAGGTAGAATCACTGCCTACTTCAGGCGTGGTGGCGTTGAGGTTCATCACCGATGACTGGTGCGAAGTGGCGTCGTGCAGGTCCGAAGTGGAATTCACGGTGTTTCCTTCCATGATAACATAATGTTTCCGATTGCATTATTGCATCCGATATGATATATCGTTATCTTTGACTTTAATTTCCATACAGAATGCCCAAGAAAAAAACACTTACCGTGAACCGGGAAATTTCATGGCTGCATTTCAATGCACGCGTGCTGCAGGAAGCCATTGATCCCGATACGCCGTTGCTCGAAAAAATCAAGTTTCTGGGTATTTACTCCAACAACCTCGACGAGTTTTTCCGTACCCGCGTGGCTACCCTCAACCGCATGTCGGGAATAAATAAAAAGCTTTACGGCGAAGTAAACATCAGTCCGAGAAAAACCCTCAAAGAAATCAGCCTGATTGACAAGCAAAAACAGATTGAATTCCAGGGCATTTTCCGCACTATCGTCCATGAGCTGGCCAAAAACAATCTGTTCATTCTCAACGAAAAAGAACTCACCAAGGAGCAGGGGGAATTTGTTTCGGCCTATTTTCAGGAAAATGTGCGCCCGCAATTGTTCCCGATTATGCTCGGCAACCTGAAAGCGGCTTCGCTCGACGACCGTTCGCAGTACCTTGCCGTTGTTTTGCAGGTTCGTAACAATCCGGAAAAGGAACGGTATGCCCTCATCGAAGTTCCTGTAGGCCCGCTGCCGAGGTTCATCCGTTTGCCGGAAGAGGGCGAAAAAAAGTATTTGATCCTTCTCGATGATGTGATCCGTTATTGCCTCGGCGATATCTTCCCGGTATTCGGGTACAATTTGTTCAGGGCCTATACGATCAAGTTTACGCGGGATGCCGAACTTGATATCGACAGCGATATTTCGAAGAGTTTTCTGGAAATCATGAGCGAGAGCCTGAAACAGCGTGATGTCGGATCACCGGTAAGATTTACCTATGACCGCCACATGCCCGAGCCATTGCTGAATCAACTGCTTTCCAGAATGCAGATCAGCAAGCGTGATACGGTTCTCCCCGGAGGACGTTATCATAACTTCCGCGACTTTATGAACTTTCCCGATCCGGGAATACCGCAACTGACCTTTGAAAAATGGCCGCCGTTGCCGCACCCCGCCCTTTCGGGAAAGGAGAGCATCTTTTCGTGCATCCGCAAAGGCGATATCATGGTTCATTACCCGTACCAGTCGTTCCATCACCTTATCGATTTGCTTCGCGAAGCTTCCATCGATCCTCAGGTGAGATCTATAAAAATGACGCTGTACCGTGTCGCTACTTCATCCAATGTGGTAAACGCCCTCATCAATGCCGCCCGAAACGGCAAGGAAGTGACGGTTTTCCTGGAAGTGCAGGCCAGGTTCGATGAAGAAGCCAATATCTTCTGGGCCGAAAAAATGCAGGAAGAAGGCGTCCGCGTCATCCAGTCCATCCCGGGTTTAAAAGTCCATGCCAAACTGCTCCTGATCCGCCGCCATGAACCCGGAGAGAAAAACGTTTACTACGCCGGCATCAGCACAGGCAACTTCAATGAAACAACGGCCAGAGTTTACGCCGATTCAACGCTGTTTACAGCTAATAAGGAAATAGCCTCGGAAGTGAATGCCGTTTTTCATCTTTTCGATTCCAAATACAGTGTTCCGCATTTCAGGCACCTGGTTGTGGCGCCTTTCAGTATGCGCAGTCACTTCATCCGGCTTATCAATAACGAAATACGAAATGCCCGGAAAGGGAAGGAAGCCTGGATGCTCCTGAAACTGAACAGCCTGGCTGATGAGAAAATTGTAAAAAAACTATATGAAGCCAGCCAGTCCGGCGTAAATATCCGTTTGATTGTCAGGGGTATCTGTATCCTGGTTCCCGGCGTTGCAGGACTGAGCGAGAATATTGAAGCGGTGAGCATCGTGGACCGCTATCTGGAACACACACGAATATTTGTGTTCTGCGACGGGGGCAGCAACAAGTATTATATTTCTTCGGCCGACTGGATGGTGCGTAATTTCGATAACCGGATAGAAACGGCATGTCCGGTTTACGACAAATCCTTACAACAGGAATTGATGTCGATGCTGCAAATCCAGCTTCGCGACAACGCCAAATCAAGATATCTCGGGGAGAAAAACATTAATGAATACAAGGAAAGGGAACCCGGGAAAGAGAAGATTCAATCGCAGCAGGAGCTTTATAACTATTTCCGGAATTATACCCTGAAGTAAATCTTTTTGTTCTCCCCTATCCGTCACCTCTCTACGCGGACGCTGTCGACCAGGTATCGAGATTCCCCGCGCCACGGCAACACCCCGTTTTTCTCTTCGTAATGAATCACGATGAAATGCCCCTGAATGCTATCGAGTTGCCTTACTACTTTTTCGTTTTTCACCGAAAAGAAAAACTTCTCGGATGCCAGCATAATCTCCTTATTGCTTTGTACGCTGCTCAGGATGATTTCACCTTCATAGGTCTTGAAAATAGTCCCCTTGCGTGAAAATTTCTGCAATAAGCCCGCCCTGTAACCCTCACTGTAAGTGAAGAAATATTTCCAGTAAATGAAAACGGCGATAAACAGGCACAGGATAAAGATAAACCAGCGAAAAACACGCTTTAACCGGCGCAGAAAATTATTGATCGGTTTCCCGGGTTGCATGCTCCCCGCACTGGTTGGAACTGGCTGGTTTGTGGTGTCGGTCATAGCCTGGATTTTTAATATACAAACATAGTAAAATACCGTGAAAAACGGATGGCGTTCCTGTAAATTGGATTCATGACTTGTGACAATTGGTGCGGGAACAGGGCTGCTTTATTAACCACTAAGGCACCGAGGTCACTAAGTTTCACTAAGAATAGTGTAATGCTCTGTTTTTCTTCGTGTTCCGTGACTCTGTGGTAAAATACCCTTAGTGCCTAAGTGTTCCATGTCTCCGTGGTATAAATCTTCAGTACCCCTAAGTTTTCTACTCTCCGATCGCATCTTCTCCTCTCGCA
>DAONEP010000076.1:0-11975 GCA_035403165.1 Bacteroidales bacterium | reverse complement strand
GGACGATTACGAATGTTCCATCGGTATAATTTTGTTATTTTGCCGCGGAATCATCAGGAAGAAGGTCCGGTTTCCCGTTGGTGGATAACGGGGCAGTGGCAGGATTGCGGAAATCAGCGGCATTGCTGACGGCATTTCCGGTGTGATTGTTGGCTGCCGGCTCCTGCCTTCAATTTCTCAGTCCGGAATCCGGGCTCGGGGATAACCTATGGACCGGCATTCTGATATAATCCTGTATATCGTAAACAACTTAAAACCTCAAGGTATGAACCGCACCTTTCTTCTGATTTTTGTTTTTTCTGCCTTCCTGCTGTTAAAGGCAAGGCCGCAGGAGCCTCTCGTTCCCGTTCAGCCCAGGCATTATGTGTGTTACAGGACTTCTGCTCCCCTGAATATTGACGGAAAGTTAAACGAAGCCGACTGGGGCAAAGCGCCCTGGACAGAATATTTCGGGGATATCGAAGGTTCGGCGAAACCGGAACCGCGGCTTAAAACCAGGGCCAAAATGCTTTGGGATGATAATTATTTATATGTTGCTGCATTCCTGGAGGAACCGCATGTTTGGGCAACACTCACCGAAAGGGAATCGGTCAT
Source organism: Bacteroidales bacterium (assembly GCA_035403165.1). Lineage (GTDB taxonomy): Bacteria > Bacteroidota > Bacteroidia > Bacteroidales > UBA4417 > UBA4417. The sequence goes on along the minus strand of DAONEP010000076.1, from coordinate 11,381 downwards.
TTTTTATGACCCGGATTTTGAAATTTTCATCGATCCGGATGGCGACACCCATAACTACCTTGAATATGAGATGAATGCCTTTAATACGCAATGGGATTTGCTGATCACGAAACCTTACCGCGACGACGTGGTGTGGAATGTGGCCGTTGATAACTGGAATTATAACGGGATGAAATCAGGGGCGTTTGTTGATGGCACTATCAACAATCCCTGCGATACCGACAGCGGCTGGTATGTGGAAGTGGCGCTGCCTCTCGATGCAATCTCGGAGGTGAACACCGGGGGGAAACGTCCGGGTGCCGGCGACCAGATAAGGATCAATTTCTCCCGCGTTGAATGGACCATGGATATTGTGAATGGCCGCTACGTGAAGCGCACGCGCCTCATCGATGGAAAAGAAAAGCCTTTACCGGAAGATAACTGGGTTTGGTCGCCGCAGGGTGTAATAGCCATGCACCAGCCTGAAACCTGGGGATTCCTGCAATTTTCGGCTAAGACCGCCGGAAGCGGAACCGACATCTACCTTGAAAATCCCGATTATTCCATCATGCAGGCGTTGCGGAAACTATATTTCAGGGAAAAAGCATGGTTCGGGAAAAATGGTTCCTATACGGCCAACCTTAAATCGTTAGGGTTTTCGGATTATCAGGTCAACGGGAAACCTTTCAGGCCTGAAATCAGCCTTACCAAATCCCTCTATGAGGCGGTTGCCAACGGGAGCGCCGCCGGCACGCTGTGGCATATTACCCAGGATGGGAAAATCTGGAAGACGGTAGGCAAATAGAGTCGTCCTGTTACTCATCGGATTATTCCGATAAATATTGCATGATTCCTCCGGACCAGCATTACAGGCTTTGCCTGACCTGCTGACGGTAATTTTTTGTTTTCTTTCTCAGTATCGTATTCCTGTCGTTGAGCCAGCGGTTCATGCCAAAACCATACTCAAGGGATAATGTTAAAGCATTGCCTTTCAGGTCGGTGCCGCCTTTGTTGCGGAAATTGAGGACGTGGTATTTCCCGGTCACAGCCAGGTAATGGTTGTTATTCAGGTAGTAACGGTAACTTCCGCCAAGGTTCATGTTGAACGAATGCAGGTATTTACTCACGTCGTCGTCTTCATTGTCGGGATCGTTGGTTTCATTAACCGCGTTGATGCAGTCGTAGCCCAGCCCTCCCAGAAAGAGCATTTCTGTCCTCCGGATATTAAACAATTCATACCCGAAATCGAGGCGCCAGCTCATTTCGAAAAACTTTTCGGTATCCCAGGTTTCACCATCAATGACAACCTGGTAGGTGTTGGGCGAACTTCCGAAACGCAGGTCCAGCACCAGGTCGGCCAGGTACCGGTTGTGTTTCAACCCGATTTGCGCACCCAGATACGGGTGACGGCCCAGTGTATCAAGGCGCTGGTCGGGAATCCACATACCGGTGCTGAAGGAATAATGGCCCTGGGTATTTTCCATTTTACCGTACACGGGTTCCGACGCAATTTTTTTTAAGGCCGTGCTGTCATATACTTTAGCAAAAAGCAGCGTATAGATGCTGTCGGATGGATAGGCATAATAGGTGGCAAAAAAACGTTCTTCGGGCGAAAGGTCGGTATAGGTCAGGCAACGGAAAGCAATGCTGTCGGTAAACGTTTTGTACCATTTCAGCAATTCTATTTCATCCACATAATAATACGGGTAGTAGTACAGGGAACTGCCGGAAGTGTCATTGGCCAGCTCTTTGTAAACATCAAGGTAGTAAGTGAATCCGTCATTTTTAAACAACGAATCGCTGAAAGTGCCGTTGTCGATGGCAAACAATATGCGCGTCCTGAAAATAGTTTCGTCCGTGGAGCATTGTCCCGCCCAGTAATCCAGGATGGCATTGGCCGTATCGAAATCGCGGTTCCCGTAATACAAAGGAATAAGCTGCATGCTTTGATATTGCAGATCGCGGCAGTTATATGCGGAATCGGGGAAAATCTTACGGATAAGGGCATTCTGTCCGTTGACGGACAAGGATATAAAAAACAATACGCTTAACAGCGATCGGGTGACGTATGACGACATTCAGGTTAAGGTTAGGGCAAAACTTGACAACCCGAAATTACACATTTCCGGCACAGGTGAATAATTCCGTAAAAACTACTTCTGTATTATCTATCGGAATCATCAGGCGCTTTCATGCTCCGTACGGCGGATGATCTCATTCTGAAGGTCTTCGCCCAGGTCGTTGAAATAGTCGCTGTACCCGGCAACGCGTACAATCAGGTCGCGGTATTTTTCCGGGTGTTTCTGTGCGTCTTTCAGCGTGGCTGCCGACACCACGTTAAACTGGATATGATGGCCGTCCATGCGGAAATAAGTTCTTACCAGTTTTCCGAGTTTGGCAATACTTTCTTCGCTGTCGAAAAACGACGGGGTGAATTTCTGGTTTAACAGCGTTCCCCCGGTGCGGATATGGTCGATTTTAGATGCCGATTTGAGTACGGCTGTCGGGCCGGATTTATCAGCGCCCTGAACAGGCGAAATGCCTTCCGACAACGGCTCACCGGCCAGCCGCCCGTCGGGGGTGGCGTTGATCTTGCTGCCGAAATATACATGGCATGTGGTAGGAAGCATATTAATGCGGTAGGTCGCGCCTCTTGGCGACGGACGTCCATTCACGGCGTCATAAAAAATCTCGAAAATCATCCGGGCGTTATCGTCGGCGTAATCGTCGTCGTTCCCCCATTTCGGGGTATTATATACCAGGTCATAACGCAGTTTATCATGACCGGTAAAGTTTTCCGACAAGGCCTGTAACATCTCCGCCAATGAGATCTTATGGTTGTCGAATACATGGTATTTCAGCGCGGTAAGGCAATCGGTAAGGCTTCCCAGCCCGACGCCCTGAATATAGGAAGTGTTGTACCGTGCTCCGCCGGCGGTATAATCGCGCCCGTTTTTGATGCAATCGTCAATGAGCAGGCTCAGGAACGGAACCGGCAGGTAACGGGCATATAGCTGCTCGATGATGTTTTCACCCTTGATTTTTATATCGATGAAATAACGAAGTTGCTTCCGGTAAGCCGACATCAGTTCGTCAAACGAGTTGAATGAGGAAGCTTCACCGGTCTGCAGGCCAATCAGTTCGCCGGTTTGTGCATCATGGCCGTTATTCAGCGTGAGTTCAAGGACTTTGGTAAGGTTGAAATAGCCGGTGAGTATGTAGGCTTCGGTGCCGAATGCACCGGTTTCCACACAGCCGCTGGCGCCTCCGTTCCGGGCGTCTTCAACGCTTTTTCCCTGTCGCAGCAGTTCCTGCACGATGGCATCGGTATTGAAGATGGAAGGCTGGCCGAAACCGGTTTTTACAATCCTGAGGGCGCGGTGGAGAAAACTGTCGGGGTTCTTCTTACTCAACTGTATCATGGAGCTGGGTTGCAGTATTCTCATCTCTTCGATCACGTCGAGAATGAGAAACGTGAGTTCGTTCACGGCATCCGAACCGTCGCTCTGCACGCCGCCCAGGTTGATCAGGGCAAAATCGGTGTATGTGTTGCTTTCGAGGGCGGTAACGCCTACTTTGGGAGGGGCAGGATGGTTGTTGAATTTAATCCAGAACGACTGGAGCAACTCTTCAGCGGTTTCGCGGGTAAGCGTTCCGGCTTCGGTTTCGCGTTTATAAAAGGGGTATAAATGCTGGTCAAGACGTCCGGGATTGAAGGAATCCCAGGGATTCAGCTCGGTGATGACTCCCAGATGCACGAACCAGTAATATTGCAGCGCTTCATGAAATGTTTGCGGGGCGTGGGCCGGTACGTTGCGGCAGATGGTCGCCATGTTTATAAGTTCCTGCCTGCGGCCGGCGTCGGTTTCCGAAGCCGCCAGGTTGTCCAGTTCCGCGGCATGGCGTTCGGCGAACAGGATGAGCGCTTCGGCCGCAATGCGCATGGCTTTCAGTTCTTCTTTCTTCGGCAGGATATCCCTGTCGTTCTCAATGTCCAGCATTGCGTATGCCCGGTCTGTTTCACCGATGATGTCCAGCATTCCCATGCTGTAAATCTTTTTACCAAGGACGGTATGCCCCGGCGCGCGCTGCTCCTGGAACTCGGTGAACATTCCGGCATCATAGGCTCTGATCCACTCAGGAGTCATTTCGGCGAACATCCGTTCGCGGTGGCTTTTCCCTTTCCAGAAAGGGATGACCACGTTTTCATATGCCAACCGCATCTCGTCGTCAACTTTAAACGAAACCTTTGGCCGTGAATTCAATACCTCCAGGTCATGCATCGAATGCAGGTTGACCTCGGGGTAAGTAGGAGTGGCCTTGGGCTCCGGGCCGCGCTCACCCGCAATGAGTTCGCCATCGTTGATGCAGATACTTTTATGGGTAAGGATGTATTTAAAGCAGAGTGCGCGTTGCACTGGGATTGAAAATTCACGGTTGTCGCGGTAAAATTCGGTAACCAGCAGGGCGCGCTCCGGAGTGAGCCGGTTAACGGCATCAAGGCTTTGTTGACGAAGTTTTTTAATGCGGTCGGTCATCATGGCGAATTATGTTTTTTGATTCTCGGGTTGTTACTGGATGAATAAAATGATTTCCGGATTGGGTTAACCGCCAATCCTGACGGTATAGCCTATGGATTCCAGCCCTGCCTTCATCTCCCTGAGCGATTCATCGGTGGCTGCCGGAAGTTCGCTTAACCGGTAAGTTAGCCCAAGCCTTTCGTACTTGCTTTTCTGAATGGTATGATAGGGCAGGAGGTGGATTTCACGCTGGGTTGACCTGAGGTTCATCAGGAAATGCATCAGATCGAGCAGGTGGTTTTCGCTGTCGTTCATGCCGGGGATCACCGGGTATCGAAAAATGACCTTGCCCCCACCATCGAGCAGAGAAATGAGGTTGTCGAGTATCAGGCTGTTTTCAACGCCGGTATGGATCAGGTGGTCGGCGTTGTTCATTCCTTTCAGGTCATAAAGGTACAGGTTGATATAAGGCACCACCTTTTCGAAAGAGCTGCGGGATGCATACCCGCAAGTGTCAAGGGCTACGTGCCATCCGCGTTGGCGGCAGGCGGAGGCCAGTTCCCCGGTGAAACCTGCCTGCATCAGCGGCTCGCCTCCCGAAAGCGTGATCCCGCCGCCGGATTCATCATAGAAAAGGCTGTCTTTCTCAAGCTCTTTCATGACTTCGGCCACAGTGTACCATCGCCCGATGATCTCCTCTTCTTCAAACTCCTGGTTGCCGATATTCCGTTTGCGGTGTACGTATTGTATTTCGTGCAGGCGGCTTTCGGGATTGTGGCACCAAAGGCAGTTGAGCGGGCAGCCTTTCAGGAAAACAGTCGTCCGGATCCCCGGCCCGTCGTGAACACAGTATCGTTTGATGTCGAAAATCAACCCTTTCATTGTTTTTCTCTTCCTGTTTTATGGTAAAAATAATTCCTGACAAGATGCTTATATCCCCTAACGATAAAGATAAGCCGGTGAAAGGCGAAATTTATTCGCTATGAGGAAAAGAGAAAGGAAAACGGAAGGGATCAGCACATCCAGCACTCATAAAGGCCGCGCCCTGTATGATGGTAGAGCGAAAGGCAATAATGGCCGGGCTGTATGGATGTGTTTCGGATCACGGTCCAAAGATACGACAATTTGCAGGTTCTGCATCCGGGAAACAGTTTCGTTTGGCCGCATAATAAGCCGATAATTTATCGGTAATAAAAATTTATAAATTTTTATACCATTGAAATAAACACTTTTTGTACTTTTGAAACAATAGTGAACGGCTGATAAATCAAGGTTTTAGTTAAAGGATTTGCAGGAAGGGGATGCAGGGCCATCGCGGAGGAGAGCCCCTCTCCTTTAGGAGAGGGGTTGGGGTGAGGTCTGATTGTGAGGGTTAGGGTGAGGTCTTGGTTAATTATCACGTTCTGTGGTTAGTAATGCTATTGAGAAATAATTCTTTGGAATGCAGGATATTGTAGCTCCATATTTCGGTCCGGAGGCTTCTTCTGCCATTGATGAGGTGGTGAACAGGCATGCAAAGGCCGGCATATTTATTCTTGTTGATGAGAATACCAAAAAGTATTGTTATCCCCAACTGGCCGAACGCCATCCTTCCTTGTCCAATGCCAGGATTGTTGAAATTCCCGAAGGTGAAAAAGCTAAAAATTTCCATACGGCAGTTTCGGTGTGGGAACAACTCTCGGAAAAAGGGGCCTTGCGCGATTCATTGCTTTTCTGTTTAGGCGGGGGCGTCCTTTGTGATGTGGGTGGATTTACTGCTTCATCCTATCGCCGGGGAATGCCGTTCGTCATGGTTCCCACTACCCTTATGGCGATGGTGGACGCTGCCATCGGCGGTAAAAACGGAATCAACCTGGCTGGTTTGAAAAACCAGATCGGTACTTTCAGCCAGCCGGAATCTATTTGTGTATTTCCCGATTTCCTTAAAACACTTCCTGCCCGGCATATACTTTCCGGCTTTTCGGAAATGATCAAACACGCCCTGATTGATGGCGAAAGTTTTGAAGACCTGAAAAAGATATCCCCGACGGAAATCGTGTCAGCGCCATCGGCCATAAAGCAGTCAGCGCTTATTAAGATGAGGGTCGTAAAACAGGACCCGTTGGATAAAGGGATTCGCAATGTGCTGAATTTCGGTCATACCATCGGGCACGCATTCGAAACATGGTCGGCCATGCATATGTCCGAACCCATGCTCCACGGAGAAGCCGTGGCGGCTGGCTTGATATGCGAAGCCTTTATCTCGGTGAAACATTGCGGGTTGCCCATCTCCGTCCTTTATGAAATTGTGGAGCTGGTGATGGAACATTTCCGTAAAACCATTTTTTACGCTCCTGCCGGCAACGAACTGATCGAAATCATGCTGTATGATAAAAAGGTGAAACAGGAAGGCGAAATCAATTTTACCCTGCTGGGAAGCCCCGGAGCCCCCCTCGTTGACCAGTATCCCAGCGAAAGCCTCGTTCGCGAAAGTCTGCACTATTACGTGAATCTGTAAAGACAGCCTGAATTCCTTTTTACACTTCTCCGGTAATGGGCATGGAGCAAGGAGCAAGGAGCAAGAGGCAGGGGGCAGGGAGAACTTTACCTGCCAGCGAAGGACGTGAGTGAGCGGGCAGGCCTGCCTGCCTTGCGTAAGCCTGCGGGTGGCAGGCAGGGGAGGAGGAAGAACGGAGAACGCAAAACGGAGGACGGAGAAGGGAGAACGCAGAACACGAAACGCAAAACGCAAAACGCAAAACGCAAAACACGAATCACGAACAACGAATCACACAACTCAAAACACCAACGGCTAAAAGTTTACCTGCCTGGGCGGGGTTGTGGGTAAGACGGCAGGCCAAAAGCTGAACGCAAAACGCAAAACACAAAATTCAGAACTCAGAACTCAGAACGCCAAGAGCCAACAGCTAAAGCCAACGTCCGAAAGAAACCGGTAATCAGAAACTGAAATTTTCAAATTTATACATTTTCAAATTTTCAAATTCTGAAACCTCTCTTCCCCCTGATCACCAACTTCGTAATATACCCTGCCTGCGGCGTCAATAATGAACAGCCGTTAAACTGCTGAAGATTAATCCTTTCATTTTCGTTACCTTTACCAGCGATATAAACCATTCCTTTCTGGCATGATCGTTATTCCTCCGGCGACGCCATTGGTCAGAACCTCAGTGCATTTGCCCGCTTCCAAAAGCATCAGCAACCGCCTGTTGATCATACGCCAGTTATCAGGTGGTACACTCGCGATCAGAAACCTTTCGGACGCCGGCGATACGGTTTTGTTAAAGGAATTGCTGGCCATGGTGAATGCATCGGCCCGATGCCGGACCCCCCAAACGATTGATTGCCGAGATGCAGGAACCGTCTTCAGGTTCCTGACGGCCCTGCTGGCCGTTACTCCCGGCAATTGGTTTCTGACGGGTTCCGGCCGGATGAAACAACGTCCGGTAGGTGTGCTGGCAGATGCGCTCATGGAATCGGGCGCCGATATCCGGTATACAGGCGAAAAAGAATTCCCGCCGCTCGCAATACGGGGGGGCGCGATTAAAGGAGGAAATTCTGTATCAGCGCCCGGCGATGTCAGCAGCCAGTTTATCAGCGCCTTGATGCTGATAGCCCCGTCGTTGCCCGGCGGGTTGAATATCCGTATTACAGGCAGAGCCGTTTCAGCCCCGTATATCGCCATGACAGCAGGGATCATGCAGCAATGCGGCGCTGATGTGACCGTGGCGTCCGATCTGGTCCGTGTTGCGGGAAAACCCTATACGCCCCCGGTTGATGGCTTGAGCGTGGAAGCCGACTGGAGTTCAGCCGCTTTCTGGTACGAAGTTGTTGCCCTTTCGGATGAGACTGAAGTCATCCTGCCCGGGCTTAGTTTTAATAGTCTCCAGGGCGATGCGATAGCCGCCGGAATATTTGAAAAACTGGGTGTAGGTACCACCGAAACTGCGGAAGGCATCCTGTTGAAAAAGTACCGCATCCGGTCTGACGAATCTTTTATTCAGGATTTCACCTCCTGCCCCGATCTGGCTCAGGCAGTGGCGGTAACCTGCGCAGGTCTGAATATCCCGGCCCGGCTGACGGGATTATCCGGTTTGCGGATCAAGGAAACGGACAGGTTGTCGGCGCTGGTTTCGGAACTGACGAAAACCGGGTATCGCGTTCATGCCGAAAAAGGTTCCGATCTGGTAATTGCCGGAAACCAGCCGGTCTCAGGGGACGACAAAATCGTCATCCATACGTATAACGACCACCGCATGGCGATGGCTTTTGCCCCGCTGGCGTTTAAAACCGGGAAAATCGGGATCGATAACCCGGCGGAAGTGCGGAAGTCTTATCCCGGTTTCTGGAATGACCTGAAATCAGCAGGTTTCCGGTTTGAAAATTTCTGTTGGGAATAGATGACAGCCCTTTTTATTAACATCCGGTTGAAAACTTCATTTTCAGCAGGGGCTCTATTTGTATATTTTTGTTTTTACAGAAATGTGCCCGGAACGTTTTGGGGCATTCTGTTTCAGAGCCAGCATTTAAATTGTCAGACATGCTTTCACCCCTTGATGTAGATATTTTTGTTCCCTGTTTTATCGACCAGCTTTATCCTGAAACCGGTTTCAACATGGTGAAGATACTCGAAAAATTCGGGGTAAAGGTTCATTATAACCCTGTACAGACCTGTTGCGGACAGGCGGCATTCAATGCGGGTTATTGGGATGAAGCCAAAGCAGTGGGGGAGAAGTTTATCCGCGATTTCTCCAACAACCGTTATATCGTCAGTCCGTCGGCTTCGTGCGTAGGATTCGTAAGGAACTATTATGATGAAATGTTCTACAATTCGGCGCTTCACAACGAATATCACCAATTGAAAAAGAACATTTTCGAATTTACCGACTTCCTGGTGAACATCCTGCAGGTGGAAGATGTCGGGGCGACCTTCGAACACATCGTCACTTTTCACGATTCATGTTCGGCATTGCGCGAGTACAGGCTCACCGACCAGCCGAGGCGGCTTCTGGCAAATGTCAGGGGTCTCGAACTGCGCGAAATGAAGGATAGCAGTGTATGTTGCGGATTCGGCGGACTGTTTTCGGTAAAGCACGAAGCGATATCTGCTGCTATGGGCGGGCAGAAAATTGAAAATGCATTGAATACCGGTGCGGAATTCATCGTAAGCACCGACTCGTCATGCCTCATGCACCAGCAGGGATACATCGACAAGCATAAACTACCCATTAAAACCATGCATATTATCGATGTGCTGTCGAGCGGGTGGTAAAAATCAAAAGGGCTTATTGTTTTATACAGAACGCTCTGTAACAGGTTGTTCTGATTCGTTTTTCGAAATCAGGGCCAATCTCCCGAAAGGTTCCGGCTGTTCATCCGGGATGGGGAGGGCATTCAAATCATGATTGACGAATATCTTTCGGTTTTTTTCCGGCGAAACGGAAAAACTAGTAATTTTGGATACTCCTTTTGTTATTTCCTGATTAAATGAATCTTATGCAATATCATTACAGGCACAAGGCTGTTCTGAGTTTTGTGGCGTTATGCTTTATCGCATGCGGCAGCTTTGTTTACGGACAAGTAACTCCTTTACAAAATGTAAAACAAATCCGGGAGCCTGAAACGTTACCAGGTCTAGCTGTTCAGCAAAATGAACCTGAAGCGGGTGAAAATCCATTTGTGACATACCTGTCTTGTGATAAGTCAAGGGATTACTATCAGGTTCAGATGTCTGAACTTAAGACGGACTTTGAAAAACTCTATTTTCTGGAGCTTGCTGTATCGAAAAAACTATATATCAGGTCAAAGTCCGATTGGAACTTAACTTCTGCTGTTTTCTATACGAAAGAATATAACCGGGAAGAAGCAATTAAAGTAATGCAGGAATTATATCGTGCAGCGGTAATTGCGGAGATCACAATGGATAATACATCCAAGGCGCAATATGTGGCATCTTCGGAATTCATTCCTGAAAATTCTGCAAACCAGGATGCCCGCATTGAGGGCCCCAATGCCAACCCTATCTGTGAAGATGCAGAAGTTGCCTGTTCTCAGAATACATACACATTTCCTTCGGGAAACCAAGGAACTGCCCCACCACCAGTCAATGGATATCCTTATTACGGATGCTTATCGTCGCAGCCTGCCCCGGCATGGTATTTTATGCAGGTTCAGCAAAATGGTGATATTATAATCAATATTGAGCAAGTTGATTTGACCGGATCTCCCATAGATGTTGACTTTATTTGTTGGGGGCCGTTCACTAGTCTTACAGCAGGCTGTAGTAATGGATTGACGGCAGGAAATGTTGTTGATTGCAGCTATTCTCCAGACCCCTTCGAAGTATGTGACATATTAAATGCCCAAGTTGGCGAGATATACATTTTGCTGATGACAAATTTTGCAGCAACATCTGGACATTATGGCACTATCACTTTTTCTCAAACGGGAGGAAGTGGCATCACTAATTGTGATATTGTACTAAATTGTTCAATTCTCGCTATTACCACCGATGTTTCAGTTTGCAATCCGGCAACAAATTCATTTTCAGTTTCCGGGAATATCGAATTTACGAATCCGCCGGAAACAGGAACACTTACAATTACCGATAGTACGGCTTTACCGGTTGTATCGCAGACATTTACGGCGCCGTTTAACAGCCCGTTGGCTTATTCCTTGTCCAATATAACCTGCGATGGGCAACAGCATGCGTTAACGGCTGTCTTTTCGGCCGATACGTCCTGTAAGTTTACCCAGACATATAATGCTCCGCAGGCATCATGCCCTCAGGCAACAATAAGCGGCGGAGGTCCGGTGTGCGATGACGGGGTAAGTACGGTTCCTGTATCCATCAATGTTACCGGTTCGGGGCCTTTTACTTTTATT
>DAONEP010000075.1:0-12021 GCA_035403165.1 Bacteroidales bacterium | reverse complement strand
TATTATTGGTAATTTTGCCTGCCGAAAGATTCTGAACCCGGAGCTATGAATGAGAAAATCTGGAACAGGGATTTTATCTTCCTTGTCTTGTCCAACTTTTTGATGTACATCACCTACTATGCAATCCTGTCGGCATTACCCATATACCTCGTCAATGATCTGCACGCCTCGAAAAGCCAGGTTGGCGTAGTGGTCGGGGCATATACCATCGCCTCGGTGCTGGTACGTCCCTTTTCAGGATTTACGCTCGACAGGTTCGGCCGCCGCACCATCTTCTTACTGGCCTTGATCATATATGCTTTTCTGTTCGCAGGGTACCTGGTTGCCTTCACAATCCTGACCATCATGTTGCTCCGCTTCGCGCAGGGCATCACCTGGGGATTTACCACCGTTTCGGGCTCTACGGTTGCCGCTGACATTGTGCCCGTTTCGAAACGCGGCGAAGGCATCGGTTATTTTGCATTGTCCACCACGCTGGGCATGTCCGTAGGACCGGTGATCGGGCTATTTGTATGTAACCAGTGGGGTTACCTGGCCTTGTTCGTTACGGGTTGCCTGGTGAGCCTGGCCAGTCTGGCTTGCGCCTATGCCATTCGTATGCGCAAGCGTTTCGTGGTCGGGAGGCGGATCCAGTTCAAATGGGACAGCCTGTTCGATAAAAACTCCGTCCGCCCGTCGCTGAACGTCTTCATCACGATGATCTCCTACGGCGCGCTGCTTTCGTTTATCGCCCTTTACGGACGCGAGATCGGCATCCGGAATTCCTCCCTTTACTTCCTCATCTTTTCCGTCGGCATTGCTGCGGCAAGGCTTACCTCCGGGAAGGAATTCGACAGGCACGGCCCGCGAAGGATCATTACCCTGTGCATCATACTCCTGATGATCGGCTTCCCGTTGCTGGCCATGGCGCGGAATGCAACACTATTCTACCTTTCAGCTATCATCATTGGATTCGGCAACGGCGTGATATTTCCCACGTTCCAGTCGATGGTGAACAACCTGGCCGATACCGAACACCGCGGAGCCGCCAATTCCACGCTTTACACCGCTGTGGACCTCGGGATGGGACTGGGAATGATCTCCGGCGGATTGATTGCCCAGCATGTCTCCATGTCCGCCATATGGTGGATCAGCGCGCTGGTCAGTGCGGCCGGGCTGCTGTTTTTCCGTGGTTTTGTAATAAAGTATTATGAGAGGAGTACCCGATAACAACCGTATTGGTGAAAGGCAGCATGTTCCGGAAGCGGGTCTGATGATTTCTTTAACTATGGCTTGAAAAGGTCGGGGAATATTTCCGGCAACGTGATACCCTGATGTTTTTGCCCGGGAAACAAATTTTTGTTCAGCAATGAAAGAAATTCTGATCAGGCATCAGCCGCTCCAACAATAAAACATCGTTTTGAGTACAATTCAACGGCCGTAAGTCTTCCAAATCCTTCAAAATTACGGTAAACGCACCCGGTGTCCACATCAATGACCGGAAAAGATTCTTTCAGGCTCATTTTGCAGATTTCAGCCGGAACCGCCCGGTGGCCATGCACAACAACTTTATCCTTCAGGACAGGGTTTTCATAATGATGCCGGCATTCCCAGATCATGGCATACTTGTCAGTGAACGGATCTTCCAGTTCGTCGTTAAAACCGGCATGAACAAAGATGTATTTCCTGGTTTGATGCCAGTATTTCAGTCCGCGAAAGAATTCGAGGTATTTGTCCGACAGCTCCCGTATCGAACGGATATGAAAACTCATCAGGGTTGTGTATCCGCCGTTGTAGATCCACAAAGGCAGGTTTCCCTGATCGGCATAGGCATCGAGCAGCATAGCCTCATGGTTGCCCGAAAGCGGGATGACATCATAGCCTTTGTCCGGAAGTCTCATGATGTAATCGATGACCTCTTTGCCCTGAGGTCCGCGGTCGATATAATCGCCCAGAAAAACCACCTTGTCGGTCTTTCTGATCCGGATCTTTTCCTCGATCAAAGCCTTCAGCGGTTCGAAGCACCCGTGAATATCCCCGATGGCAAAAAGCCTGCCGCTCATGATCATAGATTTTAAATCGGGTCGGACGTACCCAACCGCTGTTGCATGACTCAATATGTATTTTACTCCTGTTGCATTGTCAGGGCCGGAAACCGGGTGCATGTATTGAACTTCCGAGAATTAAGGAAACCGTAAGACGAATGGCGGGGAGGATTCCGGAAACATCTCCAACAACGGATCGCCTTTTTCATTTTTTAGTTAAGGAAGGCGGGAAACCTGCAATAAAGTTAATGCTTATTTCTCAATAATCCGTGTGGTGAACTGTTTCGCCGCATCCTCATCAAATTCCTTTTCCCACCTGGCAACGACGGCTGTAGCCAGGCAGTTGCCGATCACGTTCACGGCAGTACGGGCCATATCCATCAGTTCGTCGATACCCAGAATGATAAAGATAGGCCATGCCGGCAGTCCGAAACTGGCAGCCGTACCCAGCAAAATTACCAGCGAAGCCCTCGGCACGCCCGCCACTCCTTTGCTGGTGAGCATGAGGGTGAATACGATCAGCAACTGCTGGTCGAAGGATAAGTGGATGCCTGCTACCTGCGCCACAAAAACGGTGGCCAGCGAAAGGTAAAGCGTGGTTCCGTCGAGGTTGAAGCTGTACCCGGTGGGAATTACAAAAGCAACGATCTTACGCGGCACCCCGAATTTTTCCATTGCTTCCATGGCGATCGGGAGGGCCGATTCGGAACTGGTAGTGGCAAAGGCTATGGTGGCGGGCTCTGAAATAGCACGGACAAAATTCTTTACCGGTATCTTCAGTATCAGGGCAACCGGCAGTAATACGCCCAGCAGAAACAGGAACAGCGCAACATAGAGCGTAGCCAGCAGCTTAAAAAGATTTCCGAGGATGCCCAGTCCCATATGCCCCACCGAATAGGCGATAGCGGCAAAAACCGCAACAGGGGCAAGATACATCACCAGGTTTGTGAATTTGAACATGGCTTCCGAGAGGCTTTCGGCAAAATTCACCATCCGCCGGCGGTGATCCTCGCGAAGCATGGCCACGGCGATGCCGAAGATAATGCTGAATATCACAATCTGTAAGACCTGCCCTTCATAAATGGCCTTGGCGATATTTTCGGGGAACACCTGCAACACGATATCTTCGAACGAGTGGGCTTTTACCTCGGGAACCGTCTGCTGCGCTATCTCGGGAGGGATCACTACACCTGTCCCTGCTTTGCTCCAGTTAATGGCAAACAGTCCGATAAACAGGGCAATGGTGGAAACCGCTTCGAAGTACACGATGGATTTCCATCCCATGCGCCCCACCTGTCGCAGGTTTGAATGCCCGGCGATTCCCACCACCAGCGTAGCAAACAGCAACGGTGCGATGATGGTTTTTACCATCCGGAGGAATATTTTACTGCAGATATTAAGATGCACGGCAATGGCCGGGAGGTCATAGCCGAATTCCGCGCCAGCCACCATGCTGACAAGGATCCAGCTTGTGAGCGACCGTCTGCGGAAAGCGTACCAAACCAGAACGGCGATGCCCGACCAACGGGAAGCGGCCAGCAACATGTTACCGGCAGGCCAGATGTCATAAAAAGCACCGATATTGAACAGGATGACGGCAGTGATGGCCGAAAAGGCAATGAAGAGAAAACTGCGGGCCGAAATCTTCATCCGTTTCTGAAAAGAAACAAATGTAGGAATTTCTAAGACCGCATCTTTCTATAAAGTAGTAGATATTACCCAGCCTGCTCCTTCGGCCAGTCAGCCTGTCAAAGGATTAAATCCTGCTACCCTTGTAAATGCCGGATGCAGGAACAGGAACAAGCCAGCCTTCATAGATCAGCCTTCCTGCGCTGTTACCCGTCAGGGTAGCCGTTGCCCGTCCCGAGGCTGAAACCTGCATCGAGATATAATAGAATCCGATGGCGGTGGAAACATTCCAGCTTACATAAAACGATTTACGCTTATTATCGTGACGGACGGTATATTTCGTGATAGAGCCTTCAACCGTCACCCCACCGACACCGTTATATCCCAGTCCGAAATTTCTGCCCGTCTGGATAACAGAAGAGGCTGAATCCACCATGATGAAATTAATCGTTGAAAGCACCGGCACCCGATAGAACCCGTTGCCGAGATAGTCCGCTTCGAGAACGAAGCAGGCACTGTCAAGAAGATTTTGCGTTTCCCGGAACTTAAGTTCCATCTCGGCAGCTTTTTCTTCCCTGCTTTTTTTCTGCTTCCCCGTTTCCTGTGCCGACACGCTGATAGAAAAGAGAATGGCGGCTGTTAACAAGCATATCGTTTTCATGGATTTGGGTTTTTGTACAAGGATTAAATCATTTCTGACAGACAGAGAGAGTTAATTATTTTTCAGACACCTCACCCCAACCTATTTCCTCAAGCAGAGGAGCATTTCTTCATGGAGGCAAGGCGGCCTCCTCCCTCTCAAGTCTTTGGCTATAAACCTTGATTTATTAGCCGTTCACGATTATAATTAAACACAAAACCCATACCACGCCTCTCCGGATCAGAATACTTTTCAGGCTGATTTAGAAAATTTAACTTAATGAAAACCTATATTTTAAAGATGAAATCACCCATTGGTAATCAAACCGCCGTTTATCATTTGTATTCAATGATTTGCGCCTCGCCGCGCAGAATGGCAATCCCGTTGGCAGCCAGCGAATCAAGGTCATTCACAACTGTGTAAACCGAAACGGGAGCGATTGTTTTGATTCGTTTCAGCAAGCCTTCGCTGAAGAAGCGGCTGTTCATAATGGCTCCCATGATGAGAATGGCATCAACCCTTCCTTCCAGGACCGTGGCCACGGCGCCGATTTCCCTGGCAATCTGGTAAATCATGGCCCCGACGATAAACATGGCGTGTTCGTCGCCTTCCTCTATAAGTTCCAGGACCTTGCTCAGCGACTTTGTACCAAGGTAGGCTGCAATACCGCCTTCTTCCGTAATGAGTTTCCGGATTTCATCCCGGGTGTATTTACCGCTGAAGCACAGGTCAACAACCTGCCCCACCGGAAGGCTCCCTGAACGTGTCATAGAAAAAGGGCCGTCGCCGTCGAAAGCCTGGTTCACATCAATCACCCGTCCCCCACTGTGCGCCCCAATCGACACTCCCCCGCTGCCTATATAAGCCACAATCAGTCTCAGGTCTTCATATTTGCGGTTGATACTGGCCGCATACATACGTGAGATGCTTTTATGGTTCAGCGCATGGAATATCGAGGTACGTTCTATTTGCGGCAGTCCCGAAATACGGGCAATGGGTTCGAGTTCATCCACCACCACCGGATCGGCCAGGTAGGCGCCTGCCCCGGGCAACAAAGAAGCGATCTTATCGGCAATCAGCCCTCCCAGGTTGGCGGCATGGCTTCCCATTACCCCCGTTGTCAGGTCCCGCTTCATGGCTTCGTTCACCTGATAAACACCCGATTTTACAGGTTTTATCAGGCCTCCTCGTGCCATAACCACCGCAATGTCCTGTAATTCTATCTGATTGTCGTTCAATTCGTCCATAATCCGGCCCGTACGGTAATCCAGTTGGCCGGCGAAATCGGCAAAGGCTGCCATATCTTCAGGCTTATGCCTGACCGATTTCAGGAAGACCAGGTTGGTTTCGCTGTAAACGGCGATCTTCGTGATATCAGGTTCAGGATAAATTACCAGGATGCTTTTCATGATGAATTTCGGATAACGATTGACCTATCAAAGTTAACACAAACACAGTCAGAATGAAAGGATTACATTCCCGGACTCATACCGGCGGATACGGGATATTTTTTCTTATTGTATCTTTGAGAACCATGATGAACCGTATGCAGATGAAGCGATTTTTGGCATTATTGTTCTCTTCGCTCACGATTTCCCAGGTTTTCGCGCAGCGCGATACCCTGTTGCCTGCCAGAAATTTGTGCCGGCAGGGAAGATGGGTACTGGTATTTGAAGATGAATTCAATTACCGCAACCTTGACAGGAAAAAGTGGAACACATGGTTTCCTTATTCGGAAGACGGCAGCGACAGTTGTGAATTTTGCCGTACTCATGGTGCCGAAGGGCAGGTTTATAGTGATGCAAACGTGATAACCAGCGGCGGGACCCTGAAACTCATTGCACGCCGTGAGCCGGCAACCTGGTACGATTCCCGCCGGGAATTCACTTCGGGAATGATCCATTCGAAACAGGCCTTTGGTTACGGTCGTTATGAAATCAGATGCAAACTGCCTGAAGGAAACGGATTTTGGCCTGCTTTCTGGATGTTTGGCCAAAAAGCTACCGAAATTGATGTACTGGAGGCTGGTACGCAGAAACCCAGGCACCTGCACCTGGGAATCAGGACCTGGGCCAACGGTAATAAGTTTGATAAGGGATTACGAAGCAGGACCCGTCTCACCCGTGGGTTTCATACTTATGCTATGGAATGGGACGAAAACTTCATCCGCTTCGAGGTCGACAGCCTGGAAGTATGGCGCATAACCCGATACCTCGACAAACGGGGCAAAACCCTTAAACGATGCGAAATTAACGCCGGCCGATACCGGCTGCAGCCAGCCTGGCCACCCGAAGGCGAAAGGCTGCAGATCATAGTAAACCTGGCCATCGGAACTGAAACAACACCTTTTACCAAATCGCCCGGTGAAAAAACCATGCTCCCCAACCAGATGGAGGTCGATTGGATAAGAGTTTACGAAAAGAGATGAGAATCAGTGGTTTTACCGGTAGAGCAGAAAAAAAACTACATATTTTAACGTTGTTAATAAAAAATATTCGGGTTGCAGTAGTGGTTTATTGTTTTTGAATTGTCATATACATATAAAAACAATGTGACCATTTGAATTCATGAACCGTGAAAATTTTGTCGCTTTTATCATATTCCGTTTTCTGTTCCTGCCCTATCCCTTCAATCACAGGCGTCATTGCCTCCATAGCATATATCTATCGATACCCCAAAGCACGGCTGCTTTATGGCAGCCTCCGCAACCAACCAGTTATGATATGAAATGAGAATTTCGAGGGCAGGATTTTTTCCTTATACAGGACACATCTACGGTATACAATAAAAACAACCATTCATTCATCCTGAAGAAAGAGAAAAACAGGGTATCCGCCCCGGAAGTAAGGGCCGGACCCTTTTTGCCCGGCCTATGCCATAGTAAAAACTAATCCCCGGAAGCAAGGAGGGCCCGGAAACAAAAATCAGTTGTGATGTTTATCAGGTAACTGACGGTGGAATATTAAGGCAGATATGCTTTCAGGCTTTTTCGCCTCTCTGCGTATACAACTCTGATATTTTAAGGATCACCTCTGTGGCCTTCACCATCGATTCGAGCGGGACAAATTCGAGCTTGCCGTGGAAATTATGCCCTCCGGCAAAAATATTGGGACAAGGCAACCCCATGTATGAAAGACGCGCGCCATCAGTCCCTCCGCGGATAGGAACCACTTTGGGAACGACGCCGGTCAGTTCCATGGCTTCCTGTGCCGTAGAAACCACATGATAAACAGGTTCCACCTTTTCGCGCATGTTGTAATACTGGTCTTTCATCTCCAGTGTGAATGTGTTTTCGCCGTAACGCCGGTTCATGAAATCAATACAGGCTTTGAAGGCTTCCTTTTTCATCTCGAATTTATGCCTGTCGTGGTCGCGGATGATATATTGAAGCATCGAATGTTCCACCGAACCTTCGGTTTTCACGAGGTGATAAAATCCTTCATAATCCTGCGTGAATTCAGGCCTTTCGCTGACAGGCAACAAAGCGTTAAACTCCATGGCCATCAGGATGGCGTTTTTCATCTTTCCTTTGGCATATCCCGGGTGTATATTCCGGCCCTGGATGAATACCTTGGCGCCGGCAGCATTGAAGTTTTCATATTCCAGTTCCCCTACTCCGCCGCCATCCATGGTATAGGCAAAATCGGCGCCGAAACGTTCAACTTCGAATTTATCAACTCCACGGCCTATCTCTTCATCGGGGGTAAAACCGATTTTTATTTCCCCGTGTTCAACTTCCGGGTGGCGGACCAGGTATTCCACCGCCGCCATTATTTCGGTGACCCCGGCTTTGTCGTCGGCACCCAGCAGGGTAGTGCCATCGGTCACGATAAGGGTTTGGCCGATATACTCCTTCATTTCCGGGAATTCGGAAGGTGAAAGCACAATGTTCAGGTCACTGTTCAGAACAATATCGGAACCGTCATAATTCCCGACCAGCCTCGGCCTGATGTTTGCCCCGCTCATATCGGGAGCGGTATCCACGTGCGCGATAAAACCGATTGTTGGTACTTTTTTGCCTGTGTTGGCAGGCAGTGTAGCCATCACATAACCGAATTCATCAAGCACTACATCCTGCAACCCGAATGCTACAAGTTCATCGCGCAACAGATGTAAAAGGTCGAATTGCTTTGAAGTGCTGGGGAAAGTGGTTGAAGCGTCATCGCTTTGGGTATCGATGGCAATGTACCGGAGGAAACGATCGAGGATTTGCTGTTTCATATAAGGATGAGTATTATTATGCTGTGAATTTCAATTTCTGCACAAGCTGGTTTTATTCTTCTTCCACTTTAGCCCTTAGGCATTCCCAGATAAAGTAACCGCATAACAGGCAAAGCATCAGTAGAGCGAGCGCTTCGGCTGAATGCGACTCAAACCATGCCTTGTTCACAAAATTGATTCCGAAGTTAGCCAGAATTGCGCTTATGACACCCATCAGTGCACCGCCGGCAATAAATCCCGAAGCGATGAGTGTACCACGTTCACGGCGTGCCTGGTTGAGTTTTTCATTCCTGCTCCTGTTGCCGACAAAATGTGCAATAAGTCCGCCTAACAGCAGAGGCGTATTCAATTGAATGGGAATGAACATTCCCAGCGAGAAAGCCAGGGCGGGAACGCCGATCATGGTGAGGATAAGCGACAGGAAAGCACCGGCAGCATACAGCATCCAGGGGGCAGGTTGCCCGCTCATCATAGGCCCGATAACGGCTGCCATGGCATTGGCCTGCGGCGCAACCATGGCATTCTCACCGGTAAAACCGTAAGTTTTATTCAGGACCATGATCACACCGCCTACCGTGACGGCTGAAACCAGGGTGCCCAGAAATTTCCAGGTTTGCTGTTTGTAAGGCGAAGAACCGAGCCAATACCCGATCTTCAGGTCAGTGATGAAACCTCCCGCCATCGAAAGCGCCGTACAAACCACCCCGCCAATGATCAGGGCGGCGATCATGCCCGAAGTGCCTTTCAGCCCGACGGAAACCAGGATCAGCGATGATATGATGAGCGTCATCAACGTCATCCCGCTTACCGGATTTGTACCTACAATAGCAATGGCATTGGCCGCTACCGTGGTGAAAAGGAAAGCGATGAGCATGACGATCGCCAGTCCGACAAGAGCGTGCGTCAGGTTGTGAACCACGCCGAACTGGAAGAATATGAATACGATGAGGGCTGTAAGCAATATTCCGCCAACGATGATGGTCATCGGGATATCGCGCTGGGTGCGCAGGTCTGTTTTTGTCCCTTCGTGTTTGCCGAAAATTTCTTTGCCGGCCAGCGACACGGCCGATTTGATGATCTTGCTTGATTTGATGATGCCGATAATGCCGGCCATGGCAATACCGCCGATGCCGATAGGACGGATGTAGGCAGTAAAGATCTGTTCGGCCGACATCTGGCTGATCAGGGCTGTGATGTTGGCTCCGACGGCAATGGTTTGTCCGCCGGCAAAATAATTAATGATGGGGATGATTACATACCACCCGACGAAAGAACCGGCACAGATGATGGCAGCATATTTGAGCCCGATGATATAACCAAGGCCTGTTACGGCGGCGCCGACGTTCAGTTTGAAAACAATTTTGGATTTATCGGCCAGCATCTGCCCGACGGGGACCACGCGGGTTGTAAACACTTCGGCCCACCATCCGAAAGTGGCGATGACAAAGTCGTAGATACCGCCGATAAGCCCTGCTACCAGCAGCAACCTTGCCTGACTTCCTCCCTTGGCGCCCGATACCAGCACTTCGGTGGTAGCCGTAGCTTCAGGGAAGGGATATTTGCCATGCATTTCGCTTACGAAATACTTCCGGAATGGAATCAGGAACAGAATACCAAGGAAACCTCCCAGCAAGGACGACAAAAATACCTGGTAAAACTGGGCTTCCAGATTGAGAATGTAAAGTGCCGGCAATGTGAATATCGCCCCGGCTACAATCACGCCCGAACTGGCCCCGATGCTCTGGATGATCACATTTTCGCCCAGCGCACCTTTACGGTTGAAAACTGTAGAAAGCCCGACAGCGATAATTGCGATCGGGATGGCGGCTTCGAATACCTGCCCTATCTTTAATCCAAGATATGCGGCGGCAGCCGAAAATATGATTGCCATTACTATTCCCCACAAAACACTCCAGGTATTTACCTCGGCATAGGTCTTATGAGGCGACATGATAGGTTCGTAGCTTTCGCCCTCTTTCAGTTCTTTATAGGCGTTTTCGGGAAGGCCTTTGATAGGCCCGGTTTCATGGTCTGACATGAGAAAAAGTCTTAGTTTGCCTTCAAATTTAGAAAAATTAAGAATTGTACACAGGATAAGACAGGATTCGTTTTCCGGAAAGGCGGCCATCCGGTGTTATCTCCCTGATTCAGAATGCCAAAAATTTCAGATAAAGCATCAGGAATGACACGGCAAGCGTCAATAGTGTTACGATGATGCCCGTCTTGAAAAATTCCACGAACCTGATTTTTATTCCTTTACTTCCTGCCGATTCAATGACGATGAGGTTTGCCATCGCCCCTATGATCGTAGCGTTTCCTGCCAGCGTGGAGGCCGAAGCCAGGGCCAGCCATAGCAGTTCGGAACCGGCGGTTTTCATCAGCGGAAGCATCACGACGGTAAACGGAACGTTGCTGACCACCTGCGAAAGCACGAGACTGATCAGGTGAATACCCGCCAATCCTTTGGCATCAGCTTTCAGTGCGACACCATGAATCAGGGAATCCATGATCCCTACTTTTTCGATGCCTTTCACCACGATAAACAGCGAGGCGAAAAACAACAGCAACACCCAGTCGACCTTGCGGATAACCAGCGATGGCTTTATCTTTCCGAATATCAAAATCAGCGAGCCTCCCAACAGGGCAATCATCGGCACCGATAATCCGATGCGGTGGCTCATGAAAAATAAAACCACGACCAGCAGGAAAACAGGCACTGAAGTGTTCATCGACCGGAAATTGTACTCAAAGAGATGATTTTCGTTTCCGGCTGTATTATCTTCGGGAATCGGGTTAAAACGCAGATCTTTCCGGTAAAACCAGCGGATGACCGCAATCGTGATGAACAGCCCGATGAATGAAACGGGGAGCAGGTGCCACAGGAAGGTTCCGTAATTGATCCCCGATGATATCCCGATCAGCATATTTTGCGGATTCCCGGTAATGGTCATGGCGGAACCGATGTTGGAAGCCATGATTTCGGCGATCAGGTAAGGCATGGGGTTCGTCCGCAACGAACGGCATATCAGGATAATAACCGGGGTGAAAAGCATGACGACGGCGTCGTTCACCAGGAAAGCGCTGGTGATGCCCGTCACAAGGGTGATGATCACCAGCAACCTGTCGGGGGTTTTGGCCAGCGACATGGTTTTAGAAGCAATCAACGAAAAGAAACCGTCGAGTTCGAGCGTGGCAATAATGATCATCATGCCCAGCAACAGGGCAATCGTATTGAAATCAATGGCTTGTATGGCTTCTTCGAAACTTAATACGCCGAACAAAATCATAGCCACCGCGCCAAAAAAGGCCGCCGACGGACGGTCGATATTCATTTTGGGCAACCGGGTAAAGATGATCCCCGTATAGGTGACCAGGAAGATAACTAACGCAGTGTAATACAGGTTCATAATGATCGGTTATACCGGTAACAGAAAAAGCAGGCGATCCGGTTATAACTAAACCACTATGGATTAAAAATCCATAGGTTGGTAATAAGGTAAAAAATGA
>DAONEP010000074.1:0-12364 GCA_035403165.1 Bacteroidales bacterium | reverse complement strand
CGATCAGCCGCGCCCATCATGAAGGCAACAATGCCGTCGAACCCTGGCTCTTCGGGCCCGAAGCCGAAAAAGCCTGCAAGGATGCCATCAGCCTGAAATACTCCCTGTTTCCCTACCTGTACGGTTGTGCACGAAAGGCCCACGACGAAGGCCTTCCCCTTATGCGGGCTATGGTGATGGCCTGTCCCGACGACAAGGAAACCTTTAACCTTGATTCCCAGTTTATGTTTGGCAGCGATCTGCTGGTAGCGCCTGTGGTTGAGCCCAATGCAACATCGGTAAAAGTTTACCTGCCCGAAGGGGAATGGGCCTGTTTCAACGACCCTTCCAGCCGCTTCACGGGAAACCAATGGATTGATTACCCGGTAGCACTTGGAACCATTCCTGTATTTGTCAGATCCGGTTCGGTCATTCCCATGATGCCGGTCCTGCAATATATACACGAAAAACCCGATGCACCGGTATGGTTCACGGTGTTCCCGAAGAATGCCGGTAAATCGTCCGCTGAACTTTACGACGATGACGGCGAGAGCAACGATTATAAAAAAGATGTCTATTCCCTTACCCGTGTTAAATGCAGTTTTAAAAACGGCGATATCACACTTTCCCTGGAAAAGAAAGATTTCAACGGCGGATATCACGGGGATAAACGCAACTTCGGGATCAGAATTTACACGGATAAGGAACCCGCAAGTGTTGCAATGGACGGAAACAAGCTAAAACAGGTTGCCGATGCAAGACTCCGGGAAAGATGGTATGCTGTTGCCGAAAAACCGGAATGGTCCTATGATAAGAAAAGTAAAACCCTCTGGATAAAATTCCCGGAACCGAAGGACATGACTGAAATTACTGTTAAAAACTCCCGTTAATGATCAGACCAACTATATTTCTTGCCTGTTTCTGTTGTTTTGGAACCTTGATAGTATCCGGACAGGAAAAAGAGAAACCTGTTTACCGTTCGGAAGCCTATTCCGTTTACCACGACAGGGTTGTGCAGGGCGGTTTCACCGCTGTCGCCCGGTCGGCTGAAGAGATAACTTCAGATTATAAAAGTCCCCGGGATGGCTGTTACAGTCCCGATATCACTTTTAAATTCAGCATCAACCTGCGTGATAACGAAATGCCTTCGGGCCGTGATCATAAAGTCACGCTGCAGCCGGTCAACGGACATTGTACCACTACAGTCCGTTTTGGGAAACAATATGTGCATACGGTGAAGGTCGCCGAAGGCAAAAACCTGAAGCCCAATACCCTGTGGACCATAAGGCTTGACATGCGCGAAGTGTTCGATGCTTTTAAAAAGCAGGGATTTTATACCTTCTTCAATGGTGAAAAGCTCTTCCGTGATGATTTTAAAGGGGTTTATATTGCCGGAAACGCAGCCCCGCTGAGCTGGGATTTTAATAACCTGCATACCCAACCCGGTTTGCAGCTTACTGATCCTGATCATGACGGCATCTTTGAAACCACGCTGGTCATGAACTCACAGGATAACAGCAAGCGAACGGCAGCATCCTGGAAATTGTCGAAGGACATCACCTCTTTTCCGGTTTACCATTCGGATTACCTGATTTCCGACGCGCTGTATAACCTGGCTATCGAAGAGATGATAAAGGCAGTGGAACCTGACAGCACTTTCAGGACAGGGAAGGAATGGGCAGGGGTATGGACCCGGGATATCAGTTACAGCATCATCCTTTCCATGGCCTACCTGCAGCCGCAGGTTGCCATGTACAGCCTGATGCGAAAAGTGAAAAACGGCAGGATCATCCAGGATACCGGTACCGGAGGGGCCTATCCCGTATCTTCCGACAGGATGATCTGGGCTGCGGCTGCATGGGAAGTGTACAAAGCCACCGGCGACGAAGACTGGCTGAAGCAGGCTTACGGCATCATCCGGAATTCTGTGGAGGATGACATGCTGAATATTTATGATCCTGAAACCGGACTGGTCAGGGGGGAATCTTCCTTCCTCGACTGGCGCGAACAAACCTATCCCAGGTGGATGCAGCCGGCCGACATTTTCAATTCCGAAAATCTGGGTACCAATGCTGTCCATTATCAGGCCAACCGGATTTTAGCAGAAATGGCCCAACGCCTCTCCGATAAAAAATCAACGGAACGGTATAACCATAACGCAGAAAAAATCAGGGATGGCATTAACCGCTGCCTCTGGATGCCCGAAAAAGGATACTACGGTCAGTACCTCTACGGTCGTAATTTCAGTTCTTTGTCGCCCCGGGCCGAAGCCCTCGGTGAAGCTTTGTGTGTTTTGTACGGCATTGCCGATGAACAGACCGGGAAATCGGTTATCCGCAACGTTCCCGTAACGGATTACGGCATTTCCTGCATATACCCCCAAATACCAGGCATCCCGCCTTACCACAACAATGCCGTCTGGCCTTTCGTGCAATCTTACTGGGCGTTAGCATCGGCGAAGGCCGGGAACGAAAAGTCGGTGCTTGAGTCAATCGCCGCCGTGTACCGGCCTGCAGCGCTGTTCCTGACCAACAAAGAAAACTTTGTCGCCTCAACCGGCGATTATGCCGGCACACAGATAAATTCAGGCAACATGCTCTGGAGTTTGTCCGGCAGCATCGCGCTGGTCCATAAAGTGCTGTTCGGGATCGAATTTCAGCCCGACAGCCTCGTGTTTCACCCCTTCGTTCCGCAGGCGCTCAACGGCAAACGGGTATTATCGGGTTTCAGGTATCGCGGCATGATTCTCGATATCGAAATGGAAGGTTACGGGAACAGGATTCGCAGCTTCTCTGTCGACGGAATACAAAGCAACCGGTATATCATTCCGGATTCCCTCATGGGAAGACATCAGGTAGAAATCATATTGGATGGCTTTTCTGATGATGCGCCGATCAACAAATGTCCTGTTGCATTCTCTCCTGAAGCGCCAGTGCTGAAATACGAACATAATGAACTCCGCTGGAATGCAGCAGAAAATGCAGTTGAGTACCTTGTGCTGAAAAACGGGAAGGCCGCCGCACACACATCAGCAGGTGCTTTTCCGGTGGAAAAGAAGGAATATTCGGAATACCAGGTGATAGCGGTTGATAAAAACAAGGTTCAATCCTTTGCTTCCGAACCTGTGGTTGTTGCCGATACCGGTATGTGCAATGTTTATAATCCTGAAAACTTTGCCGGTCCCGTGGCCACCCGGTATAAAAACTATACCGGCGATGGTTACGTCATCATCAGCAGGACTGAAAACCTCACCCTTCCGGTGACAGTTGAAATTCAGGAAAAAGGATCTTATGCGGTATCGTTCCGGTATGCTAACGGAAATGGACCCGTAAATACCGAGAATAAATGCGCCGTCAGGACATTACAGCTTGACGGGGAATTCAAGGGAACCTTTGTTTTCCCGCAGCGTGGAAAAGAAGAATGGTCTAACTGGGGATATTCCAATGCCGTCGTCGTTTTGATGGATAAAGGGAAACATACCCTGCAACTGGTATTTGAGCCTGCCAACGAAAATATGAACGGCGAAATCAACGAAGCTGCCGTCGACAGCCTGATTCTTTGGAAGACAGGCGAGTAGACCAGGCGTTGGCTACTTAGGGGGTAAATCATCTATTCCTAAAATAAGAAGAGAACCACTCAGGCACTGAAGCCACTAAGGTTCACTGAGAAAATATGCAATTCTCCGTATTCCTCCATTTTCTCCGTGGCTCCGTGGTAAAAGATCCTGAGTGCCCCTGGGTGTTCTAAGTGTCTTAATGGTAAAAGAGAAGGCAACCACCAAGGCACTGAGGGCACTGAATTTCACTGACAAAATATGCTACTCTCTGTGTTCTCTGATGTTCTCCATGGCTCCGTGGTTAAAGATCCTAAGTGCTACTGGGTGTTCTAAGTGTCTGAGTGGTAGAAAGAGAAGGGAACCACCAAGGCACTGAGGCCACGAAGGTCCACTGAGAAACAATACATTGCTCTATGATCCGTGGCTCCGTGGTAAAAGATCCTAAGTGCCCCTGAGTGTTCTAAGTGTCTGAGTGGTAGAAAGAGAAGGGAACCACCAAGGCACTGAGGCCACGAAGGTTCACTGAGAAACAATACATTGCTCTATGTTCTCCATGGCTCCGTGGTAAAAAAATCCTGAGTACCCCTGGGTGTTCTAAGTGTCTTAATGGTAAAAGAGAAGGCAACCACCTGGGCACTGAGGCCACTGAAGAGCCACTGAGAAAATATGCTAATCCATTAGAAAAGGTCTTTGAGTCACATGGGGCGATCTAGGTTCCGAAAAATCAAAATTTTCTGATTTTTTGGAACATATTAGTTGAGTCTATTCCCCTCGTTTGGAGTCTGGCGCTTTCAAAATAATTTAATTATGCTGATAAATCCTTTCCCAGATTCAGCAATAGCAAATGGGCATTCGTTTATAAGACCGCATGCCAATATTTAACAACAGCTACTAAATCGTGACTTCCCTCGCAAAGGGTTTAGTTGATGGTATTACTAATCCTTAAGCTGAATTCGGGCTGATTTAATCCGTTGGATCTGCTTCCGGATGGGCTGTTGATAAACTGCCGCTAAACCTTTATAAGCTATTGAATTTCCTCCCTTTCCATTCATAAGGAATGACCAATCCGGCGAAACCGATAAACGTCGTATAAAGTGAATTCAGTATTTCCATCAACGGGAGCAGCAGGATGGTTTTTCCAAGCCCGGAAAATGAGGTAACGCCTGCCAATATCGGGAAATCAACTGCCAGTTTTACCATAAACCAAATGCAGGCAGCTTTCCAGGCAAACCCGTTAAAGAATCCCGCCACCATGAGGGCAGGCAACAACGCATTCACAGCGTAAACCAGCGATCCCGAGGTCAGTACGTTCATATCGCGGTATCCCCCGTTTTTCGAAACCCATCGCAGGCGCTGGTTCAGGAATTCCTTTAAACCTGCCTGCGCAGGCGTTGAAACCGTCGCCAGCTTTGATTTGATGTAATGCACAGCCTTTGGCCCGAATTGTTTCCTCATGGATTGCAGCAAAAAAATATCATCGCCCGAAGGATAATGCCTGTTGGATGAATAGCCGCCCACCTGAAAAAAAGCTTCTTTCTCAAATGCCAGGTTGGCTCCGTTGGCCAGCAACGGGAACCCTGCCGATGCCGAGCCTGCCGATGCCGCGATCAGGCTGGTAAACTCCAGCGATTGAAGACGTCCGAATAAAGTATTGCCGGGACACATCCTGACAGGCGCCAGCAAAAGCTTCGGCTTGTAAACGGAATAGTAAGAGGCAACAGTTGAGAGCCAGGTCTTTGGCAACCGGCAATCGGCATCGGTCGTAATAATAAGGGTTCCCGATGCATTTTCAACACCGGTTTCAATGGCGTCTTTCTTGCCTTCCCGGCCGGGGAAATCGCCCAGGTTCATGTAGCTGATCCTTTCCAGGGGAAAGTTTTCCATGAATGAGTGAACAACCTCGCTGGTATGATCGCCGGAGTGATCGTCAACAATGATAAGTTCAAACAAAGTCGCTGGATGATCCTGCGCCATCATATCGCCGATCAGCGCCGCCAGGTGTTTCTCCTCGTTTCGCACGGGAATAATTACCGATATTTTTACCGGTTCCGCGCCGGAACCATGAAATACCGGCATGCTGAACCATCCTGCCGTGATCATCAGCATCAGGACGGCATATAAGGCAAGCAAGGCAAGAGTCACGATGATCCAGGTCATTGCCGTACAAATTTCAGGCGGTAAATAAATAACATGCCGGCAAGCGCCGGAACCGCCAGGTTTATAAACCAAAGCGCTGTTGCCGCCGATACGATCGCTGCCGAAAGTCCGGCCTGAATCGTGTGGTTCAGGGCGCCGCCCGGAATCACCATTCCCAGGACAAACAGGGCTACCGATCCGCGAACGCCCAGTTCCGAAAGAGCAACTGTGGGAATCGCCGCCAGGGCCAGGTATATGACCGGGATGGCAAGAACTGCCGATAACGGCGTCACCGGCACGCCAAACAACAACAGCACCAGGAAAAACTGTACGCTGAAAACCACATACCGCGTCAGGCTGAAGAGCAACGCTTTCAGCAGTTCTTTCCGCGAAAAATCATTGAGGACGCGGAGATAACCCGAAAGACGTGAAAAATTTTTGGCTGCCAGCCAGGCAGAAAACGATCCCAGCAAGGGTACGTTGAAATAGAAAAGAACAAAAACAAGATTCACCACTGCCATTCCTGCGACCACTGAAAGGTATATGCCGGAACTCCACATCCCGGAGAACGGAACATACTTCGGCAGGAAAAATGCAAGGGCAAAGGACCCGGCCATCACGGTCACCAGCAACTGGCTCATGCTGCCCACAAGGGTCAGCAAAATGGCTTTGGCAGGATTGGCCTTACGCAGGACAAAAGCCCTTCCGAAGAACTCTCCAACCCTGTTGGGCGTGAAAATGCTCACCGTTATCCCCGTGAGTACGGCAACACAAGCGCTCCCGAAACCCACGTTCTCCACTTTACTCACCAGGAACCGCCATTTCAGGGTTTCGAGCGACCAGTTGGCAAGCATCAGGAGAAACAGCAAAATACTGAAAGGGACGACATACGGCTGGCTGACCAGGTTTTGAAGAATAACATCCGTGTTGATTGTTCCCCTTTCGCCGAAGATCTTCAGGCCGATATACCCGAACGAAACGGCAAGGATGAGAAGCCGGAGAAAAATGTTGAGCGTTTTATTTACCTTTGATCGGTTCAAGGCTGGGATTGCTGGTCGTTTAAGGATACAAAAAGTGGAATCTGACAAAATTATTCTTGGTATTGACCCGGGAACCAACATCATGGGTTTCGGGATAATTGAGGTTAAAGGTAAACAATTAAACCTGATTGCACTTGATGTCATCAAACTCGACCACCTCGATACCCAGCCGCTGAAACTCAAAAACATATTCGTCAAGGTGCTGGCGCTCGTCGATCATTACCATCCCGATGAAGTAGCGCTGGAAGCTCCGTTTTTCGGGAAAAATGTTCAAAGCATGCTGAAACTCGGACGCGCCCAGGGCGTGGCCATGGCGGCTGCCTTGTACCGCGATATCCCTATCTTTGAATACTCGCCGCGAAAGGTAAAACAGTCAATCACCGGTCACGGGAACGCTTCGAAGGAACAGGTATCCGCCATGCTCAACCGCATGTTTGTTATTGCCGAACAACCAAAATACCTCGACGCCACCGATGCCGTCGCTGTGGCTACCTGCCACTATTTCCAGCGTAATACTTCCGAAACCGGGAAAAATTATTCAGGCTGGTCGTCTTTTATCAGCAACAATCCCGACAGGGTGAAATAGACTTTATTTATTGTTTATCTGATAATTATCGAAATTATTTCCTTATTTTGCAGTGACAGGTTTATGCTCATTCCATTATAATAAAGACTTTTAACAATTATTAATATAACCACCTGTACAATTTTGAAGACCTTTGATGCGTTTATAAGCAGAACTAAAAACTTAGTTGTTACTTTTAACATCGGTTATGAGAAAATTCCATGTTGCCCTCCTGCTGTTTGTGCTGGGTTTTCCGGCCTTTTTAACAGCTCAGCATCCTTCAAAAGTTACCATAAAAGGTATTGCAAGCGATTCGACCAATGCCGAAGCCGGTTATGCCACGGTCATGCTCCTGAATCGTAAAGACTCCACCCTGGTAAATTTCACAACAACCAATGAGAAAGGCATATTTTCATTCAATGGCGTACGCAATATTCCGTACCTCCTGAAAATATCCCATGTCAGTTACATTCCTTATCAGAAAGCCCTTGAACCGTCGTCTACCGAAATCAACGACCTGGGGATTCTCAGGCTGAAACCCATTTCACAAACCCTTATGGAAGTGGTCATCAAAGCTGCCAAGGCGCCGTTGCGCATACGGGGCGATACCATTGAATATGATGCCACTACCTTTAAAATTCCGCCCGGATCAACGGTGGAGGATTTGTTGCGCCGCCTGCCCGGAATTGACGTGGACGCCGACGGAAACATCCAGACCCAGGGAAAAGATGTGAAACGCGTTTATGTTGACGGTAAAACATTCTTTGGCGACGACCCGAAAAGCGTGACCAAGAACCTTGATGCCGAAGCCATTTCAAAAGTTCAGGTATTCGACGAAAAATCGGAACAAACCAAGCTGACCGGCGTTGACGACGGAACCAAGGAAAAAGCCATGAACCTCGGATTGAAAGAGGAATATAAAAAAGGATCGTTCGGCAAAGCCACCCTGGGAGGAGGCACCTCCGAACGATGGGCTGCAAGGGGCAGTTATAACCGTTTTGATGAGAAAAACCAGTTGTCGTTTATCGGCTATGGCAACAATATCAACCAATCGGGCGTCAACTGGGAGGATTACGGGGAGTTTAAAGGACAGAATACCTTTAACGATTACGACAATGGTGATTTTGGATTTGAAGGGGGTGGTTCGGGCACCATTATTATTACCGACAATTCCTTCATGGGATCGGACCGGCGCGGTTACAGCAGAAACTATGGCGGCGGGACTAACTATAATTTCGACAATAAGAAGACGAAATTCAATGCCAGCTACTTTTATAACCAAACCCGGCAGGACTTAGACCAATATACCAGTAAACAAACATTCCTCGAGGGGGGTACCGTATTAAATACCGATACCGTTTCACAAAATAATTTTCTGGATAATCACAGTATTGGTTCACGGTTTGAACACGACATCGACTCCAATAACAAAGTTATTGTTAAAGCCAATATCAAGTTCAGCAACAACAATACTTCCAACGAACGATGGCAGCATTTCGCAACGGGGGTGGATACTCCGCTAAACAATCTTTCAACCGACAACGAAACGCAACTCGATTCCTGGACGTTAACCACTGCCGCCATTTACCGGCACAGGTTCCTGAAAAAAGGACGGTCGCTGGCCCTGAGTGCAGGGTACAATAACACCCACAGCGCCAATCTGGATTCCTTGTACTCGCTCAATGAATTTTTCACCGCGACGACATTTACGGAGCAGATCCGGCAGTTGAACGATAAATCTTCCGACGTCAGCCAGGTAAAAGCAAGCGCATTGTACACCGAACCCATTTTAAAAAGCTGGTTCTGGGAAACCTTCTATAATTTCAACCAGTCGGAAAGTGTAACTGACCGGCAGGTTAATAACCCCGAAGGAAATACGCGTATCGACAGCGTCAGTGTAAATGCGAAGAACAATACCCTGTACAACCGTATCGGCTCCGGCATCAGGTATTCCCATAACGGTTTAAACATATCGGCAGGCGTTGCATTACAGCAGCTTAAGCTGGATGGCGAGTATCTGCAATACCGGGCAAAACCCTTAGAGGATACGACACTGAACTTCACCCAATCCTATACCAACTGGGTTCCGAATCTAAGCATGAATTATCAGTTGCCTAACAATATGTATATGTCGTTAGGCTATTCATACAACATCAACGAACCTTCGGCAAGCGACCTGCAGGCTGTTCCCAATTCAAATAACCGTAATTTCCTTACAGAAGGAAACCCCGATTTATTACCGGAACGCTCACATAGTCTCAATTTCAGCTACAATTACTGGAATCCTTCCTCTTTTGCCAGCGTAGGCATATATTCCTCCTACTCGATCTATGAAGACCAGATCATTTACAACCAGTGGATAAAAACTGTTGATAGTGTGGGGCTTCAGACCATCACCAGGCCTTCGAACATTTCCGGAGGGAATGGTTTGAATGTTAACTTCTGGTCCAGTTTCCCGATCATCAAAACTAAATTTTCAACAAGCCTTTATGGCGGTTATTCGGCCGGCAAATCGGCGTCGTATGTCAATGACATCCGCAACGACAATAACGACAATGGGTTTAATATCGGGTTAGGCTTTAACATCACCCCTTCCCCAAAACTGATCCTTGATCTGCGCGGAAACCTGGGTTACAATAAGATAGAGTATTCCATACAGAAAGAACAGAACCAGAATATTCAGAACCATTCCGTATATTCTTCGCTCAAGTGGCAGTTTATGAAAAAGACCTTCCTCGAAAGCAGTTTCAGTTACTCCATGTATGTGAACGACCGTTTTGATTTCGACCGCAGGATCCCTATTCTGAATGCCTCGTTACGGAGGATACTCGGCACGAAAAACCGTTTTGAAATGCGCCTGGCTGCATTCGATATTTTCAACAAGCGGGTGAATATTTCACAGTACGGCTCATCCAATTATGTCACGAATTCGATGACGCCTACGCTGGCGCGCTACTTCCTGCTGAGCCTCAGTTATAATCTCCGCGGTTACGATGACAAGCTGAGTAAAAACAATATGTTCTGATCTAATTAAGAATTATCTCCAGCACTTTAAGCCATGATTTATAACACCGACATCAGGAAAAACCATACATCCCGGTTTCATTTCACAGGCATGATCACAGCCCTGCTCCTGATCATGCTGACCATCGACGGCATCGCCCAAAAACCGGAAGGCTATATCCGCTACCTGCGGACCGGCAACTGGGCCAAACAGATGGCCGCCGTTGATTACCTTAGCAAACAGCAGCGCGACCGGTTTATGTACATGTGGTCCAGCCGCGCGGAATATAAATCCTTTACCAACCTGTGGTTCTCACCGGCCGGCTCCAAATATGAGGATTCGGAAGAAATAGCCGACCGCGACAGGGAAGGGGGCTACGACTGGCGCAAGGAAGTATTCCTGATCATGCGCAATTTCGAAACCTCCCGTATCCACGACGCTATCCAGTTAAACGGTAAAGTGTATGTGATCGAAGATACGCTGAATTACCCTCAGTGGAAAATCCTCAACGATATGAAAGAAGTAGCCGGGCATATCTGCATGAATGCTTTTTACGAGGATACCCTCAAAATGCAGAAGATAACCGCCTGGTATGCTCTCGACTTACCGGTAAGCGCCGGTCCCGAAAGACTTGGCGGACTGCCGGGGGTGATACTCGAAGTGGATATTAACGACGGTGCCATGTTGATAACCGCCGATAAGGTGGAAATGAAACCGCTCACCGACGAGTTGAACCCGCCTAAGAAAATGAAGGGTAAAAAAGTCAGCGAAGAGCAGTACCTGACCGTCCTTAAGAAGCACTTCGACGATCGACGGGCCGATGAAGAACCGCCCTTCTGGGGAGATGTCCGGTATTAAAACCGGTATTCATACAAAAAGAGGCTGCCTTAAAAGTGAGAAGGCAGCCTCTTTTCTTTACATCAGTTTCTGGTAAGCCTGCCACCAGCGGTCAGGGACGTCGTCGCTGCATGCCGTTTGGTAATCGCCGTAAGTGCAGGGAACAATATAATGCCTTAGATACTTATGCCGGATATCTTCGGTGCACCTCACCTCCATCCACCAGCGTTCCGTCTTCTTGCTTTTATAAAAGATGATACCTTCTTCGTGGTTGGTAAGCTGCACGGTATAGCGGATAAAGTCGTCGGATTCGGCGCTCGGGAAATCATCCTGGCGGTGGTAAAAGCCGTCGATGAAGTACCAGATCATCTGGGCAACCAGGTGTTCCGTCTGACCGTGCCGGTCGAAAGCGGGATTTACTTCAAAAATGCCCATGGCCGAAAGTTTCTCGCTTAAGCCGGCATAACGCATGATTTGGCAGGCTTCTTCGCCGTAAAACCCGTTGGGCGTGGCATTGCCGTTGCCAGGGGCGTCCGTTTGCCGGACGGCCGAAATATCGAAAGTAAGCACATCCGAATTCCGCACCAGCGGCTCTATTTCGGGCAGATTGGCGCGCGCCATGCCCAGCCTGTTGATATCGAAAAACAGGTTCTTCATCAGGGTAATGGCCCCCTGATCAACAAAATAGGTCTGATAGCCGATATTGGTATAATTGAACAGATAATTGGGCTTGTGAAGGATGATATGGCTCAGGTAATTGCGCGAGTTCACCTCCGCTTCGCCCTCGCCCAGGTCAAACATATTATCCACCGCCGCGATGTTGATGATGCGCTTCAGGCTTTCGAAAGCCTTGTAAACGGCATAGGTCAGGTCCTGGCTGCCGCCGATGACCACCGGGACGATCTTTCGCTCAATGAGATGACCTATTACGGTTGAGAGGGCGAAATAGGTATCGCTCACCTGGTGGCCGCGGATAATGGTTCCCAGGTCGGCAATACGCAACGGATAATCACCCGGATAAAGGCGATAAAAATATTCACGCACAAAATCGGGGGCCACGGAACAGCCTTCGTTCGAAACGGCTTGCCGGTCCTCGTCAACGCCGATCAGGGCAATATCGATATTTTCCAGGTCGGGGAATTGTCCCTCTGCCGTATGTATATCAATCACTTCGCCCATTCGTTTATATAAAGGATTCGGCGCTGCCGGCAACTCGAAGGTGTTGACCGGCCTGAAATAAACGGAAA
>DAONEP010000073.1:0-12678 GCA_035403165.1 Bacteroidales bacterium | reverse complement strand
TTAACGTCGCGTTTCAGTAACTTGAGGCCTGCCGTTCCGCTGCGGTGCGAAACAATCACTTCACCATTTGCGCCTAACTGGGCATGTGAAGGCCATCCGGATTTTACCGATTCCAGGCGGGTTACGTGGCTAGGCCCCCAGGCGGTTCCGTCAAAATAATTGTATCCGGTTCCACGGTCATTATAGGCCGTAGGATTAATAGCCATGGTATAAACCGCAGCTATCGTACCGTCGTCAAACTGGGTTAAACGGCCATAAGGGGTCGAACCATTCGACTGCAGGTCATAAACGGTATAACCTACTTCATCTTCGATGTAAGATACCGGTGATTCAACATAGGAGTTTGCCACCGTCGTAAATGGATTGGTAGTTTCAGTTACCGCACATTTTTTCGGAACTGCAATATTGCGGACCGAGTTTGGCAGGGCAGCTTTCTGGTACTGGGCAAAAGTCAAAACGCCTATTCCCATAGCCAATAAAAATAGTAAACATCTTTTCATAGTAGAGCAATTTGGTTTGGTTATGAATGATTTAAGATTTAGTTATTGCAAAGATTAAAAAAATTGAATTACTTTTTCATTAATCAAAAATTTTTTTATAAAAAAAACCCGGCCTGGGACCGGGTTTCTTTTGTTATCAGGTGTGATCCGTTTAACGGACAACCAGTTTGCCTG
Source organism: Bacteroidales bacterium (assembly GCA_035403165.1). Taxonomy (GTDB): domain Bacteria; phylum Bacteroidota; class Bacteroidia; order Bacteroidales; family UBA4417; genus UBA4417. The sequence goes on along the minus strand of DAONEP010000073.1, from coordinate 12,004 downwards.
AATTTGTAACATTACCGGCTGTTACAGTGTAAAGGTACAGGCCTGCTTTGTAATCCTGAACAGGAACTGAAACACGATGGTCGCCGGAAGTAAGTACATCCAGGGTGCGTTCATAAACCGCCTGTCCTGTCAAAGAACTGATCCTGATAGTCACGGATGAGGCCTTTTCAGTCCTGAAGGTGATCATGGCGTTATCGGAAGCCGGATTGGGATAAACAGAAGACAATATGGTTTCCTTCACATCTTTTGTGCCTGTAAATTCATCCTTCGGCATCGTAAAACATACCATGTAATTATCACCGGGCTGGTCTTCATCACCGCGCACTGCCAGGCCTGGTTCGGTGTCAATCTGGGCAATAAGCCCGAAGAAATCATTTGAAGTCGGGGAGAATGTCGGGAAGACAGCTTCATCAAATAAATGAATATCGTCTCCGGTAAGGTCGACAAATTTGCCAAAGCATGCCCCGAAATTGGAGAATGACCTGGCCCACAGGTGTCTGTAATCCTGTGCATCGTTATCGTAGTTCTCGGTAATTCCAGCAAAAACTACCATCCCGTCACCGTTTTCATCAATGGTGATCTGCGGCATTGAAACCACCGCAATATAATACAAGCCCGCTTCGCCTAAAACATTAAAGATACCGTCTCCGTTAAGGTCAAGAGGATAACCGATCAAATTGCCGGTGAGATCCAGCGAATCCGGATTCAGGCAGTTGATTTGCCATTCGGGGGTTCCGCCCGTCCAGGTCGGCATATCTTCGTTCCAGTAAGCAACGCCGCCACTGTAAGGGAACCAGGTTCCCCCTACGGGATTTGATTTATAAACGCCGAAAACAACATGCAGTTTCCCGAATTTGTCGAACGTGAGGTGAGCGGCTCCGTCGGGACCCCATAAAGAGTCAAGCACCGGAGTTCCGGTTCCCAATGGATCCGGATGTTGCCATATTACTATCTTTTCCCAGGTTTCACCGTTATCGGCTGACTTCATTACGAAAAGGTCTTCATCGGGATCGTTCACGATGAAAGCAATGTTATCGCCGAGTGGTTCGGCCCAGCTATAGATATCACCGCTAAAACCGGCATAGTGGGTTGAATTCATTTGCTCGGGAATTACGTGGGTCTTGTCCCAGGTTTCGCCGCCATCGGTCGAACGATAATAAAGCAGGGCAAGGTCCTGACCTGCATAGGCAGAGTAAGTGCTTGCAATGATATGGACGTTGGTTTTATTGGTTCCTGATGTCACCATGCGGGGCCATGAAATATCCACAGCACCGGCAGGTCCCGGCAGGATGCTTTCAGTCCAGGCTCCGGTGCCGCGCGTACTGCGTTTGTTAATGATGAGCCCGGCAGAATTATGATGCGTACATACTATTTCGCCGGTAGCGCCGAGTTGGGCATAGTTGGTCCACCCTGACTTTGATGTTTCAATGCGGTTGGTAGGATTGGGACCCCACGATGTGCCGTCAAAATAATTATAACCCGTACCCCTGTTCGAATATGAAGTAGGGCCTGTGCCGAATGTCCATACACCGGCCATTTCACCGCTTGGGTAAATATAAAAGCGGTTGCTGGGAGAGGATGCGTTGGATTGCAGGTCATAAACCGTGTAACCCATTTCAGCTTCCGATAATGCATCATAGCTGGCCACATAATGATTGACATCCGTCATCATGTTGGCAGTTTCTTTGATTGCATACTTTTCAGCTTTCACTTGATAATTAAGCAAGTTGGATGGCAGCGTGGCCCTTTGCTGAGCATAGGCGCCAACCACTACAATCGAAAATACTAAGGGTAAAAGTTTTTTCATGTTTATTAGGGGTTTAATGTTTAAGAAATCCATTTGTAAATTTAGTATATTTCGCATTACTTGCGTGAAGCAAGTTATTTTTTTTCTTCAACCGGCTTTGAGAGGTCTGCCGTATGCAATCGCGCTGGCTTGGTGAAGCCCGGATTTCCGTTGAATATTTTCCTGAAAGTAATATGCCGTTTCCCGAAAGTGGCGCCGGTAGCTTCATGGATTGTTTGCATCCGCGGGTTAAAATCGCCAACCCATGATAATTCTACTTCCTTATATTGGTCGTGCAAATGTTTCATAACGCTTTCCATATACCAGAATAATGCCGATTCGATGCCTGACCGCTGATAATGCGTTTTTACGCCCATCACCGTAATACGGGTACGGTTGTAAATATTTTTTACGCCCTTCAGTGCAATACGCAATTTTGACCAGAGGTCAGGACGTCCGTTAAAATACCTGAGCACCTGGTTGAAATCAGGAAACATGACCTCGAAAGCAATCGGTTCGTTGCCGTGATAGGCAAACCAGATAAACTCAGGGACCATGAGCTGTTTCACCTGCATCAGTTCGCCCCTCAGCACGTCCGGTTCAATAGGGGTAAAATTTTCATGATATTGCCAGGCATCATTGTATATCTCCTGAAAATCGCTAATGAATTTTTCAGATTCTTTCCAGGTGAAATGGCGAAAGTTATATTCAGGATTCCGGCTCACCCGTTCAGCTATTTTCCAAAACCTTTCCGGGAATGGTTTCGTGTAATCAAGGTGATTTGTAACCTGTTCAAAATAGGGCTGAAATCCGTAGTCTTCGAAGAACTGCCTGTAGTAAGGCGGATTATAATTCATGCCGAAACTCTGGGGCATAAATCCGTCGACCAGCAGCCCCCAGAAATTATCGTTCTCGCCAAAGTTAATGGGACCATCCATGGCTTCCATCCCCCGGGCTTGCAGCCATTCCTTACAGGTATCAAAAAGAACGAAGGCTGCCTCCTTATTATTAATGCACTCGAAAAAACCCATTCCCCCGGTAGGCTGATCAAAAGTGTAAGCCTTTTTGGTATTGATGAAGGCTGCCACGCGCCCGACCAACTCCCCCTTTTCATTTTTCATGATCCATCGGACAGCTTCTCCGTGCGTAAAAAATATGTTCCGCTGAGGATCAAAGATCCCTTCAATCGTGTCATCAAGAGGACAAATAAAGTTTGGGTCATTCTTGTACAGAATCCTCATGACATCGCAAAAACTGCGCCTTGTCCTTTTATCGCTTACTTCCGTTAACGTATATTTCATAGTGTTGGCAGAGTTATTCATTCCGGCAAATGTAGATAAAATCAATTCCTGATTAAATGCTTTTCCATAAAAGCGATATTTCCCGGTAACCTGCTATTATAATATAAGAACTGCCATGCCATGCAGCAACCATCTGAACGCCACCATTCGATAGCACTCATATCATTATTGGCGCCCGGCTGATATAAGAAAACAGGCATCCTGATTTTCTCCTGAAATTTCTGTTCATCCAAAACTTACCGCATCCGGAAGGTCACCTTTTATTCTTTAACTCATTACCTTTGCAGGGCAAATAATACTCCAGCGGCGTGAAAAAGTTGTATGTGCTCATCTTCCGATCTTATGCAGGCCCGGCCATTGCAACTTTCTTTATCTCGGTTTTTGTCCTGCTGATGCAGTTCCTGTGGCGATATGTTGATGATCTCGTAGGAAAAGGGCTTGAATGGAAAATTATCCTGCAACTCCTGTATTACGCCTCATATACTTTCGTTCCGATGGCGTTGCCGCTGAGTATACTGCTTGCCTCCCTGATGACCTTCGGCAACCTGGGTGAAAGGTATGAACTCGTCGCTATGAAAGCGGCAGGCATTTCGCTCCGGAAAATAATGACGCCTTTGATCATTCTTTCGGCGCTGATCACCATCGGAGCATTTGTTTATTCCAACACCGTCTTTCCGTATGCAAACCTGAAATTCAGGACAACGCTCTACGATGTGAGGCAAAAGAAAATGGCGCTGAATATACGCGAAGGAATGTTCTATTCGGGAATCGAAGGGTATGTGATCAGGATCGGAAAAAAGGCGCCCGACGGAGTAAGAATTTACGATGTTGTCATTTATGACCACACCGATTTCATGGGAAACAACAAATTCACGCTGGCCGACTCCGGGAGAATGGAGCAAAGCGCCGATGGCGATTACCTCCTGGTTACCCTGTTCAATGGCTGGAACTATGAAGAAAAACAGGGCCGCGACAGCGAAACAAAAAGGCCTTTTCAACGCACCCTGTTCTCCGAAGAAATTGTGAAATTCGATCTTACCCAATTCCGGCTTTCACGGACAAACGAGGAATTTTTCCGCAATAATTTCCTGATGCTTCCCAACCGCGAGTTGTCACATGCCAGCGATTCAATAGGCAGGGAACTCGAGTCGCGCAGGAAGGATTTTGGGTCAGCCTTGCTTAATAATTATCAGTATCTGCGCGCTTCCCAGCTCCTCGACTCAAACTGCAAGGCGGTTCTTCCGTCGGCAAAAGCCGCCGATCTTCTGGCAGGAGTCCAGGATAAAGACAGGATCATGCTGATCAACAATGCCCTGGGCATAGCCCGCAACGTCAAGCAATCCTTCGAATTCAACAAGCAGGCCATCAAGGAGAAAGCCACGCTGAAGGCGAAGTTCGATATTGAATGGCACCGCAAGTTCACCCTCTCCTTCGCATGCCTGGCGCTGTTTCTGATCGGCGCTCCTCTCGGAGCTATCATCCGGAAAGGTGGCCTTGGTTTGCCGCTGGTCGTATCGGTATTGCTGTTCGTGATATACCATGTCATTTCTTTTACCGGGGAGAAAGCAGTAAAAAGCGGCGTTTTACTTGCGTGGAAAGGCATGTGGATTTCAACGCTGATCTTTTTGCCTATCGGGATATGGCTTACCTATAAGGCTGCCACCGATTCACCCATCATGGAGTCGGACAGCTATAAGCGTTTCATCTCAAAGTTTCTCTCTGTGTTCAGAAAAAAAAGCAAAAAGGAAGACCTGTAATGCATATCCCGGCAGAAAAATCCCTATATTTAAAATGCCTGTAAAAAACTTCTTTCATCATTGCACCGCACCCCACCCTGCCACCCGCAAACACACGCCTCCCGTGCATTAAACCTAAACCTCAGTTACACATCCTGAACGCCTTATGAGAATCCTGCTGCTTTGCAATAAATCGCCGTGGCCACCTGCCGAAGGAGGTCCGATCGCTATGAATGCAATGATCACAGGACTGATAAAATCAGGCCACAGCGTGAAAGTTCTGGCAGCCAATACCAATAAATACCACATTAATCCGGAAACGCTTCCCGGAGAATTTATCCGGAATTCCGCTATTGAATTTGTTGATATCGACCTCAGCATAAATATCCGCGACGCGCTGCACAACTTCATCAGGGGGAAATCCTATCACGTTGCACGGTTCCGCACCCCGGCTTTCGAAAAAAAACTGATTGAAATCCTGCAGCAGGATGAGTTTGACATTGTTCAGGCCGAAATGCTGTATATGACAACCTATCTGGATACCGTCAGAAAATACAGCAAGGCAAAGTTCATCCTCCGCTCGCACAACATTGAGCATCTGATCTGGCAGCGTATTGCATCCAACACCCATAATCCGCTCAAGCGGTTTTACCTGAAACACCTGTTTCGCACGCTCAGGGATTATGAACTGGACATGCTGAAAAAGACCGACGGTATTGTTGCCATAACACCTACCGATGCGGCATTTCTTAAGAAACATTCAGACGGCACGCCCGTAATTTCCATACCCTTCGGAATTGACCTTGAAAGATATGCCGTCCCGATGGCCCAACCCGGGAAAACGGACCTTTTCCATATCGGTTCCATGAACTGGTTCCCCAATGAAGAAGGCATCCTCTGGTTTTTATCAAAGGTTTGGCCTCTGATAAATCAGGAAATACCGGACCTGAAACTGTATCTCGCCGGCCGTGAAATGCCCGAATGGCTCAAAAATCTTGATTCCAAAGGCGTAAACATAATCGGCGAAGTTCCCGACGCGCTCGAATTCATGCTGCAACATGCGGTAATGGTTGTTCCGCTGTTTTCGGGCAGCGGCATCCGGATCAAAATTATCGAAGCCATGGCATCCGGCAGGGCCGTGATTTCTACCGGAATAGGGGCCGAAGGCATTCATGTAACGCATGGAGAAAATATTCTCATTGCCAATACCGTCGAAGATTTTCTTGAAATGATAAAGAAAGTCCAGGATGAGGAATTTCGCTGCGAAATAGGCCGTAACGCCCGCGACCTCATCATGAACGAACATAACAACACCCTCCTGATGAACCGGCTGACAACGTTCTACCTTGAAATAGCCGGGAACCCGCCATTATAATTCCAGGTTGGTTTTCATTTCCGGAAATCAGGCTGTAAGGACACTGACCGAAAGAAAAGGCTTTGACCGGTTCGTTTTAAACTGCAGGGAAAAAATTGAATTTTCTGTGCGAGCATTACCAACCCGGGAAATATCACCAGAAGCAATGAGAAACCGGGATTTGCCGTTCATCGTACAAACCGCCCCGTCGGGCTCAGGCTTCCCCCTGAAAAATTCCAGCCCCGAAACCTTAAAACCCTGCCAATCGCAACGCTTTTCCACACTATCTATATACCTATATTAATATATCATCGTCCCGGTTCATGTTTGATTCAGGGAGCCTTCTTCCATCCGCAGTTCCGGTATTGGGGCCATCCCTTCCTTAAAAGGATGAGTTTCTTTCTCATATCAAAACCGTTTTATACCTTTGCAATTACTCTGAAGGCTTGCCACTTGTCATCATCGAACACATTAAAAATGAGGATCTTCGTCTTGCTATCGCGTGTACCCTATCCCATTGAAAAAGGGGATAAATTACGCGCGTTTCACCAGTTGCGATGCCTTTCAAAAAAACATGAGATTATTCTCGTTGCGTTAAACCAGGGGCCCGTCGATGAAAAAGCAATCCTGAAACTGAAAGAATTTTGCCACCAGGTGCATGTTATCCGTTTTAGTTATTTCCGGATAGCCATTAACCTTATCAGGGTCTTATTTACCGGACAGCCTTTTCAGGTGGGATATTTTTACAACCGGAAAGCCAGACTAAAAATCAGGAGGATTCTGGCCGAAACCCGTCCGCAACACATTTTCTGCCAGTTGCTGAGGGTAGCAGAGTATGTCAGGCATGTTGAAATTCCAAAAACTATTGATTACCAGGATGTTTTTTCGATGGGAATGAAGCGGCGGGCGGAAACGTCGGCATGGTGGCTCAAGCCTTTAATGCTGATGGAGTACAAAAGGTTGTTACATTATGAGAAAGTCATTTTCAACGATTTCGAAAACAAAACGATAATTTCTGTTCCTGACCGCGACCTGATACCCCATCCGGACAAAGAACAGATCGTTGTTGTGCCCAATGGCGTTGACCATTCTTATTTCAAAACCCTGCAAAGGAAAAAAACGCATGATATAGTTTTTACTGGCAATATGGGTTATCCGCCCAACGTGAATGCAGCCGAATACCTGGTAAGCGAGATCATCCCGTTGGTCCGCCGGAAGGTTCCCGGCGTCAGCGTAATGCTGGCCGGCGCCAATCCCCATCCCAGGGTTCAGGCATTATCGGGTGACAAAATCAGGGTGACCGGTTGGGTTGAAGACATGCGCGAAAGTTATGCCTCATCCCGTATTTTCATCGCCCCCATGAGAATCGGCACCGGCCTCCAGAATAAACTTCTCGAAGCCATGTCGATGGGACTTCCCTGCATAACTTCTGTGCTGGCCAACCAGGCCCTGGGGGCAGCCGAAGGTTCGGAAATATTAGTGGGACGAAGCCCCGAAGAATTTGCCGGCCACATCGTCAGGCTCCTCACCGACGAGGATTTCGCCCTTACAGTTGCCTCTAACGGAAAAGCTTTCGTCCAGCGGACTTATGACTGGGAGAATTCAACGCTGATTCTCGAAAAATTGATATGCGCAGTACATGTTCCCCGGAATGAAAACTGACTAAAGCTGATGGATTCTGATCCGGCCGGCTGCCACTGTCCTCTTTAACAACAACTTCTAATGTCCATGAGTGACGATAAAAAGATAATCTTTTCAATGATCGGGGTCGGGAAAATTTTTCCGCCCAACAAACAGGTCCTGAAGGATATATACCTGTCATTTTTTTACGGGGCCAAGATCGGCATCATCGGCCTGAACGGCTCCGGTAAATCGAGTTTGCTGAAGATCATTGCCGGAATCGATAAATCCTTTCTCGGCGAAGTCGTTTTCTCACCGGGCTATACCATTGGCCTGCTTGAGCAGGAGCCTTGCCTCGATGAATCAAAGACCGTCAGGGAAATAGTTCAGGAAGGCGTTCAGGAAGTTGTTGACCTGCTCAAAGAATACGAGGAAGTGAATAATAAATTCATGGAGCCGATGTCCGACGATGAGATGAACAAACTCATCGAAAAACAGGGACGCCTTACCGAATTGCTCGACCACCACGATGCCTGGGAACTCGACGCTAAACTCGAACGGGCTATAGACGCCCTTCGATGCCCGGAACCTGAAACGCCGATCAGTGTTTGTTCAGGAGGAGAAAGACGACGCGTAGCATTATGCAGGCTTCTGTTGCAGGCTCCCGACATATTACTCCTGGATGAGCCCACCAATCATCTCGACGCTGAAAGCGTGGAATGGCTGGAAGTTCACCTGAAACAGTATAAGGGAACTGTCATCGCTGTTACCCATGACCGTTACTTCCTGGATAACGTGGCCGGCTGGATCCTTGAGCTTGACCGGGGAGAAGGCATTCCATGGAAAGGCAACTATTCGTCATGGCTTGAACAAAAAACCAGGCGCCTCGAAATGGAAGAAAAAACCGAGAGCAAACGCCGGAAAACCCTTGAGCGTGAACTTGAATGGGTACATATGGCCCCGAAAGCCCGTCATGCCAAAGGGAAAGCCCGTCTGAATGCCTATGAAAAGATGCTCGATGAAGACGTTAAACAGAAGGAAGAACGTCTCGAAATATTTATCCCCAACGGGCCCCGGCTTGGCAGTAACGTCATTGAAGCCAACAATGTTTCGAAAGCCTTCGGCGATAAGCTGCTTTTCGAGGGGCTGAACTTTTCACTGCCTCCGGGAGGCATTGTGGGGGTAATCGGCCCTAACGGCGCTGGGAAAACCACCCTTTTCCGGATGATCATGGGCTTTGAAAACCCCGATCATGGTGAGTTTAAAGTGGGCGAAACCGTAAAAATCGGGTATATCGACCAGGCCCATGCGTCCATCGATCCCGAAAAGAGCGTCTGGGAAGTGATCAGCGAAGGGAACGAACAGATCCAAATGGGCGGAAGGCTGATTAACAGCCGGGCTTATGTTTCGCGGTTTAATTTCGGCGGTTCCGACCAGGGTAAGAAAACCGGCATCTTGTCGGGCGGGGAACGCAACCGCTTACACCTGGCGCTAACCCTGAAATCGGAAGCCAACGTACTGTTGCTCGACGAGCCTACCAACGACATCGACGTTAATACCCTGCGCGCTCTGGAAGAAGGGCTGGAAGATTATGCCGGTTGCGCCGTAGTAATTTCACACGACCGTTGGTTTCTCGACCGCGTAGCCACCCACATCCTGGCCTTTGAAGGCAACTCACAGGTTTATTATTTCGAAGGAGGTTACTCCGAATATGAAGAAAACCGCCGCAAGCGACTCGGCGACGAAGGGCCGAAACGCATCCGCTATAAAAAACTAACGGCCTGAAATCATTAAACAGGATAAAAATCACTATGATCAAAATCACCGATACCTTGCTGGATGAAGTGATAGCCAAAGCCAAAGCCTCGCCGCGGAAAAGGATGAACTATAATTTTCATCCCGAATTAAGCGCCCCTGTGCAAAGGCTGCTGAATGCCCTCGAGCCGTGGACTTACATCCGGCCGCATAAACACAACACAAAAGAGGAATCCTTTGTGTTGCTGCGCGGAGCCGTGTTGGCGGTATCCTTTAACGATGACGGAACCATAAATGACCACGCCGTTTTGAGCGCTACAAACGGTATCACAGGGGTGGAATTCGAAGAAAACACCTATCATATGCTCACCTCGCTCGAAAGCGGATCAGTGGTTTATGAAATCAAGGAAGGCCCATTTATTCCTCATTCGGAAGATAACTCAGCCCCATGGGCTCCCCCGGAAGGCACCGATCAATGTATCCCGTTTCTGCAATCGGTTTTCGACCGGCTGGATATTACGCTCGGACTTTGAGAACATTCTGAACTAACAGTCAACAGATTAATTATCAAAACGTCAGAAGTTTTATACCTTTAGTAACATCAATCCATTGCTTTAGTTAAACTCGCATTCACTCACGCCACCCTTCACCCTGTAAACGTTAAACCTTATTCCTGCCCCGATGTCCACACCCTCCATACCCAAAGGCACCCGCGATTTCACACCGCTCGAAATGGCACGCCGGAACTATATCTTCGATACCATCCGGAATGTTTTCACGCTTTCCGGATATCAGCCCATCGAGACGCCAGCCATGGAAAACCTGGATACGTTGTTAGGAAAGTATGGCGATGAGGGGGATAAACTCCTTTTTAAGGTTCTTAATTCGGGCGACTTTCTGGCAGGAAGCAACGACAAGGCACTTTCGGACAAAGATTCGGGAAAACTTCTGAAGCAGATCAGCGAAAAAGGTCTTCGTTACGATCTTACCGTACCCTTTGCCCGGTTCGTGGTTCAACACCGAAACGAGATCATTTTCCCGTTCAAGCGTTACCAGATCCAGCCTGTTTGGCGCGCCGACAGGCCTCAGAAAGGCCGCTACCGCGAATTTTACCAGTGCGATGTCGATGTTGTCGGCAGCAATTCCCTGATCTATGAAGCCGAAATGGCCCGCATAGCCGATGAAATTTTTCTGAGGCTCGGTATCGGGGTAGTCATTGAAATGAACAACCGGAAAATTCTGGCGGGAATTGCCGAAATTATAGGGGAAGCCGATAAAATTACCGACATAACCGTTGCAATTGATAAACTGGATAAAATCGGAATCGATGGTGTGAATGCCGAATTGCGTGAAAAAGGGCTTTCGGATGAAAAAATAAATAAGCTGCAGCCCATTCTTAACCTTCAGGGCAGCAACGGCGAAAAGCTTGATCAGCTTGAATCTGTCCTGGCAACCTCCGACACAGGGATTGCCGGTATTGCAGAAATGCGGGCTGTGTTCCGCTATGTTGAAACGTTAAGGCTCATTTCGGAAATCAGGCTTAACCTGACCCTGGCCCGCGGGCTCAACTATTATACCGGCGCCATCATCGAGATCAAGGCCCGGGATGTGCAGATAGGCAGCATCAGCGGCGGCGGACGCTATGACGATCTCACCGGCATTTTCGGTATGCCCGGAGTGTCGGGAGTAGGTATCTCATTCGGCGCCGACCGGATCTATGATGTTATGAATGCATTATCTCTTTTCCCCGAGTCAACAGCACATTCCACAAAAGTAATGGTTGCCAACTTTGGCGCTGATGAAGAGATGGCAAGCCTTGCTTTTCTGCACAGGCTGCAAAAAGCGCGTATCGCATCGGAAATGTATCCCGAACCGGCTAAAATGAAAAAACAATTCGCTTATGCCAATCAGAAACAAATACCTTATATCGTAATCATCGGCAGCGATGAGCTGGCTTCGGGATTATACCAGCTTAAAAACATGGAAACCGGTGAACAGCAAAAATATCCTCCGGCCGAAATTATAGCCAAGCTCCTGGGACTGAATGTTTGAGAAGGAGAAGATTGCGAAGGAGAGAGAACTTGGTGAAAGGAAGTCAAAAGTTAAATGTCAAAGGGCAAAAGTCAAAGGGCAAAGGACAAGGAGCAAAGGGCAAAACGGAGAACGGAGGACGAAGAATAGAGAATGGAGAACGGAGAACGGAGAACGGAGAATGCAAAACTCAGAACTCAAAACCCAAAACTCACAACGCCAAAGGCTAAGAGCTAATGGCTAACAGCTAAAAGCTAAAGGTTAAAGGAAAAGGCAGAACGGAGGATGGAGAACGGAGGAGAATGCAAAACACAACGAAACTCAGAACGCAAAACTCAAAACGCAGAACGGAGAACGGAGAACGGAGAACTGCTCTGACAAAGGCTCAAATCCAAACCCTAAGACTCTGAAACTCTGAAAC
>DAONEP010000072.1:0-12918 GCA_035403165.1 Bacteroidales bacterium | reverse complement strand
ATTAGCAATCAGGTTCATCTGCCCAAGAATCATTCAACCATGGTCAAGTTGAAAATTGCCGGCTGCCTGTCAGCCCTCATCCTTGCCCTGTTCGTCGTAACTTCTTGTGAGGAGGAGAACGGTGAATTTCAGGGTGATTTTCGGGATAGTTTAACCGGGACATACGCCTGCCTGGAAACCTTTCATTATTTCGACCCGGTTAACGATACGATCATGAACTGGAGCGCCGACACCATTTCGGACAACACCTTGGTAACCATTGAGAAATATCAGGATAGTTCGTTAAACATCGTTATCGGGAACTACAGTTTCATAGCAACCTATGAAGGGGATCATAAATTTACCTGTCTCGAATGTAACGGCCCTCCTGATTATGCTGATTTTTTCGCTCCCGACAGCATTAATATTATCCGCAAATCAGGAGTGACCAATTACAGCAGGTACATTGGGAAAAAAAACGCATTATAACGAATCATCACCAAACCTTTTCATCATTTTCAGAAATAATCAGCCATGAAGTACATTTGTCCGTTAATAACCGTTGCCGATATCCAACGTTCCCGCGATTTCTATGAAGGCGTCCTTGGCCAGAAAGTAAAATACGACCTGGGAGAGAATGTCACATTCGAGGGGGATTTTGCCATCCATTTGCAATCGCATTTCAGCCGGCTCATTGATAACAAGCCGATCCGGCAGGGAGGCAATAATTTTGAACTATACTTTGAATTTGATGATATTGATCATCTGGCCGACCGGTTAAAGGAGCAGAAGGTTGAGTTTGTACACGAAGCCAGGGAACAACCCTGGAGGCAAAAGGTCGTCAGAGTGTATGATCCGGACAGGCACATCATTGATATCGGCGAATCGCTGGAATATCTGTCGTACAGGCTGAGCAACGAAGGATTAACGGCAGAACAGGTTTCCGTTGCCGTCGGGATACCGGTTGATTTTGTCAGGGCCTCCATTGACAGATTCAGCAAATAAACGCCTGTAACTTTAAAACAGGCTCCATCAACCTGAACCAAAATCAGGAAGTTTTTTTTCCGGACTATGACGATAATGTAACAAATTTTATACATTTGTTAATGTAATCAACAACGAACCAGATTAAACCGGTTAATATCCTGAATCATTATTCCCCAACCCTATCCAATTCTAAAAGTGCGGAGTTAGCACTCAAAACACTGACGCAAAAAAAATGAAAAAAACACTTGGAATTCTCTGTATGGCTGCCATGGTAACCATGTTCGGTTGTAAAAAGGACGAAACCGAAGAGACCAAATTCGACAATAAGGTCTTCGTTCAGGAAATATTCAACGCAGGCATGATGTGGAATGCGCAGGGTAAAGCTTTAAAATCGTCATATCATATTTATATAGATGTGGATAATACGGTAACCGGAATTGAAGGCGGTACGATTCACGTCCTGGGTAACGTTTCAGGGAACATGAACATTGACGATCAGACGGGCGCTATTACAGGCGGTACGATGCTGCTGGGACTGACGGAGACCATCAACGATTTCACGCTCACATCGGACGGCAAAACCTTTACCATCAACGGCGCGCCCTATATCTCGCTTGCTGGAACCTTCACCCTGCAACCGGGCGGGAGCACTTTCGGGACTGCCTCCAGTATGGAAATAGGCGGCGGCTACCGTGTAACCGGCGACGGTTATGACCAAACGGTGAATGTACAGTTGACGATCATCATCAATACGAATGGCACGGGCGGCACGGTGAGCGGCAACATTAACGGAGTGGCCGTTCATTATACATTATAACCACATAGCTCCCGGCCTTCTTTTACCGGCGGTTTATGCCGGCCCTTAAATTTATTGAACCCCGATGACCGTCAGGACACCGGGGTTCATGCTTATCCAATGCAATGCATCCTGCAGTTCAACCGGCAGATACTTATCCGGAACCATGATAGTCCCTATATAAGGTTCCCGAATTGGGAATCGCTGTATGGAAATCGCTTTTCAATGCCAGCCCGGCAAAACCGGAATTGCGGAACATGCCCGGCGCAAACCCTTTTACGTTACCTTTATTGCCTTTTAATGCCACCAGCTATGCCGATCGAAGACTATCTTCTGCGTCAATTTGAGCAAATGGGCCGGGTACTGGGCCTGATCCTGGCCCGGCTTATGGGACTGAAAAACAGCGGCCGGGTGGATGAAGGCATCGGATTTACGAACCAGACGCTGAAGGACGAATTGGACCTCGACCTTGACCGTCTCCTCGAAATTCCCGACAACGAGCTGGTGAAATACCTGCTTGATGAAAAGAAGTTCGGTCCTGCAAACCTGGAACAACTGGCCGAAATCCTGCTCCTGATCGCCGACGGATCCGATTCGGGCTTGATTCATAATGAATTACGGGTAAAGTATTATGCAAAATGCCTGGCCATATTGAATTACCTTGAAGTGTCGGAAACAACCTACTCCCTCGATCGTCATCTCAAGATTGAAAGAATAAAAGCTATATCCCGATAAATTATCCGGTCGGGGCCTTCCTTTTTGTTTGTTATGGTTTCACTTATGACGGATATCGGCAGTTTAAGGGGTTTTGTGCAAAGCGCACTATTACCGGTCTCTGTATACTGCCTGACTATAATTTAGAACCATAAGCGATTGCTTTATTTTTCAAGCCCCGGATCTCAAAATCCGCTTCCGGTCAAAAGGGTGTCACAAGCAAGTTTCAACGATAGCCATGCCTGCTCTGTTGCCGATTATTCGGGATTTCTTAAAACCGGCTGCCGGTATGCTTTCGAAAAAATTTTCCGATCAGAATCCCATCAACAACAAGGAGATAGATATACAGGTTCAGGACAAAAAGCCTCTGCCAGAGCCCCTTGTATATTTTCAGGATTTCAAAATTACTGAACCGAAAAAGGAAGAGGGCGATGAAAATCAGCCCGATAATAAAAACAGCCGTTGAATAGCGGAAAAGCCGCACGTTTTCGGAACGGGGAATTATTTTCTGCATTACCAGGGGAAAGAACATCAGTGCGGCAACGCCTGTACCGCCAAGAGCATTATGAATAAATGATGCGCTGATCAGCGCCCCGGTTGCCGGATCGGCTTTGAACAATCCCGAACCGAATCCTTCGCCCACACCGTATATGACCAGCATAATGGCGGCTAACCAGGAATATTTCCGGGGACCAATAACCAGTCGGAATGCTATAGCAAATAAAATTATCAGGATTCCCAGGATGACCCACCACAAGGACACCTTATCAGAAACAGGGCTGGCTGACGCCCCCAATGAGCTCATTGTATCATGAAGCTGGCTGTATCCGGGATAATACCTGCCGAAGATGAAAGTGACGGCAAAATCGCCAATGCAGGCCAGGACACAGGCAATCAGCCCGGTGATGATCAGTATTTTCTTTCCCATCAATCCGCTACTTTAATAACTTTTGTTAAAACTGCCGGTATCTGTAAGAGGTCATAATCGTTTGAATAAACAAGGTATTTGTTGCGCCATTCAGGAGAGAATTTTTCCTTGAAATTGCGAAGGCCTTTGTAATGTGAAAAGGCTTTTATTTTTTCGTAGGCAAACCGCATTGATTTTTCCGGGAATGTATTCGGGTCATTTATTCCGCTCAGCGGGGCAAAACCCAGATTGACCGTTGAGCAGCCCTGCGATTTCAGGTATCGGAACAACTCTGTCAGCAAAAAATCGAGAACCCCGTTTGGAGCATCATCCGTCTTTCTGATAAGGTCATAGGTCCCTTCACCGGGTGCATAATCGGGAATGATGTTGACAAAGGCTATCACTTTTTCTTCTTCATTTTCAACGGTAAGAATGGTTTGCTGTTTCAATTCCTCCCACACAAACATACCCTGCGAGAATACTATCTCATGTCGCTGATTGGCCCGCAACCACTCATCCGATACAGCCTTCAGTTTTTGCATCAGTCCGTCTTTTACAGGCGGCAGGTGAACGGTGGAGGAATAGCCCCGGTCGCTGATTTTGTTAATGGCATTGCGAAGGGCCTTATTTCTTTCACCTTGCAGGGTAAAAGATTCCAGCTTTACGATGCCTTCCTGACCGAGGAACAGGTTCTTCTTCAGATAGCGTTCATAATACCGCAGGCTTTCTTCCGGGACCCGATAGAAAATGCTTTTCAGGCCATTATCATAGCAGTACTTATCGAATTGTCCGATGCACTGCTCCAGAGTCTGTTCATCAGCAGCAACAGGGTCTTCAAGCGCAACCGCAAAATTGCCGGCCACGCGGTAAGATATAAATGCATCAATTCCTTCGGGAAGAAAAAACAGTTTATCATTGTATGTTTTAAAGTAATCCATTCCGGAACGGCCATAGGAATTTATCAATTGTCTGGCCCTGGCCAGGCCTTCAGGGTATGCTTCTCCTTTAAAAATATAGGGCCTGATCATGGTATAAAACAGGAAGGAAACCGATACTGCCCCGCTAAGATTTATGCTGAGAAGAAAATCTTTGGCAAAGCGGCTGTGCGGAACCAGGTCGGAACTTCCCAGGAGCAGGAAGTTCCTGATGGTATAACGGACACTCTGTAACGCGCTGAAATTTATCCCGAAATGCTTTTCATCAAGGAAGTAAAAGCCTATGGTCCCATATATCAGAACCGTCACCACCGCCAGCATTGCCGACTGTATCCCGATGAAATGAAGCCGGGGGTTGCCTTTGATGCGATATTCCCTTCTTGAAAAAAGGAGCATCATAAAAACCAACAGCGCTATACCTGCTTCTTCATAATCAATGGCTTTGAAAAGATGCCCCAAAACCGAAAAAGCTGAGAGCGCAAGGCCTATCCACCAGGCATTTCGTAACCCCTTCAGCATATAAATCGCTGACAACAGCATAAGGATGCCTGCCAGAAGGACGAAATAATTCGAAGCGCTGATCACTTCAATCGGTACAAATTGTTCAAGCCTGAGGAGACGTTCCTGGATAGCAGGAGTAAGAACGGAAATGATATTCAGGACTCCCAGGGCAAATATCAGCAATGCCGGGAAAACCCGCATCAGTAACCGGTTTATTCTGACCAGAAAAGAAAAAGCCCCGGCCAGCAAGGGTACCCAAAATTCGAAGAAACGGTAGAGAAAAGCAATGGCGACTCCTTCCACATTTGAATAGCCCAACCTGATCAGGATAAACGATAAAGAAACTTCTACCGCGCCAAGCCCTCTCATGAAAGGCGAGACTATCAGGGAAAGAACGGCGGTCAGGTATCCGAGCAAAGCATAAAAGAGTGAAGCCTGATAACCAAGGGCTTTCATAGCAATTAAAAGATGAACGACGCCGGTTACATCTACAAGGATTGAAATCAATACGGTATATACCAGGTATTTAACGTCGAGGCTGCGGTTGGAAATATCTTCAAAAAAAACTTCGGAAGAGGGCAACAACTTTACGATCAGCCGGTAGATCAATTTTTTATGTATGATGGAATGATAAACAGAAAAAAGGAAAAATACCATCGCCACGATAACAGCGAGGGAAATCCATTCTCCGGAACCAGTAAGGCCTTTGATGATGGCAAAGACGAAAACAGGAACGGCAGCCAAAACCACCGACAGAATCCCTGTAAAGGCATAAATGGATGATGCAAAATGTATCCGCGTCTTTGTTACTCCCTGTTTTTCAACTTCTCCCGTAAAAAAAGCCAGCGAAGCGACACCTCCGGCGGGCATGAAAACACTGATAAAGTTGCGTTTCAGAAACAACAGCATCGTCGTTGAAAGTTTTACCCTGTTTTTCACCGAAGCGAAAGCCATCTGATACATTACCCCCTGTAAAACAATATAGACGCCTGTAAGTATAATCCCTAACAGGATATACTTCCATCGCGATGATAATAATACATCTTTGACTTCACCCAGTTCCGCCTGCTCATGCTTTACAAACCAGACCCCAAGAAAAATAAACAGAGCCGCCAGTAAAAATTGAGCGATAAATTTCCGGTTCTCATGAATCGCAGTGAACCTGGCATTTATAAAATCAACGGCTGGTCTATAAAACGGCATGGGATTCAGGAAATCACTCTTTATACAAACTTACGCAAAAAATACCTTTTTGATTCACAGAAAATTACCAGCCATGATTTGAATTACAGGAGCAGGAAACAGCTCTTGATGTTAAATTCATCGGATAATATCAATCATTCCTTATCGTTTATCATCATTATCTGAAGGCCCGGCAAATTGACGAAGGACCAAAGCGCGCAACATGGAATTTTGTCGTATTTTAGAATGGCGATAACGTCGCTGATCCGGTTCACCGAAGCGCCTGGTGAGAAAGATGTTTGTCATATGCCAACATTATGAAACAAACATGGTTGCGAATGAACCTAAAGGCCTGTGAACCTGGCAAAACGATCTGACCGAAAGTAAAATATCCGGCATGGAAGTCCATCAGCCCCTGATAATCATAATAATTCACGGATGAAATGAAATTTGGAACCCTGATCATATTATTCTGGATGATGTTAACATGCAATCCGGGTAATTCAAAACCTGTTACCGATTATCAGCTTTTTACAGGTTGGGGAACCCTGCGAAGGAATTCCGAAAAAGTGATCGTGATCAGGCAGTTTAAGAGAGATAATCAGAAATTCTATCTCACTGTATCGCCGGAGACTCTTCTAACCCGGGTTATAAATGCCGACAGCATTAAGGTAATCTCAGGATCATGGCAAACGGTCAGTTCCAGGTTCCGAAATACGCCCTATATCGCAGCGATAAGGGAAGCCAGGAGTAAAGACGGAGGGTTGCAGGATGCAGGTATCACAAAATTCAGGCCTTCGCAAAAAGGGATTGACCTTACCATTGACCTTTGTCCGTCACATCGCCCGCTCGACCGTGTTGTGTTCACCGATCTCATCCATGAACTCGGCAGGATTGAAAGTCCTGTTCCGGTAGGCATTTCAGTTACAGGAAGATGGATGAATATGCATGCCGGGGATCTGAAGTGGCTCGATAGTCTTCAGCAATCGGGTTTGCTTGATATAGTGTGGATCAACCATACATACAACCATAATGTCTCAAAATCAGCTCCCGTTAAAAAAAACTTTATGCTTGAACCCGGCACCGATATCAATGGAGAAGTACTAAAAACGGAAGTCGCCATGCTCGAAAATGGCATCCTTCCTTCGGTATTTTTCCGGTTCCCCGGCCTGGTGTCCAATAGCGCAATCTTCGATAAAATATTGAATTACGGGCTGATACCAGTGGGCAGTGATGCCTGGCTGGCAAAAGGGCAGTACCCGGAATACGGCAGCATCGTGCTCATCCATGCAAACGGAAATGAACCGGTCGGCGTTCGCGACTTTATCAGGTTATTAGGTCAAAAGCAGGCGGAAATACTCTCGAAACGATGGGAACTTTTCGATTTGAGGGAAAGCATTATTGATGATGAAACCAGGTAATCAACCAGACAATATATATATTTAAGCCATGGATACATTCATAAGCGATCTGTCGCATCAGGAATTTCCGGTTATGGAAAGGGTTTCGGCAAAAACCATCCGCCACCCGGTACTGCATCTCATGCAGAAGGAGAATCCGGCCATTAACCATAACAGTTTTATTTCGATCGGCGAATTAAACGAATACCAGCAACGATACATAACCAATTACCTGACCCGTGAAGTCGGCAAATTGGATGAACCTGAAAAAACCGTTCTGAATTCTATGTCAGCCAATGCAACACTGTCCGACAAACTTGACAGCGAGAGGCAGCCGAAACTAACGGCGGGCCAGAAAATAGCCGATAAAGTGGCTACTTTCGGCGGAAGCTGGAAATTCATCATCGCTTTCATGGTTTTCATCCTCGTCTGGATCGCCATCAACATATACTGGCTGGCCAATACAGGTTTCGATCCTTATCCTTTCATCCTGCTGAACCTGATACTTTCATGTGTAGCATCAATTCAAGCCCCGGTCATCATGATGAGCCAAAACCGGCAGGAAGAAAAAGACCGGGAACGGGCCAAAAACGATTATATGATTAACCTGAAATCAGAACTGGAGATCAGGTCTTTACACGAAAAAGTTGATCACTTCATCATGGATCAGCAACAGGAACTCTTTGAACTTCAGAAATTGCAGGTTTCGATGATGAATGAGATAGTATCGATTGTTACAAACAATGCCGGTTCGCCGGTAAAGAAAATTTCAGGCTGAAAAAGCGCAGGAGCCCGGCAGCCTTTCGCTTTTTGATCCAAACCACATATACCGTTCGCCTATCGTCCTGTAGATCCGGCGCCCCTCATCATTCCATGAACAGCAAACTCAAGGTGTAAAATATACAATTCGTCACATGTTTAATTCATGCACAACTATTATCCGGAATAAAGCCTGGAAACACTATAATTCCCGCAAATCCAATCATTCCGGTTTAACAATTTTTAACAGCGTACTGCACTAAGGATGTGATGCCTGTTCCTAATTTTGCCCTGTAAAACCTAAACTTATCATGGTAGAGACTAACATCAAAGAACTGAACGACAGGATTCAAACTGAGAGCGCCTTTGTTGATATGCTCACGATGGAAATGCATCGTGTTATTGTCGGACAGAAACAGATGATTGAAAGGTTACTGATTGGTTTACTGGCCGACGGGCACATCCTGCTGGAAGGCGTTCCCGGTCTGGCAAAAACGCTCGCCATCAAATCATTAGCCCGGACTATCGACCTGAATTTCAGCCGCATCCAGTTCACTCCGGACCTTTTACCTGCCGACCTTATCGGAACGCTGATCTACAGCCAGAAGAATGAAGACTTCATGGTACGGAAAGGGCCTGTTTTCGCTAATTTCATCCTTGCCGACGAAATCAACCGTTCTCCTGCCAAGGTGCAGAGTGCGTTGCTCGAAGCCATGCAGGAACGACAGGTGACCATTGGCGAAAAGACCTATAAACTGCCCGAACCTTTCCTTGTTCTGGCCACACAAAATCCCATCGAACAGGAAGGCACCTATCCTCTGCCCGAAGCACAAGTCGACCGTTTTATGCTCAAGGTGGTTATTTCTTACCCGCAAAAGCAGGAGGAAAAACTCATTCTCCGGCAGAATATCAGCCAGGAAACACTTTCGACCAACACTATCCTGAAGCCGGAAGACATTCTGAAAGCGCGTGAAGTGGTGCGGCAGGTTTACCTGGACGAAAAAATTGAAAATTACATTACCGATATCGTCTTTGCATCGCGATTCCCGGCCGATTATAAGCTGAAAAATTTTGAGAGCCTCATCCGTTACGGTGCATCGCCCAGGGCAAGCATATACCTGGCCCTGGCCGCCAAGGCTTTTGCCTTCATCAAACGCCGCGGATATGTAATTCCTGAAGACATCCGCGCCGTGGCACACGACGTTATGCGCCACCGTATCGGGCTGACGTATGAAGCCGAAGCCGAAAACATCACCACCGAAGAGATTATCAGTGAAATACTCAATACGGTTGAAGTTCCCTAGAATCTGCCTTCTGCCGTTTTATCGCATGTATCATTGTACGATGCAGCTATCAGTAAATTCCGGTAAATCCCGTAATTAACCATATCCACCATGGAAACCTCGGACATCATCAGGAAAGTGCGTAAGATCGAGATCAAGACCCGTGGCCTTTCACATCAGATTTTTTCGGGACAGTACCACAGCGCCTTCAAAGGACGGGGTATGGCTTTCAGCGAAGTCCGGGAATATCAGTTCGGCGATGATATCCGGAATATTGACTGGAATGTAACAGCCCGCTTCAACCATCCCTTTGTTAAGGTTTTCGACGAAGAACGCGAACTAACCGTGATGCTGCTGATTGATGTGAGCGGTTCGAATGAATTCGGCACCCGGAAGATGTTCAAGGAAGACCAGATGACCGAAATAGCCGCCGTACTGGCATTCTCGGCCATTCAGAACAATGATAAGGTCGGGGTGATCTTCTTCAGCGACGTCATCGAGAAATTTATCCCACCTAAAAAAGGCACTTCCCACATACTCCGGATCATCCGCGAACTGGTGGACTTCAGGCCGGTAAGCCAGAAGACCGATATTTCGGAGGCGCTGCGGTTCCTTACCAACGCCATCAAGAAACGTTGCACGGCTTTCATCATCTCCGATTTTTTTGACCATGATTTTGAGAAAGCGCTGCAGATTGCCTCTGGGAAACATGATATCGTTGCACTGCAGGTGTATGACGAGTCGGAAACAAACCTGCCTCCCGTCGGACTGATGCAGGTTTACGACAAGGAATCCAATGCCAGTACCTGGGTCGATTTATCCGACCTGCAGGTCAGGCAGGCATATACGCATTGGTGGAAAAATCATGAAAATACCCTGAACGGGATATTTATGCGCAGCGGTGTTGATACCGTTAGGTTCGGCACCGATCAGGATTATGTGAAACCATTGATCGGCCTATTTAAAAAACGTGAAGCCAGGTATTAAATATATAACAATGGGATCTGGGCATCATCCTAAAACGGTTACACCGGTTGCATTCCTTATTGTCTTGACGGTTATGCTGACGGCATGTCCTGTGGTAAAAGCACAGAAAGCTGCTGCAAAACTTGATACCGCTGCCATACGCATCGGTGAACAGGTAAGGCTGCAACTTGGCTTTACCGCTCCCAAATCGGTTAAAGTTCAATGGCCTGTTATTCCCGACACCCTAAGCCCTTCGGTGGAAGTGGTGAAGCGCGGACCGGTTGATACATCGGCTGTTAAGGGCAGAGACCTGTTACAGTACAGTCAGTATATCACCATCACTTCATTCGATACCGGATTTCATTCCATACCTCCGCTGAATTTTATTTACCGTAAAGGCAGCGACACGGCAGGATACAATTCATACACCGACTCCCTGATGATGCAGGTTAGCACGGTAGCCGTGGATACAACGCTGGCCATCAGGGATATCAAAGCCCCGATGAAACAAAGGCTGACATTTGGCGAACTATTGCCATATATCCTTGGCGCACTGGCAGTCCTGGCGCTGGCCGCCGTTGTCATCTATTACCTCTGGCGGCGTAAACAAAACAAACCTTTCATCCCGAAAATCGTTAAACCGGCTCTCCCGGCCTGGCAAACAGCGCTCAACGAGCTGAAAGAACTTTCGGAAAAGAAACACTGGCAGGAAGGCCGTATAAAACTTTTCCACAGCGAATTGTCGGATATCCTCCGCCGGTACCTTGAGTACCAGCACCTTATTCCCGCGGTGGAAATGACCACCGACGATATCCTGGAATTGTGCAGCAACTCGCCGGCGGTAAGCCAGTCCACAGAACAACTGGCCCGGGTTCTCCGGCTTGCCGACCTTGTAAAGTTTGCCAAAGAAATTCCTTTACCTCCTGAGAATGAACAGAGCCTGAAAGATGCTATCCTTTTTGTGGACCGCACCAAGCCCGTCGTCCAGCAGGAAACAAAGGCAACCACCCCGTCAGATACTGCGATGACCCAACAAACCACTGAATGATGATGAACGTTGAATTTGCCAATCCCGCTTACTTCTGGCTCCTGTTGCTTGTTCCAGCAGCAGCAGGCTGGTATTGGTACAGGCTGATGCACCTTCATGCAAAATTTCAGGTATCCACCTTTACGGCATTATCTTCGGTTAAGCCAGGCTGGAGGGTACGGTGCAGGCACCTGCTGTTTGCTCTGCGCATGCTGGCGCTCATATTTATCATCATTGCCCTGGCACGTCCCCAGCGGAGCATGAGCAGCCAGAATATCAGCGTTGAAGGTATTGATATCATTCTGGCCAATGATATTTCGGGAAGCATGCTGGCCGAAGATTTCAGGCCCAACCGCCTCGAAGCTGCCAAGGATGTCGCCACCCGGTTTATCAATGGCCGCCCGAACGACCGCATCGGGCTGGTAGTTTTCAGCGGGGAAAGCTTCACCCAATGCCCGCTTACCACCGATCATTCCGTACTCATCAACCTTTATGGTGAAATTAAAAGCGGCATGGTGGACGACGGAACCGCCCTGGGTGACGGCCTCGCTACGGCCGTCAGCAGGTTAAAGGAAAGCAAAGCCGTCAGCAAAGTAATAATCCTGCTCACCGACGGCATTAATAACATGGGCGCCATTGACCCCGTAACGGCGGCGGAAATTGCCTCACTATACGGCATTCGTATTTACACCATCGGCATCGGCACCATAGGAACAGCTCCCTACCCTTTCGAGACGCCCTTCGGCATCCAGTATCAGAATGTGGAAGTTAAAATAGATGAAGCCCTGCTGCAGAAAATATCCTCGATGACAAACGGCAAATACTTCAGGGCCGTCAACAAAAGGAAGCTTGAAAGCATTTACCAGGAAATTGATAAAATGGAAAAATCCAAAATAGATGTGACGGAATTCAGGCGCAAGAAAGAGGAGTTCTTCCCGTTTGTTCTGATAGCGCTGGTAATGCTGGGTGTAGAAATTGTGCTGAGACATACGGTGTTTAAGACGATACCCTAAAGAAACGGAGAACTTTACCTGCCGGTGTATGGCATTGTGTGAAAGGAAGGGGAGAACGGAGAACGGAGAACGGAAAACGGAAAACACAAAACACAAAACGCAAAACACAAAACGCAAAACGCCAACAGCCAATAGTTAACAGTTTACCTGCCTGGGCAGGCTGAGCGTAAGACGGCAGGGTAAAGGTCAAGGGTTAAAGAGAAGGGGGAAACACAAAACACTGAACGCAAAACGGAGAAGGGAGAAGGGAGAAGGGAGAACGGAGAACGAATGATGAGCCCCGAATTCCACGAATGCTATCACGAATTCCAAGAATCACGAACAACGAATCACGAACAACGCATCACAAAACGCTGAACACAGAACACAGAACTCAGAACTCAAAACTCAAAACGCCAACAGCCAATAGTTAACAGTTTACCTGCCTGGGGCGGGTGGGGGTAAGACGGCAGGGTAAAGGTCAAGGGTT
>DAONEP010000071.1:0-13031 GCA_035403165.1 Bacteroidales bacterium | reverse complement strand
CGGTTGTGGAAACCTATGACAAGGACAACATGATCCTCGCCATTGGCGCTGATATTCATTTTGGCTGTAAAGGAGAATAGACCCGGGTAAAACAAACGGTGTACAAATAAGGCAGGGACTATAAGTTACCTGCCTTATTTCATCTCAGAGGTTGAGCGATCGCTTTCATTGATTTTGCGATCGGAAGTATTCATAAACTACTGAAGCTTTAGCCTTGCCGACGGCAGCCTGCAATTCTTCCAGCGAAGCGTTACCGATGTTCTTTACGCTCCTGAATTTCCTCAACAGCGATTGTGCCGTTGCCATACCGATGCCTTCGATTTCGGTAAGCTGGGTTTTGATGGTCCCTTTTTCGCGGCGTTTGCGGTGATGTGTTATGCCGAAGCGGTGCGCTTCGTCGCGTATCTGCTGTATAATGCGAAGCGTTTCCGATTTTTTGTCGATGTAAAGTGGAATCGGGTCGCCGGGCTTAAAAATTTCTTCCAGTTTCTTGGCAATGCCGATGACTTCTATTTTTCCTCTCAACCCTAATTTCCCGAGGCTTGTCATCGCAGATCCCAGTTGCCCTTTACCGCCATCGATCACGATAAGTTGCGGCAGCGGTTTTCCCTCTTCCAGCACGCGTTTGTAACGGCGATAGATCACCTCTTCCATGCTGGCATAATCGTCGGGACCTTCTACGGTTTTAATGTTAAAATGGCGGTATTCCTGCTTGTCGGGTTTGCCGTTGGTGAAAACCACCATGGAGGCAACGGGGTATGCGCCCTGGATGTTCGAATTATCAAAGCATTCAATCCGGAGCGGTTGCTCTTTCAACCTTAAATCGGATTGCATCTGTTCCATGATGCGTTTTGTGTGCCGCTCGGGATCGACCCGTTCGAGCTGCTTGTTTTTCTCAAGCCTGTAATATTTCGCGTTGCGTTCACTCAGTTCGAGTAGGGCTTTTTTATCGCCCCTGAGCGGGATCGTAGTTGTAATATCCTGTAATTCAACATCAGGGGCAAACGGTATGATGATTTCACGGGCGTCGCTCTGAAAGCGTTCGCGCAATTCGGTAATGGCAAGGGAAAGCAATTCGGCCGGCGATTCATCCAGCTTCTTTTTCAGTTCGATGGTGTGACTTTGGATGATGCAACCGTTTATCACTTTCATGAAATTGACATAGGCGGCACTTAAATCGTCACAATAGGAGAAGACGTCCACATTATGTATGGAGGGATTAACGACGGCAGATTTACTTTGGTAACGATCCAGCAGTTCTATCTTCTCTTTCAGGAATTGCGCTTTTTCAAATTCATACCCTGCTGCTGCCTGCTTCATCAGTATAATCAGTCCCTGCCTGACGGAAGCAATGTTTCCCCTGATGATTTGTCTGATCCCGTTCAGGGTTTCCAGGTACTCATCCTGTAGCTGGAGCCCTTCGCAGGGCCCTTTGCAATTGCCCAGATGAAATTCGAGGCATACCTTGTATTTATTCTGGCGGATATTCGATTCTGAAAGGTTGAGCGTACAGGTTCGGAGAGGGTAAAGCTGCCGGATGAGGTCGAGCAGTGTATTCATCATCCGCACCGACGCATATGGGCCAAAATATTCCGAGCCGTCTTTTACCAGGTTGCGAACGGGCAAAACACGGGGGAATGGTTCATTTTTGATGCAAATCCAGGGATAGGTCTTGTCATCTTTCAGCATTACGTTGTAGCGGGGCTGGTATTGCTTGATCAGGTTGTTCTCGAGCAACAGGGCATCCAGTTCTGTATCGACGACGATAAACCGGATATCAGCAATTTTCTGGACAAGAATTTTTACTTTTCCCGTCAGGGAACTGTCGCGTGTAAAATAGGATGAAACCCTCTTTTTCAGGTTCTTGGCTTTGCCCACGTAAAGCAATTTACCGTCCTTGTCGTAATATTGGTACACCCCCGGCCTGTCGGGCAGGTCCCTGACGATATTTTCGAGATGGACTGTTTTAGGAGGCATATTAATATCAGAATTTTGTTAAAGCGGTCTGCATCGTTACTGCCTGCGGGCAGCGGACAGAAGATGATCAATTTCTGGCTTTTAGCTGTTGGCCTGCCATCTTACCCACAACCTCGTCCAGGCAGGTAAACTTTTAGCCGTTAGCTATTGGCTATTGGCTGTTGGTTGCAGGTTTTTAGTGTTTCAGTGTTTCAGGGTTTCAGAGTATCAGAGTTTCAGTGTTTCAGACCTGCCTGCCTGGGAAGGCTGTGCGTCAGGTGGCAGGCCTGCCTGCCTTGCGCTGGGCTGTAGGAGGGGGCAGGGTTTGAGATCTGCCTGCCAGCATAATTTTTCGTTTTTCGTTCTCCCTTCTCCTTTCAGCGTTCTGCATTCTGTGTTTTGTGTTTTGCGTTTTCCGTTCTCCCTGCTCCTCGCTCCCTGCTCCCTGCTCCTTGCCCTCTGCCTTCTGCCTTCTGGCTTTTAGCCGTCGGCTTTTAGCTTTTAGCTAAAGTTCTCCGTTCTGCGTTCTCCTCGTTCCCTGCTCCCTGCTCCATGCTATTTAACCTTCCCCTTTTTCTCCCGGCTCCCGGTTGTCACTTTATGAGACTAAAAACCTTTATTCTTTCTCTTTCATATGATCAAACCCCTGTGCCTTGATCTCCACCAGTACGTTATCCCCGGTAACGAGGTTACAGCCTTCCTCCGCACCCGTGATATGCCCGATAACCGTGATACCTTCAATTTCCCTGATTTTTTCATAATCCTCCATCCTGACAGTGAACAGCAGCTCGTATTCTTCGCCGCCGTTCATGGCTGCCGTAACAGGCGAAATATTGAACTCTTCGGCCGTCATCACAGTCATGGCGTCGATGGGTATCTTTTCTTCATAAATGCGGCATCCGGCTTTTGAACCTTTACATATATGCATTATTTCGGAGGCCAGCCCGTCGCTGATGTCAATCATGGATGTAGGAAGAATTCCGGCTTTATCCAGACTCTCAATAATGTCTTTTCGTGCCTCAGGTTTGAGTTGCCTTCCGATGATGTAATCGTGCCCCTGGAGGTCAGGTTGCATATCGGGGTTGGCCAGGAAAACCTGTTTTTCCCGTTCCAGCAGGAGCAGCCCCATGTATGCCCCGCCCAGGTCGCCCGACACGCAAATCAAATCATTGGGCTTTGCAGTGTTGCGGTAAACAACTTTATTTTTGTCAGCAACACCGGTAACGGTAAGAGCCAGGAACAAGCCCTGTGGGCTCGAAGTGGTATCGCCTCCGGCCAGATCGACATGATAATGTTTGCAGGCCAGTTTTATTCCGGAGTATAATTCGTCAAGGGCTTCGGCCGAAAAACGGTTCGAAACCGAAATCCCGACAAATAACTGCTTCGGTGAACCATTCATGGCATATATATCTGAAAAGTTGACCACAGCCGACTTGTATCCCAGGTGTTTGAGGGGAGTGAAAGTGAGGTCAAAATGAATGCCTTCAATTAGCAGGTCGGTGCTTACAAGCGTAAGTTTATTCTGGTTGTCGATTACGGCGGCATCATCGCCGACGCCTTTTAACGTTGACGGATTGAGGAGACTGATATTTTCGGTAAGCCTGTCAATCAGGCCGAACTCGCCGAGTTCACTCAGTTCGGTTCGCTCAGGATTGGGATCAGAGATCATACATTTCAGGGTTTCCGCAAAAATACATCAGTCTGGCTAAGCAACCTTGAAAATTGTTAAAAGAGATGCAAATGATGACTAATTTTGCGCCCCCCCAAAATGGAAGGACGGAAAGAAAGCGCTGAAAATGCAGGACAGGTTTTAATGAAAAATTTTACAGTCCGTTAATCTTTGGGCGATTCCGGCCATCTAAAGTGTATTGCTCTTTTTTCGAATTAAAAGCCTGCTTATGCTTCGCTACCGCCTACCCCTTATCCTGATTGCTTTTCTGATGATCAACGCCGTCAAGGCCCAGGATTTACGAATTACAGGAACCCTGTTGAATGATGACGACCACCTGCCCCTGGTCGGGGCTACCGTGAAGCTCATGCCCGCGCGCGACACAACCCGGTTTAGTTACACTACTTCTGACACACAGGGTAAATTTGAGTTCTCCAAACTGAACCGAGGCTCTTATATCCTTGAAGTTACTTACATAGGTTTTGACAAACTCAGGAAAAGTGTCATAGCGTCTGCTGCCCCCAAAAGTGAGAAGCTGGTCATGAAACCGACGGCCACAACACTCAAAGAAGTTGATGTTACCAGTACGACGATCAGGGCGGAGCAAAAAGGCGATACCGTTCAGTTTAATGCCAACGCTTTTAAGGTCTCGCAGGATGCCACCACCGAAGACCTGGTCAGGAAAATGCCCGGAATCACCATCGAAAGCGGAACTGTAAAGGCGCATGGCGAAGAAGTGAAGAAGGTCCTCGTTGACGGAAAACAGTTTTTCGGCGATGACCCTTCGGTTGCGCTCAAAAATCTTCCGGCAGAGGTAGTGGATAAAATCCAGGTCTTTGATAAAATGTCGGATCAGGCAGCCTGGACGGGTTTCGATGACGGAAATGCAGAAAAGACGCTCAATATCGTTACCAAACAGGCAAAAAACACGGGCCAGTTCGGCAAGTTTTCTGCCGGTTACGGCAACGACGACCGGTATCTGGCAGGTGTCAATATGAATATTTTTAATGAAAAGCGCCGCCTTACGGTTCTTGGATTGACCAACAACATCAACATGCAGAATTTCTCTGCCGAAGAATCCTCAGGCTCATCAGGCGGAGGCATGATGCAGGGCCGGGGCGGTCCTATGGGCGGGTTCAATATGGGACCTCAAAACGGCATCACCACCGTTAACTCACTCGGGTTAAATTACGATGAAAGCTGGGGAAAGAAACTGACGGTTCACGGGAGTTATTTCTTCAACCGCAACGATAACAACCTCATCAATAAAGTAAGCCGGCAGTATTTCCTTTCTGCCGATTCGAGCCAGTATTACAATGAAAACAGCCTTTCGGACAATACCGGCAATAATCACAGGATGCATGGCAGGATCGAGTACAATGTAAATGATAATAACTCCTTCATCCTCTCTCCGCGGCTCACTGTTCAAAGCAGCACATCAAACAGCAATGTGCTTGCTTTAAGCGGATTGGATCCGGAATTGCTGAATCCTGCCTTGTTGCTGAGCTCGACCGATAACCAGACTAACAGCCAGTTTAACAGTTACAATTTTAATAACGACCTGCTTTTCCGGCACAAATTTTCCAAAAAAGGCCGGACCTTTTCCATTAACCTGGGAACGGGATTCAGCAACCGTGACGGTGAAAGTGTATTAAACGCCATGAATCAGTACTATTCATCCGAAACCGGCGATTCATTGCAGCAACAAACCAAAACGCTTACCAAAGGGATTACCCTGTCATCGAACCTTGTGTACACTGAACCGGTAGGTGAAAACAGCCAGTTGCAGGCCAATTACAATATTTCGTGGTCAGAAAACAGCACCGATAAGAAAACCTATGATTATATTTTTGAGCAGAAGGAATACTCGCAATACATTGATACTCTTCTTTCGAACGTCTACAGCAGCGATTATATCACACATCGCCCGGGGCTGGGATACCTCTTCAAAACAGAAAAGGTAAACCTGAACGCGGGATTGACCTATCAGTATGCCCTGCTGAAAGGCGATCAGCAATTTCCGGTGGATAACAACACGGATTACGATTTCGGGATTTTTCTTCCTAACCTGTTTCTCAATTACAAGATCACCGATCGTATGAATCTTCGTGTAGTATATCGCGGAAGTACCAACGCCCCGTCGGTAAAACAGTTGCAGGCGGTCGTGGATAACTCAAACCCGCTGTTGTTATCGGCTGGTAACCCATCGCTGAAGCCTGAAGTCCGTCATTTTGCTATGAGCCGCTTTTCGCTGCAAAACAAACAGAAAACTTCCAACCTTTTCTGGATGTTTTTCTTTCAGAAAACACAGGATTATATCGGTAATTCAACCTTGCTGGTGCAGCGCGATACGGTTTTCTTCGGCCAGGCCGTTTCACGGGGCGCACAGCTATCGATGCCTGTAAACCTTGATGGCGCCTGGAATACGCGAACATTTCTCTCGCTGGGGCTCCCGATCAGGTATATCAAATGCAATCTCAATTTCAACAGCGGCCTTAGTTATACGCAGCTTCCCAGCCTGATCAACGGGCAGGAAAACATGTCGAAAACGCTGGGCATCAACGAAGGCGCTGTGCTGGCCAGCAATATAAGCCAAAAGCTCGATTTTACCCTGACGTATAATTTCAACTACAATTTTGTCGATAATACGTTGCAGTCGCAATCGGAAAACAATTACATCTTCCAGGCGGCATCGGCTTCGGTGAACTGGCAGTTCTGGAAAGGGTTCTTTATCCAGAACAACGTTACATACCAGGCTTATAACGGTATTTCGGCCAGTTACATGATGGATTATACCTTGTGGAATGCTGCTTTCGGTACAAAGTTCCTGAAGAGCAATGCTGCCGAGATCAAAATCAGCGCCTTTGATATACTGAACCAGAATAAGAGCGTAAACCGCAGTGTTTCGGATACTTATATCGAAGATTCCTATACCCAGGTACTTCAGCAATATTTTATGCTGACCTTCACCTACAACCTCCGGAATTTCAACGGAAAAACACCACCTTCGGACCGCGACCGGCATGGAGATTTCCATCGCGATGGCCCTCCGGGGCCTCCCCCCGGCGGTGGTTTTGGCCCCCCCGGCGGTGGCTTCGGCTCCTGACGTTAAATTCAACGAATGAAAAACACTGCTTCTGCCCATCATGAAACCGGGAAATTCTCCCGGTTTTCTTATTTCAGTATTTTTTGTCCGAAACAGGCAACTTCAGAAAACAATATTTATGATAGGTTGTTAATTTGATGCGTTGCAGGAAATTTGATCCGTGTTTAATTGCTAACTTTGCTGCCGCTTTTATTTAAACTAAATAAGAATGGATTAGCCCGACTGCCATGGAAAAAGAATCGAATCACATTATCGACGAGGTAACTAGGGGCGAATATAAATACGGCTTTTATACCGATATCGAAACAGAAACGGCTCCCAAAGGGCTGAATGAAGATACCATCCGCTATATATCGGCCAAGAAGAACGAACCCGAATGGCTTCTTGAATTTCGCCTTAAGGCTTATCGCCACTGGATTACCATGAAGGAGCCGACATGGGCGCATCTTTCTTATCCGGCCATCGACTTTCAGGATATTATTTATTTTGCAGCCCCGAAACAGAAAAAATCGCCGCAAAGTCTCGATGAAGTAGATCCGGAGTTGCTCAATACTTTCAACAAACTCGGGATATCACTGGAAGAACAGAAAAGGCTGAGCGGCGTTGCCGTTGACGCCGTTATGGACAGCGTCTCAGTAAAAACGACCTTCAGCGATACCCTGGCGAAGCTTGGCATTATATTTTGCTCATTCAGCGAAGCCGTTCAAAAGCATTCCGACCTTGTAAAACAGTACCTGGGAAGCGTAGTGCCCTTTACCGACAATTTTTATGCTTCGCTCAATTCCGCGGTTTTCAGTGACGGATCATTCTGTTACATCCCCAAGGGAGTCCGCTGCCCCATTGAACTTTCTACCTATTTTCGTATTAATGCCGCCAGGACAGGTCAGTTTGAACGTACGCTTATAGTCGCCGACGAAGGCGCTTATGTGAGTTACATGGAAGGCTGCACGGCCCCGCAACGCGACGAAAACCAACTTCATGCCGCAATCGTCGAAATAGTAGCCCTCAAAGATGCCGAAGTCAAATACAGCACGGTTCAGAACTGGTACCCCGGCGATAAAGATGGTAAAGGCGGAATCTATAATTTTGTCACCAAGCGCGGCATTTGCAAGGGCAATCATGCAAAAATATCCTGGACGCAGGTAGAAACCGGTTCAGCCATTACCTGGAAGTATCCCAGCGTGATCCTGATGGGCGATCACAGCGTTGGTGAGTTTTACTCTGTCGCCGTTACCAACAACCATCAACAGGCTGATACCGGTACAAAGATGATCCACCTGGGACGCGGCAGCAAGAGCACCATCATTAGCAAAGGCATTTCGGCAGGGCAAAGCAATAACAGTTACCGGGGACTTGTACGCGTGGTAAAACGGGCCGACAATTGCCGGAATTTTTCCCAGTGCGATTCTCTGCTGCTCGGCGATAAATGCGGCGCGCATACTTTTCCTTATATCCGTGCCGAAAACCCGACTTCCATTGTAGAGCATGAAGCCACTACCAGCAAAATCAGCGACGAGCAGCTCTTTTACTGCCAGCAGCGCGGAATAAGCGCTGAAAGCGCCATTGGGCTTATCGTGAACGGTTATGCCAAGGAAGTTTTGCAGCGCCTGCCGATGGAATTTGCCATTGAAGCGCAGAAACTGCTTTCCGTGAGCCTCGAAGGGAGCATTGGTTAGTGTATTGTCAACGTATTGAAAGTCATTGAAATCCGACCCTAAATGTTAAAGATTAAAAATCTGAGTGTTGCCATCAAAGGCAAAGAGATCCTGAAAGGAATAAACCTCGAGGTAAATCCAGGGGAAGTTCATGCCATCATGGGACCAAACGGAACGGGCAAGAGCACGCTCGCATACGTAATTGGCGGACGCGAGGGATATGAAGTCACTTCGGGGGAAATCACTTACAAAGGCATGAATTTGCTGGAACTTTCGCCGGAAGAACGCGCCTGTGAAGGTATTTTCCTCGGGTTTCAGTATCCTGTGGAAATTCCGGGCGTCAGCATCACCAGCTTCCTGCGGACAGCCATCAATGAGCAGCGTAAATACCAGGGCCTTGACCCGGTTCCTCCGGCTGAATTCCTTGCCATGATGGAAGAAAATAAAAAGTTACTGGACCTTCAGGACAAGCTGGCCAACCGTTCGGTAAATGAAGGCTTTTCGGGGGGAGAAAAAAAGAAAAATGAAATCTTCCAGATGGCTATGTTGCAACCAAGCCTTGCTATCCTTGACGAAACCGACTCAGGCCTCGATATTGATGCCCTGCGGGTTGTGGCAACCGGCGTGAACAACCTGCGCCGTCCCGATAATTCAGCCATCGTGATCACACACTACCAGCGGCTTCTTGATTACATCATTCCCGATGTTGTTCATGTGTTGTACGACGGCCGTATCGTAAAATCGGGAGGTAAGGAAATGGCCCTCGAGCTGGAAGAAAAAGGCTATGAGTGGATTAAGAATTCATTATAAGTACAACTAAGAGAACCGGTTACCGGAATCACTGAAATGGATACAAGCATACAAACATATAACCTGAAAGAACGGCTGATAGAGCAATCACTCAGCCGCAATATCCGGTTTCCGGGAGGCGATACGCCTTATGTGGCAGGTGTCCGGCATAAAGCGCTGGAACAATTCAGGGAAATTGGCCTCCCGCATCCCAACCTGGAGCGCTGGCGTGGTACCGATCTTTCCAAAGCTTTTGAAACGGATTACCATTTATCGTTCGATCCGGCCGGAAAAGGAGTGGATATTGAAGCCCTTTTCAAATGCACGGTTCCTCATTTTGAAACATTTCTGGTTGCCCAGCTTAACGGCTGGTTTGTGTATAACGACGGCCCGCTGCATACACTGCCCAACGGGATGGTTGTCGGAAGCTTAGCCAGCGCTATCCATGCGCATCCCGGCTTAATTGAAAAATACTATGGCAATCTTACTGCACAATCGGACGAAGGGCTTACCGCACTGAATACGGCTTATGCCCTCGATGGCATGATCATCTATGTCCCCGACAATGTCTCCGTGGAGGAGACCCTGCAGATGGTGAACCTGATCGATTCCCCCGAAAACCTCATGCTCCATCCGCGCAACCTGGTTATACTGGGGAAAAATGCGCATCTCCGGCTCGTCCAGTGCGACGATTCCATCAATCACGGCACTACCTTCATCAATGCAGTGACTGAAGTGTTCATGGATGAGGATTCCTCGCTCGATCATTACAAACTTCAGAACAAAGACAGCCATTCCACGCTCATCAATACAATGTATTTTGAGCAGCAACAGGGAAGCCGGCTTACCAGCAATGCGATGAGCCTCAACGGGGGCATTATCCGGAACAGCTCGTGTGTAAAACTTGACGGCGAAAATGCATCCGCTGATATATACGGCCTTTACCTCATGGACCGCAACCAGCATATCGATAACCGGGTATTTGTAGACCATGCAAAGCCCCGCTGCCACAGCAACGAACTGTTCAAGGGCGTACTCGACGATCATGCGACCGGTGTTTTTAACGGCCATGTGCTGGTGAGGCGCGATGCACAGCAAACGATGGCTTATCAGAAAAACAACAACATCCTGCTTACCGATAAAGCCACTATCGATACCCGCCCATTCCTCGAAATTTATGCCGATGATGTAAAATGCAGCCATGGCGCCACCGTAGGACAGCTGGATGCCAACGCCATGTTTTACATCCGTTCGCGCGGCATCAGCGAAGCCAGCGCCCGGATCCTGCTGATGTATGCTTTTGCAGCCGAGATCATCAATAAGATAAGCATCCCGGAATTGAAACAGCGTATCGACGATATGGTGAAAAAACGGCTTCGCGGAGAATTGTCAATTTGCGATCAATGTGTGCTGCAGTGCAGCTCGCAGGAAAAAAAGGCAGACTTTAAGATTGATATGTCGAAGATATAATTCCGGCACTTGCCGGGAATAACCCTGTTCATTTTGAAAACAAATACCGTCGTGCCTGTAAACATCGAAAAGATCCGGTCTGATTTCCCGATTCTGGGTACCGAAATATATGGCAAACCGCTCATTTACTTTGATAATGCTGCAACCACGCAAAAGCCCCGACAGGTAATAGACGCGGTTTCTGAATTTTACCTCTTTCAAAACTCGAATGTACACCGCGGCGTGCATCGCCTCAGTACCCTGGCGACGATTGCTTTCGAGGATACGCGAAAAAAGATCGCTGAGTTTCTGAATGCGAGGTATCAGCATGAAATCATTTTTACGCGGGGGACCACCGAATCCATTAATCTGGTTGCTTTCTCGTTCGGGGAAGCATTTCTGAAGGAAGGCGACGAAGTCATAATTTCGAGCCTTGAGCACCACTCAAACCTGGTTCCGTGGCAGCAGGTGTGCCATCGCAAAAAAGCTGTCCTGCGTGTGATCCCGGTATTTGAAAACGGCGAGCTTGACCTTGAGGCTTACCGTACAATGCTGAATCCCCATACCCGCATGGTTGCCGTTAACCACATTTCGAATTCTCTCGGGACCATCAACCCTGTGAAAGAGATAACCCGGATGGCCCATGAACAGGGAGCTGCCGTGTTGATCGACGGGGCTCAGGCAATGTCGCACGGGCCTGTGGATGTACAGGATATCGGCTGTGATTTTTATGCATTTTCGGCTCATAAGATGTACGGCCCGATGGGCATCGGAGGCCTGTACGGCAGGGAAGAATGGCTTAGCCGGATGCCGCCATACCAGTGCGGGGGTGAAATGATTGAAACCGTGAGTTTCGACGAAACCGTTTTCAACGGTTTGCCTTACAAATTCGAGGCAGGAACGCCGAATGTTGCCGATACCGCAGGGTTTGGCGCG
The DNA here is from genome assembly GCA_035403165.1 of Bacteroidales bacterium. Taxonomy (GTDB): domain Bacteria; phylum Bacteroidota; class Bacteroidia; order Bacteroidales; family UBA4417; genus UBA4417. The sequence goes on along the minus strand of DAONEP010000071.1, from coordinate 1,471 downwards.
GCCATTGATTACATCCGTTCGGTGGGGTGGGAGACAATTCAGGAGCAGGAATCGTTGCTTTTACAATACGGGACGGAGAAACTCTCGCAGATTGAAGGGGTGAACATCATAGGAACAGCGCCGCATAAGGCTTCCATTATATCCTTCCTACTAAAAAACATCCACTTTTATGATGCGGGCACCATCATCGATCATTACGGGATAGCGGTCCGCACCGGGAACCATTGCACCCAGCCTCTCATGGCGCGCCTGGGCATCCTGGGAACCATAAGGGCTTCGTTCTCTTTTTATAATACCACCGAAGAAATCGACAGGCTCGTTGAAGCCATCGAAAAGGTGAAGGAGATGTTTGCCTGAGGAAGGATCATGACGTTTTCGGTACGGCATGGCCTCTCTTATCAAAAATTGCGTTGAAAAACAAGTAGAATATGACCATTAAAGAAACTATCGGACAGATTATCAACGAGTTTGGGTATTTCGATGATTGGATGGACAAGTACAATTTCCTCATTGAGATGGGAAAAAGCATGCCGCTGATCGAGGAAAAATATAAGGTAGATTCAAACCTGATTACAGGATGCCAGTCCAGGGTTTGGCTTCATGCCAATTTCGAAGACGGGCGGATTTTCTTTACTGCCGACAGCGATGCTGTCATTACCAAAGGAATCGTGTACCTGCTGATCAGGGTGTTTTCGGGTCATTCACCGGATGAGATACTCGAAGCCCAGACCAGCTTTCTTGATTCCATTGGCCTGAAAGAGCACCTTTCGCCGACGCGAAGCAACGGCCTGCTCTCGATGGTCAAACAGATCAAACTCTATGCCCTGGCCTTTAAAACCCAACAGGAGCAGAAAGAGGGGAATTAACAGACGGAGTATGGCTGGTAGTCCCTGCCTGAAAATCAGCAGGTTGAGAATTATTCCATAAACGTTTTTTTCAATTGGTGGTCATTAACCTTTCAATCTGATCTTTGCCCTATGTATGATCTGCAGCAAAAAGCCATTCTAACCGACCAGGTAATCCTGGCCCTCAAGACGATCTTTGATCCTGAAATACCGGTGAATATTTATGATCTGGGACTGGTTTATGAAGTCAACATCAACAACGAGGGTGTGGCTGAAATCACTATGACACTGACTGCCCCGAACTGTCCCGTGGCCGAGGATCTGCCGGTTGAAGTCCATGATAAAGTAGCCGCTATTCCGGGGTTGACCGGCTGTAATGTCACCCTCACCTTCGATCCGCCCTGGGATCGGGCTATGATCAGCGATGCGGGATTGCTGGAGCTGGGGTTCCTGTAAAATTCTGAGGGGCATCTTTCCACGAATTGGCACGAATTGATCACGAATGGCCACGAAAAGATTTTAAAGCTACCGGAGAAACGCTTCGAGATAATTCGTGTAACAGGCGAAGCCTGTTTCGTGTAATTCGTGGTTATAGTATCACCACGAATTGGCACGAATTGATCACG
>DAONEP010000070.1:0-13200 GCA_035403165.1 Bacteroidales bacterium | reverse complement strand
CCATCACGACCGGTGTGCTGAGCCTGATCATCTTCGAGCGGAAATTTTTCCAGGGCCAGGAAGAGAAGGGAAAGCCTGATGAGATAGATACAAAGGAAGAGTCAGGTGCTTTAGAATAACCTTTACTCTAAGGATTAAAAAACATATACGTTTTACTATCAATCAGAATTATCATCTGGTTAGATTTGTTATTTTTGGATGTCAATTATTACTCAATCTTTTTCTATGGACCATCATTGTATTTCGATACTGATATCTTTTTCTCTTCTATGTGTTTCAACTTTTGCGCAGTCATCTGATTCACAGAAAAATGCTGATGATAACAATCATCTGGGTTATGATTTAATGATGTCCGGCAATTATCAGGGCGCAATTTTATGTTTTGATGCAGCCATCAAAATGGATTCAACAAATTCCAATTACTACCATAATAAGGCCTATTGTGAAGAAAGTATTGAGGATTATACTGATGCAATCCTGGATTATAAAAAAGCCATTTTATACCAGCCCGGGAATTATGAGTTTCATTACCTGTTGGGTAATATATATCAGAAATTGATTCAATATGACAGCGCTGTAATTGAATATTCTGATGCATTAGCAAGCTTTGATAATAGAAATGCAGATGATCTGGTTAGTATTTATTTCAATCGTGGGAACAGCTATCTGAAAATGGATAATTATATTTCGGCCAGATCCGATTATGACAAATCGGTATCCTTAAATCAGAATCATTATCCTTCGTATGCCAACAGGGCCATAACACGTTACAGGACAAAGGATTTACAGGGAGCATGCGAAGACTGGTATATTGCATCAAACAACGGGATTGAAGTTTCAGAAGGATATTTCATAAAACATTGTAAAAGCATTGAGATTCCACAGGAAATCAAACAAAAAGAAGCGCTTAAGAATCCTGAAATTGTTCAGGAAAACACTGATGCGACCATTGTCATCGAAACAGATTCAATGCCTGCCATGCATTCTCTGCAAGATGATAAGGACATTGTTTTGACGGACCCGCTTGAAGCACCTCCGGTATACCCGGGTGGTGAAACAGAAAGAATTAAATTTCTTCAACAGACACTTCATTATCCGGATATTGCTCGTCAGGAAGGAATTCATGGTACCGTTTACCTGACATTTATAATTGAAAAAGATGGTTCGATTCATGACATTCAAATATTGAAAGGCATAGGGGGTGGCTGTGATGAAGAAGCAATAAGAATGATACAGGCGATGCCAAAATGGATTCCTGCCAGAAAAAACGGACAGCCTGTAAGTGTCAGATACAATATGTCGACTAAGTTTGTACTTGAGGGTATGAGTGATAACGACCAGGATACCGACTATCAAAAAGGGTTGGAAAGAATAAATGCAAAGGAATACGAAAAAGCAATCAAAAGTTTCTCGAAATCAATCGAATATAACGGATTAAATTTCAGAGAATCTTATGCAAACAGGGGAATATGTAAGTACTATCTGGACGACAAAATAGGTGCTATTAATGATATTATTAAAGCAAAAGATTATAATGCTCAGGATTATAAAAAAGCGATCGAAGCAGTTTTCTATAATATTGCTACCGACTTCCTCAAGGAAAAGGAATTCAGGAAGGCTATTTCCCTTTTTACGGAGACTATTCTAGCAAATCCTAATGATAAAGATTCCTATTATGGAAGGGGAATTGCCTATCTTCAGCTAAGCGATACAAATAATGCTTGTGCTGATTTTACACAGGCATACAAACTTGGCAATAATGATGCGGGTATTATGATTGAAAAGTATTGCGCTAATCAGAATAATAATCAATAATCTCGTGATTTTCCGGCTCCCCAAAGGATCTCACCCCGATCATTTTTATAAGGAGGTTCTTCGGGTGACATAAGTAGAAGGAACCTTTAAACGAGAATCTGAAAAACTATGATGAAAAGAATTTGGTGATCTGGTTTAGTTCTGTCATGCGGAAGTCACAGATGACCCTGATACATTTTCGTTCAATCTGTTAACGCTGACAGGTCTGCCAACGCAGTCAGCATTAGAAAACCACAAATGGGAAACCGTGGCGCAGTAACTATTCCTGAATCGTGGTTCGTCCCGGAAACCTTCTACAGAAAAAAAATCACCAACGGGTTTAACAGTCCCGGAAATTTAAGGCAGCCGCATGCGGATGTTCCCGGGATATCCGAAAATAAAATCTTGCCGAAATGTAGCTGAGCCTAAACCAGTAAGTGAATTTTTCGGAAGAAGTTTTATCCGCTGCAACCAATATGTTTAGTAAATTTGCGCCCTCAAAACAGAATGTTATGGCAGAGAAGATAGTTGGCAAAATTTCCCAGATCATCGGCCCGGTAATCGACGTTTCATTCGACGAAAATGTTCCCCTCCCCAATATTTATGAAGCCCTTGAGGTTACCAACGATCAGGGCAACGTCATTGTGCTTGAGTGCCAGCAGGATATCGGCGAAAATGCCGTTCGTACTGTTGCCATGGACTCAACCGACGGATTAAGCCGCGGAATGGAGGTGATATCAACCCGGCGTTCCATTTCCATGCCTGTGGGCGATGCAATCAAAGGCCGGTTGTTCAATGTTACCGGGAATGCTGTTGATGGCCTGGACCAGGTATCGCACGAACGGTCATATAGCATCCACCGTGAGCCGCCAAAATACGAGAATCTTACTACTTCCAAAGAAGTTTTATTCACAGGTATTAAGGTTATTGACCTGATTGCGCCCTATTCAAAAGGTGGGAAAATTGGGTTGTTTGGAGGCGCCGGCGTTGGTAAAACCGTCATCATCCAGGAACTCATCAACAATATTGCCAAGCATTATAACGGTTTCTCGGTATTTGCCGGCGTTGGCGAACGCACCCGTGAAGGAAACGACCTCTTGCGCGATATGATCGAAGCAGGGCTGGTAAATTATGGCGATGAGTTTAAAAAGAGCATGGAAGCTGGTGGTTGGGACCTTTCTAAGGTTGATATGAAAGCTATGGAGCAATCATTGCTTACCATGGTTTTCGGACAGATGAATGAACCGCCCGGAGCACGTGCCCGTGTCGCCCTCTCGGGCCTTACGGTGGCCGAATATTTCCGCGATGGGGAGGAAAACAGTTCAGGCAATGATATCCTTTTCTTTGTGGATAATATATTCCGCTTTACCCAGGCCGGTTCCGAAGTATCTGCATTGCTGGGGCGTATGCCTTCGGCTGTGGGCTATCAGCCTACCCTGGCAACCGAAATGGGTATCATGCAGGAACGCATCACCTCCACCAAACGTGGTTCCATCACTTCGGTACAGGCTATCTACGTGCCTGCCGACGACCTTACCGACCCTGCTCCCGCTACCACCTTCGCCCACCTGGATGCAACCACGGTGTTAAGCCGTAAGATCTTCGAAAAGGGTATTTATCCTGCCGTTGACCCGCTCGATTCAACCTCGCGTATCCTTGCACCCGATATCGTGGGCGAAGAGCACTACAATACCGCCCAACGCATTAAACAGATACTGCAACGCTATAAAGAATTGCAGGATATCATCGCTATCCTGGGTATGGACGAACTTTCGGATGAGGATAAGCAGGTGGTCCACCGTGCCCGCCGTGTTTCACGTTTCCTCTCGCAACCTTTCCATGTAGCCACCCAGTTTACGGGAATCCCGGGCGTATTTGTCAGCATCGAAGATACCATCAAGGGATTCAAGATGATCCTCGATGGTGAAGTGGACGAATATCCCGAATCGGCTTTTAACCTGGTGGGAACCATTGAGGAAGCCATCGAAAAAGGCAAAAAGATGCTTGCTGCCCAATAAATGAATGCTTAAAAGTCACTTCAGTGAATATTGAAATAGTAACCCCCGATACCACCATTTTTACTGGTGAGATTACCCTGGCCCAGCTACCCGGCCTCGATGGTTCGTTCGAAATCATGAACAACCATGCCCCGCTGATTTCAGTGCTGAAAAAGGGACGCATCAAAATCCTGAACAAACAGCAACAGGTTCAGTATTTCGATGTGAAAGGCGGAGTTGTAGAAGTGCTTGAAAATAAAGTGCTGGTGCTGGCGGAATAAGAAAATCAGGGGGAAAAAGAAAAAGGCAAAAGCAGGGTTTTCCCGTTTTTGCCTTTTGTTTTATAATCTCTTTCGTCGATCACATAGCTGACTCAAACTGTTTCAGGAATCGGAGGTCGTTTTCCGAGAACATGCGCAGGTCCTTCACCTGGTATTTGAGGTTTGTAATGCGTTCGATGCCCATGCCCCAGGCATAGCCGCTGTATACTTTACTGTCGATGCCGCAGTTTTCAAGAACTGCCGGGTCAACCATACCGCAGCCTAAAATTTCGACCCATCCGGTGTATTTGCAGAAGCCGCATCCTTTTCCGCCGCAAAGGTTGCATGAAATGTCCATCTCGGCCGAAGGCTCCGTGAATGGGAAATAGGATGGCCTCAGGCGGATCTGCGTATCGGCGTCAAACATTTCTTTGGCGAAATAATGCAGGGTTTGCTTCAGGTCGGCAAACGTAACATTTTTATCGATGTACAACCCTTCCACCTGATGGAAAAAGCAATGGGCGCGGGCCGAGATGGCTTCGTTACGGTAAACCCTTCCCGGGAAAATGGCCCGGATCGGCGGTTTCGTTTTTTCCATGACGCGGATCTGTGCGTTGCTGGTATGGGTGCGCAGCACGATATCGGGATCTTTTTCAATGAAAAAGGTATCCTGCATTTCACGGGCAGGGTGCTCCGGAGCAAAGTTTAAAGCCGTGAAATTGTGCCAGTCGTCTTCTATTTCGGGGCCTTCGTTGACCGAAAATCCCAGGCGCGAAAAAATGCGGATAATTTCATTGCGCACCAGCGAAAGCGGATGACGGCTCCCGGATTCCAGAAAATTCACCGGACGGGTAAGATCGGCTACTGTGGATACAGCGGCCGGACCCGTTCCCGGGCCTTCCTTAAAGGCATTCACCTTGTCCTGCGCCGCATTCTTCAATACGTTGAGCAACTGGCCGACTTCACGTTTCTGATCGCCGGGAAGCGTCTTAAACTCATCGAAAAGCTCCTGCAGAAAACCTTTCCGCCCCAGAAAACGGATACGGAACTGTTCCAGCATTTCAGCATTTTCGGCGGTAAATGATTGTACTTCGGCAAGCAACCGGTCAATTTTCGCTTTCATAACCTGTTAATTAGAAGAAATCCTGCCGGGGTCATTCCTGACAGGATTGCAAAGGTCGGAAAAAAAACAGAAAATGAATAAGCGGGCGCCAATCTGTTCAAACAGAATCGGCTGCCCGCTTGAATGGGTTACCGGGGTTGACCGGATTTATTACAGTACCTTCATCGTCATTTTTACATCCTGAACCGGTTTATCCATAGCGCCGGTTTTTACGGCAGCAATCTTATCGATCACTTCGAAGCCCGAAACAACTTCGCCAAAAACGGTGTAGGCGCCGTCAAGGTGAGGCGTTCCGCCAACAGTAGTGTAAGCTTTAAGTTGTTCTTCCGTGAATTTTTTACCCATACGGGCTTCAAACTGCTGGAGCTGGGCTTCAGTATATTTCTGTCCCTGAACAATATAAAACTGCGACCCGCTCGATTCCTTCTTCGGGTTTACCTGGTCGCCCATGCGTGCTGCAGCCAGTGCGCCGTATTTGTGGAAGTGGTTGGACAGGATTTCGGCCGGAATACGGTAATCAACTTCGGTTTTGCCGGCAGGAGCCCCGCCGCCCTGGATCATGAAACGGTTGATGACCCGGTGGAAGATGGAATTGTCGTAAAAGCCTTCTTTGGCTAATTTGATGAAATTGTCGCGATGCAGCGGTGTATCGTTGTAAAGGGCAACCGTAATGTCGCCGTAATCGGTCTTTATCAGAACTTTAGTCTGATTCTGGGCTTCAAGATTCATGGTAATTAAAAGGGTGAGAAAAAGTGAAAAAATCAGGGATTTCATGTTTTTAGATTTTTATGGTTGATTAACGTTTTTGCCGGCTGATTATTTTCATCGTCATCCGGATATCTTTTACAGGACGGTCGTTTTTATCGCGCTGAATTTCCGCGATCTTGTCAACAACATCCATGCCACTGATCACTTCGCCGAAAACGGTATATGCACCGTCAAGATGCGGCGCCCCTCCGATGGTCTTATAAGCTTCACGCTGTTCGGGAGTATAACGGGCAAAAGGTTTCTGCATGTACAGAGCATTCACCTGGTCGGAATATTTGCCGATAACTTTATTGATGTTTTCAATATCCCGGTTATCAATGTAATTTCTGAACCTGCTGAGTTCCAGCGTGTCTTTCCTGTTTTTCAGGATGTTGATCAGGATACCCGTTTTTGCATAGCGTTCGCGTTTGGCATCGGCCGAGTCAAGGCCGGCATCGGTAAATTTCCTTCCCTGCACGATGTAAAACTGTGATCCGGAGGAGGCCCTTTCAGGATTTACATCATCGCTTTCGCGGGCGGCAGCCAGAACGCCGCGTTTATGAAAGTAGGCAGGAATATACTCAAAAGGGATGGTATAGGTTGTGTCGCCGTTACCGAGAAATTCGCCCGGTTTGGCATGGCGCGAGGCCGGGTCGCCGCCTTGTATCATGAATCCCGGTATCACCCGGTGAAACAAGGTATTGTTGTAAAAACCGTTTTCAGCCAGTTTCATGAAATTATCACGGTGCATAGGGGTGTTTTCGTAAAGTTTTACCTGGATATCCCCATACTCCGTGCTGATGAGCACAATGTCGCCCTTTGGTTTATGGTTGCATGCTGCCATCATCAACACCAGGGCAAACAAGGCCGACTTTTTCATAATCTGGATTTTCATAATCTGGATTTTATATTCAGGGCTTCGGTGAAACATTTGCGGCACAAGGGTTCATAGCTATCCTTTTCGCCGAGGACTACCAGCTTGTCGCTGCTGATGATACGGTGCGAGTAATGGGCCAGGTCGCCGCAGCGCATGCAGATGGCATGTACTTTGGTGATATATTCTGCCGTAGCCATTAGGGCAGGGATGGGACCGAAAGGCTTGCCAAGGTAGTCCATGTCGAGACCGGCCACGATGACGCGGATTCCCATCCCGGCAAGGCGGTTACAGATTTCCGGCAATTCGGGGTCAAAAAACTGGGCCTCATCAATGCCAACTACATCCGTATTGTCGATAAACATCAGCAGTTGCGAGGAAGTTTCCAACGGAATCGACTGTATGCTTGAAGCATCGTGAGATACAACATTCGTGTCGTCATACCGTTTATCAATGGCAGGTTTGAAGATTTCAACCCGCTGCTTTGCGATCCGGGCACGGTTGATGCGGCGGATGAGTTCTTCGGTCTTGCCCGAGAACATCGATCCGCAGATCACCTCAATCCATCCACGGTGTTGAGAAACGTTGGCGGTATTTTCGAGAAACATGAACGGCGTTGTTTATAGTTTGCTAATTTTAAGCCTTCATACTTAGCGTTACAAACATACGGAATTCCGTTTAAAACGGGATAGGTAGCCGTAACAGGATTTGTTAACTTTATGAAGCCTATCATGATAAACTGAAATATTTCGGTAGCTGACAGATAAATATCTCCTAGAACATGGAAATGATTCAATTAATTAAGGAAGCCGACGACCTGATCAGGAAAGTCGTGGCACGGTATAACGGGCTTTATACACAACAGGGACGTGCTTCACAGATTGAGCTGGACCTTATGCTCGACGATATCCGGCAACTGTATGAAAAATTCAAGCTGCTTGGCCAGCTTAACATGATGCCTCCGGCAATCCGGGTTGATAAGCCTGCTTCGGCTGCTCCTTCACCGGCAAATCCCCCGGCGGAGACTTGGCCGGAACCAAAGGAAGAAAGGGTGATGCCGGTCGGGGAACAGCAATCCGAAACCGTAGCAAAACCTTTACATCAGCCTCCGCAGAGTGAAGAATTCAACGCTGAAAAGACAGACCGGAATACTGCGCCTGAAAAAACTCCGGCGCCTGAACACATGCCACCTCCAAAAGAAAATGAGCCCCGCAGGGAGATAAACCATGAACAGCCGGCAGAATCCCGGATTTCTCCGCCACCGGAAGTCAAGGACTCACCAAAACCCTCCGGAACGAAAACTTCCAGGTCTCCGATACAGTCCGAAAAACCGCAGCATACCCTGGCCGACACCTTTCACAACGAGAAAAAGTCGTTGAGTGAAACGATTGTCTCACCTGTAGCCGATTCAAGCCTGGGCACACGGATGCAGGCACAACCGATCGCCGACCTAAAAGCCGCCATCGGCCTCAACGAAAGGTTTAATTTTATCACCGACCTGTTCGCCAATGACCTGCTGGGTTTTGATGAGGCTGTTAAACAACTGAACAATGCTGCAAACCGGGAGGAGGCCCTGGCTTTCCTGGCTTCGTTGGGCGAAAAATATCATTGGGACGACTCAATGTCTGCCTTGTCAAGGTTTACGGAGTTTGTCCACCGCCGCTTCATGTAAGATTCAGATGATGAGATTTTTAATATTAATCTTCCTTTCGTTATTCCTGCTGACCTTCAATCTGATCTATGGCCAGGATGCCGGTTATGCCCGGAAGGTCATCGATACGCTGGCATCGCCCACCATGGAAGGCCGGGGGTATGCGGACCGGGGCGACCATAAGGCGGCAGAATATATCGCCGGGCAGTTCAGGAATACTGGGCTGGAGCCTTTATACGCCGGCTATTTCCAGGAATATTCATTTCCCATGAACACGTTTCCCGGCAAGGTGGAGGTAGTTGTCAACAATAAAAAACTGGTCCCTGCGCGTGAGTTTCTTATCAATGCTTCTTCACCGGGAATTATCGGGCAGTTCCGGGTACAGTCGCTGGCCGGAAAGAAAATCGCTGATCCGGAAAAACTGAAACGGTTTATCCGGAAAAATCATCACGGAAAAATGGTGATGATTGATAAAAAGGGCATCGAAGATAAAAAAGTACTTTTCGTGCTTGATTCCCTGAAAAACACAAACCTGCGCAATGCTGCCGGGTTGATCTTTGTTGAAGATAAAAAGCTTACCTGGTCGGTGATGGCAGGAGCCTCGTTGAAACCTTTCCCTGTCGTGGAGATTAAACAGGAGTGTTTGCCCCGAAACCTCCGGAAAGTTAAAATAGTCATCGAAAACGAGTTTGTTAACAATTACAGGACGCAAAACGTTCTGGGATTTGTCAAAGGAAGCGTCCAACCGGATACTTTCCTGGTTTTTACCGCTCATTACGACCACCTTGGACGGATGGGCAACGAGGTATACTTTCCCGGCGCCAACGATAATGCCAGCGGTACGGCCATGCTTCTCGACCTGGCGCGCCATTATTCGATGCCTGAAAATAAGCTTTACTATTCCATGGCTTTCTTTGCGCTGAGCGGCGAAGAAGCCGGCATCCTCGGTTCCAGTTATTGCGCGGAGCATCCGCCATTCCCGCTGAATAAAATTAAGTTCCTGGTAAATCTGGACATGGTCGGAACCGGCAGCGGAGGCGTTACAATGGTAAATGCAACGGTTTTCAGGGATGCTTACAACCGGATGGTGAAGATCAATGCCGACAACGAATACATCCGGACCGTGAAAGAGCGCGGCGAATCATGCAACAGCGACCATTGCCCGTTTTATAAAAAAGGGGTGCCCGCCGTGTTTATTTATTCGATGGGGGATGAATTCAGCGAATATCATAATCCTGATGATGCCGCTGAGAAGTTGCCCCTGAGTGAATATAAAGATATTTTCAGGCTGTTGTCCGATTTTATGGATGGCTTCAAACCCAATGATCATTAACTTCAGCCTTTCCGGCTTGCAGCCGGCAATTTTTAAACCAATATCATCCCCATGTCCCGACTGTACTTAGTGCCAACGCCGATCGGAAACCTTGAAGACATCACCCTCAGGGCGCTCAGGATACTGAAAGAAGTTGATGTGATCCTTGCCGAGGATACGCGTACCTCGGGCAATCTGCTCCGTCATTACGAAATCGATAAAAAGGTAATGGCGCATCATCAGTTCAACGAACACCAGACCGTTGAAACGGTCGTTCAGCGTATTGCCGGCGGGCAATCGGCCGCGCTGATCACCGATGCCGGCACGCCCGGCATTTCCGACCCGGGTTTCCTGCTGGTAAGAGCTTGCCTGGCGGCAGGAATTGAAGTGGAATGTCTGCCCGGAGCCACCGCTTTTGTCCCTGCCCTGGTAAATTCCGGTTTCCCGTGCGACAGGTTTTATTTTGAAGGATTTCTTCCCCATAAGAAAGGCAGGCAGACAAAACTGAAGGAACTGGCCGCTTACCGGCAAACCTTCATCCTTTATGAGTCGCCGTTCAGATTGGTGAAAACCCTGGAACAGTTGGGCGAATTTCTCGGGAATGAACGGAAAGCCTGCGTTTCGCGCGAGCTCACCAAAGTTTATGAAGAAAACCGCAGGGGCAGCATTGCTGACCTGGTCGCCTGGTATAAGGCCCATCCGCCAAAGGGGGAAATCGTGATCGTGGTGGAAGGATGCGCGGAGTAAGGAGCAGGGAGAACGGAGTACGGAGAACGGAGAACGGAGTACGGAGAACGGAGCAGGGAGAACGGAGCAGGGAGTAGGGAGCGAGGAGCACGGAGAACTTTAGGCACTAATAACGCAAAGCACAAAACACAGAACGCAAAACGCAAAACACAGAACTCAGAAATCAGAATTCAAACGGAGCAAGGAGAACGAAGAACGGAGAATCTTACCTTGCTTAAGCCTGTGGGGACCGGCAGGGGGAGAACTCAAAACTCAAAACTCAGAACTCAGAACTCAAAACGCCAAAGGCCAACGGCCAATAGCCAGAAGGCAAAGGTCAAAAGTTTACCTGCCTGGGTGAGGTTGTGGGCAAGACGACAGGGCAAAGGTCAAAAGTTTACCTGCCTGGGGAGGGTGTGGGTAAGACGGCAGGGCAAAGGAGCCAGGAGCAGGGAGCGAGGAGAAGGGCGAACGGAGAACGGAGAAGGGAGAACGGAAAACTTTACCTGCCGGTGTATGGCATTGTGTGAGAGGCAGGCAGGGGAGAACGGAGAACTCAAAACTCAGAACTCAGAACGCCAAAGGTCAATAGCCAATAGCTAACAGCCAACAGCTAAAAAAGGCTGGACTACGGAAATTTTCAAATTTGCACATTTTCAAATTTTTAAATTCCAGAACCGGCTCCTGAGAACATTAACGAAGAATAGCGACTACCAATAACCATAACAAAAGAATCAGATCAATATTAGTTATGCCATACACCTACGAATATCCCCGACCCGCTGTTACCGTTGATGCTGCGGTATTCCGAGCTTCGGAAAGCGGTTATGAAGTACTGTTGATCAGGCGGGGCAACGAGCCTTTCAGGGGCATGTGGGCGTTGCCCGGCGGTTTTGTCAATATGGATGAAACCCTCGAAGAAGCCGTTGCCAGGGAACTGAAAGAGGAGACCAGCCTTGACGGGGTTGAGATGGAGCAGTTGCATACCTTCAGCGCCGTCAACCGTGATCCGCGCCACAGGACGATCAGTACAGTATTTTATGGGATTTTGAACAACAGTTCGATGGAAGCCGAAGCCGGCGACGATGCTTCGGAAACCCGGTGGTTTCACATTGGCAGCCTGCCGCCCATGGCTTTCGACCACAACCGGGTGATCGGGATGGCTGTAAAAAGAATAGGGAAACCCGTTATGCCCGGAGAATTATGATGTCTTACATCACTTCCAGCATCGCTTTCACAAGGCTGTCGGCGTCGTTGGCGATGTCGGCGATGGTGGCGTCGAGCATATAGCAGGGTGTGGTAAACAGCTTGTGCTTGCTGTCAGTGATAACCTGTCCATGCGTGGTTGGCTTATGATGGGCCCCCATTTTCTCAGCCGCCCTGGAAGCCGTTGAATCCTGGCCAAGCGTGATTTCTACATCGCCAATCACTTTGGCAAGCATGATCGGGGCGATACACAGGGCGCCGATTGGTTTGCGCAAGGTCACCGCTTCGCGGATCACTTCGGCAACCTGCGGGTTTACCTTGCAATCGGCGCCTTCGAATGCATAAGAACACAGGTTTTTCGCCACCCCGAAACCTCCCGGGAAAACCACGGCGTCAAACGAACGGATTTCCAGTTCCTGCAACGGCCGGATATTTCCGCGGGCTATCCGCGCGCTTTCAACCAGAACATTGCGGGTCTCGGCCATCTCTTTGCCGGTGAAATGGTTTACCACGTGGTGTTGTTTGATATCGGGGGCAAAACAATGGTATGATGCGCCATGCCTGGCAATGGCGTAAAGCGTCATCACCGATTCGTGAATTTCGGAACCGTCGGTAGTACCGCAACCGGCCAGTATCACAGCAAATTTTTTCATCCCGGGAAGCATTGTGATTATTACACAAAGATAAGGAACAGGGGAGCGAAATAAAACGTAAATTTATTGGGTAAATCAGCCTTTCATGTGCGGACGTTTTTCCCTTACCGTTAATGAAGCCGAACTCAACGAATTCTTTGAGACTTCGGGCGGCGATGCCCCTTATGTGGCGAGGTATAACTGCGCTCCGACGCAGATGCTGGCGGTTATCACCAATGAAAAGCCGCGGCAGCTAAGCTATTTTAAATGGGGACTGATACCCGGCTGGGCCAAAGACCCTTCGACAGGTCATAAAATGATCAATGCCAGGGCGGAAACCCTCAGCGAAAAACCTTCCTATAAAACAGCGCTGCGTACCCGCCGCTGCCTCGTTCCCGCCGATGCCTTTTACGAATGGCGGCAGAACGGAGATAAAATTCCATACCGCATTTTCCTGAAAAACAGCAGGTTGTTTGCCTTTGCCGGCTTGTGGGACCGCTGGCGCGCCCCCGACGGCAGCGAGATATCATCCTTTACCATCATCACAACCGGCGCCAATGAATTCATGCAGGCCATTCATAACCGCATGCCCGTGATCCTGAATCGTGAAGATGAAAAATTGTGGCTGGGCAGCAATAATGCCGGTGAATTGCTGGAACTCCTGAAGCCTTATCCGGGCGAAATGGATGCCTTCCCGGTTTCGAAACTCGTCAACTCGCCGGCCAATGATTTCCCGGAAGTGATGGTTCCGGTGAAGTGAGGCTTTTAGCCGTTGGCCTGCCAACTCACACACAATCCACCCCAGGCAGGTAAACTTTTAGCTTTTAGCCATGGGCCGTTGGCCTCGCCTCATATCCTGAGACTACCTTAGCCATACT
>DAONEP010000069.1:0-13729 GCA_035403165.1 Bacteroidales bacterium | reverse complement strand
CACGAAAGATTGTTCAATCAGGCCAGAATTCTATTTGCCGTTATCATGTTTCACCCAAATCAGCGACGAGGTATCATACCCCACAGATTTTGCTGTCGCAAGGAATTGCAGTTTGATATCTTCGGGGATGGACGTTTCACGGGACAATATCCACAAGTATTTCAGGTTGTTACCGGCCACCAGGGCGTATCTGTATTGCTCATCGAGCGCAATGATGTTGTAAGCGCCGTAAAAAGGCCCGAAGAACGACACTTTCAGCTTTCCCTCACCGGGCTTTCCCGACGGTTTAGCTTTGCCGGTAACCTGTTTCCATTCTTTCGTCGTTGTTTTATATCCGCTGTTTGTCACTTTAATCGTACCGTCATTATTCATCGAATAAACAGCCGTAACGTTGTCCAGGTTCCGTTCGAAACGGTGGTCCAGCCGTCCTATTTCATACCATTTACCCAGGTATCTTTCTTTATCAAAAGGTTTGACAACGGTCGCTCCTTTCGGGATGGAGGCACAGGACTGGGTGAGCAGGGCTAAACCTGCCAGGGCTAAAGCCGAAAAACTCTTTTTCTGATTCATAACTTCACATCTTACTACAAATTGCCAAATGGCACAAATAAGGGAGAGGGCTGGTGCTGACTCAAAATACCGGTTTTGAGCAGGTCATTCCTGAGCTCAAGTTGATAAACAAAGATTCTGTCAATCTGTTTAATACTAAATTAGATAATAATCGGTTTTTCGGGTTTCAGAAATGATAAAAAAATGAGAATCTGGTCGTTACATCCGAAGTATCTCGACGGCAAAGGGCTCATCGCCCTCTGGAGAGAGACGTTGCTGGCAAAAAAGGTGCTTGAGGGCAAAACGAAAGGGTACCGTCACCATCCCCAACTGGAAAGATTCAGGCAGACGGAAAATCCGCCCGGAATGATCAGCCGTTATCTTCAATCCGTTTATCAGGAAGCGGTTGAAAGAGGATACCATTTCGACAGCTCAAAATTTGATGCCGGCGACGGGGATTATCGCCTTTCGGTTACAAGCGGACAAATGGAATATGAATATCATCACCTGCTTAATAAATTAAAAATCCGGGACCCGGAGCGGCATCGCCAATTCATCAAACTCACTCATATTGAGCCTCATCCATTATTTGTCGTGGTTGAAGGCAAGGTTGAAAAATGGGAAATAACGGAACCTGACAGGCCAGCTTAATGCAACAACAACCGCATTCTTTAAGATTTCGCCACCAGAAAAAGCAGGTTTTTGCTTAGTACTCCGTAACTTTATCGGATGTTAAACTAAAACCAAAACCATGAAAGCAAAGTTTATCGCGTCGGGCCTCTTCGGGGGAATTATTAACTTTTTCCTTGGCTGGCTGGTTTACGGAAAGCTGCTGATGCCATTCCTGAATGCAAATACAATTCATTATGAAGGCCTTACCAAAGAAATGCCGGTGTTGTGGATGTTAGTCATTTCATGTTTGGCAACCGGGTATTTCCTGGCTTTTATCTTTAAAAGGTGGGCCGGGATTTCCACCCTGAAGGGCGGATTGATCGGTGGACTGATCATCGGGTTTTTCATTGCCGTGATGTATGATTTCTCGTTGATGTCGATGTGGAACCTGTACAATCTGAAAGCCATCCTCGTTGATGCGCTGGCAACCATCGTCATATACGGAATTACCGGAGCTGCCATCGGTTGGGGGTTAGCTGTGAGAGAAAAAAAGGAATAATCCGGTGATACCATGGCGATGATGTGGCCGGCAGGCCAATTATCAACAAAGCCGGCCTTAGGCTAAACTTCCCGCTTAATTTGGCAACTTCGATGTTGTGTTGAGATCCGTCTTTATCTGGCAGATAGCCGGAAACAGATAAAGTTATTACGAAGGTATGTAAGTCATTCACTTTCAATTTTAAATGCATAAAAAATCCCGGGATGAAACCTTCCCGGGATTTTTTCCGACCGTCGGGCGGCTGCAGCTACTTTCCATCCGTCTTTATATATGTCATATCGCCGAGCAACAACCATTTTCCCTCTTCTTTCACAAAAAATTCAACATTTTTGCCCGAGTAAACCTTAACCTCACTCTTCCCGTCTTTCTTTTCGGAAATCGTTATCGAAAAGTAGTAGTCGACTACGGCGGAATTCTCGCTTACGGTAATCCGGGCCGGTTCTATTTCATAACTTTCCAGTTTCTGGATATCTTTATTTTCCCTGTACGACGCAATATTTTTTTGTTTACCGACCGGCAAAGGCAGGTAATTATTCCATCCCTGGTATTTTTCGTGAAAACCGGCTGCAAATCCGTCAAGATTTCCGGCTTTCAGATTCGACCAGATGTTATCAACAGCCTGCCAGACTTCCTTCTGGGCTTTTGTCCATTCCTGCGCTGATACTGTTGTAAAGACTGACAACATGATGACAGCCGCGAATGTTGAGATAATCGCTTTTTTCATTGAAATGGGTTTTAGGTTACATTTAAAACAGGAAACATGATCGAATGATACAATTTCAGACTGTGTTTTCTTCCGATCAGAGAATTACAGATTTCGAACCCTGCGGATTATTGTTTCATCAGCCTGATCACTTTAAATTGTGCACCCTGACGGATTTCGGCCAGATAAATGCCCGGGGTATAGCCGTTTCCGATGCCCAGCATGCTGTTAGGCTGAATTCCGGTTTGATCGGATACAACGCGGCCTTCCGAATCGATGATGCGCAATGAAATTGATTCCGGAGAATTGCTTCTGATATTCAGTTTGAACCCTTCTGCGCCGGGATTCCCTATTACAGTTACCAACAGGCCACTTTCCTGTTCAGCATCATGCTGAAAACCGGCCGGCCCGCTTTTGTCGCCAGGAACGGTAGCCCCGGCGAAAGCAATATATTTTCCGTTATTCGAAGCGCAGGGGTCATAATTGCCGTAATCCGGAATATCCAAACCGCATACCAGTTCCGGAGTTCCCCCTTCAACGGATATTGAATAAATATCGTATTGCCCGTCAGGAGACGCATCATGATAGTAAATAGTCTTGCTGTTGTTCGACCAGGTAGGCTGGCCGCCGGTGGACGTCAATTGAACGGGATCGCCGACAGGATTTCCGGCGTGATCAACCTCTATGATCCAGATTCCGCCACAGCACCACCATTCGTCGTAAACGATGTATTGGCCGTTGGGCGACCAGTCGGGATTCTCGGCCCCGAAAACCACAAACGTCTCATCACCGTCATCCAGGTGCATGGTTTTAAGCCACCATGTATCTTCGTCCAGGAATACGATATAATGCCCGTTCGGCGACCACTCCGCCATGATTCCGTAATTCCTCAGCAATGTCGGGTCCCCGCCTTCGTCAGGAACGCAAAAAATGCCCGAATATCCCCATTCGTCGGTCACTTTATCAAACATGATCTTTTTCCCTTCAGGTGACCAGGCCGCATCGTTCCCGTTTTCGCCGCCGGCAAGCGGAGTGGTTTCATGGCTGCTGATCTCAGTGATATAAATATTCTGGTACCAGTTCCCGTTGATGTCGAAGCCGCATTCTTCATGGGCCAGTTTTTTACCGTTGGGAGACCAGCTTCGATTGTATTCGTAATAACCGGGGGTTACGGAAGCCTGAACTGTTGTCCCGTCTATGAGGCTGTAAACATAGATATCATAGGTAACCTGTGCCGTCAGCCTGTTAATGCTCACAAGGAGCAGAAAAAGAACGGGAAGCCATCTGAACAATCGTAAAATGTTTTTCATTGGTTTTCGCTTTTAATGGTTCATGGTTACAAAATAATTTCTCAACCAGTCCGATCAGGACCGGGTTTAGCAGGTAAATGTTTAAGGCGATACTGACTGATCTGCTGTTTCCTGTTCCTAATACCCCCTTTCGTTGAGATGAAAATGAGTAACTGCAAAGACGTATCTCTGTGAATTCTTCCCCGGTAAAATTGAGACAAGTTTGGGAACCTAAACTGAGGTTGTTTAAGAGAAGTGATGATGCAGGGCCTGTTGTACAGCCATCTCAATCAGGACCATACAAAGGTTTCCGAAACACAAGCCTGTCAGGAATAAATAGTGATAATCTATGAGATTGTATATCAAATATACGGAATAATTCCGGTAAATTTACCAATCCATGTAATTATCAGCGTGTTATAAATAAACAATTGTTCTCTTTTGCCTGAGACGGCAGGGTTAAAAATGAGGCTGGGCCGGTCAATCATTACGCTGTTCCAGGAGTTGTCATAAGCCGGTTTCCCGGAAATAAAGAATCCTGTATTCCGGATCACGGGCAAAAGGCCGGGAAAATTTTATGCCGGAAGGATCCGATAGCCGCTTTCTGGTGAATTTTTGGTAATCTTGCACCATCATAACCCCATACTTAAAGTAATAATGAACCGATACAGATTAACAGTAAAAACAGCGTTTGCAGTTGTTTTTAGTACGTTTATGGCCATGAACAGTTACAGTCAGAAGACAAGAACCGAGATTCCCGACAACTACAAATGGAATCTCACCGACATTTACAAATCCGATGCAGATTGGCGTGCATCGAAGGAAAGCATTGTGAAGAAGATGGATGAAGTTGTAAAATTCAGAGGAACTTTGACCAGGTCTGCTTCCGATTTGCTCAGGTGTATGGAATACAACTCCGGGATCAGGAAAGAAGCCAATAAATTATACCTGTATGCCAACTTAAACTCCGACCTGGACACCCGCGATATGAAATATTCGGGGATGAAACAGGAACTGCAGCAAATATTTTCCGGCTTCGCTGCAAAATCAGCCTTTATCGAGCCTGAGATACTGTCGGCCGACTGGAGTCTGATTGACGGGTTCATCAAATCGGAACCCCGTCTTGCGCCTTACCGCATGGAACTGGATAATATGTTCCGCATGAAAAAGCATACGCTGAGCGAAGCCGAAGAGCGTATTCTCGCCCTTTCGGGGCCGGTCGGCGGCGTTCCGGAATCAGTCTATAATACCTTTTCAAATGCCGAAATGCCCTCGCCCGAAGCGACTCTTTCGGACGGTACAAAGATCACGGTTACCAAACCGGAATACAGCCGGTATCGTGCTTCGGCAAACCGTGAAGACCGGCAGATAGTGTTCAAAGCCTTCTGGGACAACTACGATAAGTTTAAAGCCTCATATGGCGAGATGCTTTACGGAAATGTACAGTCGCATATTTTCCAGGCCAAAGCCCGCAACTATCAGTCATCGCTCGAAGCATCCTTATATCCCTCCAACATACCCGTCGAGGTTTACCGGTCATTAATCAGTAATGTCGATAAGAGCCTGCCGGCTTTTCACCGGTACCTGCAGATCAAAAAACGAATGATGAATCTCGACACCTTGAAATATATGGACCTTTATGCTCCGGTGGTAAAAGATGTTGACCTGAAATACAGCTATGAAGAAGCCTCGAAAATCATTCTCGAGGCATTAAAACCGATGGGGGAAGAATACGTTTCCACGGTGAAAAAGGCCATTGATGAGCGCTGGATCGATGTATACCCTACCCAGGGAAAACAAACCGGCGCCTATTCCGACGGTTCTTACTATGACGGGCATCCTTTCATCAAACTGAATTATAACGGCCTGTATGATGATGTGAGCACCATGGCCCATGAACTGGGACACACCATGCAAAGCTATTATTCGAACAAAACGCAGCCTTTCCCGCTTGCCGATTACCAGACATTTGTAGCCGAAGTAGCTTCTACCTTCAACGAAGTGTTGCTGTTTAACTACATGCTGAAGAACGAAAAAAACGACGACGTCAAGCTTTCGTTGCTCATGAACTGGCTCGACGGATTTAAAGGCACCTTGTTCCGTCAGACGCAGTTTGCAGAATTCGAACTAAAAATACACGAAGCAGCCGAAAGAGGAGAACCTTTGACAGGCGAAACGTTTTCGAAGATGTATGCCGACATTGTAAAAGCATACTATGGCCACGATAAGGGAATCTGCAAAATCGACGATTATATCGCAATGGAATGGGCCTATATCCCTCATTTCTATTACAATTTCTATGTTTATCAGTACAGCACTTCATTTACGGCATCCATATCGCTTGCCGAAAAAGTGATGAGCGGCGATAAGAATGCGCTGAACAAATACATCGAATTCCTTTCGTCCGGCGGTTCGGACTACCCGATAGACCTGCTCAAAAAAGCAGGCGTTGACATGACAACGTCCGAGCCATTTGAAAAGACGATCCAGTCGATGAATAAAGTCATGGATGAAATTGAAAAGATTTTAGACAAGAAATCGAAATAGTCACTCTATCAGCCGGAGGCTGTTTCAGAAGTATATAAGGGCTTCTGAAACAGCCTTTTTTTAATGCAATAACGGTTTTCCCTGCCCTTTTCCAAAGGACGAAAGCCACAACTATTCTTCACTATACTATCCATTTTTTCAATTTTCATATCTCCTTACCCTGAAAGCTATCAGCAGCTTTTAGAAAACAACCGGCACTTAATTCAGCGAAGTTTAACTGCGGACACATTCGCATTCCTTTGGAATACAGCATTCTCAGAAAACGAGAACAGGCGTCAGTATCGGATGGAGATCAACATCTTTGACCGGTTCCGGCGAATTTGGTTTCAGGGTAATAATGTCGTATATTTATAATGTACTAAATGAAATCCGGAAACGGAATCCTTTACCCGGAATGCAGCTCCCGAAATCACAAGCTTGGAATGCGATCGAAAACAGTGAACAGGTTTCCCCGGATATTATGATTCACGATAAATAGATCATAGCCATGAAAAACAACAGTTTTTTTTCTGCACTATTGTTCATTGTCATCCTTGCTGCCGGGATCGTATTGGCCTATTCCATGAAGGATACGGCGACCTCCGGTACCACCACAGCCGTCGGGATTGGATCGTTCCTGCTGGCGCTCATCGCAGCCTCTGCCACCAAAGTAGCCGATCAGTGGAACAGGGCCATCGTTCTGAGGCTTGGAAAATTCCACAGGCTGCGTGGCCCGGGGTTGTTTTTCATCATCCCGGTAATTGATGCTGTGCCTTACTGGATCGATATCAGGGTCATCACAACTACCTTTAAAGCCGAAAGAACGCTTACCCGCGACACAGTCCCGGTAGATGTGGATGCCGTGCTTTTCTGGAAAGTGATCGATCCTAAAAAAGCGGCGCTTGATGTTGCCGAGTACCAGAGCGCTATCAGTTGGGCATCCCAAACTGCTCTCAGGGATGTCATCGGGAAAACAATGTTATCGGATATGCTTGAAGGACGCGATAAAATGAGCATCCTGCTTCAAAAAATCATCGACGAACGGACAGAGCCCTGGGGTATCACGGTTATTTCGGTTGAAGTGAAAGATGTCCTTATTCCATCCGGCCTCGAAGATGCCATGTCGATGCAGGCCCAGGCTGAACGCGAACGCCAGGCGCGTGTTATCCTTGGCGATTCGGAAAGGCAGGTTGCCCAAAAGTTTGAAGAAGCCGCACAAACGTATGCCGACAATCCAACCGCTTTTCACCTTCGCGCCATGAACATGTTGTACGAAGGGCTCAAGACCAATGCTACCATTATCGTGGTGCCCAGTACAGCCGTTGAAACAATGCAGTTGGGAAGTGTTGCCGGACTCACAGCCCTGACAAAAGAGCTGGCAAAAGAAAAATCCCAGAACCAGCCGCCGGCTTAGGATAGTAAACTGAGTACAGAAGCGCCGGAAGCTCCTGTAAACATCAGATTCAAGCCGGCAAACCTCAGAAACGGGTCAAAAATATTCCGGAACTACAGAATTGTCAGCCCTTTTAAATAAAATTATACTTATGAACAGCAAAATTGTCAATTGGTCTGCCCGGATTCTTTCCCTCCTGTCTATACTCTTCATATTAATAATGTCCTTTGATTGCTTAGGTGGAGACTATTCCCTGAAAGAGCAACTCGTCTGCTTCGTGATGCATAACATTCCGACTTTCACACTCATCATACTGATTATCATTGCCTGGAAATGGGAACTTGCCGGCGGCATCCTGTTCATTGTGGCGGCATTTGCCGGAAGTATTCTCTTTAAGGTTTTCACCGGGAATGCGGCCGCCCTGATTCTGATAGCGCCGATTTTAATTGCAGGGGTATTGTTTGTTATCAAGGGGGAAGTGTTAAACCGGAAACCTGAATAAATTACCTGTTAACCTGACCTGAATGCGCAAATGTGACTTTAACCAGCAGCTATGAGAACCATACTTTTATCCTTAATACTGGCCGCGTTATCCATGATCCTGAACGCCCAAACATGGAAAGTCCGGGTAGAAAAAACCACCGGCAGCCACAGGGTAAAAACCCTAAGGATCAAGCCAACCATGCAACTGACCGTCGGAAACCAACTGCCGGTTACCGATACCCTGAAACAGTACAAATATTACTATGGTGAATTTATAAGCGGATCGGCCGATTCGCTGCAGATGAAGCTAAAAACCATTACGGCGCACCAGTTATACACAAACGGCATCCATTACACCAGCGTCGTTCCTGCAAAACAATACTACCTCTCAACCCCGTCAGCCGATACCAATATGATGCGCATTGCCTTGTCCGATATTCATTCGTTGGATTACAGCTTTGAAAAATGGAGAGGTATGAGCGAAATCGGCGAACCGGTCATTTTGGGGTCGCTGCTGGTTTTGATTTTCTCTCCGTTGATCTGCTATAACTTTTCAGACGGAAAAATCAATCCGGAAAGTTACAGGAACTGGGCGCTGGGAAGTACCATCGGGATTGTTGCCGGCATCGGAACGGCTGTTGCCATAAGTGCCATATTTCCCCACGGCAGATATCAGTTCCTGGAAGGATGGCCTTATAAAAAGGCCAAAGTTTGGAAATTCAGATAAACCGGACTGGAATCTTCAAGAAGCATTGTTATGATAGAATATGTCCACAATCACATCACCTCTGAATTGCAGCAAAACGCACGGACTGATACTATATTTATACTTACTTCAATAGCGCTCAACCTTATCACCCTTGCCGTGAATTGGGGGATGGCTGAAAAATCAAGAACCAATGAATCCACGTTTGTAGCCATGTTCCTGTTTGTAGTGCTTCTGGTGCTGGTAAACCTGGTAGTGGTGATAGGTTTGCTGAAAGGCAAGCAGACACGCAGGAAACTCATTTCCGGGCTTATGAAGATTTATAAGGATAAGGATGTTGACAAGTATTATGATGAATCCCTGCTGAACAATTACAGTGTACGTTACAACCTCTTCATTTCGGTTGTGGCAGGAACAGGACTTATTGCCATCGTTGTCCCTTTTGTCCTTAGATAATACGGACATTTCATTTTCACATCCGTTGTTTTGGGTGATAAAAAAAAGAGGTTGCCTTGTTGCGACAACCTCATTTTTATTTTTAACGACCGGGATTAATGGTCGTGCCCGCAACAGCCATGAACATGCCCGTGGTTCAGTTCTTCTTCTGTTGCCTGCCTTACTTCAAGGATTGAGCCTGAGAAATGCAGGTTTTGACCGGCCATGGGATGATTAAAATCCATTTTAACAGCGACTGGTGAAATGCTGACCACTTTACCCTGTAACATATGGCCTTCCGAGTCGCGCATCGGGATCATATTGCCGGGAGCAACCATTTCTTCATCCAGTTTGCCGTCAACTTTAAAAATTTCAATATCCAGGTCGATGACAGCTTCGGGATCATGATCGCCGTATGCATCGGTACTTAGCAGCCCGAATTCGAAAGGATCGCCTTGTTTGAGGTTTGCCAGGTTTTCTTCAAACTTTGGCAACATCTGACCGGCACCATATAAAAATACGAGCGGATCAGTTTCCTGGGCTACTTCAATGATATCTCCTTCTGAATTGTCGGCTTTCAAGGTATAGCACAGTGAGACTACAGTGTTTTTTTCAATTTGCATGAGAGATGGATTGGATTTATAATGATTGGAATATATGCCTGACCATCCGGGTTATTCAATGATGGAATCGTTGGCCAGGCGCAATGAGTCTGCTTTTGGCAGCACCGTGTGACAATCGTAGGATTTGGAAATAGTAACAGCCGGTTTACCGAAACGCTGACGGTACCGCTTCATCTTTTCATCTTTCAGCACTTTCTCCATAAACTTCCCGTAAACAGGCATGGCTGTTCTGAGGCCTTCGCCGACGTGCGACGTCCTGAAATGAATAGAGCGGTCATCGTTTCCAACCCAGCATCCGCCAACCAGTCCCGGCGTAACGCCGATAAACCAGCCGTCGGCATAGTCGTTGGAGGTTCCTGTTTTCCCTCCGAAATCGGTATCGAACCTGAAGATGTCATGTTCGAAAAGCCCCTGCGGAGTGCCGCCCGGTTCTGTCAGCCCTGCCCGAAGGATGGTCGTCATCAGGAATGCATTTTCGCTTGAGATGACACGTTTTTTTTCGGACTTGGCTTCATAAAGGACATTGCCGTCTTTGTCCTCGATACGTGTAACCAGAACGGGGTCCACACGATAGCCGTCATTAATAAAGCCGCAATACGCCGCGACGATTTCGGCCAGCGAAACGTCGCTTGACCCGAGACATACCGAAGGTACATCCGCCAGTTCCGATTGAATTCCCAATGCATGGGCCCGTTCTATTATCTTCTTCCACCCTATTTTTTGTGTAATCTGAACGGCAATGGAATTCACCGACCGGGCGAAAGCATGTTTAAGCGTCATGGAACCGCTGTGACTACGATCTACATTCCGGGGTTTCCACTCTTTGTTGACTCCCTTTTCAACGTATTTGATCGAAACCGGTTGATCGGTAAGGTGATCGCAGGGGCCAAATCCGTTATCAAAGGCAGCAGAGTAAACAAAGCCTTTAAACAATGATCCCGGCTGCCGTTTCGACTGATTCACATGATCATATTTGAAATAGGCATAGTTGATTCCTCCCACCCAGGCTTTTACCAGACCGGTAGCCGGTTCCATGGCAATGAAGCCGCACTGGAAGAACCTCTTGTAATGTTTTATTGAATCGATGGTGCTGAGTGTCGTATCGCGGACGCCGTTCCAGGTAAAGACTTCCATCTTGTGACGCTTCGTAAGATGGTATTTGAGCGAATCGGCATTATTTCCCCACCTGATGACAGCATTTTTTATAGCAGGTACATCGTCGGTAAGGTTTAGAAAATACCCGAAATCCTCTTTCCCGTTTTCATCGATCCAGGGAACCACTACGGATGATCCTCCCCGGTTAAAAACCTGTTGAAGCCGGCGAAGATGTTCCCCAACCGATTTTTCAGCGTATTCCTGCATGTGCGAGTCGATTGAGGTATAAATTTTCAAACCATCAGTCCAGATATCGTAACCGCTTTCACGGCTCCATTGCTGTAACGAACGGGCCACAGCATCGCGAAGGTAGGAAGCGCCGTCGCTTTTTTTGTTTCTCCGGTCAAATTTCACACCGAGCGGCAGGTCTGATAAAGAATCTTTTTCAGCCGAAGAAATGTAACCATATCTTTCCAACTGAACAAATACCTGGTTACGGCGGGTGAAGGCTTTTTTGGGATGAGATACCGGACTGTAATACGATGGAGCCTTGAGGATGCCGACCAGCAATGCCGACTGATGAGGTTTAAGATCTATCGGGTGGCAATTGAAAAACATGGATGACGCTGAATTAATGCCGAACGCCTTGCTTCCGAAATCTACGGTGTTGAAGTACATCGTGATGATGTCCTCTTTGGAATAATAGCTTTCTATTTTCAGCGCATTAATCCATTCTTTCATCTTGTAATTCAGGGTAGATAAGCCGGGTATCTTTCCGACAATTCCCGTGGAATAATCGCTCCGGGTTTTGAAGAGGTTCTTTACCAGTTGCTGGGTGATGGTGCTTCCACCGCGTCTGTCGCCCCGGAGTGTCGACCATAAAGCCGCAAAGGTGGCTTTGAAATCGATGCCATGATGCTTGTAAAAACGGACATCTTCGGTAGCAATCAGCGCGTCGATCAGGTTTTGGGGCAGGTCTTTGTATTCAACTGGGGTACGATCCTCGGTATAGTAACGCGCTAAAAGCTTCCCATCGGCCGAGATAAGTTCCGAAGTAATACTCATCGGCGGATTCTTCAACTCCCGTATAACCGGAGATTTGCCGAAAAGCCCCAGGAAGTTTATATCAACAAGAAGAATAAAAAGCAGGAAGAAAGCAAAAACATATGCCGTTACAACCGCCCCGCGAACCAGCAATGGGACACCCTCGGGTATCCGGAAATAATCAATGACAGCCTTCCATGAACTGCGTAATACTTCAACAATCTTACCAAACGACGGCCATTTGATGTTCCGTAATTCCTTTAACATGCAATCGGATTTATTTCATGGAAATGATCTGCAAAGGTAGCCAAAAACAATCCACGGGATACGCGGTCGGATTATCTTTCTTTAAAGATTATTTGGCTGTAAATCAGCGGCTTGTATTAAGGCTTGAATTTCTGCAATGCCTTTAGTCTTTCCAACAGGGGCGGGTGGGAGTAATTAACAAATACATAGAAGGGATGCGGTAAGAGGTTAACCAGATTTTTCGACGACAGTTTTTTCAGCGCCTGTTGCAGGTCTTCGCCGCAATGGTTAGCGGCAGCAAATGCATCGGCCTGGTATTCATGCCGGCGGGAAATTGCATTCATGCCGATTCCCAGAAATTCCGATACAGGGCTGTATAAAATTCCGAAAGCAAGCAACCCCATGTGAAAACCAGGGAATGATGAACCTAACGAGGCTGATAAAACAGGACTCCCGACCAGCAGCGAAAGGATATACAACAATGCACCGGTTTGTACAAAGCTAAGCGCCAATCCCTTAAAGATATGATTCTTTTTATAGTGGCCTATTTCATGGGCCAGGATAGCAACCAACTCGTTGTTCGGGTGGTCGGCTACAAGCGTGTCGAACAACACAACTTTCTTCTGTTTTCCAAAACCGCTGAAATAAGCATTTCCCTTGGTCGAACGTTTTGATCCGTCCATCGTGTATATGCTTTTCAGGCTGAAGCCTGTCTTTTTTGCAAACTGATCAATGTCCGAGTAAAGGCTGCCCGGTTCCAGCGGAGTTAGCTTATTGAAAAGCGGAAGGAGCAGTACGGTGTAAAAATAATTGATAAAAACCGTAAAAACGGTGATAATGCCCCAAACGTAAACCCAAAACCAATCGCCGGTTCTGTAATACAGCCATACGATCATGGCCAGGATTCCACCTCCGAGGATGCCGGCAAGCAGCCAGCCTTTTATCTTATCGAAAACATAGGTGTATGCGGTTGTAGTATTAAAGCCAAACTTTTGTTCAATGCCAAAGGTCTGATACAGATCGAAAGGAGTTGCGAGCAGGTCGGCTGCCAGGCCCAGAATGCCGAAAAATAATATTGTCTGCCATATCGCTGAATCGCTGATAGCGCGTACAAACTGATCAAGAACAGCAAATCCCCTGAAACACAGCATTGCCAAGATAAGAATAAATGAAAACGCACCTGAAATCAATTCAAACCGGTAATTCACACGCTGGTAATCCTGCTGCTTCCTGTATTTCTCTTCATCATAAATACCCTTCACGGCATCGGGCATCCTGCTGTTCAAAGTTCTGGAGTTGAGAAAATCGAGAACTATGCCGAACAGAAAACCGGCAACGACGATCGCTAAAATGATGTAATACAGGACTTGTGAGGTCATACTGACTGTTAGCCTTTAGCTTTTAGTGTTTTGAGTTTTGAGTTTTGAGTTTTGAGTTTTGAGTTCTGTGTTTCGTGATTCGTGATT
>DAONEP010000068.1:0-14817 GCA_035403165.1 Bacteroidales bacterium | reverse complement strand
AGCACCTCATCCCCCGACCCCTTCTCCTCAAGGAGAAGGGGAGAATGAGGGGTAGGTGTAGAGTTATCGGGTTTTAGTTCAACTTAAAAAAAATACCCTTTATGAAATCGAAAATTTTATCCATAATAATCCTGTTCGCTTTTGCTCAGGCAGAAGCCCAGGATTTCCTGATTGGTTTCGCTGGTTCCGGCTCCGTTACAACGGTCGATTCCGTAAAAGTTCAGAACCTGGTCCAGGGTACGGAATTAACGCTCAATGGCTTGGATATTCTGAACCTGACTGAGGTTGCCGGCATTGAAGAACTTACTAACAGTCTCTATCTTACTTTTCATCAAACCTCATCCTCCATACCAGGGCTGCGATAACTGCACCTGTAATTGGAGCTATGAAAAAGAGCCAGAGTTGTGAAAGGGCTATACCGCCGGAAAATTTTGCCGGGCCAAGACTCCTGGCAGGATTAACAAAAGTTCCTGTTACCGGTGTCGTCACGAGATGAATTAACATAAGTGTGACACCGATGGCAATAAGGTACAAAATGGCATCACCTAAAATAGCGCCAAGACACTGGGCGATGGATATAACCAATGGCTTCTTTCAGTTCAATTTTTCCTGCGACAAATATGCCTATTGTGACTGCCGGGTTAATATGGCATCCGGAAATACCTCCGATTGCGTAAGCCATCGACGAATATAGATAAAATTATTTAAGTCCTGAAAAATTAGTGTTTATGGAGATATACCCCGGGTAAGTTAATGGCGTTTGCCCGATCATTATGGTAGGTTGAATTTTTGCTGTAATGCGAGTAGGTCTGTTACCAATCCCTGCAAGGTTAAAGGCAAAGTTAGTAATAGCATCCAATGATTTCCCTTGAAGTACCCGTTTCAGGTCAACGGAAACCTGAATCGGAATTATTGCCGTTCCGTTGCTTGGAGGAATTGTAAACCTGTTGTTTAAACTACCTGTGGTCATTTGAATATTGTCGATGAACAAGATCCAGTTGAGCTTATTCATCCCGGCAGAAGTTGTGTTGGGGTTTTTCCCTTCGATGTTCAATGTAAAAGTCAGTGGGAAGGAACTTCCTGCCACTGCAACCATGATTCGTGCTACATCAGTCAGATTTAGGTTTTTAAGACTTTGTACATTCTGGATATTAACACTGGCCAGGTTCAAATTTTGGACATTTACAATCCGAAAGTCACAATTGATAAGATTGGTCATTTGTTGTGTCTGCTGAACCACGCCACAACTATTTGTAAATATCAAACATGATGAAAACAATATGACGGTTAGGGCAATTTTGATATTTTTTTTCATGATTTATTCTGTTGCGTTACATAACTAAATTATGGAACAGCGTAAAGTTAGTAAATTAAAACTGTGATCTATCAGTTTATAGTAGTAAATATATCTGTATGGTATGGATTTTTAGCACCTTTTCAGTCAGGTTTTAATCCCACCATAAAGAAAATTGTTACCTTCGCACCTCGATTTCAAAATTCACTAAATTGTATGGTTATGAAAAAGACATTTTTTATCTTCACATCATTACTGCTTTCAGGAGTATTGTTCCTGTCCTCCTGCACAAAGGATTCTTCCGATCCTGAACCTCAATACCCGACAATCCAATTTGTAGGAGGAGCAGGATATACATCAACCAATGTCACTGTAACGGCCGGATCGCCGCTGAAGTTTGGGATCAATGCTTTCTCAAACACCTCGACAAACACCAAACTGGTCAAGTTTACCATTACCCGTGTCTTTAACAATGTCCCTTCTGTAGTCCTTGACAGCACTATTAACACAAATACCTATTCTGTCACCCTGAACACCTCTGCAAGTACTGCTACCGGATCTGAAAATATTATTTTTAAAATTACCGATAAGGACAACAACAGTGCATCCGTAAATGTTGTCATTACGACTACACCAGGTGCAGGCCCGATTAATACATGGACCCAAAAAATTATTGGTGCACAGGCAAATATCACCGGGAGTTCCTTTGCTTCAATTAATGGTAATGTATACTCATTGGCTGATGCAAAGAATAATTCAGCCAAGATCGATTGGGTATATTTCTATGGTGCCACCAACCTGTCAACCCTTGCCTGTCCCGCTGACCCTGATGCTCAATCAGTATATAACAATACAACAAACGGTATACAGACCTGGACGACGAAAAATTTGACACTTTTCAAGAAAGTAACCTCTAATATCGTATGGTCTGACATAACCGACGACTCGGTCATTGTGACCGAGACAGCATCAGGAGTCGACAAAACAAAGATGTCCCAGCTGGCTACGGGGGATATTCTCTCCTTTATCGCTGCAACCGGGAAAAAAGGGTTGATTAAAGTTGATGCAATTACAACAGGTAATGATGGTATGATAACGATTTCCGTGAAGGTGCAACAATAGATATTTCTTATTTCATTTGAAAAGAGGGTGTCTCACTGTTGAGTCACCCTCTTTTTTAATGTACTTTTTCCAGGTACATGACAAAATTTAGTTAGAATCCATAAGGCGTTTGACTGACAATGGGTTTATCTGCAATGGTTATATTGTATGACATCCCTGACCTTGACTCGGTCCCGCATTTACGACAAAATGCTGCAAACATCTTCATGGGATGCCTGCATTCATTTTGGAAGGATTAACGGATTAAAGCAATGAAATAAGGTTCATGAATTCCTGGATATCGTTATCGTAATCCTTTTGGATCGATACCGGAAAATTCCCATAACCCTTCATTCTCTTTGAAGTTGAATCTTCCAGAATGGTCCATAAATATGCTTTTTTTGAATTCACTACCTGTTCCATTGACACTTCGTCTTTATCAAGATCGTATTTTTCAAACATCTTTTTAATCCGGGATCGGATCTCATGAATAATATCATTGATCCTTTGCACTTCTGAATTGCTGAGTTCATCATCGTATAAAACCGAATAGGAAGAACGCTGCAATCCGGTCAAATCCCCAAGATCGTTCATTGATTTTTCGATCATCTTCATTGCTGCAAAGAGTGATCTTTTCTGTGGTATCGACAGTTTGTTTTCAGGCATGTCACAACGATGTTTTTATATTCATTACACCTGAGGTTCCCGATGATTTCAATGTCCCTCAAAACGGTCTCGGGCTCAGGATGGCTGAGAGCCCGAATGAGTTTCTGATTGAAATCCTCTTTAGGCAGTTCACTTTAAACGATTCCGCGTTCAGGACATTTGTCATAATCCATTGGCATTTCAACCCGGCAATTCATGCAATAGCATATCATCGGCTCCTGCATTTGTTTTTACCTCAGTCAATTCTTTTCTTTTGTCAAATGTAGCGGTCCCTTGGCCAGGGCATACATACCATCCGATCGCCATATATATGAACGATAGCTCTTAAATATGCATCCTCTTCACTGGTATTGAGCAAATATCTTCTCAGTGCATCCCTTTTCAGGGAATAGTTGCGCATATCTTCACTTGTTCCCTGAAGGTACTCAGAGGCTTGGCTTATTAGACGTTTAACCGTATCAGGGTATGGAACAAGCTCTGCCAATCCCCCGAGGTGATGAAGACAAACTCCCTGCGAATTTAGATAGTCCTGCAGGCCACATTCATCACCTATGTATTCTGCAAGTCCCTTCAGATAATTTGTTTCCGCGTCCCTCAAGCTTTCACATATGCGACAATTTCCGTTATCCGGCACAAGGTTCCTTATCCACATGGCAGAATGATTGTCATGCCTGATCGTCTGGAGCTCTTGAGCCAGCCGATCAGCGAGTATCGGGAATCCGAGTGATGCCCCCAGCGGCGAAGTGACTGCCAGCAGTTGCCAGGTATGCATGGGGCAGAATCCGTGCTCTGCGGCAAAGAATTCCTGCGCTTTTTCATCTGTTGCGATTTTATTTTGCCAATGGATAAAATAATCGGCAGCACATTCAGTCATGTGCTTGCATACCGGGCAGCCCCTAGTATCGAGGTCGGAAGGGATATCCGGCACTTTTGATTTAAAAGATGAACCGATGAACGTTTTCTGGTTGTCATTTTTCGATGAAAGCAAGGTATGTCTTTCCATCCTGTGATATTCCGTTATCTTGCTATTGTTGCTACCTTCATTGAAATACTGAAGACTCTCCTTCAATTTTCCAAGAATCTCTTCGCCATCAAGCATCCTGATAGCTTTCTGGGCTACGGCAGCGAGAAAAGTATTCATTTTCTCATCAGATAAAAATGT
Organism: Bacteroidales bacterium; assembly: GCA_035403165.1. Classification (GTDB taxonomy): domain Bacteria; phylum Bacteroidota; class Bacteroidia; order Bacteroidales; family UBA4417; genus UBA4417. The sequence goes on along the minus strand of DAONEP010000068.1, from coordinate 10,594 downwards.
AGTCAATGCATCCTCAAGTGGACCTATCCCGCTCTTCCGGTAAAGCTCATGATCTGCAGTCAGTCGGGCTTTGATTCCTGACAATGCAGAAACAGGGAAAATGTTTATTGTTTCACTTCCGAATTCCTTCCGGATCATCCCAGTCACGAATCTCAGTATGCTGCCTCTTTCTTCGTCTCCGAGCAAATCTGCCTTGTTGACCACAAAAAATATTTTTTTCACAAATGCCTGTATGTCTCTCAAAAACTCCAATTCAAGGCTGGTCATCGGTGTTTCCATGCTTGTTACAAACAGCACAGCGTCACATTCGGGTAAAAAATTATAGGTTGTTGTCGTATTGGCGAGGATGGATGATCCAATACCTGGTGTGTCAACGAATTCAATACCCCTGCGAAGAAAAGAATTCGGAAATTCTATTCTTACCGATTTTATCCTTTTCTGATTACCCGGGTTCCCCTTTTCAGTGACCAGATCAGATAACGCTTCTGTCGGCAATTCTTCCGGAAATACTGAATTGTATTTCTCGACAACAATACGTTCTTTTGGTCCATAGTTCAGGATGGTTATGGCAGAGGTAAGCGGAAGAACACCGGTTGGCAGAATCTCCTTCCGGAGAATCGCATTTATCAAAGAACTTTTTCCTCGCTTGAATTGACCGATTACGGCCAAAGTGAAACGATCTTCTGCCAGCCTTGCCATCAATTCACCACACTGCCGCTCAAGAGAGGCACGGCCCATTGAAGTGAAAGCTTCACGCATTACACGCAAGTGATTCGCGAGAGTCAATTTAGCTTCTGAATAGAGACGAAGCTTTTCATGATCAGGCTGTGTCTGCATGGCTGAATATCTTTTTATAAAGGTCTTCCCCAAAGCTGGTTTGCAAAGGTTCTCCGATTGACAGCCGGAAGGTTCTGCTGCTATCCGGCTGACGCTCTGCCCTTAAAAACAGGTGCTCTTTGCTCTTTTTGACGTACATCCCGTACGCAAATTCGAAACGGTGGGTTACAAAGAAAATTTTCAGACGGTTTTCTGTTAGCGCTGAAATGATTTGACGGGCGATCTCGGATCCTTCCCGTTCATTGGTTGCTGCGAAGGATTCATTAAAAAGTACCAGGGAATCCTGCTTCAGGTTATCAACAATTTCGCTCATACGGGTTAATTCTTCGTCGAGCTTACCGCTGTTCATCTTCTTATCTTCTTCCCGCTTGTAATGTGTGATTACGCAGCTGCATAAGTCAGCGTTGAAGGAGTCCGCCGGAACATACATTCCGCATTGCATCATCAGCTGGGCAAGGCCGATACTTCTTAAAAAAGTCGATTTTCCTCCCTGATTGGCTCCTGTGATGATCACAAGGTTTTTGTCCGTTGCCTCAAGATCATTTCCGGTCACACTCTTTTTCATGGTCAGAGAAAGGCAAACATCGTAAAGCCCCTTGAAATGATGTTTGTGCTTCCCGAATTCTGCCGGCTCGGGGAAGCACACATGTTCTCCAATTTCGGATAGCTTTTCATTCAGGTTCAGGCACCCGATATAGAACGCCATTTCCGTCTTAAGGTTCAGGATAAAGTTTTCAATATGGTCTACGGATTGGGCAAGAGAATTGGCAACGGCATTAATCCCCCTTCGGTTTAATTCCTGTAATGCACTGGATCCGCTGACATCCCGGGGATTCACAAAATAGGTGAATGCCTGCTTTTTTCCGGGGAATAACAAACGGTACCAGGGTCGTCGTTTTTCCATGGATTTGCGCAAAAGAAACCCGATTCCTTTTCCTCCCATTCCAAGAGTGGCGCTGATCAATGTTCCATCCCGGAATTTCAGTTGCTTCAGGTGTGCTTCCACTCTGGCCAGGTATTTATCATCAAGCTCCCTGCTTAACATGGCTGACAGGCCCCGGAACCCTTCGGATTCGAGGTTTTCGATATTATCCGTCAGATAAATCCGCAGCTTCTTCAGCATGGTCAGGAATATAGCCATGACATCCAGCGAAGTATGTAGAATCGAATCCGGATATTTCATGCTGAATATGAACCAGGTGGCTTTTTTCTTACTTTCAAGGGCTTCAAGGATCAGGTCATAGATTTCCCTGGTAACGGATGGATTTTTCAGACAATCCCGGAGAATGTGCTGGCGGTAAAGGATGGTCTCCTGATCAAGCCCCATACCGGTAAAGACTGCGTTTCTGACCACCGAAAAAATGAATTCATCTCCCTGGGCCATGGCATTGAAAAGAGTATTCAGCTCGAGATCCTGCGTGAGTGCGGCTTCGTTCCAGGGCAATGGCTGCCGCAGATTAAAATCCCTATCCCGATGCATCAGCCGCGCTTTCATGATCCGATTCTTTTTCTTATGGATTCATAGGTCACATGGTGCTTTTCAGCAATTGCTCTGGCGAATGAGAGCCCGTTTGCCGGCAACCTGACTATTTTAAAGGTTCTCTGGACAGGATTTTCGGGAACGATGGTGCTTACCATGCTGACAGTCTTTTTATCGAAAGTGGATAGTTCTTCGATGAACGTCACCCAGACTCCAATCAGGTCCAGCTGTACGAGCCTCTCCATGATCTTTTTACTCAGGAAAACCGCATCCTTTAATGTCGTCGATATCAGGATCTCGTTTATGATGATGATGCTTTGAGAAGTAGCGCTGTCAAGGATGTCGTTGATCCTGATCAGGTCATCTTCAAGTTTCCCCCTCAGATCCTGGATGTTCTCTTCCTTTTCAAAATGAGTAAATAGGTTGTCAAACAAAAACAGCCTTGCTCCCTTTCCGGGAACAGGGCATCCCAGGCTGGCCAGGTAATGCAGCTGCCCGACCATACGTGCAAAAGTTGTCTTACCTCCCTGGTTTGGTCCTGAGACCACAATGATCCTTTCTTTGCCCCTGAGATAAAAATCATTTGTAACAAGTGATGTTAGCTGTTTCGAGTACTTGTTGGCAAGGGCTATGTCGAATGCTTCCGTATCGCATATATCACCGGAATCCGCTGATAATTTTGGATAACAAAATGCCAGGCCATGATCTTTGAAAGTCTTTATGAATTCAAGGTATGCTATATAGAATTGGATCTCCCTGTCAAAATCACGGATCAATGGATCCATGTATTGGGTGTTCTCAGTGCAGAAGAAGTTCAGCCTAGCAAATACCTCCGGGAAAAGTTGTGAAACGAATTCCAGTACCTTTGCTTGCACATGATTCATATCCGGGTAGTCAGGATATTTAACAGTATAATCTTTTACCGACCCATCTTTGAATTTGCTGAAGGTGTCTTCGACTTCGGAGCTGTAATCGGCCTCAGACTCGTATTTCCGAACCCGTATCGAATTATCCTTGATGACCATGCAGTATTTTATCTCTGCCAGGTCTCTCTTCAACTCTTTAGTTGCAGCTGCGAAGACGGTAAATGGTTCTGTGTCCAGATAGTTTCGGAGGTATTGCCAGAAAGACTGCAACCCTGTCGATGTCAAGCTGCAGAAGCCGAGTTTCCGTTTGAAGTCTTTTAATGCTTCGCAATACATTTCAACGGCGTCAAGAAACCAGAATTGCTTTTGCAATGGGTAATGAAGCTTCTCAACCTGGGTATGGTACTCGCGGATAATTCGCATTTGTTTAGCGAAATCCATTATGATATCGGCAATTCTGTTGTCTTCCAGGTCAAGAAAAACCTCATGTCGATATGCAATAGTGCTGAAAGTATGAAGTGAGGTATAGAAGAAAGGCTTAAGATCGTATTCTGTTTTCGATGCTGTGATCGCATCAATAACCTGGTCCAGGTTGAGATCGATGAAAAAAGCCGGCATCCCGGATGATCTGGTTTCTCCTTCGACACGGTTCTCTGTTCTTTCCGATAATATGCTGTTAAATGACATTGAGTCCTGCCTTTTCCCTCTAAATATTGATGGTAGAGTGTTTACTGATGAGGTTATAAAGAATTATCCCCGCAAGCAATTGTGAGGCAATTGAAAAGACTATCAAACCCCTTATGGAGAAATCATAGAGATATCCCATAAGTGCACTCCCTGCAAACCAAAATAACCCAAACACAGCGTTAAATGTGCCAAAGGCAATTCCCCGCCTGTTTGTAGGAATCATCGTCGCAATTTCTGCTTTAAGAATGGATTCCTGGGCACCCATTCCGATTCCCCAGAGTACCATTCCTGCCAATGCCCAATTGAAACCTCCCAGGAAAACCATCGGTGCAAAAACAGAAGAAAATAAGACTGCAATGAGCAGTGTTTTTATTCCCGTTTTATCGAATAATTTTCCGAATATGAGGGCGGCAATTGCATCAGTCGCCATCGCCACAGCGTAGAATATAGGAATAACTGAATCGCTGATCAGGGCTTTCGATTTAAAGTGAAATGCAATCAGGGGAAAATCGACATATCCTGCCGCGACGAAACCAACTGCGATTAAGTATATCCAGTATCGACGGGGAAATTTGTCTGATAAAATGGCTTTGGTCTCGATTTCAAGTCCTTCCGGCTTTGAATACAGGTATCGGGCATATAACAGAATGCTGAAAGCGATGATGGCAGGGATGGCAAGGATGCCAAATGCTATCTGATAATCCTGGTGCTTATAAAAAAGAACTGCGCTAACCAATAATGGTCCAACTGTAGCGCCGATCTGATCCATGGCCTCATGCAAACCATATCCCCATCCGCGACCCATCTTCTGAGTCCCGAATGAAAGCAATGCATCTCTTGCGGGATTTCGCAAGGCTTTCCCGACACGTTCGGTGATCATTAATATCACGGCAAGCTGCCAGAACCCTGCCAGAGCTAATAACGGGACAGAGAAAAGATTCAGGGAATAGCCTACGATCATGATCACCCAGTACTTTTTCGTCTTGTCTGCAACATATCCTGAGATGAATCTCAATCCATATCCAACCAGTTCTCCGAGACCGGCAACCCAACCTACTGTCGCCCCATTTGTTCCTAAAATTTCAAGAAAAGATCCATTGATACTCCTTGCAGCCTCATAGGTCATGTCTGAGAAGAGACTGATAAGTCCAATCAGGATTACAAATTTCGTTGCTGTATTTAGTCTGAAGGCTCCCATTCAAAAGTTCTCTTAAATTTGGTGTTCAAGAACCAGTATAGCCTTGCTATAGTCCAACCTACAATAATCCCAATCAGGATACCGACAATCACATCTCCCGGGTAATGGACTCCGTTATAAATCCGGCTGTATGACACCAGAAATGCCCAAATTACGAGCCAGTATCTCATCCAGTTTAGCCACGGCTTCAGGGTCAGCCATAAAAAAGTGGCCATGCCAAAAACATTTGCAGCATGAGATGAAGCAAACCCATAAAGGCCGCCCGGTCCTCCGTTAATATGAATCATTCCAGCCAATGAAGGTTCATGTGAAGGTCTTAATCGATGAACCAGTTCTTTTAGTAATCCGGAAGCAAGCTGGTCGCTGATAAGGACAACGATTCCGACTCCCAGTAAGATAATAAGACCCTTGTACCGGTAATAATATATGATCAAGAAAATGAACAGAATGTACATATGAAACCAGATCATCTTATCACTTAACCAGTACATGATAAAATCGAAAAAAGGGCTGTGAATCCCGTTAAGAGTCAGGAACGCCTGAGTGTCGATTGATTGTAATAAGTACATCGCATCTCATTTTCTTAACGTTGCGGCAATTCGTAATGGGTTGATAAGCAAATCAAGTGCATCAAGGATATTGTTTGCTATAATTTCCGCTGATAATAACGCCTGGCGTGAAGCTCCTTCCTTTTGTATCAAGCCGATCCCGAGCGTTGCATATTTCAGCATTAACGCATCATTCAGGCCGTTCCCGATGGCAATTACTCCCTGGGTTGCGAGCTTTTTGACGAATTCGGCTTTTTGTTGCTGCTGATTACCGCTTTGCAGTATTATCAAACCGCAATCAATATCTTTAAGGTTCTCTTTTGCCTTCCCGAAGGTATCGGCAGTCACAATAAATAACTTGAGCAGGGGGGCAAGGGCTATTAATCTCTCCCTTACCCCCTGAATCATAATCCCGTCTATTGCCAGGGTGCCATTATAATCCATGACGAGAGTTTCCGCCTCGATCAATGATCTTCCCGGAATATCAAGGACAATCATGATTATTGGTTTTTGAATGCTTTCAATCCGGCAAATCTTGCTGCAGAGCCAAGCTCATTCTCAATCCGCATCAACTGGTTGAATTTTTCGATTCGTTCCCCGCGGCAACCGCTTCCGGTCTTCAGATGGCCGGCTTTGATGGCAACCGTAAGATCGGCAATGAAACTGTCGACCGTTTCGCCACTTCTGTGAGATACAAAAGCATGATACTTGTTTTTGTAAGCCAGTTCAATCGTTTCGAGGGTTTCAGTAACCGTTCCGATCTGGTTAAGCTTGATCAGGATTGAATTGGCAACACCTTTTTTTATCCCTTCCGTTAAGATCTTTTTGTTGGTACAGAAGATATCGTCTCCTACAATCTCTATTTTGCCACCCAGGGTTTTGGTCAGGTTCTGCCAACCCTGCCAGTCATTCTCGGCCAGGCCGTCCTCAAGCAGGGTTATGGGATACTGGCTGGTCCATTTTTCCCAGAGCTTTATCATCTCATCGCTTGAAACAGACTTCCCTGTACTTTTAGAGAATTTATACATTCCATTGTCCCACATCTCGCTGGTTGCAGGGTCAAGGCAAATGCTGACATCTGCACCGGGTTGATACCCGGCGTGGACAATACCCTCCAGAATGACATCAACGGCTTCCTCGTTCGATTTCAGGTTCGGAGCAAAACCTCCTTCATCCCCAACACCGGTATTGTAGTTTTTTTTCTTTAACACCGCTTTGATCGCATGAAAAACCTCTTCTCCCATACGGATGGATTCTTTGAAAGAAGGTGCATAATGCGGTGCAATCATGAATTCCTGGAAGTCCACATTATTGTCAGCATGAGCTCCCCCGTTGATCACGTTCATACAAGGAACCGGCAACAGGTTCGCATCATCACCACCGAGATAGCGGTATAGCGGCATTCCCTGGCTTGAAGCATTGGCCCTTGCATAAGCCATGGAAACAGATAAAATGGCATTGGCGCCCAGGTTCGATTTATTTTCCGATCCATCGAGCGTGATAAGAAATTCATCCAGCTCCTTCTGGCTGGTGAACTCTTTACCTTTTACGCTTTTAGCGATCATCCCGTTGACATTGTTTACCGCCTTGAGTACTCCTTTACCGCCGTAACGTTTGGGATCCTGATCACGCAATTCACACGCTTCCCTTTCACCAGTGGATGCACCACTGGGAACCATGGCCCTTGCCTGTGTTCCGTCTTCTAAGGTAATGTCCGCTTCAACCGTAGGGTTTCCCCTTGAATCAAGGATCTCGATCGCTGTGATTTTTGTAATTTTCATAAAAATCAGATTAAAGGTTTATAATAGAATGGATTATTCTGTTTGTTCAATGGCTCCATTATCAAGCTGAAGCATTTCTTCATCAGTTGTGGGAATCTTGAGTAAATGACTTGGCAGGAAAGCGAAATTTGCTATCACAGTCGGAATCACTGCGCTCCCGATAACTACCGCTACGATATAGGAGTACTGGTTCTCGGTGATAATCCCGTTTGTCAATCCGTAGATTGCCGAAATTGTACCAAATGTCAAACCTGTTGACATAAGAAGGGTGTAATACCAACGCTCTTTCCGATCACTGCGAAAACGACTGATCACCGGGAAAAGTCCCATCTTTGGGATCACCTTTGATCCGAACAGGATCAAAATCAGTAATGGAGCAGTAACCAAAGCCGGGAGTGAAACCAATGCACCGGCTCTGATAAAATAGATCGGTGTGAGGAACCCAATGGTCAGTGTTCTTAACCGCCGGATAAAATGATCATCTTTATTAAGAGTTGTTGCCAGTACTATGCCTACAATATATGCCGGCAAAACGGCTTCGCTACCTGCCCATAATGCCAGGAATCCCAGAAGGAAAAGGATAAACAGGACCCATTTCGTGCGAATGGCTGCTGTCTTGAACGCATACAATCGCATCATGTGCTGCGTCAGAGAGGGCAGGAAGAGGAACGCTGCCAAGCAGACAACAACAAAAATGATGGTCTTGAAAGTAAACGGTGCGAAAATCAATCCCAGGGCAATAACGGTTCCCAAATCATTGATAAAGCATGCACCCAGAATGCCTTTCCCGAATTCGGTTTTATTAAAGCCGTATTCCAGCATAACTGCATAAACCACTGCCATGGAGGTCGTGGATAATGCAATCCCTGTTAAAAGACTTGCCCTGAGATTCCAATCAAGTATATATTTTGCAACTGCTGCCGCTCCTGAAAACGGTAGCAAAAAACCAAGAATGCCTATGATTACGACCTCTTTCCGCTTCGACCTGAGTACGGAAGGTTCTATTTCGGTACCGGCCAGAAAAGTCAGTAAAATAGCCCCGGTCGATGCAACAAACCGTATCCACTCCTCACCCGTTTTCATAATATCCATGGTAAAATAATGCGTGAAAAGATACCCGGCTAAAGCCCCGACGCATATTTCAATCAATGCCATTGATATTTTTAACTTGTTTGCAATTACTGTCGCCAATACAGCAAGAAAAAGCCATAAGGTGGCTGTGAAAAAAATGTCAATCATAACGTAGTTTAATTTTCAGGGTTAAGGTTTTGAAGTTCTTCAATCATTCCCAGGAGTTCTTCCCGCATCTCCAGGTAAGGTTTTTCCATGCCGTTCCTGGATTTAACCAGGCGTTCAAGGGTTATCAGTTCATCCAGTATGGTTTTGGAGGAGAATCTGTGATAGTGATCGATGATCATGAGGATCTTCTCGGTCAGGATGGAGATATGCCGGCGAAGGTTCTTTTCCACTTCATATTCAATCTGGTTTTTGAAGTATCTTTTTAATATGGAACGTAAAAAGCTGACCGGCATGTAAAAGAAGAAGAGATCCAGGTGCGAATCGAAGATCCTGTAAACGGAAATGTCCGGGGTTCCGATAGGTACCGGTATCACCCTGACGGGTTCAAACCCGATCTCCACGCTGTAAAGATCATGGATGAACAGCATGTAGGCCTGCCGGAAAGATTTGATAAAATGCGTGTAAAATCCTGCTTTGCTATTTAGGAATTCGTCTATTTTGGGCAGGGTTTCCGGATAGGTTCTGTAGACCTCGCTGCGGATAGAGCCAATGATCCATTTTTCAAACCACCCGGTCACCTGGTAAAGCATCCCCCTCTGAAGGTCCATTTCTTTCTCAAAAGAAACGGACAGCTTCCGGATGATCTCCTGTTGGAAAGGGATAATGATATTCTCGAGCATTGCCCTCACTTCTCCTTTAAATGCGGTAGTGGTATAAAGCAGCTCGGTCTTGTAATGTTCTTTGTTCTTTTCAATCTCCTTCATCACGCCAAGCAATTGATTTTCATCGTCCCTGAACTTCTCCTGGCTCTTCAGGACGATTTCCGCGTACTGCAGGCAATCTTTGGCCAGAGCAGAGATCTTATGGATCGATACCTTGGTCTTCTCATCATCAAACTGCTCCTGCATCGGGCGGATGATGCGCTGAAGTATCACTTCCCTGTAATTGGTCGAATTGTTATAAACAGAGTATCCCAGGATCTGGATCGGGTAATCGGAGGAAAAGGATGAGAGGCCGTTCCGGATATATTCCATCAGGCGTGAGTGTTCAGCCAGAGGAACCAGGTCAATTTTTGTGATGATCAGAGAAATCCTCGGGCAGATCTTCTTCAGTTCCCCGACAATTAACAGGTCCGCAGCAGAAAGAGGACGCTCGGAACTAATGATGAGCAGCGCAAAACCGGCCTCGGTCAACCACCGGGTGGTCACCCGGGTGGTTTCTTCCGAAATGCTTCCCAGGCCGGGAGTATCAACAAGGCGAATTTTCCATAGATCGCGCAGGGCGGGATGGTAAACATCAATGACCTCGATCTTCTTTTTATTGCCCGGATTGAATTGCTCGGAGCAGTACTCGATAAGTTGTTCCGCTGCAATGGTTTCCGTCTGCCTGTTCTTTTGTCTGACAATGATTTCAAGGTGTTTGCCATATTGCACCCGGGTAATGACTGAAGTCACCGGCAGGAACCCGGTCGGAATGATCGTTTCGCCTAAAATGGAATTGATGAAAGTGCTTTTTCCCGCCTTAAATTGCCCCACGACCGCAATATCGATGAATTCCGATGCAGTGATAGTGGCGGCAATGCGGGTTAATTCTTCGGTTTTTTCCGGGAGGTTCAACTGCCCGTAGAACTGCTCAAGCTTTCTAAGGAAATGCTGGAAACCTTGCATTTCCGGCCTATTCCTGTATGAAAGTGATACGGGCATTTGAATGACTGACTTCTGTTACCCAGGAGTCATCAGTCATTCGGGACGGTTTAGGGCAGACTCCATTGCCGGGTGCAAATGTACGACATTTTATATGAATAAAATGTGCCTTCCTTTGCTTTTCATACCTTTGAATCTGGAATCACATCAAATCTAAGAAGCTGCAATTACTGCCTCCCCGAAAGTCCCTCAAGGTGAAACCTTCCAGGTGCGAGATCGAACTGTTTAAGAAAAACCTGATCGGCTTACTGGATG
>DAONEP010000067.1:0-14914 GCA_035403165.1 Bacteroidales bacterium | reverse complement strand
TAGCCGATACTAACTTCACCTTCAATTCCCGTATCCCGATCCTGACGCCGGAAGGTAAAAACAAAAACATACGCGGCGATATCAGCATGTACCTTGAAATGTATTACGCTTTTATGGCCCTGCAGAGTGATACGATTGCTTTCGAGGTTTACATCCAGGATCGCGCCCTCAATAAAAGCAATGTTTTGCGGACGCCCCCTTTTCTAGTGAACAGGCCTTAACCCAAAATCAGACAGCCTTTGGCCACTTCCCCCAAAAAGCGAAAACCCAAAAAATCAGGCCGTTTGTTAAAATGGCTGCGCATAACATTGATATCCCTGGGCGCCATTTTCCTCGTTTCCCTTATCTTTGCTTTCACTACCGCCCCTTTCTATGCCATGTATAAACTTGCCGTGGCCAGGGGAAAGCCGGCGAAAGAACCCGTCGCTGTTATCCTGCTCGGAGGCGCAGGGATGCCCAGCGAAAACGGATTGATGCGTTGTTATTATGCAGCCGGATGTGCCGCGAGGTTTCCTGAATCAAAGGTTGTCGTCGCCATTCCGGGCGATCTTTCCGATTCGGCCGATTCGCCGGTATTGTTTGCAAAAGAGTTGATGATCAGGGGCGTGCCCGACGAACGGATTTCTTTCGAAAACAAGGGGCGCAATACCCGTCAGCAGGCATTGAATCTGTCAAAACGATGGCAGGGGAAAGGATTGTCAAAACCGATCATCCTGGTAACAGGCCCCGAGCATATGTACCGGGCCATAGCCTGCTTCGAAAAGGCAGGGTTTACCTATGTATCGGGCGCGCCGACATTTGAAAGCTCCATTGATGAAAACCAGATGCAATTCGAGGATAAGGAACTGAAAGGAAACCGGAATATCCCGGCCATAGGTCACCGGCCACAAGTGCGTTACCAGTTCTGGAACCACCTGAAATATGAAGTAAACGTGGGGCGGGAGGCTTTCGCGATTGCCTATTATAAGCTCAAAGGCTGGATTTAGATCAGGGCCAAAGTGCCTGACCCGGACCGGGTTAATGGGAAATGCCACTGATTGCGAATAGCGAAAGGCTAAAAGTTTACCTGCCTGGGGGTTGGTTATGGGTATGACGGCAGGCTAATGACCGGCGCCTCACCCGCCGCGCTGCCCGACGGTAAAATCGGCGTAAGCCGGATAACGCCAAAATTTTTCTCCTTGCATCATACTAAAATGTATTGTAATTTAGTTACCTCAAAAACCATAAAACCAAATTGCCATGGGAAAATCGATGGATAAAGAGAAAAAGGAGCCCAAGAAACAGGCTACCAAGTCGCTGAAGGAAAAACGGGCTGAAAAGAAAGAGAAAAAAGCCTCCAAAGGCTGATTTCTTTATATTAAACCTCAAATCACTGCTTGCACCGGGGCTAATCTCTCCCCGGTTTTTTTATAACTTCGGTAGAAGGGGAATTTTATGCTTTTTGTCATAGAATGCCTTTACTTTGTGCCAGCAAAGTGCAAAGGGTCAATAAAATAATACATAGATTGTGATGAGACTTCTAAATAAATTCTTATTAATTGTCGCAGTTTCAATTTCCGTAACCGATGGTTTTTCTCAAACATTAGGTTTATTCTATTCAAGAAATCAAGAATTCATTGAGTTCCAAAATCAACAAAGATTCTACTCAATACTTGAAGAGGGTACAAAGATTTCTGATAAAAAATTAGTATTCAGGTCAGGATTTTATGAGAGAAATTATGACACACTTTTTTTAATTCCAAATAACGATTCATCATTTAGGATTGCTAATGTCCTGACTTCTGAGGTCAATACTAAGGATAGTTTGTGCTCAATTTTCTTTTATAATATGTCACGATATATCGAAATAGACCTTGTAATTGAGTTATTTAATTATGAAAATGTAAAGTATAAAGAATTATATATGAAAAATAGAGATAGTGTTAATCTTTCAGTAGATGGATTGTACAAATTAAATATTTTTTGCATGAATGATCGAGATAAATTTGAATACAGTTTGTACAATGATGACTTATTGGGGAAAAGAATTTTAATCCAAACCTTCGACCAACCACCATTAAAAAATAATTTTTATCTGATAAAATGTTCATCAAAATCGTCATTTACTCTTATAGGTCCAGTCTATATAGATTATAAACAGAGAAACAGAAGAAAATGGTTAAACAGTTTTCGAAATTGGCCATGGGAATGGAGCCTGAAAAAAGAACATTGGTACGACCCAATTGAAAGAAATATGAATATGCAAAGCAGTAATAAGAAGTACTTTTTGTCTAAATAAATTCTCTCTCGCGCGCGCGTCTCCTGACGCGTGCGCTTAAATTATCTATCAATCTGCAGGTAACATAAACTCAATATTAGTACATCCGGCACCAATTTCTAAGCCCGCCCGAATCCTGTAACAATGACCATAATGTGTAATTTTACCGGGTATGACGCCCCGCCATTTCGCCATTCCCGTTTTTGTGCCGGAACTCGCCTGCCCCAACCGCTGCGTGTTCTGCAACCAGCGGAATATTTCCGGCACTATGGCCATGCCGCAACCGGACGAGGTGGCCGGCATCATTGAGAAACACCTTGCCACCATCCCGCCGGACAGCGAAACGGAAATCGGTTTCTTCGGCGGCAATTTTACCGGGATAGAACCGTCACTGCAGCAATCATTCCTCGAAATCGCCGAAAAATATGTCAGGGCCGGAAAAGCAAAGTCCATACGTCTCTCCACCCGCCCCGACTATATCGATGACCGGCGGCTCAGTCTCCTGAAGCAATTCTCCGTGCAAAACATCGAGTTAGGGGCGCAATCGCTCGACGGGGAAGTATTGCGCCTGAGCGGTCGCGGGCATACGGTTTACGATGTGGAAAAAGCATCAGAACTGATCCTGGAGAACGGTTTCAGGCTTGGTCTGCAGATGATGACCGGTCTGCCGGGCGACACCCCTGCCAGGTCGGTGGCAACCGCCCGCAAAATCGTTGCGCTGGGGGCTTCCGATACCCGGATTTATCCAACCCTGGTGATCCGCGATACGGAACTGGAAAAAATGTACCATGCCGGCAGCTATGTGCCGCTTTCGCTGGACGAAGCCGTTGAGAGTGCGGCCGTCATCGCCGGCATCTTTGAGGAAGCCGGGGTGAAAATCCTGAGGATAGGCTTGCACCCGTCCGAAGGTTTGCTGAGCGGCGAAAGCCTTGTAGCCGGTCCTTTTCACGTGGCCTTCGGCGAACTGGTGGCCACGGCGCAATGGTCGGCGATATTCAGGCAGAAACTTGCCGGCAACTCGTCCGGCGTCAATGAGAACCTGCTGGCGGAAGTCCCGCCGGGACAAATCAATGCGGCTGTCGGGCATAAATCCCTTAACAAGAAAATGTTGCTCACCAGATTCAGGAAGGTTGTTTTCAGGGAAAACAAAGAGCTTTCAGGGAAACAATGCCGTTTTATCGTTTCTTCAACCGACTGATCTTTATCCCGTATGCTGATCATTGCCGATAAACGAATTCCCGGTCAGGCGAAGCAAAAGCTTTCGGCCTTCGGCGAATTAATGGAATTTTCAACTTCAGGCATCACGTACGACGCCATCAGCGGGCATCCTGATATCTTTTTCTGCCAGACGCCCCACGGACTGGTGGCAGCGCCCAACACGCCTGCCGGATTTCTCAGGCAACTGGATACGAAGAATATTTCATATACAACCGGCGAACAACCGGTCGGCAACCGCTATCCCGGGACGGCACATTACAACGCTGTCGTCACTGAAAAATTCCTGATTCATAATGCTTCCGTCACCGATGGAAAGCTCAGGAAATTGCTTTTGACGTTTGACATTCTGCCTTTGACTTTCAAACAGGCATACACCCGCTGCAACCTCATTCCGCTCAGCGAACAACATTTTATCACATCCGACCGGGGAATCGAAAAGGTGCTCAGGAACCACAACCTGGAAGCGCTTTATGTTTCACCCAAGGGGATCATTCTTCCCGGTTTCCCGAACGGTTTTTTCGGGGGCTGTTGCGGAGTGTGGCAGGATAAGCTGTTCGTTACCGGAAGTTTAAACCGCTATGCCGAAGGTGAAAAGGTCAGGCAGTTCACCCTGCAAGCCGGTCTTCAGGTGGTTGAACTTTACAACGGGCCGCTTTTCGATGGCGGGGGAATTTTTTTTTACGATTAGCATCATTGAATGAATATTCCAGCGCAAAAAAGGAAGTACCGGTATACTCAGCCGAATGATATGTGACTGCAAGGATAAAACAAGGTCAATATTTTTTAAATTTGTTGCAGGCGATAATTAAAATGAACACTCGGTTTATTGACATCATTCAACTGATAAAACAATCGCGGGCTAATGCCATAAGAGCCGTTAATGCTGAATTGATAAACCTGTATTGGATAATAGGTGAATATGTCAGCAAAAAAATTGAACAATCTGAGTGGGGTGAATCCGTGGTGACCGAATTAGCAAAATATATCCGGCAAAATGAACCTGAAATAAAAGGTTTTTCTGACAAGAACCTTTGGCGGATGAAGCAATTTTATGAGACCTACAAAGACTCTCCAAAACTCTCAACACTGTTGAGAGAAATTAGCTGGTCACATAATCTTGCTGCCTGAGGAAGGCGCTAAAACAATGAAAAAAGTCCGGCTGTGATCTTTACCTTTGCTTTTCAGAAGTATTTCCATTCCGGGGAGACAAAACACTTAGCAGACCTTTAATACGCTCATGATACCCCACGAGACCATAGACCTGATCATGGATGCCGTCCGCATCGAGGAGGTAGTCAGTGATTTCGTTTCGCTGAAAAGGCGCGGAAGCAACCTCATCGGGTTATGTCCTTTTCACAGCGAGCGTACTCCTTCGTTTTCGGTATCGCCGGTAAAAGGCATTTATAAATGTTTCGGGTGCGGCAAAGCCGGCAACGCGGTGAATTTCATGATGGAACATGAAAAATTTACCTACCCGGAAGCCTTACGGTACCTGGCAAAGAAGTACCATATCGATATCCGGGAAGAGGAGGAGTCGGCCGAAGATATTGCCGCCAAATCGGAACGGGAAGGATTGTTTGCCGTCTCGGAATTTGCTCAGAAATTTTTCTCCGGACAACTCACCGGCACCGACGAGGGCAAGTCGGTGGGGATGTCCTATTTCCGCAGCCGCGGATTCAGCGACGATACCATCGCAAAATTCCAGTTGGGATACTGCCCCGATGAATGGGACAGCCTGACCAAACAGGCGTTGCTGAACGGTTACAGCCGGGAAATGCTCGATAAATCGGGCCTGTCTATTGCTAAGGAAGACAAATTATACGACCGTTTCCGCAGCCGCGTCATATTCCCCATTCACAGCCAGGCCGGACGCGTGATCGGTTTCGGGGGACGAATCCTCAGTTCCGATAAATCCAAAGCCAAGTACGTCAATTCGCCGGAGAGCGAAATCTACAACAAGAGCAAGGTGCTTTACGGCATCGCTTTCGCCAAGAATGCCATCGCCGCCAACGACATGTGTTTTCTGGTGGAAGGATATACCGATGTGATCTCCATGCACCAGGCCGGGATACAGAATGTGGTGGCTTCGTCGGGAACGTCGCTCACGGTCGACCAGATCAAGCTTATCAAGCGGTACACCCCCAACATCACCATTCTTTACGATGGCGACCCGGCGGGCATTAAAGCCTCGTTCCGCGGTATTGATATGATCCTGGAACAGGGAATGAACGTGAAAGTGGTGCTGTTTCCCGACGGCGAAGATCCCGATTCGTTTGCCCGCACGCGGCGCAGCAGCGAGGTGACGGAATTTATCAGCAGCGCCGCTACCGATTTTATCCGCTTCAAAATTGATCTGCTTCTCGATGAAACCGGTAACGATCCGCTTAAAAAAGTCCATATCGTCAAGGAATTCATCAACAGCATCGCGCTGATTCCCGACCGCCTTACGCGCATGGCCTATGTGAAGGAAAGCGCGGAGCGCATGAAAATGGACGAAGCGGTAATCCTGAATGAACTGAATAAGGTTCTCCGGAATAAGTTCAGGAAAGAAGCCGAAATGACGAAGGAAGAGATGGAGGCGGCAATTCCTGAGCCTCCCGTCATACCGGCCGAACAGCCCTCCACCCTTGACCTCAACAGCACCGAATTTCAGGAGCGTGAAATTACCCGGCTACTGCTGGCTTACGGGTTCCGCCGGATAAAAATGTACCGGCTGGCTGAGGGGCAAAGTGAACCGGAAGAGGTTTTTACCTCCGTGGCCGAATTCATCGTCAACGACTTGCGCAACGACGGCCTGGAGCTGACCTTTGAAAATTATGTGAAAGTGTTCAGGGAATTTGAGAAATTGGTCGATTCGGAAACGGAAATAAAGCCTGAAATGATGACGCAACACGCCGATCCGGCTATTGCCCGTTGTGCCGTCGACCTGCTGGCATCGCCCTACGAGCTGCATGACTGGAGCAAACGACAGATCCATATCCCTCTCGAGGAAGACGAAGAAGTGCTTGAACGGGCTGTGACTTCCTCGCTGCTTGCCTTCAAAGCCCGCCGCATCGAACAACTGCTGGCCGAAACCGGCAAGGAAATCAAGGACCCTGAACCTGATACCGATGTTATGTCGCTGATGAGGAGGTTCAAGGACCTGAAAATCCTGAATGCCCAGATCAATAAGCAATTGGGGCGTATCGTAACACGCTGATCCGGTTACGACTTTACTATCTTTTTCACATGGACCGTATTCCCGATGATGACCTTCAGCAGGTACATCCCGGGCTTCAGTTGCTGCATGTTCACCTGGTCGTAACTAAAGCCGGCCTCTCTTAATCCGTCGGTGAAGCGCATGATTTCACGGCCTTCAATGGTTGAAATGGTACCGGTTACCTTTGTCGCTGCAGGAATGTCGATTTCGAGGGTGAGCACTCCCGAAACCGGGTTCGGGTAACTGGCAAATGTTCCTTCAGCTTGCGGAGCACCGGCAATGGCGGTCGTGGAACATGTTCCGGGCAGGTGGGCTTCCATCCAGTTGAGGCGGTTGCCGATCCAGGCTTTCAGGCTCTCAATTTCCCCGGCATAGGTCGCGGGTATCGGTTGCGGATTGGGCCAGACATAAACCCCCAGAATGGGCCATTTGATGAAATTTCTCGCCTGGGCTTCGTCAAGACCTGACGCAATCGAATCGATATAGCCATCAATATACTCCTCGCTCAGGTACGTTTGCCGCAACAGTTGCCAGCGGCATTTCAGCCGGTCTTTGAACAGGGCATCGTCGAAGAGCCTGCCCCACCAGAAAGGAACCTGATAATAATCGTCCATGCAGGGAAACTGGTACGCCCAGCCTGAATATAAGTCGCCCCCGCAATAATCGGCATTGTGCCAGGCGATGTCGTAATCCCACACAGGGCCCATCTTTAGTTTGCCGCCCTTGCTTTTCCGGTCTTTGTAAAAATATGTGCTCAGCCGGTAGCCGTCAACATTCTTGCTTATCTCGTTAACCAGGAAGTAATCGATGAGTTTGTTTTCGGAAGCATATTTCCGGAACCCGATAAGGGTATCCGAAAAATAGGGCGAGGCCAGAACCGTTTCAAAAGTATCTATAACTTGCTGGATATAATACTTTTGCTGTTCAACAATTTCATCGTCCTTCGGATATTCATACTGAAAGTAAATGGTTTGTCCCGAAGGATGCGCCAGGGGCAGATAATTTGACGTCCATCCGCCGCCGCCCGACCCCGTTGTCTTGTCAATCTTGATGATATATCCCCCGGTAAGCTGATCGCCGGTGATATCGTCCGGTTTCAGTTTTGAGATATCCACCCGGTTTTTGTCGCGTTTTATCTTTTCCGAAAAAATATAAATACCCTGATATTCTCCGTTGATCACAAGTTCAACATGCCTGTACCGGGTGGCATAATGCCCCATATTCATCCAGGTTTGGTAGGCCAGCGTATTCCGGCATAATGTCTTATCCGAATAATTGGCGTTGAGGATCCAGTCGCTCTCCGAAGGCATGCCCATCAACGAAGTGTCGACAGTCTGCATGATGGCGTTCCAGGTCTCGAAGCCGTAACTTTTCTTCGGGAACGACTGGCTGCTCGATCCGCGAATTTCGATACCGCAATAACCGCTGAACGTCAGCGGATCGGATACGTTATTGCGCACACCGGGACCATTGTCAATGATGCCGAGGTCGACTTTTATCTTCGGATCGTCCTTGATAGTCAGTCCGTGCGTATTGATGATGACAATGGGCAGGTTGGAAGAGGTAAACGATACCAGGTCGCCCTCCGGGGCAGCAGTGAGTAACGTTGACCAAAAACATAGGAAAATCGACAGGAGAATGGCCGTGCGCATAGCTTCCCGGTTTTAAGGGATTTGTTAATTATTCTTTTCCAGGACTATTTCGGCATATTTCCGGTTATTCCAGGTGTTGATGAAATCCCGGAATGATCCGTAACGACTGGGATTGACGATCGTTTGGTTTAATGCTATTTCCCGGGTTATTTCCAGGTTTCTGCCATTTTGTTTGATCATGATCCTGATGCTTCCCATATCATTTTTAAGGTTGACGTCTGCATCCTTTGTCAGGACTTTCACATTTGCCGGCAATGCGATGGCGTATTGACATGACTCGCGTATCCTGAAAGGAATTTCGAGCGGTTCAACCCGTTGTGAAACAAGTTCGGTCATGTGCCAGGAATCAACGCCGGAAGCAAGGACCGGTATCCTCAGAAAATATAGCCCGGAGACTTCTTTCAGCCCGTCTTTGTTTTCAATGGTGTATTGAACGCCTGTTTTTTTGGCGGTGAGTTCACCCGCCGTATATTTTGCCACCGTTTTTTCGCCGAATGCCCCGTTGAGTAATTTTTTCACCCGCGACGAATCGGCGGAAAGGGTGAAGTAAGGATTCAGCTTTCCGGTGAGTTGCAGGTCAACATTACCCGTAAGTTTCATGGAATCATCCAGCGAAAGGTTGCCGGTTAATGATATGGCCGGGAGCGGCGAACTTATCTTTTCGGATCTGAACTTATTACCGTTGAGCAAGGTCACCATCTTTTTCCCGGGAAGTGCAAGACCGGCGTCATACGAGTCGGTCTGCAGCGGCGACAACAGGATGTTTTCGTTTTTCCCGATGGCGGCTGACACAAGATATTTCTCAATGCAAAAGAGGTTCCCTGATTTTTCATCATAATAGCTTTCGGGGAATATGGCTACCGGTTCGGCCGTGATACCGGCATTTTTCAGAAGGGTAGCCAGCAGAACCGCTTTTTCAATTTCGGTGCCGCCGTTTTCCTGCCATGTTTCCATGGCAAGACGGACATCTTTACCGGTATTTGCCAGCGGCACAGGGTAATAGTTGATTTCGTTGGCAACGATATCCTGAAGCCTTAGCGCAACGGCCAGGTCCTCTTTTTTCTCATCGCGCACTTTAGCGGCCACCGTTTTCAGTTCGTCGGAAGTGCTTAAGGTAAAGGCAAGCTGTGAAGTAAAACCGGAAATGGTTTCCGACAGGCTTTTTGCGGTGGAGAAAACAATGCGCGGGCGGCCGAGTTGCTCTCTCGACCGGAAATCCTCCCGCATGGCGGCGGGAATATCAGTCAGCACCCATGTGTAGGTAGTTTTGCCGGCGCTTTTAATAACGGTGGGTTGTTGCGTGATATTGTACTGGCTGTAGTTCAGCGTAATGCCGGCCGGAACATGCACGATATAGGTAAGTTTTTCGATGGGCGAATTCGTGCACAGCACATCGTTTGCCGCCATCCAGGGCCAGTACGACGGCTGTGTGGCAAGTGTATAATCGAAATCAATAACGGCTCCGCGTTCCAGGGCGGTGTGGGTAACCACCATTTCCCGAAGGTCATTGTAGGCGGGTGCGCCTGCGCAGGAACCTGGCAGCAGTTCGTTAAAAGCATTGTCCGGCGAAGGGACTACCTTACCGGCCGGCGTTGTGGTCACCGATTTGTTGATTTTCAGTTTCTGGGCGTTCGGATTGTAAACGATGAAGTCTTCACCGTACAGGTTGTGAAATGCCAGATAGGTATTGATTTTCAGGGAATGGCTGTAATGATAAGTCCAGCTTCCGTCATGGTTGAGCGTATACTCCCGGGTTTGCTGATGGTAAACGGCATCGGAGGCGGGTTCCTGTGCCAGGGCCGGCAATGCCAGGGCCAGGGTAACGATGATCGGGATGATATTTTGGTATTTCATGGTTCTGATCTTAAATTATTTCTGAATTCCTCCGGGAATTATTTCAACTTCAGCCTGACAGGCGTTTCAGCCAGTTTGTTCTGGTATTCAACGGCTTCGCGAAACGATGGCCAGTCTTCGGGTTGGTAGATCCGTTTCGGGAACTGGGCCGTAAAATTCACCGATAATTTCCCGTTATCCATCACATATTCACCCCGGTAAGTAGCCCCGGGGCCGGTATCGGTTTCATTTGAAGGAAGCGAAACCGGTGTAGCCGTTCCGGGAAGACTGATTTTTTCCGAGATGCTGACCGCGTGCGAGGTGCGGTCGCGGAAGGGGTATTCACGTTTTTCGGGAGAAGTTTCGAAATATACCTGCGGCTGGGCCCGTTTGAAGAACCCAGCTATGGTGAACGGCGTGAAAATCACTTCGTTATCCGTAACAAGGGCATAATCCGGTATTTTGACCGAAAAATGCATGTTGATGGGCCCTGCCATGTAATTGGTGGGGTCGTCGCAATTTATTTTCAGGAGTTGTGCCTGCGGCGAAACATGAAGTATCTCTTTTTCAATGGCGGCAGCGCGGTCGGCGATATAACCCCTGGTATAAATGCTGCGTATCGAAGCATCGATCTGACCTTCGGCAGTAACGGAGTATTCTCCCAGCAAAGTTCCGTCGGGCAGGATTTCCGACATTCCCGAAATGCGCAGGTAATGTTTGCCCGGATCGGAAAGAGCGGTTTCGGCCAAATCGGCGCCTTCGGGAACGCCCATCAGATAGTTCTGCTGCTGTTCGGCGCTCGACCACACTTCGCGGAGGAACGGCACCCAGGTCGGGTCAAGAAGATGGTACTGGCCGTCGCGGCTTTTCACCACCGTAACGCAATGATTGAACTGGTCGGCCGGGATATATTCGATGCGTGATCCGGCCATTGTCATGGCAGGATAGGCCTCGAAACCTGCAGCCCGCAGCATGGTGATCAGGGTTCCGGCTTTGTCCTTGCAAACGCCGCATCGGTCGGCAAAATCCATCTCGCCTTTATGCAGGGTATAACCTTCTCCCTTGCCCATGGTCAGGCCGAGATAACGGATCTCGTCGGCAACCCAATGGGTGAGAATGCTTACCGAATCGAACTCGGTGCGCGCGTTGCGCAATAGTTCGTTTACTTTCTGCTGAATCTCGGGAGTGGATTTAAAACTGCCGTATTCTTCGTTCACCGAATAAAACCAGAGGCTCTTGGCTTTCCAGTCAGGACTGGTGCTCAGCAACAGTTTCGGGGCAATGTCCGACGCATCCACGGCCCTCGGCTCGCTTTTCCACGGCCTGATGTCCTTACAGGAGAAGGTATAAACCATGCGGTCGCCGGCAATCCATGCTTTGGAAGTCACCTCGCCGTTATAAACTTCGTATTGTAACGTCTTGGTCCGGGGAATGCTAACCTCGAAACTCTTGACCAGGATAGGGTCGTTGCTGTAAAAAGGAACGATATCGTAGTAATGGCCGCGCATCGGGGGAGCGTAACGGTCGTCGTCGCCGGAACCGTCGCTCAGCAGGGCATAGGTAAATCCTTTGCGATAGAGGAATACTTCCAGGGCATCGCCGGGCTCGAGTTTGCCGACGGCAAGCATCTTTTCGCGGGCGCCCCAGTAAATGGCGCGTGCCGGCTGGGGATAATCCATGACCTTAGCCGTGTCGAGGACTACCTGCGATCCGTCGGCTTTGTAAATAACAGCGCGACGGATCTGGCTCCAGGCCGACAGGGGATCGTAATCGTATTTGATCACACTTAAGCTTTTAGCTCCCGCAGCCGTCTGAACTTTATAAAGCCGGTGGGTGAAAACGTGGCTCAGGCCGCTTTCTTCAACCTGTACGCGGGTGCTGTCGAACACCACAACCATGCCTGTGCCAGGGTAGGAAGACCTGGCAATCAGATCGGTGACGGATTGCGCCTGCACTATCGTAAAACCAAGGATGATGGCAGACAAAATGAGTAATTTCTTCATTGTAGGGTAGCACTTTAAAAGAAAGTCACGAAGGTCGTAATTTTTGGATTTAAAAATCAGGAATAAAGAGAGTAAACCTGATTTCCGGCCAAATTTGTATCATCTGTGTTTCCTTTCGTGTCGGCGAATGGCTAACTTCGCCGTATAAAAACATCAGCCATGTTCAGTCGTCCTGTATTCCTGAAGATGTTTGTCCTTCAGGTTTTGCTGCTGCCATTGATTGTGAAGGCACAGCAGCCCCTTTTCCTGTCGCCGCAGCCGCAGGAAATCAAAACCGGAACCGGGACCTTTGACCTGGCCGCGAAACCGGACATTTATATCAGCAATGCCGGATATGCCGAAACCGCTTTTTCGGCCGGGCAGTTGCAGCAGGAACTGAAGGATGGCCCGGGCCTTGACGCGAAAATAGTGACGAAACCGAAAAAAGCCGGCATCTTGCTGGGCCTGACGGGCCGCGACCGGAAAATCGACGAGCTGTTGGCCGAAAGGAACCTGACGCTTCCCGATAAGGCAACGGAAGAAGGCTATATCCTCTGTACCGGCGAAGATGTAATATTTATCGCCGCCCGCACCGAAGCGGGGTTATTCTATGGTGTGCAGACGCTGAAACAGCTCATCCGGGCAAACCGGACCGGGAATTCCATTCCGGCGCTCACCATCACCGACTGGCCGGCGCTGAGGTACCGGGGCTGGATGGACGACATCAGCCGCGGCCCGATTCCTACGGTGGATTTCCTGAAAGACTGCATCCGGAAAATGTCGGAATTCAGGCTGAACTTCTTCACACTTTACACCGAACATACCTTCAGCCTGAAAAAGTATCCGGATATTGCCCCTCCGGAGTCACTCACCGCCGAAGAAATCGCAGAACTTACCGCCTATGCGGCGCAATACCACATGGATGTGATCGGCAATTTTCAGTCGTTCGGGCACATGGGGAAAATCCTTGCCAACCCGTTTTATTCCGGACTGCGCGAAAACGGCGATATCCTTAACCCGGCCAGCGAAGATACTTACAGGTTTCTGGGCGATGTGTATTCCGAAATCGTGCCGGCCTATAAAAGCCCGTTCTTCAACATCAACTGTGATGAAACGCAGGGGCTGGGCGAGGGCAGGAGCAAGCGGATGGCCGACAGCATCGGCCTTGACGGCATCTATGCTTATCACATCAACCGGATCGATAAATTATTGAAGCCTTACGGCAAACGGCTGATGATGTGGGGCGACATCGCCGTGAACAACAGCGGGATCATCTCAAAGCTGCCGAAGGACCTGGTTATCCTTTCCTGGGGGTACCATGCCGCCGAAAGCTTCGACGACGCCATTCTGCCGTTTAAAAATACCGGTTTCGATTTCATGGTGGCGCCGGGGGTGAGCTGCTGGAGCGAATTATGGCCCGGGATGAGCAATGCCGCCATCAATATCAATAATTATGTGCGCGATGGCGCCAAACTCGGCGCTATCGGCATGATGAACACAGCATGGGACGATAACGGCCACAACCTGTTCAATTACAACTGGCACGGACTGGCCTGGGGCGCCGAATGCTCCTGGCGCCCGGCGCCGCCTTCCACCGGAGAACTGGCCGTTAGGGAGCGAAATGAGAAACTGGCTCAGTTCAACCGGAGTTTCGATAGATTATTTTTTGGCGCCGAAGGCATCACCCCGGCTCTTTTCGCCATCGACAGCCTGCGCCTTCTGCCCGTGAGGGGCATCGTGGGCGAAGGCGCCTTCTGGCAGGATCTTCTCGATTTTAACCTGGAAAATACCAGTGAGGATTACGGCGACAAAAACCTGGAAGTGGTTACTAGGGCCAACACCCTGATTCAGAAGATTCAGCAGTTAAAAAGCGATGCCGGCAGAAACCGATATCTGCTCGACCATGCCGTTTTTGCCCTGAAACGGGTTATTTTTTCGGCCGACAAAAACCTGGCCCGGATCATCCTTTACCAGGCCAAAGAATCGGGAAGCGAATACGCCGTCCTCCTGGCAAAGCCGGAACTCGAAAAGCTGAAAAACGAACTCTATGATATCAAGAAAGAGTATATCCGTCTCTGGAAAATGGAAAACCGCGACTGGTGGCTCGATAAAAACCTGAACGACTATAACCGGCTTGCCCGTCAGTGCGACGATGCCGATAAGGTCGTGTTCATCGAACCGCAGCCGGAGATGATCGATGGCAGCCGTCCGGTCATCCTTTCCACTCTTTTCAGCGACCAGATCCTTGTTTATACCACCGACGGCACCGAACCTACCGTCCGCAGCGAGGTTTATACCGGTCCGCTGATGATCGATTCAAAGGTTGTCATCAAGGCGGCCGTTAAAACGGGCAATTCTCTGGGGGTCGTCTCGCAGCAATCCGTTCTGGTCCATAAAGGGATCGGTTGTCCGATGAAAATCAAAGCCGCATACAGCACTTACAATCCCGCTTATGCCGCTGGCGGCGACCAGGCGCTGCTCGACGGGCTGACCGGCTCGCTGAATTTTGCCGACGGAAGGTGGCAGGGTTACCAGGGACAGGACCTCGAACTCGAAATTGACCTGGGGAAAACAACTCCGGTCTCCTCCGTTTCGATGGACTTTTTGCAGAATGCCTATTCCTGGATTTTGCTGCCGAAAGATGTACAAATTTTTATCTCCGGCGATGGATCGGACTACCGGCTGGTTTCCACGCTCACCCATGATGTGCCGCCCACGGGGCAAACCACCATCATCCATACTTTTAAAGCCGGTTTTGAAAATATGAGCACGC
>DAONEP010000066.1:0-14921 GCA_035403165.1 Bacteroidales bacterium | reverse complement strand
CCGTAAAAAAGGGCGCCTGTTTTTTATAATGTCAGATAATGATTCCTATTTTACCAGCGTAAGTTCGTTGATGAGGTTGGTGGCGCCGGCGAATTTATCGATGATAAACAGCACATAGCGAACGTCAACACAGATAGTACGCTGCAATTCGGGTTCAAACAATATATTCCCGCTCATGGCTTCCCAGTTGCCGTCGAATGCCAGACCTATCAATTGGCCATCGGCATTAAGCACCGGGCTCCCTGAATTACCTCCGGTAATATCGTTATCAGTGAGAAAACAGGTGTACATGGTTCCGTTCACACCGTACTGGCCGTAGTCCTTTTTCTGATAGAGGTCTTTCAGCCTGGCCGGAACGATAAACTCTTCGTTTGTCGGGTCTTCCTTAGCCATTACGCCATCCAGGGTGGTATAATATTTATAATGAACTGCATCGGCCGGATAGTAATCAAGCACTTTGCCATAGGTCATACGCATCGTGCTGTTGGCATCGGGATAGAAGCTCTTGTCGGGTTCCATTTCGCGAAGTCCGGCAGCAAAGAGCCTTTGGGCAACACGGAGCTGGTTCGATAATTCCTTGTTCGACTCCTGAATTTTTTTGAAAATTTCCATGAATGAACTGTACAGTTTAACGGTCGGATCGTTCTGCAGTTTTTTCAACGATGGTTTATCGAGAAAAGCATTAAAGTTTTCGGGGGTATACCAGATCGATTTTTTGAAAAGGTCGGCGGCATATGCATGGAAACAGCCTTTGTATTTCGATTCAACCGTTTTAAGAATCTCCGGTTGCTGCTCTTTCGGAACACCGGTATAGAACATCTCCAGGACGGCAGCCAGGACATTCTGCTCAATGCCGATGTTGTATTCTTTGAATTGTTCGGCCGAAAACTCACGGTATTTCACCAGTTGTTTTGCCAGTTCTTCTCCCTTGACGCCGCTCTTTAATACGGTTTCAAGTCCTTCAGCCATTCCGGGGGCCCTGAAAGCCTGTGAACCGAACAGGATCATTTGAGTATGCCATAATACTGAATACAGATTTTGATCCTTGTATTTGGCGTACACATCGGAAAAAGTGCTGAGTACGTTTCCGTATTTTTGTTTGCGGGCTTCGGTAGCGTTTACCCAGTCGGCGAACTGTTTTTCGAGTTCCTGTTTTTTAGCGACAACGCCGAGGCGTTTCAGGTCGCGGGTTTCCCCTACTTTATTTTTCCAGAAATTGGCAAGTCCGGCATAGTTGTCGGCATAGGCAATGCGTACACTGTTATCGGCATCCATCCCGGCTTTCTGAATTTCGAGAATCTTACCAAGGCCTTTGGTGATAACGGGATTGATATCATTAAGCGTTGCATCCACGCCCCAGGAAGTACGATAGCGGTCAGTCTGGCCCGGGAACCCCCATATCATGGCGAAATCGTTTTTTTCATATCCTTTTAAGGAAACAGGCAGGTAATGTTTGGGTTTGAGGGGCACATTGTCTTTTGAATACTCGGCCGGGGACCCGTCGGGTGCCGTATAGATGCGGAAGATGCTGAAGTCGCCTGTATGACGAGGCCACATCCAGTTATCGGTATCGCCGCCAAATTTTCCAATGCTTGACGGAGGGGCCCCCACCAGCCTGACATCTTTATAAACCTGGTAAACGAACATGTAATATTCATTCCCGTTAAAAAAGCTCTTCAATTCAACCTGGTATTTCCCTTCTTCCGAAGCAGCCTTTTTCAGTTCGTCAATTTTTCCGCTGATAGCTTTTTGACGGGCTTGTTCATCCATTTCAGAAGTAACAACTCCCAGCACTTCGGTGGTTACATCTGCCATGCGTTCAAGGAATGAAACAGTCAGCCCTTCGTTAGGAAGTTCTTCGGCTTTGCTCATGGCCCAGAAACCGTCGGTCAGGTAATCATGGTCTACCGTGCTGTGTTTCTGTATATTACCATAACCGCAGTGATGATTGGTAAAAAGCAATCCTTCGGGCGATACAACTTCGGCAGTGCAAAATCCGCCAAGGCTGACGATAGCATCCTTCAGACTTGAATGATTAATGCTGTAAAGTTCTTCAGGAGTGAGACGAAGCCCCATTTTCTGCATGTCGACATAGTTGAGCCTTTCAACAAACATGGGTAGCCACATCCCTTCGTCAGGCGTTTCGGCAGCTTTGGCAAATATGGCCACAAGCATACATAATGCCAATAGGTATTTTTTCATAAACGATGTTGAGATTAATGATTATGTCACAAAAGTAAGAGAATTGTCACAAAGTGATTTCATCAATCTTCTAAATACCCTAATTACTCTGTGTATCGGATACATCATTCTGTCAACCGGCCTGATCGTTCCGTAAGAATTTACACAGGTTTCCGGTTTAATATATTATAGCGGTTACAGTTGTTTTTTGTCCCATTCGTAAAAAATTGAGACAACGCCTTTCGTATTAAAACTACTTAAACGACTGTGTCGCACTTTTATATAAAACATGGCATATATTTTGAAACTTCTGTATTTGTAGTTTATTCAGAATTTATTAAAAAATCGCTCTATTCCTGATTTTGAATTGATTAAAAAGTAAATGCCGAGGTCATGAAAAGAATACTGAAAGCATTGATTGTAGCCGCCCTGGTGATTACCAACGGTATAATGTGCTCATGCTCCAGGGAAGAAAAATCCCATACGCTGCAAACAGATGAGTCTGAATTTTCGAATAGCAATGTTTCCCAAAATGAAAATGCAGCCGAAAACTATCTTACCGAACCTGAGAGTTTTCAATACACGGTCGGTTCAGCTAAAGGAAAGAACGGCAACCACCCCAAATCCATAAATTACAAGGTTTATAATACGGAAACTGTTTTTGTTGTTGAGCTTACCTATAACCTGTTACCGTATGAAGCCTATGAAACATCCTCCATTCGGATTACCGTCAACGGACAGGTAATGCATCAGGATATCCTGAACCATAATATTGCTATCTGTACCTTCTCCCTCAGTGACCTGAAACCCGGCTGGAAAACCGGTGACCAGATAGAATGGTCATTTACCGAAACCGGTAATACCAACAACCCCATTTCATATAACGATTTCTTCAGCCTGACCGAAATCTGACAGAACATATTCGTTAAACCTGCGAAGCCGTTAATACCGGGGGAAGCCCCCAATAAGCCCTAACGATCACGTATTGCCGTTGATTTTTACCGCTTGTTTTTGCCTTTCTGATGCATCTGTCAACCGATCGAATGAACTTTTTCTGTGCATACCCTATCCTTTCCGTGAATCCGGAGGAATACAATTTGCATGGGTTCTGTACTGGTAGCGGCTCAGGTTGACACCGGCATCAGCGGGAGAAAATTTCCGGACGGTACCATCCTGATTACAGTACAGCAAAAAATTCAGTGTAAAAGATCGCCTTTACACCTGCCGAAAAAAGTATCGGGCTTTTACAGGCCCAATACCTTTACCCCCTGTTCAAAGACAACATCCTTGGGAATGTTGGCAGACTTGAGTTTTTCGATGCCGGTTTTCAGTTCGTCGCGTACTTTCCCGTTGGCAGCCATATAGCTTACAGCCTGCTGATAGTCGCCTTCCCCTTCTATCTTCAAAATAAAGGCACTCCATTCATTCATAGCCTTGCGGGTTTTTTCCATATCCACTTTGTAGGTCCCGTCGGCACTGAGTTTGAAAGCGCCTTTATCCTCAAAGAAGTTAAAACACATCATATTGGCTTTTCCGTGGGCTTCGGCGGCTCCAAAACGGACTGAACGGATTAGTCCGGCCATGTAAGTAACAAATGCATCTTCAACTGTAACGCCTTTGAGTTCCCCTTTTTCAATCAGTTTGGTTACCATGTACAATCCGAGGATATCGGCTTTCCCTTCTTCCCATCCTGAATACTGCTCTTTCAACGCTTCACGGATATTGCCTTTTCCATTGACGGTATTTTTGATGCCCAGGCCATGAGCTACTTCGTGGAACATCACATTGCCGAAGAAAGCGTCGAATTTGATATTTGCCCTTTGCGACGGATCGATGAGCACATCGGCAATCGGGACAAGTATCTTGTCGAATTTGGCCTGCAT
Organism: Bacteroidales bacterium; assembly: GCA_035403165.1. Classification (GTDB taxonomy): domain Bacteria; phylum Bacteroidota; class Bacteroidia; order Bacteroidales; family UBA4417; genus UBA4417. The sequence continues at coordinate 10,857 of DAONEP010000066.1, read as the reverse complement.
GGCATTTTTCAGTTGAAGGCGGCGGCTTCCTTTTGCCAATTGCACTTTTTCGTCGTTGGGCAGGTTGATGGCAATGGTTTTTCCTCCGCAATTGCTGTTGCCGGCATAATATAGAATGTCATAAGCATTCAGGTCGGAACTGGTTCCGGGCACTTCCTTCTTGTATTTCGGGTCACAGGGCAACTCCTTTTGCAGGGCAGGCAACATAGCAGCGTACTTTTCGAGCTTTTTGCTCCAATCTTTATCCTTCACCAGAATAGCTGCTTCCTGGGCGGTTTTATAACCGAAAAGCTCATCCTCATAATTCTCGATGGGGCCGGCTACAAAATCGATGGTATTATTCTTCATATCCATCCAGGCCATGTCACTGGCAAAATAATCATCGGTCAGCAACGCTTTCGAGCGCAGTTCAAAGTACTTTTTCAATCCGGGATCTTCGGCCAGTGCGGCTGCTTTGAGAAGGAGATCAGATGCTTTTTTGATTTTATCGGCATAAGCTTCATGATACCAGACGCATTTCAGGCTGCCGTCGGCATTGCGCCGGATCAGCGTGTACTGGCTTGCCTTGTCTTTATTATTCCATTTCTCAAATTCCTCCTTGGTCATGTCGGCCGGGTAGAAATTGGCGCCCGGAGCTTTTTTACCGATACCGGCAATGAAAGGTTTATTCTCATCCAGGCGGTCCCAGGGGCCGTAATTGATCATGGCGAACTGCCTGGTAGCTTCATCTTTAATAGTATCGAAAAAAGCTGCCTTATTCCCGAGCGTTTGTTCCCAGAAAATGTCATCCATGATTTCTGAAACTTCCACCAGGATCGGGATCATTTGCTTTTCCTTGTCGGTGAGTTTGCTGAGGTCAGTAGTCAGTCTCACCACGGCATATTCATTCACTTTTTGTTGCATCTCGCTGAGCTGGGTGTTTGTCTGTTTGTTACCGGGCTGTTTGCAGCCTGTGTTCAAAATAACGGCTATTGCCACGAAAGCCGTCATCAGGTAATACTTTTTCATGGTATGTATCGATTAAAACGTGTTGTAAGAATTAATGCAATAAAGGTATACAAATTAGTGATTTCGGAACAAGAATCCTTTCCCGGCTTAAATGTCTCATGCCCGGAGACAAACTGCCTTTTATCGTAAATATTCAAAGATAAATATATGCCTGATCCACGTAATATTAATACTTTTGTACTGTGAATCGGATAACAGTTTTAATTGTTAACTGATTAACAATTGTATTCAAAAATTATCACAACCGGTTCGTTTTCCCAGTGCAAACGGATGATTAATTGGAATGTAAATGAATAAACGTCTTCTGATTCGTGATGTTACGCTGCGCGACGGGCAACAGTCGCTTTTTGCCACCCGCATGTCCCAGCAGCAGGTCGACAGGGTATTGCCGTTGTTTAAACAGGCTGGATTTTATGCTATGGAAGTATGGGGCGGGGCTGTTCCCGATTCAGTAATGCGCTATCTTAACGAAGACCCGTGGGACAGGCTTGAAAAAATCCGGGACGGGATCGGTAATAAATCCTTGTTGACTGCTCTTTCACGCGGACGCAATCTTTTTGGCTACAATCCTTATCCCGACGAAGTAATAGAAGGTTTCTGCCGAAACGCTATAAAATCGGGCGTAAGCATCATGCGTATTTTTGACGCCCTCAACGATATTTCAAACATGAAAGCAACCATCCGTTTTGTGAAGGAAAACGGAGGCGTTGCCGATTGCTGTATTGTTTATACCGTAGACCCGAAATATTCCAAACGCGAACGCCTGCGCGCTCTCCTCCATGCTAAAATGCTGCCTACCAATGTATTTACAAAGGCCTATTTTGTGAACAAAGCCAGGGAACTTGAACAGGAAGGCGCCGACATGATTACCATCAAGGACATGGCCGGCCTGGCTACTCCGGGGAAAACAGGACGACTTGTCCGTATGCTGAAGGAATCCCTGTCAATTCCCCTCGATTTCCATACCCACTGCACACCGGGTTACGGGGTAGCATCAACCCTCATGGCTATTGTAAACGGCGCCGATATAGTAGATACGGCCATCATGAATTTTGCCGGAGGAACGGCAGCTCCGCCCTTTGAACTGATCCAGTTGTTCTGCGACCGCATGGGTATTGAAACCGGCGTTGATCGTCAGGCTGTCCTGCAACTGAACCTGGAATTGCGGGAGATACGCCGTGAACTCGCCGATTTTGACGCTACAAAAGCTTTCCCGCGCGAATTTAACTTCGTTGAAGACAAATTACCCAAGGATATCGACGAACTGGTCGAGATGGCCATTGCCCATGCCAAAGCCGACAAAGAAGAAGAACTGCTCGAAGTATGCCATCGACTGGAAGCTTGGTTTGGCCTGCCTGAAGCCAACGATATCATCCGCGAAGCCGAAATTCCCGGTGGTATGTATAGCAACATGCTGGCACAATTGAAACAACTGAAACTTGAAAAACTCCTCCCCCGCGCTATGGAACTGATTCCGTTGGTGCGGCTTGCCTCGGGATGCCCTCCCCTGGTCACTCCTACAAGCCAGATAGTCGGTGTGCAGGCGGTAAATTGCGCGATCGACGAATCTAAAGGAGCTCCTATATATACCACCAAATCAATACAGTATGTCAACCTGGTTAAGGGAAGTTACGGCAAAACACCTGTCGCTATCGATCCTGATTTCAGGTATAAAATTGCCGGGGTGAAAGAAGAAATTCCCTACGATTCAAGATATTACAAAAAACAGGCAAACCCCATTTACGAGGAATACGGCGGAGTAAAAATGGCGCAGAATGAAAAAGAGGAATTGCTCCTTGAACTTTTCCCTTCAGTGGCCAACGACTTCCTGAAAAAACGCATGGAAGACGTTTACCTGACCGAAATTCATGCCGTTGAAGCCGAAAAACAGCGCAGGATTGACGAAGAAAAAGAGAAATACGAATCCCTGTCGCCCGAACAAAAGGAAAAACGCCTGCTCGATGGGTTGTACCATTATCCATGGTCTTCATCCGAAGAAGATCCGGAAATAGGACATTCATAGGGTCTATCATTCATATTTAAACTTGTTGCAGGGTGGATTTTCCACCCTCTTCATTTTACACTGGGCCGGCACAAAAACCAGCGCCCGGCAGCAGTTTGCAGCATACCATAGGTATCTCTACGGCAAATCCATCCTGAAAGCCGTTTTTGTACCACTCTCTTCATGTATTCACTTTCCGGTTCATGGTCGGGAAAGCTACCCTTCACAACCTGACTAATCCATATCATAAAGCTTACGGCGGCTGATATTTCTTTCATTTTCACATTGATGCCTGTTGCACGGTTAAAAGTTAAACATACCAATTGTCTGATGAGTAAGAATTTAAAAGGCTTTAGCATGCAATTGGAGGATTCTTTCAGTAAGTTTGTAACAACTTTACAGAATCATATCATTTAAGCGTCACTGAAAATTCAGGCGAATCGAAACAGGGCATATTTTATTATAAAAACAGTACCGTTATGAATTACACCCGGAAAGATCATGAATTACCCCTGGCAACCTCGGAATGGGGATGGAAATTTCATCATATCGGCATACCCGTGAATGAACCTTTCCCGGGCGAAGAACATATCGCGCACCTCGGTATTTATGCCGGCGGATTTAAAAACAGCCCTTACGGGATAGAATTCATGCGGTTCGAACCGCATTGCAAGGTTCATGAACTCGTGAAAAAAATCCCGCACGTTGCCTTTGTGGTCGACGATATGGAAACAGCGCTGATAGATAAAGAATTGCTGGGCGAAGTCAACTCCCCGTCACCAGGGCTGAAAGTAGCCATGATCCTGCACAACGGGGCGCCTGTCGAACTGATGGAGTTTAGTTCTGACCGGGAGGCCGGATAAAGCTGAGAAGTCCTGGAAGTTACACTTTCCGTAAAGGTTTTTTAATTTCCGGATACTGATTACTAATCCGGATTTTTTTGCCGGTTTAACAACTTTAAGAAAGTATTAAGTAGCCGCTCATCTGTAAATTTTATTCAATATGGGAACAACAACGGAACTGCTGACTATAATTTGTCTCTGTGCCGTCATTATTATCATTGAGATAATCATGGCTTTCTGGAAACCCGATTACATGGAAAAATACCGGAAATCACCCATTCCGCTCGCCGGTTTGTTGCTGTTGCTGGCGCTTTTTGGATGCAGGCTCTTTTCAGGATACGCCATTCAGAAGGTCGCACCGGTCACAGGAATCATATACCTCATCCTGGTGGCATATTTTGTGTCAGGGGTCTATAAATATTTAAAAAGCAGGAAGAGACGCGAAAATTAGTTGCCTGTTATTCCTATCAGGTGAAAGCCTGATATATAACCGGTGTTTCGTTAAGGTTCCTGATGGGATCGGTTGAGGGTAGTATTATGTGCATATCCGGGTTGTACCGGTGGTTCACAGAACATGTAAAATTCATCGGGCGTTGATATCCGGGCATCAGGATACACCGACTTTGTTCGTACCCATCGGCGAAGACCCTGTGAAAAATAAAACGGGTACCTGTTTACCGGGCAGGGGGATAACCAGGGCCTGAATTTTGGCGTCGGAAAATATTGACTATCAGATCTGATACAATGCTGGATCAGATGGAGATCTTCAGGCTCAGTTCTTTCAGTTGTTCCTCCGAAATACGCGATGGTGAATCAATCATCACATCGCGGGCGGCATTGTTCTTGGGGAATGCGATATAATCGCGGATGGAATCGCTGCCGCCAAGCACCGAGCAAAGACGGTCAAAACCAAAGGCGATACCTCCATGTGGGGGGGCGCCGTATTCGAATGCATTCATCAGGAAGCCGAACTTGGCCTGCGCTTCTTCCGCGCTAAAGTTGAGCAACTGTAACATTTTACGCTGCATATCCTTGGTATGGATACGAATGGAGCCTCCGCCCACTTCAACGCCGTTGATTACCATATCGTAAGCATTGGCGCGCACGGCACCCGGATCGGTGTCGAGCAACGGGATATCTTCGGGCTTGGGAGAAGTAAAGGGATGGTGCATGGCATAATAACGCTGTGTTTCATCGTCCCATTCGAGCAGAGGGAAATCGTAAACCCAGAGCGGGGCAAATATTTCCGGATTTCTGAATCCTAATCTGCCGCCTATTTCCAGGCGTAGTTCGTTCAATGCTTTGCGGGTCTTCATAGCTTTCCCGGCCAGGATCAGCATCAGGTCGCCGGGCTTGGCTCCAAAAGCTTCCGCCCATTTCTGCAGGTCATCGGGGGAGTAAAATTTGTCGACCGATGACTTTAGCGTTCCGTCGGCAGCATAACGCAGATAAATAAGCCCCCCGGCCCCGATTTGCGGCTTTTTTACAAAATCGGTAAGCTCGTCAAGCTGCTTGCGGGTATATTCGGCACAGCCTTCGGCATTGATGCCCACTACCAGCTCGGCATCATCGAATACTTTAAAATCCTTGCCCTTTACCAGGTCCGTCAATTCGGTAAATTCCATTCCGAAACGGATATCCGGTTTATCGCTGCCGTATTTTTTCATGGCGTCGGCCCAGGTTATCCGGGGTAGTGTTACGATGTCGATATTTTTAACCGTTTTGAACAGATGTTTGATCAATCCTTCAAAAATGGTCAGAATGTCTTCCTGGGTTATGAACGACATTTCGCAGTCAATCTGGGTGAATTCAGGCTGCCGGTCGGCACGCAGGTCTTCGTCCCGGAAACATTTTACAATCTGAAAATAGCGGTCGTAACCGGCTACCATCAGCAGTTGCTTGAAAGTTTGCGGCGACTGGGGCAAAGCGTAAAATTCTCCGGGGTTAACGCGCGATGGTACCACGTAGTCGCGGGCGCCCTCGGGGGTGCTATTAATGAGGACCGGCGTTTCTATTTCGATGAAATTCAGGCTGTCGAGATAACTGCGGGCCTGGAATGCCATACGGTGGCGCAGTTCCATGTTACGCTTCAACGCGGGCCGGCGCAAATCAAGATAACGATACTTCATGCGGAGTTCATCGCCGCCGTCGGTATTGTCTTCAATCGTAAACGGAGGTATTTTCGACTCGTTCAGTATTTCAAATTTCTCAGCAATAATCTCAATATCGCCGGTAGGCAGTTTCGGATTCTTGTTGCTGCGTTCGGCTACCAGTCCGGTAACCGAAATCACAAATTCACGGCCAAGTTTCCGGGCTTCCCCGCAAAGGGCGGCACGGGTATCCATATTGAAAACCAGTTGCGTGATGCCATAGCGGTCACGTAAGTCGATAAAAGTCATCCCGCCCAGATCGCGCGAGCGTTGTATCCAGCCGGTAAGGGTAACAGTCTGGCCTGCGGCGGCCATGTTGAGTTCTCCACAGGTATGTGTACGGAGCATAATTCCATGTTTTTAAGCCGGCAAAGTTAGAAAAAAAGGATGGAAGGGAACCCATGTGCATTTGCCTATTTCCCCTGTTTATTATCAGTGTAATACGGAGAATTTGCAATTATACAACTTCGATAATATGCTACAATATTTTCAAATGCCATGAGTACAATAAAGTTAAAAAGAGTTAAATGGAAGTTTTTAGTTTAGCGAAAGTCTTGATTTTCAGCAAAAAAATCATTAATTTTGCAGCCTTTTTTGAGAAAAATACTCTACACGGATGAAACTTTCGCAGTTCCGGTATCATTTACCGAGCGACCTTATTGCCGAAAGGCCTACTGAAAGCAGGGATGAATCACGTTTAATGGTGATTGACCGCAAAACGAAATCGATTGAACATAAGATGTTCACCGATGTACTTGATTATTATCATGACGGAGATGTTTTTATCCTCAATAATACCAAGGTTTTCCCCGCCCTCCTTACCGGAGAAAAAGAAAAAACCGGCGCTAAGATCACCGTTTTTCTCCTTCGCGAGCTCAACAGTGAAGCCCGGCTTTGGGATGTATTGGTTGATCCGGCCAGAAAAATCCGTATAGGCAACAAATTATATTTCGGCGATGACGATTCGCTGGTCGCCGAGGTCATTGATAATACCACATCCCGTGGCCGTACCCTGCGTTTCCTTTTCGACGGGCCTTACGATGAATTCAAACGTACCATTGAATCTCTTGGAAAAACGCCCATTCCGGAAGAACTACAGCGCATGCGTGATATTGAGCCTGAGGACAAGGAGAGATATCAGACCATTTATGCGAAGAACGAAGGCGCGGTCGCCGCTCCTTCGGCAGGGCTGCATTTCAGCCGCGAACTGATGAAACGTCTCGAACTTCAGGGTGTTACCTTTGCCGAAGTCACGCTTCATGCCGGCCTGGGCAATTTCCGCGCCATCGACGTGGAAGACCTTACCAAATACAAGATGGATTCGGAAGAGGTGATCATCGAGGATGAGACCGTCAGAATTGTAAACAAAGCCAAGGAAGAAAAGAAAAATGTCTGCGTGGTTGGTACAACCACCATGAAAGCCGTTGAGTCGTCGGTAACCATTTCGGGTATGCTGAAACCTTTCCGCGGCTGGAGCAACAAATTCATATTCCCCCCCTATGATTTCAGCATTGCCGACAGCCTGATCACCAACCTACACCTGCCTCAGTCACCCATGATGATGATGGTGGCCGCTTATGCCGGTTACGATTTCCTGATGAAAGCATACAAGGAAGCCGTTCAGCAGAAATATCGCTTCTTCTCATACGGGGATGCCATGCTGATACTTTAACCATTCCTTAAAAAAACGATCGTTTAGCTCCTCAACCGAGGGGCTTTTTTTTGGCAGCCCGTGTTTACATAAACGGTAACCGGTGATGTAAATTTGTTCACTAATAAAAGGTATATGGAAACCATCCGAAAAATTTATAAGACCGGCCTTGGGCCGTCGAGTAGTCATACCATGGGGCCCCGGTTTGCCGCCGAAAAATTCAGGGCAAAAAATGAAGCTGCCACTCATATCCATATCACCTTGTACGGCAGCCTGGCCGCTACCGGCAAAGGGCATCTAACCGATAAGGTTTTGCGCGAATCGTTCCCTGAGGATAAGGTGAAAATCATCTGGGAAAAAGATATTGTTCTGCCTCAGCATCCCAACGGTATGAAGTTTGAAGCCTTTGATGATAAAGGCAACCTGCTGGATGAATGGACGGTTTTCAGCGTGGGCGGGGGCGATATCGAAGATGAGGAAACCAAACTGCAGAAAGTTACCATGTACCCGCATTCCAACATGAACGATATCTTGAAGTGGTGCCAGCATAATGGCCGCACTCTTTGGGAATATGTTGAAATACATGAAGGAAAAGAAATCTGGGATTTCCTGGCCGATGTGTGGAAAACGATGAAAGAATCCATTGACCATGGCCTGGAGCATGAAGGCGTATTGCCGGGAATTCTCAATCTGCCCCGAAAAGCATCATCATACCATATAAAGGCTAAAAGTTCGACCGGTTCCCTGCAAAAGAGGGCAATGTTATTTTCATACGCTTTAGCCGTCTCGGAAGAAAACGCCGGAGGCGGTACCATCGTCACGGCGCCTACCTGCGGTTCCTGCGGGGTTGTACCGGCCGTCCTTTTCCATATACAGAACACCTATTATTATCCTGATGCCAGGATTTTACGGGCGCTCGCCACTGCCGGTCTGATCGGCAACCTCGTGAAAGAGAATGCCTCTATTTCAGGCGCCCAGGTGGGATGTCAGGGCGAAGTGGGCACGGCTTGTTCCATGGCAGCGGGAGCAGCAGCGCAACTGTTCGGCGGAACGCCGGCGCAGGTGGAATATGCCGCCGAAATGGGGCTCGAACACCACCTCGGGCTTACCTGCGATCCGGTCTGCGGACTGGTTCAGATTCCCTGCATCGAACGTAATGCCATTGCAGCGGGGAGAGCAATGGATGCTTCAGCCTATGCCGTTTTATCCGACGGACGCCATAGGGTAAGCTTCGACAAGACATGCCTTGCCATGAAGGAAACAGGACACGATTTGCCGGATATCTATAAGGAAACCTCGGAAGGGGGACTGGCCCTGCTGATCAAATAAGAAAGTAAAAGGCCGCGAAGGCGATTAGTTTTTTACCACTCAGGCACGGAGATCACTTAGAGGCACTTAGGATTATTTACCACGGAGCCACGAAGAACACAAAGCACAGAGCATTGCATATTTTCTTAGTGTCCGCCACGGCGGCCTCAGTGCCCTTCGTGCCCTTGGTAAATAAGGGCAGCTCTCAGCGTATGCGTCATGAGACGTGCGCGAACGGAGGGGAGGTAGTTCTTGGGGCGGCGGTATTAAAAGGCAAGAGGCTGCAGGGGTGGTTGTGCTAAGGGCAAGAGGCTGCTTCGCCCCGGCACACCGGGGCTCGCAGAGCCGTCATTTTTTAGTCCTCTTTCATATTGAAACACCGCGAGGAGATCATTGCCGGAGGCAATGATTGACGCGGCGGCCTCCTCTCCCTACCAAAATCTTTCTAAAAATCCCCGTGCATCCTCTGTGCTTGGTGGTTCACTTCCCTTACCCCTGAAACCCAAAGAATATTTATAAAATTCAACGGGTTTATGATATTTTTCAATATCATTGCCATTGTTATTTCATGATACCCGGCTTCACAACAGCCCATAAATGTCAGAAATGAAGAAATACGCCATCATAGTTGCCGGCGGAACAGGCAGCCGGTTAAGCAGCGATACACCCAAACAGCTACTGTTACTCGACGGGAAGCCTTTGATCATGTATTCCATCGAAACTTTTTATCGGTACGATCCCGGTTTGCATATCATCGTTGCCATGCATCCTGCCTTTATGGGCAAATGGACAGCCCTTTGCGCCGGAAGCGGATTCACCATTCCCCATCAACTGGTTCCGGGCGGTGAAACCCGTTTTCATTCGGTGAAAAACGCGCTGGCGCTTGTTCCCGGTAACGGTCTGGTTGCCGTTCATGATGCGGCAAGGCCATTGGTTACCGTTGACCTGATATCACGTACTTTTTCGGAAGCTGCCGGAAACGGAACGGCGATTCCCTGTGTTCCTGTAAATGAAACCGTGAGAAGTATTGAAAAAGGAAAAATCACCCTGGTCGACCGAAGCCGGCTTCGTATTACCCAAACACCGGAAGTTTTTGATATTTCACTGCTTCAGCATGCCTATCAGCAACCGTACCGGGAAGAATTTACCGACGACGGATCGGTAGTGGAAGCAACGGGACGGCAGGTATGCCTGGTTGAAGGGGAAGCGACAAACCTGAAAGTTACCCTGCCGGGAGATCTTGAGATTGCCGGAGTATTGCTGAAACGGATGAAGCCGTAAGTTTTTGAATGGCCGGTTCATGGTCATGAAAAATTAACCGGCCGGCTATTATGGGGAAAGTAAGTAGACTGGCAATTATAATAAACTAGCTTTCTTTACAAACCGGCAGAACGGGTTAATGACTTGAAACCCTGTTAATACCTCACTCTTTTCCCTCTGTGGCCAAAGGGCACAAATATGGTATCTGTTCCCTGTCAATATTCTGCCTATATTATACCATCCCGGTCAATTAATTAAAGGCGAAGGATAAGCCGGCAAATACAATGAGTAGTATTCAATGTTTTATGGGCGTAAGTTGTTTGCCTGATATAAAAATCTTTTGAACATACTGAATTTCAGAAGGGAAATAATATCAGATAATATGAAATAATCAAAGGGCGGTTGTGTTTTTATTCGCAGGGCGGCCGCGACGCTCAGTGCCGGGGAGTCGCCCTGCGAATAATTCCGGTAGCGACATTTTGCAAGTTGGTGCTTATCAACTCAAAAATTCACGGGGTGACTGGACCGCATTTGGCCCGGGAGCCGCCCCGTGAATAAACGTAATTACCTATACTTCTTCAAACAAAAAGGCTTTAATTCGTTATCTGCAAACACACATCTTGCGTGTTGAAACAA
>DAONEP010000065.1:0-15010 GCA_035403165.1 Bacteroidales bacterium | reverse complement strand
CATATTTCCCGGGCAAACCGCCTCGGGCTGCAAAAATGTTGCCTATACTGATAAAAACGGATATTTCAGGGTAGAAATTACCGGAGAATACGGCCCTTTTATTTCTTTAGCCAAGGATAAATATTGGCCCCCTTACGGTGGTGAAATTATTCCCATGAAATGGGGGGCCGATAATGCAGGAAAAGTGTTTGAAATGGATGCTCCATCACTATTTTTACCAACTCTGATTCCATTATTTAATACTACCCAAACGACTTTTTATCCTTTAAGATATATAAACTACAACGATAAAACCGGATACGAAGAAACATGGGATGGAAGTAAACCTAGGTTGTTATATGAAACAATGTTTGGGCTTCATTGCATAGGAGATAAGTATTTACGTTACAGGTTGGTATATGTAAGAAACGGGAATACCTTTACAAAACTTGACAGCGTCTATATTAAAGCTTTTGAAACTTACAGGGATACGATTTATTACTAGGCCCTCAATTTATCAGGCTATGAAAGCAGCATTCATTCTATTATCGGCAGGTTTTTTACTTTTCATCCAGTCGTGCAGCAAGGACGATGAAAAAACCACCGTGGTAAGCGGAATTGTTATATAGTCGGGCAACCTCGCTATCGCACGAACTTTTCTCTTCGCCGGAGGCGGAAATCGTTTCGCGTAGTAATAGATCTTTGGAAATTTTATGAAGGAGTTGCCATTATCAATCCATAATCCTTCGCTCGCGCGCGTTTTCTAACACACTCGCTGTATGCCTGCGGTAAACTACATCTTTTTCAGCACGGGTATTGCAGGTTTTGAAAACCTTTAAGATCTGATCAGCCGGCAGGCCTTCTCCCTGAGCGCCTGTCCCGATTCATCGGGAAGAAGGCGCCGGAGGCGGATGAGGTGAGGTGAAAGCCTGCGGCACAACGGCAACAGGGCGAAATTGCTGTTCAGTGACCGGTATGCCTGAAAAACCAAACCGGTAAATAGCAATCCTGTAACCAATGAATTTAGTCCGGAAACAAATTATGCCGAAAACGCTCCTTTATTGAGTTAATACTGTTAAGTTTGTGGTGAGGATAGCAACGCACGCGGAACATGCGCGAGCGAGCGAAGGGGTGGATTTGTTGGAACACGTGAAAGGAATCGCGCGGTAGCGGGGTAATGGGATCAGTGGTAGTAATGTTAGTTACCAGTTTTATGTACAAGGTGGAATAATGTTTTATTCAATTAATTCTAATTACGTTGGTGGGCTATGAAAATCGGTAATAATTTGCCCTTAAAGATTTTAAATTTTACAATATTTTGTATAATCATTATATTATATTTTACTATTGACTTAAAGCGTTATATCGAACCAGAAAAATTGAGAACGGGTATCATCGTGGGAAGCTTAATAGTTTTAATATTAGCCGCGATAAAAAACAAGATTTATTTACTAATATTTTTATCCTTAATTCTTGCCTTTCTATTAACACTTATATTATTTTAATTATTACTATCAATATCCATCATTAATTCCATTACTCCGTTGGGGGCAGAAATTTCTAATCCTGGAAATACCTTAAAAAAAAGTCCGGAGCGGAAAGCCCCGGACAATTTGAATAGCTAAATAGGCAGCCTTACGGCTTCCCGATTAATAATTTACAGCTTCCCTTTCAAAGTATGCTTCGGGATGTTCGCAGCACGGACAGTTCTTCGGCGGTTTCTTTCCCTTATGGTGATACCCGCATTTACGGCATACCCAAACGGTCTCTTCCTCACTTTCAAACACTTTCCCTTCCTCAATATTCTTCAGGAGTTTCAGGTAACGGGCCTCATGTTCTTTCTCGACGGTAGCAATCAGTTTATAGGCAACAGCAATTTTCCTGAACCCCTCTTTTTCGGCAATTTCCCCAAATTCCCTGTAAAGGGTAGTCCATTCTTCATTTTCACCTTCGGCGGCTGCTTTAAGGTTTTCGGCGGTTGTCCCGATAACTCCGGCCGGATAAGAGGCCGTGATCTCTACCATTCCTCCTTCTAAAAATTTGAAGAAAGTCTTGGCATGCGTCTCTTCCTGGCGGGCCGTTTCTTCAAAAAAAGCGGCTATCTGTTCATAACCTTCCTCACGGGCCTTTTTGGCAAAGAACATATAGCGGTTCCGGGCCTGTGACTCTCCTGCGAACGATTTCAGCAGGTTCTTTTCAGTTTGTGTGCCTTTGATACTTTCCATAGTCATTGGTTTTGGTATTAATAAATATTTTAGGAATTGCTTTTAACATCCGATTTTGCCGATTGTTCATCCTCAGAAATGAATTTTATGATAATCAAAGGTCTGGCTGTCGCGGAATCCCCTGAATTTTTCGGCGATCATGATAAAAATATGCAGGTCGTTTGCGGCTAACCAGCGAATGGCTTCAGGCTTGTTGTTACAGGCATCGGCAAGGGTGGCTAGCAAACGGTAGTCGTTGCGCACCAACCACAAATAAGCCTCCATTTTCCCGTCGATGGCCTGGTCGAGAGCGGCAAAATGCTGGTATCCGTTCTTCATGAGCCAGCCGGAGGCTTCTTCGCTGCCGCGCAAGGTTGCCGACAAGGCAGCCAGCTCCGGATAACCGTTATTGAGCAACCAGTTGAATATATCGGTATTCCCGCTCAGGGTTTCGGCAAAAGCGACCAGTATTTTCGGTTCATACTCCAGCATGTCCGCTACATTTTTGTAAAGTTACGGATATTTTCAAAGAAGAAGGGAAAGGAGAAACAACTAATTTCAGAAAATTCTGATGAATTTACCGTATCCTGAAATCAATAAAACACTTCCGATTTAAAGCCAATGGATTCCACTTTTGAGGCCAGGGCAAGCAGTTCGGCTTCACTTACTTTTTCTAGCGAAGCATACGGTGTCCGCCGGTCGATGGGATAAAGCATCACCAGGGCCGGACGAATCCGCTGAAGGTGGCCGAGCCAAAGGCTGACTTCCTTTTCTGTGGTATTGTCGATCATCCGGCCGTCGACCGAACCCCGGACAAACAAGGTTTGAATGGTCAGATCCCCTTCGAAAGCGGCCAGCCGGTCCACCACCTGCTCCAGTGTAACCGGGCTCAATGGACGGTTTATGGCCCGGTAAGTTTCATCGGTACCGGCATCCAGCTTGAGCACGTTGTTGTCGATTTTTTTCAGCGCTTCGACCACCGCCGGGCGGTTGAGCATGGTGGCATTGGAAAGGACGGTGATCTTTGCTTCCGGAAAGTATTGATCCCTCAGCGCGAGGGTGTCATCGATGATGGCGGCAAATTCGGGATGCAGCGTGGGTTCCCCGTTTCCTGCAAACGTGATATTATCGGGAGCAAGAGATTCCTGCGAAAGCGCTTCAAAACGCTGTTGCAGCGAATTCCTGATTTCCGCGCCCGAAAAAAGCTTTGGCTTGTGGCCGGCTGCATGTTCGGTGAGCCCGCATTCACAATAGATACAATCGTAGGAACAAAGTTTTGAATCGAGCGGTAACAAATTGATACCCAGCGAAACGCCAAATCTCCGGCTTCGCACCGGCCCAAATACAATTTCATCGAAAAGAATACCCGACATGCTTTCAATTTTTCAGCAAAAGTACATTTATTCAGGCATCGGAAACCGGAAAAGCTTCCCGGATCGGAGAGCAGGATGTATTTCCTCCTTCCCCGATCGCCATCGAGCCGGTATATCGCAACGATATAAATAATCGTTACTTTTACCGATCAATATATATTATGGAATGGTCACCCTTGACGAGATAAAGATTCCAATTGCCCATCATATCGAAGAGTTTGAGAAGCACTTCCGTGGTTCGATGAAAACTCCTGTGCCCCTCCTCACTACCATCACCAACTACATCCTGAAGCGCAAAGGCAAACAGATGAGGCCGATGTTCGTGTTTTTGTCGGCGCAGGTTTGCGGCGAAGTGAACGAAAGCACCTATCATGCAGCCTCCCTCATCGAACTTTTGCATACAGCTACCCTTATCCACGACGATGTTGTGGACGACTCAAACGAACGGCGCGGATATTTTTCCCTTAACGCCCTCTGGAAAAACAAAATTGCGGTCCTCATCGGCGATTTTCTGCTGTCGAAAGGGCTGTTGCTGGCGCTGGACAATAATGAGTTCCAACTGCTGAAGATTGTATCGGATGCCACGCGCGAAATGAGCGAAGGCGAACTCCTCCAGATTGAAAAAGCCCGCCGCCTCGACATCGAAGAACCTGTCTATTTCGAGATCATCAGAAAAAAAACGGCTTCACTCATCGCTTCATGCTGTGAAGCCGGCGCCGAATCGGTGAAAGCCGATGAAGAAACCAGGGCCAGGATGCGCCAGTTTGGCGAATATACAGGCATAGCCTTCCAGATAAAAGACGACCTCTTCGATTACGAAAAGAGTCTGAATACCGGCAAACCCAGTGGTATCGACATCAAGGAAAAAAAGATGACTTTACCGCTTATTTACATGCTTAACAAGGTGTCGTGGGCTGAGAAACGGTATGCCATTAATATCGTGAGGAATCATAATACGGAGCCCGAACGGGTGGCGGAACTGATCAGAAAAGTTAAAGAAAGCGGCGGTATCGATTATGCTGCCGGCAGGATGATCGAATACCGGGAAAAAGCATTGGACATTCTCTGTACTTTCCCCGACAGCCCCTCACGCAAAGCCCTCGGGCAACTGGTCGTATTTACTACCGAACGTCAACACTGAAAATCCATTCAACCGACTGATACAATTCTTCACTCCAGCAATTCTCAAATCTCCTGAAAAATGAACAGGCTCCCTATTTTCCTTATTTTATTTTGGCTGACCGGCAATCTGGCGGTTGCACAAATCAGGACCGAAACCTATGACGACGGCACAAAAAAAGCCGAAGGCAACCTGGTGAACGGTGTAAAACAAGGATTGTGGTACGAATTCAACGAAAAAGGCATCAAAGTAGCCGAAGTGAATTATGTTGACGGTATCAAGGAAGGGAAAGCCCTGACCTGGTTTACCAATGGCAAAAAGCAGTCGGAAGCAACCTACAGAAAAGGAAAGCTCAACGGTATGGCATATTGGTGGAACGAGGAAGGGAAACCTGATATGACAGGTAGACTCACTGATGGGCTTCACGACAGTGCTTGGATTTTTTATCATCCCAACGGGGCTGTCGGAAGCCATGGCAATTTCGTGAACGACAAGCAGGAAGGGCCCTGGGAATACTTTTACGAATCGGGAAGCATCTGGAAAAAAGGCAGCTATGAAAATTCCCTGAAACAGGGTAAATGGACTTTCTATTACGATGACGGCAAAATTCATCATACCGGGTCATATGTTGCCGACAAGCAGGACGGTTTGTGGATGAGCTGGTTTTCGAACGGGCAGGTCAAGGATTCAGGCTATTATGATAATGGAAATATGACCGGATGTTGGCGCGGATGGTATGAAAACGGCAAACCGCAATATGTAGCTGAATATGAAAAAAACGCCCTCCGCGACATTTACCGGTCCTGGTATGACAATGGTCAAAAAAAATCGGAGATTCATTACCTGAACGGAATAAAAGACGGTTCCAGTCTGGAATATTACAGTAACGGGCAGTTGAAGGAAAAAGGCAGTTATGCCGGGGGCGAACGGAACGGTTTCTTCGTGTATCTGGATGAAAACGGGCTGAAGATCAAGGAAGAAAGTTATGTTCACGGACGTCCCGATGGTTACTGGGCAAGTTATTATGCCAACGGGCGTAAACAAGGTGAAGGCACATACCTTAACCTGCAAAAAAACGGCACCTGGCAATACTGGGATGAGAACGGAAAACTCGTTTATAAAGGAGTTTTCAACAACGGGCAAAAAGTCAAAGAAAAACGATACGGCAGCGAAAAGAAATAACCGGCTTCCGCAATCCGCCTCCCTTCATACAATTTTTCGGGCAACAGCAAGTTATGCTACAAACCGCGAAGCATGTCACGCTGCATTCTTGTCCTCCTTCTGTGTTTATCTATACAGGTTTCACTCCCGGCCCAAACGGATGCCGGCAAACCCGGATTTGAGAATATTTGCCTTTCGGATGCTGAACAATGGCTGGCCCGGTTGATCAATGAATACCGTAAGGAAAACCATTTAAAGCCCGTAGCAATTTCCAGGTCGTTAAGTTTTGTCGCCCATACCCATGCCTGCGACCTGGCCGAAAATTACAAACATAGCGATGAGTGCAACATGCACAGTTGGTCGGATAGCGGCAACTGGTCAGCCTGTTGTTATACCCACGACCATAAACAAGCAAGGTGCATGTGGGATAAACCGCGCGAACTGACCGGTTATCCGGCAAACGGGTACGAAATATCATTTTATACAACCCGGAAATACAGTTCCCCGCAAGCGCTGGCTGCCGACATCCTGAAAGGATGGAAAGAAAGCAAAAGCCATAACGAGGTGATCCTGAACAAAGGGATATGGAAAAGCGTTGAATGGGAAGCCATGGGAATCGGCATTAACGAAAACTTCGCCACGGTTTGGTTTGGCGAGATTGCCGATCCGGAAGGGGTCCCGTGCCAGGAATAATACCGGGTTATACAGTTGAAATTGCTGTTTCATAAACCATGAAATATCGCTCCTTCAGTAATTTTGCTATTTTTACGGCAAATCAAATGATAGTACCCGTCCATGAGCTATAAAAATCTGTTAATCGTAATTACCATTTTCATTCTTACAGGAATGTCAGTCCGGGCGCAGCGGTTTACCGGCGGCGTTGCTGCCGGTGTTGTCGGCAGTCAGGTAGCCGGCGACACTTACAGCGGTTTCGATAAAGCAGGCATATATGCCGGAGTATGGGTAAATCTGCCTGCCGAGGAGCATTCGGCCTGGCAAATGGAACTGGATTATATCCAGAAAGGCAGTCGCCGCAATCCGGACCCGAAAAGCCCCGATCCCACCTATTTTATTATGCGGCTTGGCTATGTTGAACTTGCTTTCCTGTACCAGTATCGCCTCGCCAGCGGACTTTTACTGGAAGGCGGCCCGGCGTTTTCATTCCTCCTTCACCATTTCGAAGAACGCGACTACCAGCCCACCGGCGACTATCCCTTCAGATTGTTCAATACCAACGCCACCTTTGGGGTAGGATATAAAATCAATGATAAGATGACGGTTCATTTCCGCACCGATAACTCCATTTATTCCATCCGCACCCATCCATCGAACGGCAATGTCGGGCGCTTTTTTGATACCGGGCAGTATAACGATGCCCTTATTTTAAGCCTGAGCTACACCCTTTAATCAGCAAATATCATTTTCTAAAAACCATTACAGACATTCATGAAAATTGTAATCGGCGTTACAGGGGCAAGCGGGGCTGTTTATGCAAAGGTGTTGTTTGATCAGTTGGCCGGCCTGTCCGGTCAGGTTGAAGCATGCGGTATTATGTTCTCGGACAATGCAAAACAGGTGTGGCAATTCGAACTGGGCAATGACGATTGGCTCCGCCTGCCCTACCCTGTCTACGATATTCATGATTTTTACGCTCCTTTTGCTTCCGGGTCAGCAGGTTGGGATGCCATGATCATCTGCCCTTGCAGCATGGGAACCTTAGGACGGATTGCTTCCGGCGTTTCGAACGACCTGATGACACGCGCCGCCGATGTTATGCTCAAAGAAAGGCGGAAGCTGGTTCTCGTCCCCCGCGAGACACCTTTCAGCCTGATCCATATCAACAACATGAAAACCGTGACGGAAGCCGGCGGAATTATCTGCCCTGCCAATCCTTCCTTCTATAGCCGTCCGGCGACTTTCGAGGAACTGGCAGCCACGGTCACCGGCCGTGCGCTCGCGCTTGCCGGATTTAAACTGGAAGGCTTCAGATGGAGTGAGCCGAAATAGGATTTCCCATGCTTTACCAGTTGACCGGCGCCCTTTTCACAGGCATGGTCATGCAACGGCAGCCTCCGCCGCCACGCGACAATTCCGATCCGTCGATGGTCACCACATATTTCCGGTAATTTGCGATATCCACTTTTGCATGGAGTATATCATTTGCCCTGATGACGGCAAATCCGTTCCGGCTTAGTTCCTCTATGGTGCGGACGTTGCGGCCGTAGCCCACTACTTTTCCGGGACCGACGGCAAAAAAGTTGGCCCCGCTCTGCCATTGTTCGCGGTCCTGGTTCACCCGTTCGTGCCGCCCCCCGCAGTACAGCAGCTCCACTTCCATGCCGAGTTCCTTCAGCACCGCAGGTATGTTGGGCTTTTCGGAAATAGACTTCACCCTGCCGTTGTCCAGCTCAATATGAATGGTGAGATACCGGCTGGGGTGCAGCACCAGCGGTTCATAGATCATACACAGGTTCCGGTCGAGGAAGGTAAAAACCATATCAAGGTGTATGAATGACTCCGGCTTATACGGTAACTCCTGTACGATGATATGCTGCCGGCTTTTGCGCTGTTTGAAGTAATCGATGATAAAGTCGATGCCCCGGCTGGTGGTCCTCAGGCCGGTGCCGACAAGCAGAACATCCTCGCGGGCAATCAAAATATCCCCGCCTTCGAAGCTGAAATCGTCACAGGAATGACAACTTCCTTCGGGGTGTACCGTCTTGGCCTGAAAATCGGGATGGTTCGTAAAAATTGCATCCATGATAATGGATTCCCGCATACGGACCGGGCTTGCCATGCTGCTGATCAGCACCTTGTTATGGATGGCCACCGAAGCATCGCGCGTAAAAAAGAAATTGTGAAGGGGCTCCAGGATGTAACGATCCTTGCTGATGAACCGTGTGAAATTATCCTTGGGCATTTCAACACCTTCGAGTAAAGCCGAGACCAGTCTGGCAGGTTTCATGGATAACAGCATCCCTTCCAGATCGCCGGGTAAGGATTCACGCTTTATAATATTGCTGATCAGCGCCTTGCGATGATGATCCTGATTGACAACATCCAGCATCAGTTCCCTCACTTCATAGGTTTTTGTCACTTTCGACAGGAATCCCCTGAACTGGTTGTACTCCTTGAGAGCAACCGGCAGGTTGAGGATGTCGCTGTAAAGCGCTTTTCTGGCGCTATTCGGGGTCATATTTTCCACTTCGTTACCGGGAGTGTGAAGCACAACGCCCCTGAGTTCCCCGATTTCGGATCGGATATCAATTGCAGATACGGAGGGTTTATGGTTAATCGACATAATGCATTTCTAATGGGTGTATGGATATGGTAACAAGTCCGGGACAGAATCCGGCTATTTAGCTGTCACAATCACTGTCATGAATTTCCTTTGCATTCACAAAATCAATATTTCTTTTCAATCCTTCATACTTACAGCGCTTTACGGCTGAATGCTTAAACAGGCTGCCGAACCTTTCTTTATCAAGGTTCAACCAGTCGCCGGTTTGCATTGATGCCAGTTCAAAGGTTGGCACAAATGCCGGTTCAGCATGGCCAACCGAAAAACGGTTCCATGGGCAAACATCCTGGCAGGCATCACAGCCAAAAATCCACTTGTCCCATTTGCCGCGAAGTGATTCAGGTATTTCGCCTTTATTTTCGATGGTGAGGTACGAAATACACCGGTTAGCATCAATAATCCCCGGCGCTGCAATAGCTCCCGTCGGGCAGGAATCCAGGCATTCCGAACAATTGCCGCAGTAATTACCGGCAAACGGATCGTCATATTCCGGTTCGAGGCTGGTCAGTATTTCGGCCAGGAAAAAAAATGAACCCTGTTTGCGGGTGATCAGCATGCCGTTTTTCCCGATCCACCCAAGTCCTGCGCGGTTAGCCCAGGCGCGTTCCAGCACCGGCGCCGAATCCACGAATCCGCGGGTTACCGCTTTGTGATCAATTTCGAGCATCACCTTACACAAAATATCGAGCTTTTCCCTGATCAGTTCATGATAATCAACGCCATACGCATATTTCGCCAGCCTGAAACCGTTTTCACAATTCGTCTCTTTCCCGGGAAAGTAATTATACAGCAGCGAAATAACCGTCTTTGTTCCTTCGGCCAGTAACCGCGGGTCGGTTCTCTTTTCGAAGTTCCGTTCCATGTATTGCATCCCGGCCTGGCGCCCGGCATCGAGCCATCGTTTCAATCTTTCTTCATCCCCGGCAAGATGTTCTGCTCTTGCAATACCGCATCCGGAAAAGCCCAATGCGGCAGCTTTTTCTTTAATACGGACAGAAAGCTCATGCGGAATCATGTAACTGGTTGAGTTTTATTATCCGGAAAGGGAGGCCCTTTTTAAAAAAGCGAACCGTTGATCCCGGTCCTGATTTTGCCCGTATGAAGGTATGCTTTTTCGGTTGCTTCGCGTCCGCGGGGCGTACGCATCAGGAATCCTTCCTGGATCAGGAAAGGTTCATATACTTCTTCAATGGTGCCCGGGTCTTCGCCAACGGCGGTGGCAATGGTTGTTAACCCGACCGGACCGCCTTTAAATTTTTCGATGATGGAAGCCAGAATGCGGTTGTCCATTTCATCGAGCCCGTTTTTATCCACAAGCAGGGCTTCGAGGGCATATTGCGAAATTGCCAGGTCAACGGTACCATTGCCTTTGATCTGTGCGAAATCGCGAACCCTGCGAAGCAGGAGGTTTGCAATGCGGGGCGTTCCGCGGCTGCGACGTGCCAGCTCGTGAGCCGCATCGTCACGGATGGGTACGCCCAGTATCCCGGCCGAACGTTTTATAATATGTTTCAGGGTTTCGGCATCATAATACTGCAGCCTGGAATTGATGCCGAACCTTGAACGGAGCGGCGCCGTAAGCAATCCTGAACGCGTTGTGGCGCCGATAAGGGTAAAAGGGTTTAGTTTGATCTGCACACTCCGGGCATTGGGCCCTGATTCGATCATAATATCGATCCGGAAATCTTCCATGGCCGAGTAAAGATATTCCTCCACAACGGGGCTCAGGCGATGGATTTCATCGATAAACAACACATCATTCGTTTCCAGGCCGGTAAGCAGCCCGGCAAGGTCGCCGGGCTTATCAAGTACAGGCCCGGAAGTCATTTTAATGCCGACTCCCAGCTCATTGGCGATGATGTACGAAAGTGTAGTTTTCCCCAATCCGGGCGGGCCATGCAGCAATACATGATCCAGCGGTTCATTACGTTGCTTTGCGGCAGCGACAAAAATCCTGAGATTGCCGACTACTCCCGCCTGCCCTGAAAAACTGCCGAAATCAGGAGGCCTGAGCGCCCTTTCAATCTCGCGTTCGGCTGGTGTCATATATTCTCCGGTAGCATCCAGGTTTTTATTCAACGACATAGTTCCAAAAGATGAATCTGTACAAAGGTAAGAATTCCCATGAATGTTAACTTTGTTAAGTGGAACTCTGAAATAAGCCTTGAAAATGTCGGCACATCAAAAATATTTATACTTTTACCCGGACTAACCAATCCCCTGAAGCGATGAAAGAGATACTGGTTGCCATAGATTTTTCAAAGGGCTCTTTACATGCCCTTGAATATGCCGTTGCTTTAGCCAATACGTGTAACAGTAACATCACAATGGTCTGGGTTGACAGCCCCGCAATGCTAATGCAGGCCGAAAGTTCCGAAATGCGTGATGAAGCAAGGACCAATATGGAAGAGATCCTCCATACGGAAAAGTATAAACTTCTTGGCGGTAAGTTAAGTTATAAACTCAGGAAAGGAAAAGTGTACCAGGAACTCGCAGGTCAGGCGCGTCTTTCAGGCGCTGACCTGGTGATAGCCGGAACGCACGGCATAACAGGTTTTGAGGAATTCTGGATTGGCAGTAACGCCCTGCGGCTGGTTACCAGCGTTCCTTGTCCCACAATTACCGTTCGGACCAGCTATGATATAAACCGCCCCATCAAAAAGATAGTAATGCCCGTAGACCATACGGCCCTTACGCTCCATAAAGTGCCCTTTACGGCTTCTTTTGCTCATTCCTTTGGCGCCGAAGTGAATATCATCGCCCTGAACTCCAGTAAGCTCAAGACCGTTCAGCGTGTAATTGACGGCGCCGTTGTGAAAGTTGAAAAGTACTTCCACGATCACAAAATACCTTTTATTACCGAGAAACAAAACACCGATAATATTGCCACCAGCATTATTGAACATTCCCGCCTTATTGATGCCGACCTGATTTCAATTATGACAGATGGCGATGTTGAAGCCAGCGGGGTATTGCTTGACAAATTTTCACAACAACTCATCAACTATTCCGAAATTCCTGTTTTAAGCAACCACCCGGTAGAAAGATTTTTACTCTGATACCAATGAAAAAATCAGTTCTGATCCTGTTTGCCATCCTGCTGGCAGGAGCGCAATTCAGCAGGGCACAGGAACAACAAAACGCACCCGGTAAGGTCACCATTTATCAGGACGATAAAATGGTAAAACTTGCCGACCTTTATAAGGAAGTAAACCAGCGTGATCCTTCTTTTGATGGCTTCAGGGTACAGATTTTTTTTGATTCCGGTAATAACAGCAAAAACAGGGCGACTGAGGCGCTTGAAACCTTCCAGGAAAAATATCCAGAAGTAAAAGCTTATCTTTCGTTCAAACAGCCTTATTACCGGATACGGATAGGTAATTTTCGCACGCGGAGTGAGGCTATAGGTTTTCAGAAAAGAATACAGGCTGACTATCCCAATGCTTTTACTGTTAAAGACCGGATTCTTTTCAGTGAGCAGGACTGAAAATTTTTCTTGAATCAATGATAAACTATTGATAATTTGCTACTTAAGTGGCCGGTAAAATTCTTTATTAACCTTTTATGAATGAGATTTGCTTTTTAAGTGAATATTCATTAATTTTATCAATAAATATTTAAAAAACACTTTATAAAAAAAGCATATGAGTAACCTAATCGCTGCTGTTGATTTTTCTGATTGCTCAATCAACGCCCTTGAACATGCCGTTTCAATTGCCAACAGGGGTTTACTCGACCTTCATATGGTTTGGGTTAACAATCCGAGTGTCACAAAGACCACGATTTACTCGGATACCTCTTCAGATCTCATCGACCAGATCAAAGGGCAATTTGCCAAATTAATCGAAAAGTACAAACCGCGTCTTCCCGAAAGTGAAATTGATTACGTGATACGCGAAGGGAAAGTATACCGTGAAATCATTGATGAAGCCAAGGAGATGAACAGTATCTGCATCGTGATGGGCACGCATGGCGCTTCCGGATTTGAACAATTCTGGATCGGGAGCAATGCCAACCGGCTTATCTCGGTATCGCACTGTCCGGTAATCACGCTACGGTCGGGCATCAGCATCAAACACGATCTCGAACGCATCGTAATGCCGCTTGATTCCACGCTCGATACACGGCAAAAGGTACCTTTCACTGCTTACCTGGCAAAACTCTTTGAAGCCGAAATCCACATCCTTAAGCTTTATTCAAATAAAGTAAAAGCCGTTCAGCATACCATTGACGAATATGCCGAACAGGTAATTCAGTATCTTGATGAAGAAGAAATTTCGTATGTGCTCGATTCGGTGCAGGCCGATAACCTCACGGTAGCTACCATTGATTATGCCGAAAAGGTTAAAGCAAATCTCATCAGCATCATGACCGAACAGGAAACCAAGATGTATAACCTGCTGATAGGCCCTTATGCCCAGCAAATGGTTAATACATCTCCTTTCCCGGTATTGAGCATCAATCCGAAAGAAACGCTGATCATGGCATCCCATTAATGAAAAAGCCCCTGATGACGGGGCTTTTTTATTGGCTTCATTCAGCGTTTAATTCCTGTTTAAGCAATTGAGGTCTTCAAACGCTTCCTTTATTCTCAATACCATCGATTTCTGACTTTCGTGCAGCCATTTGCGCGGATCGTAGTATTTTTTATTGGGTTTATCTTCGCCTTCCGGGTTGCCGATCTGACCCTGGAGGTAACCTTCATTCTTCTTGTAGAAATCCAGAACGCCTTTCCAGGTGGCCCACTGTGTATCGGTATCGATGTTCATCTTTACCACTCCGTAACTAATGGCTTCGCGGATTTCTTCGCGGCTTGATCCCGATCCTCCGTGGAAAACGAAATTCACCGGGTTTTCTTCCGTGTTGAATTTATTCTTAATGTATACCTGTGAATTATGCAGGATGACCGGCTGCAGTTTTACATTCCCCGGTTTATACACGCCGTGAACATTTCCGAATGAGGCGGCAATCGTAAACCTGTTGCTGATTTTCAGGAGCTCTTCATAAGCATACGCCACATCTTCAGGCTGAGTGTAAAGGCGGGCGCTATCGACGCCGGTATTGTCAACGCCGTCTTCTTCGCCACCGGTAACGCCAAGTTCAATCTCAAGCGTCATCCCTATTTTGCTCATGCGTGTCAGATATTTCTTACAGATTTCAATATTCTCCTTCAGAGGCTCTTCTGAAAGATCAAGCATGTGCGAACTGAAAAGGGGTACGCCGCATTCGGCAAAATGTTTTTCGCCGGCATCCAGAAGTCCGTCAATCCAGGGCAAAAGTTTCTTGGCAGCATGATCGGTATGAATGATTACGGGAACTCCATACATTTTGGCAACCATGTGGATGTGTTTTGCACCGGATATGGCTCCGGTAATGGCAGCCTGCTCCCCGTCGTTATTGAGGAATTTACCGGCTACGAAATGTGCGCCGCCATTCGAAAACTGAATAATAACGGGTGAATTGACTTCCCGGGCGCTTTCAAGAACCGAATTGATAGAGTCGGTGCCCACCACATTTACGGCAGGAATGGCAAAATGATTCCTGCGGGCGATCCGGAAAACTTCCTGAACATCGTCGCCGGTAACAACACCGGGGGCAATCTTATCAAAAACCTTGTCTGTCATGTTATTGAATTATTTATGATTAATACTACCTACTTACAAAGATACGATATAACTTGAAGGTCGGGCCATTTAACTGACCACATCGGCCACCCTGACAGGACAAGCATCAGGAATTATTAAATCATCAGGTGGAAATGCGCTTGGATTTTATACTTTTGCATTTTGAAATACCGGCCCCGTAGTTCAGCTGAATAGAACGTCAGATTCCGGTTCTGAAAGTCGTGGGTTTGAATCCCTCCGGGGTCACT
>DAONEP010000064.1:0-17196 GCA_035403165.1 Bacteroidales bacterium | reverse complement strand
GAAACCTATTTTAACTTCTTCACAATTTCCCCGTCCATAATCCTGCCAACCGGATAAAGGTTAAACTGCTTGTCGCTCCACGGCGTCTTGTTGTAAAACCACATCAACTGGGCGTATTGGTCGGCGGCAAAACCTTTGTCCGACGCTTTGAGTTTTTCAAATTCCTTTTTCAAAGCCGGGTTTTCCAGCATCATTTTCCTGGCTTCCGGCTCCATCACGTAGGTTTCGAAATATTCCTTCTGTTCGAAAACCACATCGAAGAAGCCCCAACTCACGAAAGAATCCGGCGAACGGGGTTCCAGCAAATGGGCAATAACCCTGGCCGTTCGCTGGTTCATCGGCACAACTACCGAACCTGCCGGGAAAGTCCTCTTTTCAACCGTTTCGTTCACGGCACACTGCACTTTATGCCTGCCTTCATAAGGCCGTTGCTGCCATCTTGCATTGGAGAAACGGTAAGTTGAGACCTCTATCGTTTGTTCCTGCAAAATTTCATGCATTTCAACACCGTGAAGCTTTAGCGTGCAGATTATATTGCACCATTCAGGAGGAATGATATAAGCTTCAGGAAGCTTTACCGAAACATCGGGTCGAGGATGCGGAAACATGGGAATTTTCCATATGACCGGTTTGGAATTATCATACCGGAACCACAGCCCGCCGGTCAGGTCGCTGGTATCAGCCGTATACTCCATTCCCCTGAAATCAACCATGACGCTGTCGCTCAACGATTCACCGAAATTCACCGGAAATTCCCCGCTTCTGAATTGTTTCCCACAGGTATACTCATCTGCTTCCCTGACAAGCTTAGTGAGGTTTCCGGCTTCATGGTTAAGCTTCCCGATCAGCAACTGAAGCATAGTATAGGTCCCTTCCACCCTTTGCTTATAGGGTTTGAGCATGTGGCTTTCGATGAGCAGCGCCGGACGGTTCTGTATGGCGCAATACCCTTGTGAGAGCATGGGCGGAGCGGCGCCAACCACCAACCCGCTGCGCGGGTCGTGCCATTCCCTGAACTCCACGTAAGGGAATACAGGGTATCCGGCTTTATCCATTTCATTTACCAGGTATGGTTCCACCGTGCCCGCGACCCAATCCGAGAGATGTTGCTCCATGGTACCGTGCGTTTCGAGGGCATAGGTCAGCACATACTGGTAATCGGCGCCGTCGGTCACGTGGCAATCGACCAGGAAATCCGGCATCCAGTAATTGTATAAAGCCAGCCAATCCTTCATTTCAGGAGCATCGGCTTTCAAATAATCGCGGTTCAGGTTCAGGTTTTGGGCAGTAGTCCGCCAGCCCATTTCTTCAGGTCCGTTCTGGTTGATACGGTTGTAAGGCCCGAACCGTTCGTGCCCGTCAACGTTAAAAATCGGGATGAATAAAACGGAAACATGGTCAAGCAAAGCCCGGCAGGACGGTTGGGTTACCATATCGCGAAGCAGCATCAGCCCGGCATCTTTACCATCGGGTTCGCCGGCATGGATGCAAGCCTGGATAAGCAACACGATGTTCCCGCTTTTCCGGATAGCCTTAACATCCGTTCGCCCTTTTGAATCGGCGATAAGCAGCGGCAAATCCCTTCCCTGCGGGCTAACGCCGAAAGTGGCATACGTGATGAGCGGCGAAGCGGCATCGAGTTTCTTGCAGTAGTTCACGGTTTCTTCATACCGCGGCGTCCGCAACCCTCCCGACTTTTCAAAATCGGTTTGCAGCTCAGGGTTCTGGGCGCTCAGAACAATGGTTCCTGTAAGGGACAAGGCAATAAAAAGCAAGGTAAGTTTCATGAGCAGGTCTTTTTCCGGGTCACCGGAAATTCATCAGGTATCAGATAAGGTTGCTACTGTTAAACCCGTTTATCGCCAAAACAAATTCCCAGTTTCCTGGCTTTGTCGATAAGGGAATGATCGCGGGGAACAAGTTTCGTTTTATTATACACCTCGGTAAGCGGAACAGAAGTCACCTGGTCGCCGGTAAGGTTTACCATAACACCGAATTTACCGTCGGCAATAAGTTCTACAGCGTGGGCGCCGTAACGGGTGGCAAGAATGCGGTCCATGGGCGACGGAGAACCGCCCCGCTGGATATAGCCCAGGATGGTATCGCGGGTTTCGAAACCTGTTTTATCCTGTATGGCCTGTGCTATAAAGGTTCCGGCATGCATTCCCTTTGGTTTCTCTATACCTTCGGCAACCAGGACAATTGAATATGGTTTCTTGTTCTGATGTCTTTTTATCAGGTATTCTGTCACGATGTCGATGTTATACTTAATTTCCGGTATCAGGATTACATCCCCGCCGCCGGCAACGCCGGAATAGAGAGAAATCCATCCGGCATGATGGCCCATCAGCTCAATAACCATCGTCCGTTTATGCGAGTTGGCGGTTGTATGCAACCGGTCAATAGCTTCGGTTGCAATCCACACGGCCGAATCGAAACCGAAACTTACATCCGTTCCCCAAACGTCATTATCGATGGTTTTGGGAAGGCCTATTACGTTCAGCCCTTCTTCATATAGTTTTTGCGCCGTTTTCATGGATCCGTTTCCACCGATCACAACCAGGGCATCCAAACCCATTTCCTGATAATTGTTCCGGATTATTTTGGGAATTTTATTTTCTACATTCGGATCATTTTTGAAAGGTTTATCGCGCGATGTTCCCAAAATTGTCCCTCCCAGGGTCAGGATTCCGGAAAGCTGTGATTCATCGAATTCGGTATACTCTTTTTCAATGAGGCCCCGGAACCCGGATGAAATGCCGAAAACTCTCATTCCATATTCGGTGATCGCCGTTTTGCCGACGCCCCGTATAGCGGCATTTATGCCCGGGCAGTCCCCACCTGCGGTAAGTATACCGATTTTCATGTTTTTGGTCGATCTTGCCATAGGAATGTTCTTTACTGTAAACAAAGATAATGCTCCGGTTTTATCAATCAACCGCCAGGAGAATATTTCAGGCGGAAAATATTAATCGGAAGGATTGCCTCCTTCACTGCGTCAGCATGTACCTTTGCAATACCGATAATTCCAGCATAAAAATCTGACGTTGCCCTCCGTTAATAAACACGCCTATGACACGCTCCTCCATTCATCCCATCATCCGGTGCAATCCTGTTCTGTTCCTGTTATTGTTGATTCCTGAACTGATGGTTGCGCAATACCGCAACATTGTAATCGACAGCACGTCACAGCCCAATGAGACGGTCATCTTCGTCAATCCGGAAAATACGGATTATCTCCTGGCAGGCGCCAACCTTCAAAGCATTTACCACAGTATGGATGGAGGCGAATCCTGGAATCGGGTAGCCATGAGTTCGCAGTTCAATGTATGGGGCGACCCCTGCGTTGTCATTGATACCCTGGGCTATTATTACTATTTTCATCTGTCATGGCCATCGGGCGGATCTTTCATCGACCGTATCGTATGCCAGCGATCCATCGATCAGGGCCAAACCTGGAACACCGGCACCGGCATCGGGCTTAACGGAACGAAAGCCCAGGACAAGGAATGGGCATGTGTCAATCCTTTTAACAATGAAATCTATCTTACCTGGACCCAGTTTGACGTATATGGCACAGGGAATCCAAACGACAGCACCATTATCAGGTTCTCAAAATCTTCGGATCAGGGCATTACCTGGTCCGAGCCTGTCAGGATCAGTGAAAAAGCCGGCGACTGCCTTGACGATGACAACACGGTAGAAGGTGCCGTTCCGTGTGTTGGGCCGGAAGGCCAGATTTATGTTTCCTGGGCCGGCCCGACGGGTATCGTTTTCGACCGCTCAACCGACGGGGGAAATACCTGGCTCAGCCATGATATTTTTGTGAGCGATTTCCCCGGAGGATGGAATTACGATATTCCGGGTATTTCAAGATGCAACGGGTTGCCGGTAACCTGCTGCGACATGAGCAACGGCATACATCGTGGTGCCATCTATATCAACTGGACCGATCAACGTAACGGCGCTGATGATACTGATGTCTGGATTGTTAAATCGACGGACGGCGGAAACACCTGGAGCGCGCCGGTCAGGGTTAATGATGATGCGTCAGGCAGGCATCAATTTTTTACCTGGATGACCGTCGACCAGTCCAATGGCTACCTGTGGTTTATTTTTTACGACAGGCGCAATTATAACGATTCCCGCACCGATGTTTATCTTGCCGTATCGAAAGATGGCGGGGAGACCTTCCGGAATTTCAAAGTCAGTCAGACCCCTTTTGTGCCGAATTCCGGAATCTTCTTTGGCGACTATAACGGAATAAGCGCTCACAACAATAAGGTACATGCTATGTGGACGCGTCTGAGCCAACAGAAACTATCGGTGCTTACAGCGCTGGTTGATACCATTTATACCGGCCTCCCGCCGGTCGATCATGCCCCGTTTTCTGTTGAATCAACTTATCCGAATCCGTTTGCCGGGAGCGCTTATTTCTCCTTCAAAGTCCGGGAACCGGCTTATGTAACGCTCGAAGTATATGATATCATGGGGCAAAAGGTTGCTACAATTATCGGAAATGAGAGGATGATACCCGGAAAATACACCCGGCAGTTCAATCCCGCCGGTCTTAACCTGTCGTCAGGAGTTTACTATTTCCGGTTGAGCAGTGCAGGAAAATTCACGTACCGGAAAATCGTATTTCAGAAATAAAAATCATTTTTAATCATTGAAAATGTGCCAGTTAGCTCTTTGCCTGAATCCTGTTTTAAACCGTGAATATTTATTAATTTCGCCACATTTCAGGCAACGATCAAACGCAGGTTCTTATGCAGGATTCGACTAATGTTCTTATTGAAAAAATACGTGAACAACTGGCAAACTATAAACCGGTACAATTGACGCTTCAGGCGTTATCTGCAGATCTTGGACTGCCCCTGAGCGAACTGACCGAAACATTCAGGAACGAAGCCGGCCTGGTTGAAGAAATTCTGAAATTTGAGAACCACAACCTTGAAGCGATCTTTACCGATAATACATTTGAAGAAGATAATGCCATTGACGGCTTGCTGGAAGTGAGCAAAGTGCTGAGCGATCGCTTTCGGAAAATATTGCCAGTCTTTTCTTTTGACCTTAAAGAATACTTTCCTGAATTACAGCAAAAGTATTTCACCCTGCGTTTCAACTTTGTTTTTGATAAAATAAGCAGGAATATCCGGTTAGGGATCAATCAGGGACTTTATCGCCCTGACCTGAGCAAGGAACTGGTCTCCCGCATATACATCAGCCGCCTGATCGACTTGCACAATCCCGATTTCTTCCCGCCTGATCAATTCTCGTTTAACACGCTTTTTAATGTCATGTTCGACACTTTCATACGCGGCATCGTTACCGAAGAAGGGGTCAATTATTACGAGAATAAAGTAAAGAGTTATACATTTCAATAACCGGCGCTTTTCGCCGGAATGAATCAAACGACCGGTGATTGCTGATAATCTGGCAGGAAAATGAACTATTCAACCATCCTCATTTCTGATTGCCTGTAAGCCGGATCCCGAATTTCTGCCGGTTTCCCCATCAGCCACAGGCGCAATTCCGTCAATTCACATCCGCTTTTTATTTTCCCGCCAGTTCCATTTCATCAACCAGGTAACCGGCGCCGGCAAATTTATCAATGATAAAAAGTACATACCGTATATCGACAGCAATAGTTCGCTGAAGGTTTACGTCGTACTTTATATCGCTGCTCATGGCTTCGGAATTGCCATCGAAAGCCACTCCAATAAGTTGCCCGTTGGCATTGATCACAGGACTGCCCGAATTACCGCCGGTAATATCATGGGTGGTCAGGAAGCAAACCGGCAATACCCCGTTTTCGGCATATCGGCCGAAATCCTTCCGAGCATACAATTCCTTCAATTTCTGAGGAACCCTGAATTCAGCATTTGACGGGTCATCTTTTTGAATAACGCCGGAAACGGTGGTTTGAAAGTTGTATTCCACCGCATCGGCAGGCACATACGATTTTACCTGACCATATGTAAGCCGCATGGTGCTGTTGGCATCGGGATAAAAGGCCTTGCCGGGGTTCATTTCACGCATTCCGGCAATATACAGCCGTCGCAACCGGTTAAACTGTTCCTCATACGACATCTGGATAAAACGGGTCAGGATAAAAGATGCCACCAGATTGTTGGCAGCCGTAAAAGCAGGATCTTTTTCGAGCTTTTTTAAAGAAGGCTTGTTTAAAAAGGCTTCAAACGTTTCAGGCGTTGCAAAGACCGATTTTGAATACACGTAATCGGCATATCGGTTGAAATCATTACCAAACTTCTTTTTAACCATTTCGAAAAACTCGGGAAAATACTCCTCCGGCAGGTTGTCCCGGTAAAGGGTGAACATTTTCTGCATAATTTCTTTATCTACCTGCAGATCATAATTCTTATAAAACTCTTTGGCCCTGTTCCTGTAATCGGCTACAGCCTCTGCAACGCTGTCGTTATCGGCAAGGTAGCTGGCCAGTTCGTTGGCCTGATAGGCAAAATTCAGCAGTTGGATGCCTGATACTGATTCAATCAGATAATTCTGGGCTTCATCGGCCCGGTCGTTCATTTTTTGGTCATAGATGGCTTTCAGGCTGTCAAGGACGGTCCCGTATCTGACCTGACGTGCCACATCAGCGTTTACCCAGCTTGCGAAATCATCTTCCTGTTTTTTTTTATCATCAAAAACATTTAACCGTTTCAGCGCTTTGCTTTCCTGGATCGATTTTTTCTGGAAATTAGCCAGGTAAGCGTATTCGCTGGCATAGGCGATCCTGAGAGCGTCGCTTTGCTCCATATAATGCCGGATGATATCCATCTTGGCAGTTTTCAGAAGAATATCGGACGGGTTGAGCTGATCAAGCTTTTGCCGGATGCCGTATGAAGTTAGAAAACGGTCGGTCGCACCGGGATAACCGAGTATCATTGAGAAATCGCCTTCATGGACGCCGGCCAGGGAAACAGGGAGGAATTCTTTGGGCGATAGCGGAATATTTTGCTTTGAATAATCGGCCGGATTCCCGTCGGTTCCGGTATATACCCGTAACAGGCAAAAATCGCCCGTGTGGCGCGGCCACATCCAGTTATCGGTTTCTCCGCCAAACTTGCCGATGCCTGAAGGCGGTGCGCCAACCATGCGGATATCGGAGTAGGTCTGGTAAACAAACAGGTAATATTCATTGCCGGCCAGCATGCTTTCAATGGAAACCTCGTACTTTGTTTCCCCTTTAACAGCATTTGAGATGCTGTCGATGGCTTTTTCAATTTTTTCAGACCTGCTTTCTTCGTCCAGCATATCCGGAATTCCCGCTAATACCGCCTGTGTAACATCTTCCATCCTGATAAGGAATGAAACCGTTTTACCGGGAAGCGGCAATTCCTCTTCCTGACGCATAGCCCAAAACCCGTCGGTGAGATAATCATGGTCGACCGAGCTTTGATCGGCAATGGCATCAAAACCACAGTGGTGGTTGGTGATAAGAAGCCCTTTTTTTGAAATGACGGAGCCGGTGCAACCGCCATGATCAAGGGCAACGACGGCATCTTTCAGGCAAGCCTGGTTAATACTGTAAATCTGATCGGGAGTGAGCTTCAGCCCCATCTTTTGCATATCGGCATAATTATATTTGCTGATAAGCGCAGGCAACCACATGCCTTCTTCAGAAAATGCATTAAACGAAAAGAACAGGCAGGAAATAAGGAGCAGGGCAATTAAGCGGAGTTTCATTCTGACTAAATTTTACAAGACACTACAAAGCTAATTAAAAGTATCATGATGGATGAACAAGCCTATTTTGCAGCTCTTTTTCGGTCAAGTTCCTTCAGCAGGATTTTGCGCATGCGCATCGACTTGGGCGTCACCTCCACCATTTCGTCAACCTGGATATATTCAAGCGCTTCCTCCAGCGAGAATTTAACGGCCGGCGGCAGTCTTACGGCATCGTCTTTGGCCGTAGTACGGAAGTTTGTAAGCTGTTTCCCTTTAACAATATTAACGCCCAGGTCGTTATCGCGGATATGCTCGCCAACGATCTGTCCTTCATAGATTTCTTCAAATGGTTCAACAAAAAAGCGTCCGCGGTCCAGCAGCTTGTCAATGGAATAGGCTGTTGCCATGCCTGTTTCGATGGATACCATAACACCGGCAAGGCGTTGCGGCAACTGTCCTTTCCAGGGTTCAAAACCGATGAAACGATGGGCAAGGATGGCTTCGCCTGCCGTTGCCGTAAGGACGGCATTCCTCAGGCCGATGATGCCGCGCGACGGAATGTGAAATTCAAGATGCTGAAGATCGCCCTTGGGCTCCATTACCAGGAGTTCGCCTTTGCGTTGCGTTACTATCTCAATCACCCTGCCGGCAACCGCTTCAGGCGTATCGACGATGAGTGATTCAACGGGTTCGTTCTTCACGCCGTCAATTTCCTTGATAATTACCTGCGGCTGTCCTACCTGCATTTCATACCCTTCACGCCGCATGGTTTCGATGAGGATGCTCAGGTGCAGGATTCCCCTTCCGTATACCAGGAATTGATCGGGCGTATCTCCTGGTTCAACCCGGAGAGCAAGGTTCTTCTCGGTTTCTTTTTGGAGACGGTCCGAAATATGGCGCGAAGTAACATACTTACCCTCGCGGCCGAAAAACGGGGAATTATTGATGGTAAAGAGCATACTCATGGTCGGCTCGTCGATCTTTATTCCCGGCAAAGCTTCAGGGTTTTCGATATCGGCAATGGTATCGCCTATCTCAAAGCCTTCAAGCCCGACCACGGCGCCTATATCGCCGGCATAAACCACGTCGGTTTTAACCCTTCCCAGTCCTTCAAATTTATAGAGTTCCTTGATCCGCGATTTGACAATAGCCCCGTCCTTCTTAACCAGTGAAACGGCCTCGGTATCATGTATCTCGCCCCGCGAAACCCTGCCAATGGCGATACGCCCGACATAGGAATTATAGTCAAGCGAAGTGATCTGCATCTGTAAGGTACCCTGCGGCTGCGGCGCCGGCGGAATATATTTCAGGATGGCGTCAAGCAACGCAGTGATATCGGTCGTTTGAACCTGCCAGTCTTCACTCATCCAGCCGTTCTTCCCCGACCCGTAAATTGTCGGGAAATCAAGCTGGTCATCATTGGCTTCCAGGTTAAAGAAAAGCTCGAATACCTGTTCCTGCACCTCGTCGGGACGACAGTTTTCCTTATCCACTTTGTTGATGACAACAATCGGTTTAAGTCCCAGCGACAAGGCTTTTTGGGTAACAAAACGCGTCTGGGGCATCGGGCCTTCAAAGGCATCAACGAGCAACAAAACGCCGTCGGCCATTTTCAGCACGCGTTCCACTTCGCCGCCGAAATCAGCATGGCCGGGAGTATCAATAATGTTAATCTTCACTCCTTTGTATTCAACGGCAACATTCTTCGAGGTAATGGTAATTCCCCGTTCTCGTTCAAGATCGTTGCTGTCGAGGATCAATTCGCCTGTTTCCTGGTTCTCCCTGAACAGTTTGCAGGCATAGAGAATTTTATCGACCAGGGTAGTTTTCCCGTGGTCAACATGGGCTATAATGGCTATATTGCGGATACTTTGCATGAAAAATCAGCGGTTTTATATCTTAACTTTTGAGACGGCCGTATGATGGAAAAATTTTAATTTCCTGGGAATCAGCCGGGAATTTGAGAAATTTCCTTCCTTCAAACAGGGGTGCAAAGGTACGGATTTAATGGATGTAAATTTCTATTGCCCGGGACTAAGTTGCCATATCATCGAATTATTGCCGCAGATAAAGCTCTTCTGCTTACCTTTGCACATGTTTCAATCGTTCTAGTATGGAAAAAGGTCCTATCTCACAATTCATTCAGCATCATTACCGGCATTTCAATTCCGCAACCCTGATAGATGCTGCAAAAGCTTATGAAGAGCATTTACTTGAAGGCGGTAAGATGATGATAACCATGGGCGGTGCCATGAGTACTGCCGAACTGGGCATCTCACTGGCCGAAATGATAAGGCAGGATAAAGTGCAGATCATCACCTGCACCGGCGCAAACCTCGAAGAGGATATCATGAACCTCGTAGCCCACTCCCACTACAAAAGGGTTCCCGGCTACCGTGACCTCACTCCGGAACAGGAATTTGAGCTGCTTCAAAACGGCATGAACCGTGTAACCGATACCTGCATCCCCGAAGAAGAAGCCTTTCGCAAAATCCAGCATCATATCGAGAAAATCTGGAAAGACGCCCAGGCTAAAGGAGAACGGTATTTCCCGCACGAATACATGTATAAGCTCCTGTTGAGCCGCGTAATGGAAAAGGATTACGAAATAGATCCCAAAAATTCGTGGATGCTGGCTGCTGCCGAAAAAAACCTGCCGATTATCGTCCCCGGCTGGGAAGACAGCACCATGGGCAATATTTTCGCTTCCTATTGCATCAAGGGCGAACTGGTGCCTTCCACCGTGAGGACCGGCATTGAATATATGATGTATCTCACCGACTGGTACCGCAAGAATTCGGGAGGCAAAGGCGTCGGCTTCTTCCAGATTGCCGGCGGTATTTCAGGCGACTTCCCCATCTGTGTGGTTCCGATGATGTACCAGGATCTTGAATGGCACGATGTTCCTTTCTGGAGCTATTTCTGCCAGATCTCCGATTCAACAACCTCTTACGGTTCCTATTCCGGCGCTGTCCCCAATGAGAAAATAACCTGGGGCAAACTCGACATCCACACTCCGAAATTCATCATCGAAAGCGATGCTACCATCGTGGCCCCGTTGGTGTTCGCATGGATACTGGGTTGGTAAAGGCTGACGGCTGACTCGTAAAGTACAATCCCGCAACCATCGGTTGCTGAGATGCCATTGCAATGGAAAGTGACGGGGGGGCTGCGTTATTCCGATGAACCCGGCCTCACAGAAGATCTCTGTCTGAAGTTTTCTTCATACCTTGCAGGCGCCTGTATTCTTTTGCAGAAAATCATGACAGCTATAAAAACAAAAACCGCTTTGGTCACCGGAGCTGCGTCGGGGTTTGGATTTGAATTTGCTAAACTGCTGGCTTCCGACAGGTATGCGCTGATACTGGCCGACAAGGACGAAGCCCGGCTGGCCATGGTAAAGGAACAGTTGCAGGACCAATTCAATGTTCCTGCAGGAACCATCGTCTCCGATCTTTCGAAACCGCAGGCTGCATCAGAAATTTATGCGGAAACAAAAGACATGGCAATAGAAATTCTGATCAATAATGCTGGTTATGGATTGTTCGGTTTTTTCACCCAAACGGATTGGGAAAAGGAAGAAAAAATGATCGGTCTCCATGTTACGACGACCACGCATCTCACCAAGCTTTTTGTCTCCGACATGGTTAAACGGGGTAACGGCAAAATCATGAACGTTTCTTCCATGGCGGCATTTCAGCCGGGTCCCCTGATGGCTGTGTATTATGCCACCAAAACGTACCTTTTATCGTTTACCGAAGCCCTCGCCAACGAGGTAAAAGGCACGGGTGTTACCGTCACCGCATTTTGCCCGGGGCAAACCAAAACGGGGTTTCAGGATAATGTAGCCAGGGCATCCAACGCTCACCGGAGTAAATCCGCCTGGATAGCCGATCCGGCAAAAGTGGCACGCGTTGGCTATCTTGCCATGCAATCAGGAAAACCTCTTTCTGTTCCCGGAGTGGGAAATAAATCAATTGTCCTGCTCAACCGTTTCCTCCCGCGAAGGGTTGTCATTTCTCTGGTCCGTATACTTCAGGAAAATATCAGGAAATAATCCCCGCCTTCATCTCCTGATAACGATCTTCCTTCCTGCTCTCAATGCTGAGTGACTTTTCTTCACTGTTTCTGACTCAGATACCAATGATCATTGTAATCAGTCATGGTTAATGATCCTTTATCAATTTTATGTTGTCCGGTATGCAAAAACAGCCTCTGTACCGGAAATAATAATCCCGGCGAGAAAGAAACAGGCCGTTGCTGCTATTGTGTGCAATGCAACCGAAACTATTTTTCCGGAGGAGGGATCATCCGGTTCATTAACGATGATGAAGTCAGAAAATTCAGCAGGAGGTTTAATTTCTTCCGGGCTGTTTATGCCAGGATTTATACGCCTTTAACACGTCTGCTGTTTATTCCGTGCGGAGGTGAAAACAAGGCACGGCATGAAGTGCTTGATAAGCTTGAGCTATCACCGGGAGGAACAATTCTTGAAACCGGTATCGGAACCGGCGATAATCTTCCGTTTATTCAGCCGTTTTTCGGTTCTGGTATTTATGTGGGGCTTGATAATCAGCAACGCATGCTGAATGCCTGCAGAAAGAAGCTGAAGCGATTGGAAATGGATGCGGAATTGCATCTTGCCAACGCTGAACAGTTACCTTATAAGGATGAAGTATTCGATGTGGTTTTTCACCTGGGCGCATTCAACCTTTTCAGCAACAAGAAACAGGCCCTTGAGGAGATGATAAGGGTAGCCAAACCAGGCACCCGAATCGTGATAGCCGACGAAACGGAGAAAGCCTGTCAATTATTCAGCATTTTGCTGGGCAAACAGGAGCCTGTTATCCTGCCGGATTATCTTGTTCCGGATTCAATGCTCGAGAAAAAACTCGAAATAATATGGAACGGTTACGGCTATTTGCTTTCATTCAGAAAACCATAAACCAGGCCATCAATCCTCAGCTTCAAGGTCAACTTTAATAACCTTGTTAAAATCCGATTCATAGTAACGCGATCCCAGGTAAAAAAGGATCGCCCCTGCCATCAGGACAAAAGGAAGGACCAGCATGGCTTCCTGAATGCCCCATTTGTCATAAAGGGCGCCGATGATAACCGGTGCTGTTGAGGCGCCAAGCAGATTCTGGACAACAACGGCAATGGAATACGATACAGCCCTGAGCCCGGCATGAATCACATCCTGGGTTACGGCGATCACAGCCGAAGCAAAGGCGGTAACCGATATTCCAAAAACCAGCAGAACAATGAATTGAGAGATGCCTGAAGTAAAATTAAGCGCTATAAACAGGAGAATCGCCGATAAAGAAGTGGTTAGCGTCGGGAAAAGTAACCTGGCCCTGATGTTGTGCTTCCTCCAGCGGTCGGTAAGGAATCCTCCGATGGGTCCGCCAATAATTGCAAGGAAGAGGACAATACCGCCCCTAAAGCCTGCCTGCTTCTCATTCAACCCGATCGATTCCTGAAAATATTTTGGAAGCCAGGTCCACAATGAGGTAGTCACGAAGATCACGGCTGCCATCCCGAAGGAAGTATAGATAAAAGATGGCTTTTGCAGGAATTCATTGATAATGGCCGAACGGGTTGTTTTTTCTTCCTGCTTGCCGGATTTGGGCAAATTAAGCCCCACTGTCTTGTAATCCTTGATAAAGAAAAACAGGATGGCAACGATAAAACCCGGGATCGCTACCAGGCCGAAAGCATGTTTCCATCCAAGGGTGGAAGCGATGAGCCCGCCGAGCGCCATGCCAAGGGCTGTTCCGAGAGGAATTGAAGCATTCCATATCCCGATCATCTGCGATCTCTTTTCCTGCGGGTACAATCCGGCGATCATGGCAGTCCCGCCCGGGGCATATCCTGCTTCACCGACACCGATCAGCATCCTTGCCAGCAACAATTGCATGAAATTCCCGGTAAAGGCGCATAATGCGGTAGCCAGACTCCACAAAACAGCCATCACACCGATCGTTTTGCGCCGGCTCCACCGGTCGACAAGAATGGAAACGGGGAAAGTGATAAGTACTATCGCCCAGTAAACGGACGAAACCAGCAAGCCACACTGTTTGTGTGTCAGTCCCCAGTCCTTTTCCATGTATGTAAACATCGAAGAAACAACCGTCCTGTCGAGGTAATCGAACATATATAACAGGAACAGCAGAACAAAGATGTAGTTGGTATAACCGGTTGAGAAGAGGTAACCAGGTTTGATTTTCTTGATTTTCATGAGTATCCGATAAAAGCAATGTCAGTCACCGCCGGCCGGAAACTACAATCCAGAATTATTGTTTCCGGAGGAAAATAAGATTTAAACACCTCAAATATAGGATATACTTTTCATTAGGCGGTTTACTCAGATAAAAACTTATCAATCTTTCCAGGGGAGAAGTGCAGCCTGTCTCTCCATGAGAAGGCCTGCCGGCTAATCAGACCCTGAAGGTTTTAAAAACCTTCAGGGTCTCTCGCCAACTCCCCGCGGAAACGCCATTGACATTGCACTCGTTATTTATGGCCACTATAGCCTGGTATGTTGAAGACGGTCGCTTCCCTTGGCAGCAGCCCCGTACAATCCATTCCGGAGAAATTTCTATTTGATGCCGGTTATGAACTTGTAGGTGAGTAAAGTGTAAATAAGTTTTGATGCCAGGAAATCCGGCGATTTGTTCTCTTTTTCCGGTTTGAGTTCCACTACGTCGAAACCAACGATGTTTGTCATCTCACTCACTTTTTTCAGGATATCGAGCACCTCATACCACGACATGCCCCCCGGTTCGGGAGTTCCCGTGCTCGGCATGATCGAAGGATCGAAAACATCGAGGTCGATAGTGATGTAAACATTACGGGTGAGCTTATTCAAAAGGTCGTAATACCATGCCTTATTCTGGACAATAGCTGAGGCATAGAAGATACGGTCGGGCTGGATATCTTCGCGTTCCTCCACACTCATGCTCCTGATCCCAAGCTGAATAACGGGCGCTGCTTCTTTTGCCCGCGCCATCACGCAGGCATGGCTGCATTTCGAACCTTCGTATGAATCACGCATATCGGCATGCGCATCCAACTGTAAAATCGTCAGGTCGTTGAATTGTTCGGCAACGGCTTTAAATGCTCCGATGCTCACCGAATGCTCACCCCCGATAATTACGGGGAATTTCTTCTTTTTCAGCAGGTGCGCCATCTCCTTATAAACAGCATCCGCCATATCTTCCGGACTGCCGTCCACCTCTATCGGGTCGGCGGTATGAATACCTATCTTATGAACTTCGCTGTCGGTTTCAATATCGTAAACTTCCATATTTGCCGATGCTTCCAGGAGCGCCGCCGGGCCTTTATCCGCGCCCTTCAGCCAGGTACTCGATCCGTCGTAAGGAACAGGAAGGATAACCACCCTGGCGCTGTCGAACGATGTGTATTCTTTTGGTAAATCACCGTATTGCTTCATGGCTTTGAACAAATTTAAATTGGCAAATCTGCTGTCTAGAACAGGCTAAAATACATATTTCCGGAAATATTCAACCCTTTGTCCTTAGCGGGCAAATGAATACGGTCAATAAACTGTTGATTGTCTTACTGTTCCCCGAAAGAAAGATTGCCTAATAACCGAGTATCTTCAGCATCGATTTATGACTTTGTTCCTTGGCAAAAAGTTTGGTGGTGTATTCGCCGTCCTCGTCAACATCGATAAGAATATGTTTCGGGGCAGGAATGAGGCAATGCTGAATTCCTCCGTAACCGGCCAGCGATTCCTGGTAGGCGCCGGTGTGAAATAAACCGATATATAAGGGTTCATCGTCCATGAGCTTCGGCAGGAATATGGCGTTCGTATGAGTCTCCGTATTGTAATAATCTTCGCTGTCGCAGGTCAGTCCGCCGAGGAAAACCCGCTCATATTCCTTATCCCAGTGATTTACCGATAGCAGGATAAATTTCTGGTCAATAGCCCAGGTATCGGGTAAGGTAGTAATAAAAGAGCTGTCGATCATGTTCCAGACTTCCCGGTCGTTCTGCCGCTTCTGGTCAATGATGGAATAAAGGATGGCGCCGCTTTCGCCTACGGTAAACGAGCCGAATTCCGTAAAAATATCGGGTTCCGGCGTGCTGGTGCGTTCACAATGGCTCTTGATCTGGGCGATGATCTCCTCAGCCATATACTCGTAATCATAATCAAAGCTCAGGGAATTTTTAATCGGGAAACCACCGCCGATATTGAGCGCCGTCAACTGGGGACAAATCGCTTTCAATTCGCAGTAAACATCCACACATTTGCGCAATTCGTTCCAGTAATAGGCCGAATCGCGGATTCCCGTATTGATGAAGAAATGCAGCATTTTAAGCTCGAACTTCGGATTGTTCTTTATTTCCTGTTCATAATAGGGAATGATATCGTTGTACCGGATCCCGAGCCGCGAGGTATAAAAATCAAACTTGGGTTCTTCTTCTGCAGCGATACGGATCCCGATTTTAATCTTTTTCGTGATGTTCCGGTCATATTCATCAAGCTCAAACTTATTATCAAGGATCGGAATAACGTTTTCAAATCCCTCTTCAATCAGGTTGCAGATGTTCTCGATATACTGGGGTCTCTTGAATCCGTTGCAGATAATGTAATTATCCTTTTTGAATTTACCTGCTTCATATAAACTCTCGATGAGCGGAAGATCGAAGGCCGATGAAGTTTCGATGTGCACATCGTTTTTAAGCACTTCTTCCATTACGAATGAAAAATGCGAGCTCTTGGTACAGTAACAATAATGGTATTCGCCATTATAATCGGCTTTTGCAATGGCCACATTAAACAATCTCTTGGCCTTCTGGATCTGTTTTCCGATTTTCGGTAAGTAGGTAATCCTCAGCGGCGTGCCATATTGCTTGATCACCTCCATCAAAGGAATGTTCTGAAAATACAGCTCATTATCTATTACTTCGAATTCATCGGTAGGGAAATCGAAGGTTTGTTCAATCAGGTCGATGTACTTGTTTTTCATTTAGCCGGACAGGATGAAATTTATGGAACAAAGATAATCAATGAGCAGGCCTGCGACATAAAAAAAGTAATCGGAGTGAATTACTTTATCATTTTTTTAGCCATCCGCGACTGCCGGATTGTTTTTCAGAACCGAAATAGGTCATAAAACCATTAACTTTATAAGACCAGAAGCTGAAAAACACTAAATTATCTGTATTAAATCCATTTAATATACTCAATTCCGCATATTACCACAATATTCTATCTTAATGAATAGGAGGATATACGGAAGATATGGCTTGGGAACTGCCTCCTGACAACTACAGATCCTTACTTACCCGGATTTGATA
This sequence comes from Bacteroidales bacterium, assembly GCA_035403165.1. GTDB lineage: Bacteria > Bacteroidota > Bacteroidia > Bacteroidales > UBA4417 > UBA4417. Next base: position 174 of record DAONEP010000064.1, on the reverse strand, counting down.
ACGAAACAGATCTGATACCGGCTGCACGATTTCTGAATATTACTTTTCATACAACAAGTTTTCATCTGGTAAAGCAATCGCAATAATCCAATAATTACAAGCATTCAAAAAAAATCTAATCATTTAACAAACCAAATGCTGTTTTTTGTTTGACTTTTGCGTTGAAAAGTATTA
>DAONEP010000063.1:0-18612 GCA_035403165.1 Bacteroidales bacterium | reverse complement strand
ACACTGAAACCCTGCCCCTCACCCGCAACCTCACCCGGGCAGGCAGGCCTGAAACCCTGAAACACTAAGTATAGGCAAGGAACAAGGTGCAAATCGCTAATGGCTGAGAGAAGCCGAATGTAACTTACAGGAGCTGGAATATCCGAAATCAGACGCTCCTAAAACCGGAAATGAAGTGGTATTAATTTTCGCAGTATGATAGAATCAAAACTAATAGCGGTTATTGCTGTCCTGGCAACAGTTTTTATCGGACTGGCAGTATATCTGTTCCTTCTTGACCGCAAGATCGGGAAACTTGAAAACCAGTTGAAGGAACGGCGGGAAAAGCGATGAAAAAGGTCCATGTCATCGTTATTTTGGCCGTGATGGTTGCATTGGGGGTTGTTATTTCCCTGTTTACAGGCAGTGAAACATATTCCGATTTTTCGGCAGCCGCTTCCGGCGCATCAAAACAATATCAGATATCAGGCAGGCTTAACGTTGATAAGCCCATCCTGTATAATCCTGATGAGGATGCGAATACGTTTTCGTTTTATATGGCCGACGAAAAAGGGAGAGAATGTAAAGTTATTTACCGGGGCGGCAAGCCCAGGGATTTTGAGAAATCGGAGCAGATTGTAATTACCGGCAATATGGAAAACGATTCGGTTTTTCTGGCCGGCAACCTGCTGTTGAAGTGCCCTTCAAAATATAACGATGAAAAGAGGCCCGCGCGCTTTAATAACAAGGAATTCAGATCATCCGGCGAAACAGCAGACTAACCGGAATGCAAGCCCGGGAATAAGAACGGGGAAGGATGTTGCTTCCTTCCCCGCCGGTATATGAATTTATTAGATTTCTCAGTATTCAAAAGTAACCTCAAAGTCATCCAGATAGGCAGCTTTCTTGCCCGGGTTCCAGGCAAATAATTTGATGAGGTTCGATGACTGGATCGGTTTGTCGATATTGAAATTAGCCTTGAAAGGAATCCAGGAATTGGCTTCCTTCACCGTAGATGTTAAGGAATAAGCTTTCCAGTCAATGGGACTGTTATTTTCGCTGATGTCCATAATAATGCTCAGATCGGGTGAAGCTACGGTTGAATAAACCCATCCTTTTACTGTGACTTTTTTAGGAATCCTTTGATCAATGTTATCGATGAACTCACGAAATGCATAGGAGTAGACGAATTTGTCATCAACAAGGGTGACATACTGGCCCGAATGTGCAGGAGCCCCTTCCATTTTCACAACAGTCTTTTCATTCGACCAGGAGGGAATGACGGATAATGCATTTTCAAGGTCATTGGAAATAACCACAGTGTTCTGATCTTTTGCCTGGTCCCCGGCCTTATTGGCCTCTTTCTGATTCGACCCGGAACATCCCCATAACGAAATTCCAAGGATTGCAAGAGCGAGAATTTTTTTCATAAGATACAGTTCTAAAGTGTATTAATTAATAAGTTTTTGACGAAACAAATGTACAATAAATACAAAATCATAAACAAAGGCCATTTGTATTAATTTCGTGGTTTCATCATCCGGTGTCAATCTCCCGATGAGTATAATCTAATTACGATGGCATTTGATAACCTGACAGCCTTTATTCAGGAACTTGAAAGATCAGGCGAGCTTATTCGCATCAGCGAATTTGTTTCACCCGGGCTTGAAATCACCGAGATCACCGACCGCGTCAGCAAGCATCGTGGCAAAGCGCTGCTTTTTGAAAATACAGGCACGGAATTTCCCGTTCTCATCAATGCCTTTGGCAGCGAAAGGCGCATTTGTACGGCCTTAGGGGTAAAGCAACTGGATGAGATAGGGGAGAGGATAAAGATGTTTTTTGATGAAATGACTGTTTTCCGGAATGGACTCTTCGAAAAGCTGGCAGTTTTGCCGGCGCTCGGCGAAATATCATCCTGGCTTCCGCACAAGCGCCGCGGCAAGGGCGCATGTCAGGAAGTTATCTCCGAAAATCCCGATCTTTCGCGCCTGCCGGTTTTAACATGCTGGCCATATGACGGCGGACCATTCCTTACCCTGCCGGCAGTACATACGGTTCACCCGGAATCCGGAATCAGGAATGTGGGAATGTACCGGATGCAGGTGACCGGCAAAGCCGAAACCGGAATGCATTGGCATTTGCACAAAGGTTCTGCTGCACATTACAGGGAATATAAACGGCTCGGCAGGAAAATGCCCGTCACGGTCACGCTGGGTGGCGATCCGGTCTACATTTATTCCGCTACGGCGCCGTTGCCCGAAAATATCGATGAATACCTGCTGGCCGGATTTATTCGCCGCAAAAAAGTGGAGATGGTGAAATGCCTGACCAATGAGCTGTATGTTCCTGCCGATGTTGATTTCGTGATCGAAGGTTATATCGATCCGGAAGAAGAACTGATGCTGGAAGGCCCTTTTGGCGATCATGCCGGTTTTTATTCTTTGGCCGATTATTATCCAAGATTCCACGTAACCTGCATAACCCATCGGAAAGGTGCTGTTTATCCGGCAACTGTCGTGGGAATTCCCCCGCAGGAAGATGCCTGGATCGGTAAAGCAACCGAGCGGATCTTTCTGGCTCCTCTCCGGATCGCTATGGCGCCTGAAATTATAGATATGGTAATGCCTCCCGAGGGCATTATGCACAATCTCGTCATTGTAAAAATTAAGAATGAATTTCCGGGTCAGCCGGTTAAAGTCATGAACGCCCTGTGGGGAGTCGGGCAAATGATGTTCAATAAAGTGATGATTGTAGTGGATGAAAATGCCAACCTTTCAGATTATAATGCACTTGCTGAAGCCATCATTCAAAATACCGATCCGGCGTTGGATGTAATCTTCAACCGGGGGCCGCTGGATGTCCTTGACCACGCCGGCAGCAGTTTTGCCTACGGGGGCAAAATGGGGATAGATGCGACAGGGAAAATGCGCGACAGGGCAAATCATGGCCAACAAGAGATGTCCATGCCCGGTTATACTGCACTGCTCAGTCATCCGGAAGTTGAATTTGTTGGCGGTGTGTTTGTTTCGGAACCTCTGCCGGCGGTGGTCCTTGCTGTAAAGAAGGATCGTCCCGGATATGTCAGAGATTTGCATTCACGTTTATTCCATGAAGGAGCCTTAAACGGCTTCCGGTTTGTCGCATATATCGATCGTTTTGCTGCATCCCTGTCCCCGCGCGACATTTTATGGATTGTATGCAACAACATTGATCCGGTGCGCGACTGTTTTTATCCAACCGGGGGAAAGAACGAATTTATGCTTCCGTTAGCGGTTGATGGTACGGTGAAATCGGCAAAATTTGACGGAATCAGGCGCCCCTGGCCCAATGTAGTTATCATGGATGATGCAACGATCGGTAAAATTGATGCCATTTGGCAAAATCTGGGTATCGGCCCTTTTCTGCCATCCCCCTCGTTGAAATACAAAGCGCTCGTGAAAAATGATGGAGCCGTTGCAGAAGGATAATCAGGGGGAAATCACCTATGGCTGTTAGCTGTTAGCTTTTAGCTATTGGCCATTGTCTCTTGGCCGTTGCTCCTTGCCCTGATACTTCCTTATCTTTACTGCTCCGCGAGGAGTTGTAAGCCCGCAGGGCTTTAAACGACGAAACGGTCTCTACGCCTTACCGGAATATTTGTTAAGAACCCCGCGTTCCGCCCCTGGCTCCCTTTACCTCTTGCCTTGTGGCCTTGTGGCCTTGTGGCCTTTAGCCTTTGGCTCTTGGCTCTTGGTCTTTAGCGTTTAGTGTTCTGCGTTTTGTGTTCTGCGTTTTCCATTCTCCGTTCTCCGTCCAGCCCCTTGAACCATGCTCCTTGCCCCATACTCCTAGCCCATCGCCCCTGCCGTCCTCCCACAAGCTTGCGCAAGGCAGGTAAACTTTTACCTTTGACTTTTTACCTTTTATCTTTGCCCTGCCGTCTTACCCACACCCGCTCCAGGCAGGTAAACTTTTGACTTTTGGCCATTGGCCATTAACTCCTTGCACTTTACTCCTTGCTCCTTCCGTTTTCCGTCCTCCGTTCAGTCCCTTGCTCCCTGCCCCCACGCTCCCTGCATTCTCCCCTGCCTGCCACCCGCAGGCTTGCGCAAGGCAGGTAAAGTTTTCCGTTCACCTGACCTTTAACCTTTACCCTTTTCTTCCTTGCTATGTCCGGTTAAATATGTACTTTCGTAACGCCTATCAATAAAACCTAAATCATCATGTTAAGCGAGTTTTTAAAGAATCTTACCTCCGAAGAAGCCATGAAACTGGAGGATAAATATGGCGCGCACAACTATCATCCGTTGCCGGTGGTGCTGGCAAAAGGTCTGGGACCCTTTGTGTGGGATGTTGAAGGAAAGCGTTATTTCGATTTTTTATCGGCTTATTCGGCTGTTAACCAGGGACATTGTCATCCAAAGATCGTCAGCGCTATGGTGGAACAAGCCCAAACGCTCACACTTACATCAAGGGCTTTTTACAGCAACATCCTGGGAACATATGAAAAGTATGTTACCGGATATTTCGGATATGATAAAGTATTGCCGATGAATTCCGGGGCCGAGGCTGATGAAACCGCGCTGAAACTATGCCGCAAATGGGCTTATCAGGTAAAAGGAATTCCCGAAAATGAAGCAAAAATTATTGTTTGTGATAATAATTTCCACGGCCGCACGATTACGATAATCTCCATGTCGACCGACCCGGATGCATATTTGGGCTATGGACCTTATACGCCGGGTTTCATCAAAATCCCGTATAACGATATCCCCGCCCTCGAAAAAGCGCTGAAAGACCCGAATATCGCCGGTTTCCTTGTTGAACCTATCCAGGGTGAAGCCGGAGTATATGTTCCTGATGACGGGTATCTGGCCAAAGCCTCAGCCCTTTGCAAGGCCGCTAATGTATTGTTTATCGCTGATGAAGTCCAGACGGGTATTGCCCGTACCGGGAAACTGCTGGCCTGCGACCACGAAAATGTCCGTCCCGATATCCTGATCCTTGGCAAGGCATTGTCGGGAGGCGCATTGCCGGTATCGGCAGTTCTGGCCGACGACCCTATCATGCTTACCATAAAACCGGGTGAACATGGTTCCACTTTTGGCGGGAACCCGGTTGCATGCCGTGTTGCCATAACTGCACTCGAAGTAGTGAAAGAAGAAAAACTGGCCGAGAATGCTGATCGTCTCGGAAAGATATTCCGTGAGGAATTAAGCGCCGTAAAGAGCCCCATGATCAAACAGGTACGCGGGAAAGGGCTGTTGAATGCTGTGATTATCGAGCCTCACAACGGGAAAGAAGCCTGGGATGTATGCCTGAAGATGAAGGATATGGGAGTACTGGCAAAACCCACCCACGGCCATATCATCCGTTTTGCACCTCCGCTGGTCATCAACGAACAGCAGTTGCGTGAAGCCATCGGCATTATCAAGGAAGCAATTCTATCGTTTGAATAGCCATAAACTGATGGAAAGAAAACGGCAGCAGCGTATCTTGCTGCCGTTTTTATTTCTTCCAAAGGAGGAAATTCATCATTCAAAAAACTTTTCTTCGAAGTTAACCAGGTACAGAATTTTTGCAGCCCTGGTCACGGCTGTATACAGCCACCGGAGATACTCGTCGTTGAGCATATCGTTGGTGAGGTAGCCTTTGTCAATAAAAACGGCATCCCATTGTCCTCCCTGGGTTTTATGACAGGTGAGCGCGTTGGCATGTTTTACCTGTAATGCATTGAAATGCTGGTTTTTGCGAACTTCGGCCATGCGTTTCAGCCGTGAAGGGATATCCATATAATCTTCCATGACGGCGTCATAAAGCCTGCGGTTTTCTGTTTCTGACAGCGAAGGCGTCTCGGTGTTGAGGGTATCCAGTAAAAGAATCACATCATAAGCCGGGTCGTCGGGATAGTCGATCATGCGCATCGTAACATGTGCGAACCGGAAGCCGTAAAGTTCCTCAATCTTCCCGATACGTTGCAGTTCAATGATATCGCCGTTAGCAATAAAACCGGCATGCGTTTCTTCCGGCAGCCAGAAATAGTTATTCCTGACCACCATCAGGTGATCGCCGGCGGCAATGTCGCTTTCGTGCGACAATATCCGTTGCCGGATGCCCTGGTTAAACAGGTTTGCCCGTTTATTCGACCGCGTGATGACGACTGTGTTTTCGCGCCCGAAATGCGAATAACATTCATGAAGCGCATCCGGCATCTCGTCGCCATTAATATCCCTGACGTCCGGGAAAACATTGCGTTGACCGAACAGCGGGCTGAACGAACCGAAATTCCCTATTTTCAGGCGGATACCGGTGGCAACTGACAGAATTCCTGATTCGAGTGACTGGCGCACAACATCGGTCAGCATGTAATGGGTTATGTCGAGGCCGAAAGATGACCGCAGAAATTCGATATTCAGCGCGGGACTGTAATTGATGCCTACCGGCGGGAGCTGGGCATTGTCGCCGAGGAAAAGCATTTTACCGGCGCTTCCCGAATACACGTGTTGCATGAGGTCTTCGAGCAGGTTGCGGGAATTAAAAAGGCTGTTTTCGCCGGGGCGGCTGTCAGGGATCATGGAGGCTTCATCCACAATAAAGAATGCCTTGTGCAGGGTATTGGGCATCAAGCGGAAGGTAAGCCGGCCTTCCTTGTCCATAGCCGAACGATAGAGTTTTTTATGGATCGTTGAGGCGGGACGTTCGGCATATCCGGAGAAAACCTTGGCAGCGCGTCCCGTAGGCGCCAGCAGCACGGGGGTATACCCGGCACGGGGCAATACTTTTACCAGGGCGCTGATCACAGTGGTCTTTCCGGTGCCGGCGTACCCTTCGAGGATGAATAACGGGAAGTTTCCTTTCCCCGTCAGGACAAAATCCGTCAGCAATTCAATAAGCCGCTCCTGCCCGGGTGTGGGGGAGTATGGAAATTGTCTGTAAATATTGTTTTTTAACGACTGCTGATCCATTTCCGTGTTTTCAGGCAGGTTGAAGATGCTAAAACGGATAACCGATGCCGAAATTCCATACGGCTTTGCGAAGCCTGAAATCATCCGGGTTGAACCACTGATCCCTGAGGGCCGGGTTTTTGGTCCGGAGTCCCCAGTCAAGCCGGAAAACAAAGAAGGAAAAATCGAAACGCAGGCCGAATCCTGAATCGATGGCAAGTTGATCAAAGAAAGTATCAAGCCTGAATCCGCTGCCTTTAAAATCGGGATTTTCTTTACGAAGCCATATATTGCCGGCGTCGGTGAACAAACATCCGTTGATAAAACTGTAGATCGGGAACCGGTATTCGAGACTGCCCTGTAACACAATATCACCCGTCCGGTCGTAGCGGATTGAGTCGGAAGAATAGGTGCCGGGACCGAGTGACCTGAATTTCCAGCCGCGCATGTCGTTGGCGCCGCCCAGCCAGAATCCTTTTTCAAAGGGCAATGCATCGCTGTTCCCGTAAGGTATACCCGAACCTGCCATCAGTCTGGCTGCAATGGTATTTTTGCTGGTTATTTCACGGAACAGTCGCAGGTCGATATCGAGGCGCAGGTACTGGGCATAGCGTACGCCAAGATGCTTATAATAAACATTGCCGGTTTCAGGCGAACCGGAAGCTTTATCATAAGCATGAAGCATGTTGCCTGCTGTTTCGGCCGTCAGACGGATAAAGTACAGTCTTTTTTGTTTTTGCAGCATCTGGTTGCTGTGGGTAATGCTGAAACGTATCATGCTCAGCAGGTGGTCGGAATACTGGCTTACAAAATACGGATCGGATAGTGCATTGAGGTACGCCTGAAAACTTGAATCTTTTTCGATTCCGACATAATTCAATTCCAATGGGGTAAATATGAACCGTGTTTTTTCCGATTTGCTCCACTGATACGACAGGAAGAGTGTTGTAATGTTGCGGGTATAATCGGGGCGCTTTTCAAAATTATAACCGGCGCTGATCGAAGTCTGTGCCAGTGAATATCTCGATTTGTCGAAAATGCGGAAAGGCACCAGCAGGCGGGGGATGTCCAGCCCGGTAACCACCCCGGCCTGGTATGTGTTGAAGAAAAGAAATTTATTGATGTTTTCGCCTTCAGGCAGGTTGCCCTGTACTTCGGCAGCGCCCGTAAACTTCATCCTGAAGGTTTCGGAACCCCTGAAAATATTGCGGTCCGAGAGCAGGGTATTTACGCCTAAACCCATGGTTCCCCCGGAGTTTGTTCCCTCGGTGCCGATATTCATAATGTAGGAAGGATTGCGGGAAATCCTGACATTACAATCGAGCCACTGCTTGCCGCCTTTAATAAGTTCTTCGGGATTTACCGGGTTATAGCTTAAAGTGGCAGATCGGATAGCCGATAAATTGACCAGACGTTTGTACGTCAGGTTGCCGGCTTCCATGTTAAAGGGTTGCCCCTCCGATAAAACAACGGCATTGGCGATGGTCGAACAGCGAATCCTGGGCTTCCCGGCCTGGATGAAATATAGTTGACGGGCAACGGTGTCCTGCTTTCTGTGAGGATAGGTATAAATGACCGTATCGGCTTTTCCGCCGGCAGCGGCGATGGCGTCAATATCGGTGTGAATGTAAATGTTATGGAAGTAATATTTCGGGTGGTTAATCCTGACCAGCGAATCGCCTTTTTCGGCGTTTTTCACGACAGGTTTGTTAATGTCGAGCACAAGTTTTACTTCGTGGTTGCCTGATGCCGTATCGGCGGTATAGTTGATATCCGTCTTTGAAAAAGAGTAGTAGCCTTTGTTTTTGAGGTATGCAGCAATACGGTCACGCTCATCGTCAAGGATGTAGGTGTCGAAAATCATACCGGTTTTAATCAGCGATTCATTGCCGGCTTCGCGGTATAACGATCCGATGGCGGTATCGGGGATATTTGTGCTGAAAGACGACACAAGGTACGGGGAGCCGGCCTCTATCCTGTATATGACCTGGACGTGGCTTTCTTTATAGTACTCGTTATGACGGATCATAGCAGCAGGAAACCCTTTGTCGGCGGCATATTGCTTTACCAGGGATGCGGAGCGCAAGGTGAGGTTGCTGTCGTACAGAACAGGCTCGGTGCCGAAAGTCTGTTTGATGTATTTCTTGAAACGGTTCGGATTCCCGTGCGACGCCTGTCGGTATATCCATACGCCGGGATGAAAATAGGTAAACGTGTTTTTTACCGGTTTCTGCTGGATAAAGCCTTCAATCTCATCCGAAGGAAGGTAGGGATTGTCGATCCTGATGCTGTTTTTTGTCAGAAGGTAACCGCCCCTTTTCTGAACTTTCCGGGGCGTATTGCACGATGCCAGAGCCAGTAAGGCAAAACAAGCAGCAAGGAATAAAATATTAAAGTTTATCCGGCATCTCATGACAGCAAATGTATGAAAATGCGGGCAAATGTCGGGGGCGTTAAATGCCTTCCGCGAAAGCGCAACCAGGAAGGTTTGTACCGGAGCTTTAACTTACGAATTGTTTATTAAACAGGTGCTTCGGGCGATACCTGGTTTCCGGAATCAGGGGAAGACAGATTACTTGTGAGTATGGAGCTATATTTTTCTGAATCACTATTGTCCGGATAAAACGGCCATGGATTGTTTAAAATATTGAATATGTGTCGATTAAGCCCCTCTCCTTCAGGAGAGGGGTTGGGGTGAGGTAGGGCTTGATTATCAATTACTTTCTGGTGTTTCCCGGACACTAGCGTTCCTGAATATAATAATTATACCTGAAAAAAGGAGAGACTGTCTCAAAAGTCTGAATCCGGTTTGGTAAATCTCGTTGCTTCTTTGTTGAGCCGCTTCCCGGCGATGTGTCTCCAACCCGATGGCTCACGAAGAACTTCCCCCCTCATCAATGCAGACTCTTAAAACAGTCTCTTTATGGCTGCGTAAACAGGTCTTATCACCGGTTTATTTTAACCTGGCTGCCTTAAAGGTATGACGCTCGCCTGTTTTTAGCGTACATGTTACCAGGTACATGCCGGAGGGCAAGGAAACCGGCCCGATTTGTATTTTGCCCTGCGAAAGGTGCCCATAGCTGAGCAATTTCTTTCCTGCCAGCGAGGAAATCGTTACAGAAGAAAGTTCGGCAGGGGAATTAATTGTGAAGTAATCGGTGAAAGGAACCGGGTATAACGAGATGACAACGGGAGAATCTGTTTCTTTCCTGTTTGTAAATCCATAAATGCCCCACATGCAATTAAGGATGTTGTCGCAGGTTATGGTCGCAATCCGGTTCGGGTCACCTGGCCACTCGCCGCCGCCCCAGCCTGTTCCTTTGAAAAATTTAAAGGCATAAACACCGTCAAGCAGGTTCATGGTGATGGAATAAACGGAATCGCCATCGGGGTCAAGCATCTGGTCATTTAAATTTTTACCTGGTTCATTCCAAACGCCCCATATTCCCCCAAAATCGCCCGAGATGTAAACAGGCTCATCGAAGATCCCGGAATTCCTCATATCAACGTTTATTTCCACTATCCTCATGGCGTTTGGAAAAGGATCGTCATTCACCAGAATGTCGTCAAAATAGATTTCAATATCATACGTCAGCCCCACAGGATCCAGGAAGTCAGGCATGAAGGCAATGGTAGGATAGGCGCCGGTTTTCGATGAAAAATCAAATACCATGTCTTCCCATTGATTGATATTTTCCTGCGGCTGAGTGGATTCAATTTCAAGATTTCCGGCGGCGCCGCCTTCAATTTTGAAGTGCAGCGGGCTGATCCGGGGTTTATAGACTTTGACATGAACATATTTATTATCGGTGACATCGACAGGCGCAGGCAGGGCCGACCAGAATCCGCCCCATGGGAGGCCGTCCTTGTCGCGGAGAAAATAGCCCACTTTCTGGCTCGGATTTATCCCGCCGGGATCGGGATTGTCCGCCATGCTGAAAAAGCTGTTATCATCGGCGCCGCCCAGCATGGCATTCATGGCGATGGGTTCCAGGTTTTCTATCATCTGCGACGGGGCGCTGCCGGGGGTGGGATCGTTGTTCAGGAAAATGTCGTCGAAATAGATGGTGATATCATCGGTAAGCCCGACAGGGTCCAGGTAATCGGGCATGAATACGACCTGCCCGTAAAGACCTGTTTTGGAGGAGAAGTCAAACACCAGTTCCTCCCATTCGTTGATAAGCGTTTGCGGGCTCATCGATTCGATTTCGAGTGTTCCGGCGGCTCCTGATTCAATCTTGAACCTGACAGGACTGATGCGGGGTTTCCAGACCTTCACATGGACGTACTTGTCGGTGGTCAGGTCAATGGGAGCCGACAGCGGGGACCAGAACCCGCACCAGGGCACACCGTCCTTATCGCGGAACAGCATCCCGGCATAAGGGCTGGTGTTGATGCCGGAAGGAACCGGATTTGCCAGTGTGGAAATATAACTGAAGTCATTCGATCCGCCCAGCATGATGTGCATGGTAATAGGGTCGAAGCTTTCAATCACCTGCGGCCGGGCAGCCAAGGTTGCCATCATGGCCAGTAACGCAAGCGTAAATGTTTTCATGTTCCTGTTTTTTAAGATTACTGAATGATTCCGGTAAAAAATTCAGAATTCCGATACTATGGAATAGTACGAAACGGACTGAATGATGTTCGGGAAGCACTACATGAAAGCTGAGACGCCTTGCAGTAAGTACAGGAGGAAGGAAGTTTTTAAGAAGCATCGGCAACCAGAAGGTGCCGCATACCTTAAAGATACAAAAAAAATCGGGATTTTATCTTATGCCGGTGAATATTAGTGTATTATTACCGGAAGTCAGCTGCGTCAACCCAACAAAAAAGCCACCCTAAAGGCGGCTTCGGGTGGGAATTGGCAGGCCTGTCCCGGTGAAACCGGCGACTCGAACTGCCGGCCTTCCCGATGGAATCGGGACGCTCTGAATCGCCTGAGCTAAAATAAAAAAGCCACCATAAAGGCGGCTTCGGGTGGGAATTGGCAGGCTTGTCCCGGTGAAACCGGCGACCCGAACTGCCGGCCTTCCCGATGGAATCGGGACGCTCTGAATCACCTGACCTTAAGCAAAAAAGCCACCTTTGGGGTGGCTTTGGGTGGGAATTGGCAGGCTTGTCCCGGTGAAACCGGCGACCCGAACTGCCGGCCTTCCCGATGGAATCGGGACGCTCTGAATCACCTGACCTTAAGCAAAAAAGCCACCTTTGGGGTGGCTTTGGGTGGGAATTGGCAGGCTCGAACTGCCGACCTCATGCGTGTGAAGCATGCGCTCTGAACCAACTGAGCTAAACTCCCGAAACCGGTGCAAAAGTAATAGAAAAAACTTCCTGTTCCCTAACCGTTTTGATAAAAAGACATATTGCTGTTTTCGGGTTATTTTACCAGGGTGATTTTTCCTGACAGGTTTTGCCGGTTGCTGCTGACCGCCAGGTGATAAATGCCGGCGGGCATCCCGCTCATATCCAGCCTGAAGATCATGTTGCCCGGATCGGGCCGGATATTGCCTTCCTTCACCGGTTTGCCCTGCAGGTTATAGATCCGGAAAAAGTACTCGCCAGCCTCGGGAACTACAACATTGAAGATGTCTTTTCCAGGATTGGGATAGATATGCAACTCATTCAGGGGAGACTCGTCCGGTTGCCCGACCTGGCTGTTAGCCGTAATAAACAGCGTATCGGATGAACCGCTTGTCCCGCATTCATTTGAGGCGACGACGCTCAACGCGGCTATACCTTCGAAAGCGGAATTCCACTGCACATCGCAATCTGCATTGTCGGGAACGATAACGCCGGCATCCGCAGGCCTGAAATGCCAGGCGTACTGGGTTGCATTTGGCGAGCCTGCAGTGAAATAGGAAGAAACAGACGTATATAACACGTTGACGGCCTGAGGTCCCTGGGGCCTGGCAGGAGCGGATGGGCCTGTATCGGTGGTAACCGTTACAGAGCCAAATGCCGATGCTGCGCCGTCATTGATTTCAACGGTATAGACGGTGGTTACGGCAGGCGTAACATAAGGATTTTGCAGGGCAGAGGAATATCCCGGGGGATTTGAGGTCCACTGATAGGTATAGGTCCCCGAGCCGCCGCTGCCGGTTGCCGAGAGCTGGCTTGTATCGCCCGGGCATATGGTTGAAGGATTTGCACTCGTTGTGACGGAAAGGGGTCCGCCGGTCACCGTCACCAGGATCTGGTCGGATGATGAACAGCCGGTGTTGTTATCGGAAGCGGTTAAGGTAAATGCCTGGGTATTGGTCAGCAAGGCGGTGACCGGGTTGAATACCGTCGGATCGGCAAGCAAATCCGAAGGTTCCCAGGATGCTGTAAACGTCCCTGAGCCTCCTGAAGCTGAACCTGAGAGTTGTGCGGAGGTGTTATAGGGGATGATCTGGTCAGGACCGGCATTGGTAACCACAGCAGGATGGACGGTGAGGAGTATGGCGTCGCTCACGGCGGAGCAGCCCGAAGGGCCGGAAGCAGTGAGGGTTAATGTCACGGTTCCGTTCAATTGGTCATTATTTCCGGGAGTGTAAACGGGATTCAGTAATGCCGGGTTATCGAAACTGCCGTCTCCCGAAGTGGTCCATAACACGGATGCCTGATTGGCGGTTGCAGCCTGCGTTATCGGAAATCCCTCGCCCTGGCATACCGATCCGTCAGGGCCGGCATTAACCACCGGGGCAGGTAAAATATTCAGGTTCATATTGTCGGTCACGCCCGGAAGCCCATTCTGGCTGGCATGGATGGTGAGTGTTACCTGTCCGCCGGCCAGATCATTGGCGCTTGGCGTATAAATAGCATCTGGCTGGCTGATATTCATAAAAGTACCGGTCCCGCTGGTCGACCACCAGAGCGATGAGGCATTGATCACCTGGCCCGAAAGCTGGTGGCCTTGCCCTGCGCAGGCATTGTCATCAGGCCCTGCTGAGGCAAACAGCAGCATGTTTGCCAGGGGCGGCCATGAGATATAATCTACCCAGGCTTTATCCGATCCGTTCGAGATAGAATAGTCCTTCCGGTATCTCCACAGGAAACTGTGGATCCCGGCCGGCACCTGGCAGGTGAACTTTTCCCAGGATTGTTCTCCCGACCATTTGCCCTGTTCCTGCCCGTCGATACAGAAGTACAGGAAATCATAATTGGCTTCGGATGAAACCTTGCGATAAAAGCTGATATCGGAGGGCGAAAGCACATTCAGCGTAACATACATGCTGCTCTCCTGGTTATCGGTTATAACGCCTGATTCAGAACAAAAATCGCCTTCATAAGGAAAATTCTGACTGATAACCCAGTCCTTATTGCCCGAAAATTTCCAGGGAAGCCTGGTGAAACAAGCGGTTTCAAAATCTTCGATGATGGGGCCGATATTCACATATACACTGTCGTTCAGGGTAATGCCTTTATCACCTGCCAAATGGAAATTCAGGAATCCTACATGGCCGGGCGGACAGGCAGCGGCAGCGGTGATCGTGAAGGAAAGGACCGGTGAGCCGTTGACATTCAGCGTATCAACGGATGCGTTTCCCTGCTGTATCGAAAGATAAGGATCGATAACGGAAAGGACAGCGGAAATATCCGTTGCCATTGACCTGCCGTTATTATGCAGCGTCACAAGCAGGTTCCCTGTTTCACCGGGCATCAGCACATTGTCGTTGCCGTCCGATACCGCAACATGCGAAATCACCGGAACGGCAGACCATGCCGTATCCTGGCTGTTACGGGTATAGGTCTCTTCGTCGGCGACAAGCCTGGCATCCAGGTTCAGGATATACCTGTTGGGAACCGTGTTCCTGACCGAAAAACTGAAAGCGTCAGGAAAGGAAACGGTTTGTCCCGGGTTCAGCGTGCCGATGGTCTCAATACTGTCTATCGGAATAACATAAGGATCGGCGACATTGAGATGCATGACGATATTGTGAAGTGCGGCGTTGCAGGTATTCTTCAGTACCGGTGTAAGGTACACTGTTTCACCATATTCTATAAGGCTGTCGTTCCCCGAACTGACCTCATAAGCGATTTCCACGCCTTTGGTCTTAAAATTCAGGGTTCGGGTAGTATAGAGAAAGTTATTATCCTCAACGTAGAACTTTAGCGGCAGGTTGTCACAGGAATGCAGGGGCGTTCCGTATAACTGGCCATTATCGGTAAGCGACAATCCGTCGGGAAATTCCTGGGGGGTGAACAGAAATCTTGAACCGGCAACCGGTTGCGACAACGAATCATAAATGGATGTGAAATGATAATTCAGGCCATCGCCGTTTGATAAGCCGGAATACCATTTCATGTATGATGAGGTTGTCATATCGCCGTAATAAAACCTGATATTGCCATCGGGATATAAGGTTACCGCAAAATTGAGGTCTGAGGAAGGGGTTGCACCGTAAACGGAGAGCCTCCACCTGAAAGTAACACTATCCTGGCATCCCTGGTACCAGATGCCGTCGCCTTCGCCGGTCATCATTACCAGCGGCTTGCCCATGTATGGAGAGATGCACTTTGTATTTTTTAAAAACGTCTTTTCATAAATAATATACGGCCAGGGAACCTGATGATCTTCAAACATCAGATATCCGTCCACGTGCGGGTAAACCCTGGTATATGTTTTTCCATAATAGGGAAATGGAAAAGGTAACTCCTGGCTTGCATATCCGGAAGCAGTATTGTTTACTGAAAGCTGATGGGTATTGACCATCGGAAATGAACCGGTGTCTGTCGATTCCGGATAATCGATGGCAAATTTCCATTTGTAGGGAGGCGTACCGCCGCTCACATTAAGCTGTTGGCTATAGGGCTCATATAAGTTGGCTTCCGGGAGGAAAGTGTTTTGTATGGCCGGTTTGCTGCAATTAATGGTTGCCGTGATGGAAAGCGTGGTAAGGCCGTTTTCGACAAGCGGAACATTGGAGAACCCTCCCGGTATGGTGACGGCGCCGACGGTATAGTCGATGAGGTCGAATGAAACAATCTGACCGGTTGCCTGGTTTGAAGGATCGTTTTCCTGCACCATCAGAAAAAACTTCGCCGGCTGCCCGCTGACTGTCTCGCTGAGCAGCGGGGTGGCATCCAGCCCGAATTCAATGGTCTTGTCATCTTCGGTTGTACCCCCTTTCATATACAGGTCTCCCCCCTGATAGTCCATAATCGGTAAATTCAGCGTAGCTTCAGGCTCTGTGGCCGAAAGGTTATTGGCTACCCCGGCAACTACTTTCAGTTTGTTCCGGCTGGTATGCTTAAGTGTGACCTTCATGGTCAGTTTGGGGGCAAGGTCCTTTTTTGCGTAAGAAATATATACGGCATTATTCCAGATTCCCCCGCTGGACGGATTCTCGGCAAAGGCTTTATACATAGCCCAGGCAAATCCCTGGTTTGCCCAGTTTGATATACTTCCGTAAGTATTGGCTATTTTAAAGCCCCCGATTTCCCAGTCTTTCAGGTCAATGATCCCGTCACCGTTCAGATCAATGTCGTTAGTGAATTTCCCGTCGCCGTTATAATCGTAACGGATGGAGTCGTTATAGGCGAGAATGGTCATGGCATGGTTAGGACTGCTGCCGAATGCGGTAATGACATACTGCCCGCCAAAAGGGGTGCCGGTCGGAAGTTTTTGGGTGACCGTCATGGTTTGCGAGTAAAAATTGGCAACCCCGCCGATAGTATCGGCATCCAGATGGTTATAGATCCAGTTTTTCAGCGTATTAAGCCCTTCGATCGTATTGATATAAATGACCCTTATATCGGTAATCCGGTTGTGCATTGCGTTGTAATAAAGATTATATCCCGACATCCACCTTGACGGACCGCCGTAAGCAATACCGCCGTAATCATAAACGCTCGGATTACCGACCCGTTTTACAACTTCCCACGATTCAAGGAAACTGACACCGGCGTTGCTTCCTCCGTTTATAAAGTTGTAGGTGAAATGGGTGGCCATTTGATTTTGCGGCACATTACCGGGCAGGACGCGCAATGTGTTAAGCTCATAGGTCAGCCCGAGCCCGATGCTGCTGGCCTGTCCGCATTCCAGTCCCACCTGGGCGAAGAGAGGCCTGAAATAGGGTTTCGCCGAATTATCGACGGCGTAAGGCATGGAGAGCGCTCCGCGACGCGGCTGGAATTTGACTTCCGGAACCGCGGCGAGTCTGGCTTTTTGCTGATCGGTCAAGGGCGGAGGTGAAACCAGTTGTGAATAACAGACTGAATTCAGTAAACAGGCTAAGATAGCAGGGAGTAGTAATTTTGTCATTGTGAAGCATAAAAACTCATTAAAAGTAAAAATTTATTCGTTTCACCCCGGATGAATTTCATCAGAGGCAACCGTCAGTTTTTTATTACGGCAGCCCAGGCTCCCGGCGCCGGTGGCTTCCGGTTGCCAGTCGCGGTTTTCCCGGTTTTTAGCCGGCTGTTGCCTGAAAAAAGTACCGCGAATTTTATCCGGTTTCTAAATCTCCTTATTTTTGAAAATTATTCAAAACCTGATCTCCTTGCAAGAAAAAACCTCATCGACGGTATATATCCCTCAATTTGATATTATCCGTTTCTTCGCCGCCTTCATGATTGTTATTTATCATTCCTATATTGCCTGGAAAGGATGGTTCGGGTTGCCGGGCGTAATTTCGGCCGGCGATTACAAAACCTTTTCCGGCGTTGGCCTGCATGTTGACCAGTTCATCAGGAATATGCCGTTCGGCGTCGATATCTTTTTCTTTATCAGCGGTTACCTGTTAACCTATCTGTTGGTCATAGAAAAGGAAAAATTCGGCAAGGTAAATGTCCCGAAGTTTTATATCCGGCGTGGTTTGCGTATATGGCCGCTTTACTTTTTTCTGGTAGCCGTCGCTCCGCTGCTGGTAAACTGGCTCGGCGAAAAGCAACCCAACTACTGGCCTACCATTGCATTGGTCAATAATTTCGAAACCATCCACACTCAGCAATGGACGTATCCTTTCTCCCATTTCTGGTCTATCTGCATCGAAGAGCATTTTTACCTGATCTGGCCGTTAATTGTCGCGTTTGTCCCTTTTAAAAAATTACCCGTGGCCATCCTGGGGCTTATCGGTTTTAGCTGGCTCTATAAAATCAGTACCTATCTTTTCCTGGACTCGAACTGGTACCAGTTGTACCTGCATACCTTCAGCCGGATGGATGTTATTCTGCTGGGCGGGCTGCTGGCCGTTTTCTATATAAAAAAGCCTTTTGAATTCAAACTTCACTGGAGTATCGTGGTGATAATTTCAGTGGTGCTTATCTTCCTTCTTTCATTCGATGATATGAGCAACTATGAAAATATGCTGAACGGGGTTACCCGGAAGTTCGTTTATATCTCCCTGCTAGGCCTGCTCATGATGGACCTGCTGTTTAACCCGGACCGGAAAAAGGCCATGTACCGGTTCAAACCCTTGCTGTACCTGGGGAAGGTTTCCTATGGCATCTACATGTACGGTAATATCCTGATTCTTATCGTCATCAAGAAAGTAATGTACGGATTCGGGATCAGCAATATCTATTTCTATTTCCTGCTGATTTTCACTTTATCGCTCATAGTTCCCGTTATCAGTTATGAATTGTTTGAGAAGCCTTTCCTTAAACTGAAACAGAGATTTGCGCTCGTGAAAACGAGGATGTAAAAGGAAGTTGGAACTCACGGAAATCCTGGTTTACATGCAGGGCTGAGGTGGATAATCAAAAAAAATCCCGGAAGAATTTC
>DAONEP010000062.1:10170-18780 GCA_035403165.1 Bacteroidales bacterium | reverse complement strand
TTAAGATCTTCAAAGCCATGAAAATAATAACCTGATAGCGGGTTTACCGACAGCCCCATTCTCAAATTCTCAAATTGTCACATTTTCAAATTCATAAGATATGCCATCAAAACCACGTTTAAAATTCCTGGATAGGTTCCTGACATTATGGATTTTCCTGGCTATGTTTATAGGGGTGTTTTCAGGATACCTGTTTCCCTCAATTGCCCAATTCTGGGATTCGATGAAATCATCGCCCGAAAGCACAACCAACATACCTATTGCAATAGGGCTGATACTCATGATGTATCCGCCATTGGCCAAAGTTAAATACGAAGAGCTGGGCGATGTTTTCAGGAACCGGAAGGTGCTTGCCTTATCCCTCATACAGAACTGGATCATCGGCCCTGTGCTGATGTTTGCGCTGGCGGTTATCCTGTTCAAACTGTTCCCGGGCGAGAATAATTCGAACCTGCCATACATGTATGGCATCATCATGATCGGGCTGGCCCGTTGCATAGCCATGGTTATCGTTTGGAATGAACTGGCAAAAGGCGACACGCAGTATGCCGCCGGGCTGGTGGCTTTTAACTCCATCTTCCAGGTGCTCTTTTTCTCGGTATATGCTTATTTTTTCATTGCAGTTCTTCCCGGTTGGTTCGGTATTCCTACAAATGATGCTGTCGAAAATATCACCATCGGCCAAATAGCCGAGAGTGTATTCATTTACCTGGGCATTCCGTTTATTGCCGGTTTCCTTACCCGGTTTATCCTGATCCGCATTAAGAGCAAAGAGTGGTATCACAATAAATTTATTCCGAAGATCAGCCCGCTGACCCTGATAGCCCTGTTGTTTACTATTATCGTGATGTTCTCGCTCAAAGGGGAGTATATCGTGAAGATTCCCCTTGATGTGGTTATGATTGCCATCCCGTTGCTGGTTTATTTCCTGATCATGTTCATGCTTTCCTTTTTCATGAGTAAAAGGGTAGGTGCCAATTACGGGCAGGCGGTTACGCTTTCGTTCACGGCGGCCAGCAACAACTTTGAACTCGCTATCGCCGTGGCAATCGCCATCTTCGGCATGAACTCCGGTGAAGCTTTTGCAGCCGTTATCGGGCCGCTGGTAGAGGTCCCAGTGATGATCGGATTGGTGAATATTGCTTTCCTGTTTGGGAAGAAGTATTTTTCAACGCAGAAAGAATTGCAGGCAGAATAACTTTTTCCTGTAATTTTACAGCCTTGTAATTCTGATGAAAGTCCTGGCATTCATATTATCCCTGTATGTCGTCGCACTGACACTAACCCCGTGTGTTGACCGGCTTCCCGACAAGCATGCCGTTAATAATAATAATATGACGCAACCCTGCAGCGACCGGCATCACCAGGAAGGCGCCGACCATTGCTCCCCTTTCTGCACCTGCAACTGCTGTGCTACCCCTGTTATTATCCAGGACTTCTCCGTACATTTTGAATGTTACCCTTTCATGAGAAGACAGGAATTTGCAAACGTTTCTCATCAGGTATCATCTCCTGTTATTGCTATCTGGGAACCGCCTAAGATAGGTTAATCTTTCCGTGATAATTTATTTCAATCTGCTTCCGGCATTCCATAATCGGGAATCCGGCAGGTTGTATTATTAACGTGTTAAGGTTTTACCTATGATAGAACGGATCATCCAATTTTCAATTAAAAATAAATTCATTGTCGGGCTGTTTGTTATTGCATTAATCGGATGGGGAACCTATTCCCTGACCCGTTTACCCGTCGATGCCATACCCGACATCACCAATAACCAGGTGCAGATAATTTCGCTGGCGCCTTCGCTTGCCGTTCAGGAAGTTGAAAGTTTTATTACGGCGCCTGTTGAAGTAGCCGTTGCCAACATTCCCGACATCATTGAACTCCGGTCGATTTCAAGGCTGGGACTATCGGTTGTTACCGTGGTTTTTAAAGACGGCGTCGATATATATTGGGCGCGGCAACAATTAACCGAAAGGCTCAGGGAGGCAGAAGAGGAAATCCCTGACGGATTCGCCAAAATAGAACTCGCCCCTATATCCACTGGTCTGGGCGAAATTTACCAGTACCGCCTGGCGGTGGATAAAGGGTATGAAACGAAATATACCCCGATGGAACTCCGGACACTCCAGGATTGGGTCGTGCGCCGTGAAATGCTGGGAACGCCGGGCGTTGCGGACATAAACAGTTACGGAGGCTTCGTAAAGCAATATGAGGTTGCTGTAAATCCTGAAAGGCTCAGGGGAATGGGGCTGACGCTGACCGATATTTTTGACGCCCTCGAGCGGAACAATGAAAATACCGGCAGCGCTTATATTGATAAGAAGCCTAATGCCTATTTCATCCGAAGCATCGGGCTGGTAGGTTCATTGGCAGACATTGAAAAGATTGTCGTGAAAACAAACGCTTCCGGTATCCCTGTATTGATCAGGGATGTGGCAACCGTTCAATACGGGAGCGCCACCCGTTACGGCGCATTTGTGGTTGATACCGCCGAAGCCGTAGGCGGGGTTGTCATGATGCTGAAAGGTGCAAATGCGCATCAGGTGATAGATAACGTTGAAACGCGCATCCAATCCATTCAAAAGTCATTACCTGAAGGTGTTACTATCGAGCCATACCTGAACCGGTCCGAACTGGTCGGCAGGGCCATCGGAACAGTTGCTAAGAATCTGATCGAAGGTGCGTTGATCGTGATCTTCATCCTGGTTTTGTTGCTCGGGAATTTCCGGGCGGGTTTGATCGTTGCATCCGTGATCCCGCTTTCCATGCTGTTTGCCATCTCCATGATGAACCTCTTCGGGGTTTCGGGCAACCTGATGAGCCTGGGGGCTATCGATTTCGGACTGATCGTGGATGGCGCCGTCATCATTGTTGAAAGCGCGGTACACCGGGTGTTTATGAGCAAGAGCCATCATCAGGGTCTGGCCAGGCTGTCGCAGCAACAAATGGATGAAAACGTCCTGGAATCGGCAAAACGTATGATGAGTTCGGCAACTTTCGGCCAGATCATCATCCTTATCGTTTACCTGCCCATTATGGCCCTGGTCGGCATCGAAGGAAAAATGTTCAGGCCTATGGCGCAGGTAGTTGCTTTTGCCCTGACCGGCGCGGCGATTCTTTCACTTACCTATGTTCCCATGGCTGCGGCCCTGTTCTTAAGCAGGAATACCAGCCACAGGCGCAACTTCTCCGACAGGCTGATGGACTGGTTTCATAAAATGTTCACCCCGGTGATAAACTTCGCGCTCAGGCGGAAATTGCTGGTTTCGGCATCAGCCATCCTGCTCTTCATATTCAGCCTGTTCCTGTTTACCCGGTTGGGAGGGGAGTTTATTCCTCAACTGGAAGAAGGCGACCTGGCGGCAGGCGTGATGACGTTGCAGGGTGGTTCCTTATCGCATACGGTTGACATGGTTGAAAAAGCCAATAAAATATTGCTCAAGAATTTTCCTGAGATCAAACATACTGTGTGTAAGATAGGGGCGGGGGAAATACCCACGGATCCTACACCAATGGAAACCGGGGATTACATCATTACCCTCAAACCGAAAAGTGAGTGGACTTCGGCAGAAACGCTTGAAGAACTTGTCGCCAAAATGGAAGATAAGCTGGCAGTACTGGCGGGCGTAAAATTCGAATTCCAGCAGCCTATCCAGATGAGGTTTAATGAACTTATGACAGGGTCGAAGCAGGATGTGGCCATCAAGCTCTTCGGAGATGACCTGAATACCCTTGCTGCAAAAGCTTCTGAAATTGAAAAGGTAATTGACCGGGTGGAAGGCGTTGAAGACATAAACGTTGAAAAGGTTACCGGCCTGGCCCAGGTGCAGGTTGAATTTGACCGCGACCGTCTGGCCCGGTATGGCGTTTCCATTGAAGAAGCAAACCGCATATTGCGTTCTGCTTTTGCCGGAAGCCAGGCAGGGGTGGTGTTTGACGAGGAAAAGAGATTCGGAATGGTGGTCCGGCTCGATAAAGACTATCGCCAAAACCTTGACGATGTCAAAACACTCGCGGTCGCCTTGCCCGATGGAGGACAAATTCCCCTAGAACAAATTGCCAGCATCGAAATTAAATCAGGACCGGCCCAGGTATCGCGCGAAAATGCCCGGCGCCGCATAACGATCGGCTTCAATGTCCGGAACCGGGATGTCCAGGGTGTGATAGCCGAGGTGACCAACAAAATAGATGCAAAGGTCAATCTCCCAACCGGATATTATATTGATTACGGCGGGCAGTTTCAGAACCTGGCCGCAGCCAAGAGGCGTTTGTCGATCGCAGTACCTGTCGCGCTGCTGCTGATTTTTGTAATCCTCTACCTCACTTTCCGTTCGCTCCGGGAAACCCTGCTTATCTTCTCGGCAGTGCCTATGGCTGCTATCGGCGGAGTTTTCGCCCTCTGGATTCGCGGGATGAACTTCTCCATTTCGGCAGGCGTGGGTTTCATCGCCTTATTCGGGGTTGCCGTCCTGAATGGAATTGTGCTGATAGCTGAATTCAACCGTCTGGAAAAAGAAGGTATTACCGACATCCATCAGCGTGTTTTAAAAGGCCTGCATTCCCGCCTGCGTCCCGTATTGATGACGGCCGCGGTAGCTTCGTTCGGCTTCCTGCCGATGGCCTTATCCACCTCGGCCGGCGCCGAAGTCCAAAAACCCTTGGCAACCGTCGTTATCGGAGGGCTTATCACGGCCACAATCCTTACCATGGTTATTCTGCCGGTGTTTTATGTTTTCTTCACCGAAACCCGGATAAAGCCATTATTCACGAAAAAGACCGTTACCCCCTTGCTGGTTGCAGCGTTCCTGATTTCGGCAAATGCGTTTTTTAACCCGGCGCAGGCTCAGAAGACAGGAAGGATTACCCTGGAGGATGCTGTTAAAATGGCCCTTGATAATAACCTGGCGCTGCGTTCTTCGGCTTATTCGGTAGAGGAGCAGAAAATGCTGAAAGGCGCTTCCTGGGAGATACCCAAGACTTCCGTAGAATTCGGATACGGGCAGTTCAATTCCTATTCAAAAGATAACAGTATTACGGTTTCCCAGTCTGTTTTATTCCCGACGGTCTACACTAACCGTAGCAAACTGGCGGCGGCAACTATCAGGGACAGTGAATGGAAACTGAAGCAATCCAGGCTTGAAACAGCTACCGAGGTAAAAAGGGTTTACTGGCAGCTTGTCTATCTTATGGAGAAGAAAAAATTGTTAGTCTGCCAGGACAGCCTCTTTTCCGGTTTCTGCAAGGCTGCTGAACTCCGTGCGCAAACGGGCGAAACAAACCGCCTCGAAATGATCACGGCGCGGTCACAGAACCTCGAAATCAGGGACCGGCTTCAGCAAACAGAATCGGATATGGGTATATATGCCCGAAAACTTCGTACCCTGCTGAATACGCAGGACCTTTATCTTCCTTCCGATTCGTTATTCAAGCCCGTGATGCCGGTGATCGCCGGCGATTCGGCTTTCCTGGCCCATAATCCTTTCCTGGGTTATTACCTGAACCAGGCAGAAGTTGAAAATCTGAACAGGAAACTGGAAATAAGCCTTGCTTTGCCTGAGTTTTCGGTTGGTTTTTCCAGCCAGACCATGCAGGGAGTACAGGAAATAAATTCTATTCCCCGTATGTTTGGCACTGACGAAAGATTCAATGGCTTTCAGGCAGGAATTGCCCTGCCCCTCTGGTATAAGCCTTATTCGGCAAAGATCAGGGCAGCCGGCATCAGGCAGGACGAAGCGCGCATCAACGCAGAAGCATACGCCAGGTCGCTGGTGTCGGAATATCACAACTTACTGGACGAATTTGACCAGCACAAAAAGAGCCTTGAATTCTATGAACAACAGGCGCTTCCTGAAGCTGACCTGATCATCGGACAATCGGGTAAAAGTTACACGGCCGGCGCTATGGATTACCTCGATTATGTCATGAGCCTCAACAGGGCGCTAACCATTCGCCAGAATTACCTGGAAGCCCTCAGCAGCTATATCCAGACCTATATAAACATAGGGTACATCACGGGTAAAATAATGTAAAACAATTTGTTATGAAAATTAATAAGATAAGATCCCTCATTTACTTTGCCGCCCTGCTTGCGGTTTTGCCGTCGTGCAACAAGGAAAAAAAATCATCCGGTGGGGAGGATGCTGAAGTAATTCCCGACGATATCGTGGAAATGCGTGAAGACCAGATTAAACTGGCAGGCATAGAATTCGGCGCCGTGGAAATGCGCTCTCTCAGCGGCACCATAAATGCCGGGGGAACCATCCTGGCGGCTCCCCAAAACATGGCTACCGTATCGGCCCCGTTGGGCGGATTTGTCAGAAGCTCATTCCTTTTACCTGGAAATGCAGTTGCCAAAGGACAAACCCTGGCGATCATCGAAAACCAGGACTTCATCGATATCCAGCAAAACTATCTGGATGCCTGTAATAAACTTGAGTTTGCTGAAGCCGAGTATAAAAGGCATACGGAACTGTATAAGGACGACGTATATTCACAAAAAAGCCTGCAACAGGTTACTTCGGAATACAGAAGCATGAAAACGCAGGTAAAAGCCCTTGAACAGAAACTGATGCTGATAGGTATCAACCCGGCAAAACTTCATGAAGACAACATCACCCGTTCCGTTGCAATTGTATCTCCGATTACAGGATTTCTGAAGACGGTAAATGTCAACGTCGGTAAATATGTTACGCCTGCTGATGTTATGTTCGAAATCGTAAACAATGATAAGCTCTTTCTTGAACTTACCCTCTTCGAAAAAGATGTCGACAGGGTTTCGGCAGGTAACAACATCAGGTTTTTTCTGAATAATGCAGCCGAACAGCACAATGCAACGGTGTACCAGGTTGGTAAGGCCGTTAATGCCGACAAATCATTCAGGGTTTATGCTTCGGTAAACGATAAGTGTAAGAATATGATTTCAGGCATGTATGTAAATGCCGTCATTGAAGCCTCTTCTTCCAGGGTTGAATCGTTGCCGTCGGAAGCGGTTGTTAGTTTTGATGATAAGGACTACATCTTTGTTTTTGATAAAAACAAACAGGAAAACGGCAAACCCTTTACGGAATACCGTATGGTTGAAGTTCACAAGGGCGTTTCGGAAGGTGGTTACACGGAAATAATCTTTCCGGAAGGATTTGATACCAGGGCTGCCAAGGTTGTTGTAAAAGGGGCTTATAACCTGTTATCTGCAAAAAAGAATGCAGGGGAAATGGCCTGTTGATCCTGCATCTGAATTCAGGATCATCGCGCCGGAATTTCCGGAAATATGAATCGATATTGAGTAATGCTATCCCGACAGGCCGGATAGCATTACCTGCAAACAGGGATGGCAGGAAGAGCAATTATTGCGGTTCTTCTTCCAGCGAGCCTATCGCATTGCGGAGAACTGAGGCAGAATGCCTGAGCTGGCTGAATTCTTCTTCGGACAAAGGGCTGCGGATGATGGCCGACACGCCCCTGGCCGTTACGATGCAGGGCACGCTCAGGCAAACGTCCTGGATGCCGAATTCGCCATTTACCAGGATGGAAACCGTCAGTACGCTGGACTGGTTCCTCAGGATAGCTCCGGTAATCCTGACGAGCGCCAGCCCTACCGCAAAATGTGTGGCTCCCTTATAGTTGATGATGTGGTAAGCTGAATCTCGTACCTGTTGCTCAATGAGCTTTTGCTGGTTTTTCCAGTCGGAACATTTTTCACATACCGGGCAGTAATCGTGAATGCTGATCCCGGCGATATTGGTCATCGACCAGGCTGCAAATTCACTGTCGCCGTGCTCGCCCAACATATAGGCATGGACATTATGAACATCCACCCCGCAGTGCATGCTGAGCAGGTGCCTGAACCGGGCGCTGTCGAGAACCGTGCCTGAGCCGATGACGCGACTCCTGTCCCAGCCCGATCGTTTGACGGCAATATAGGTGAGCACATCCACGGGATTGCTCACGATGAGCATGACCCCTTCACAATGATGCGCCGCTACATCAGCGGCAATATCGCCGACGACCTGTGCATTCTTGCGCAGCAGTTGCAGCCGTGTTTCGTCGGGGCGCTGGGCGATGCCGGCAGTAATTACTACAAGTTGAGCCCGGGTGTAATCCTCTGGGGTGCCTTCCCTGATGGCGACGGTGGGGAAGAATGGCTGGCCGTGCACGAGGTCAAGCACCTGTCCGTGCATAAGGTCCTCATTTTTATCGATGATCACAATTTCGTCGGCCAACCCGCTTTGGGCCAGCGCATAACAGTAAGTGGCGCCTACCGCACCTGCGCCGACAACTACCACGCGGCGTTGTTCTGATACGTGATTTGTTTTCATGATGGAGAAAATAGTATATGTGTTTGATCCTGATGAAACAGACAGGTTTCTTTTGATAAAAAGTTCCGCTGTTTTTTGTTACTAAGTTAACAAATCACGCATTGGAATTGTTCTTATGATATGAACGGCTGCCGGGAAAAAAAGAATCAGGCAAAGGTAAAAGCCTGACTTAATGTCTGCTTTTGACCATTTGCCCGATTTCGCTATTAGGATCTCCTGTTCCGGCAATTACTTATGTCAACCGGGAATCAGGGAAATCTTCAGGAAGAAAACCTATACCGAGGCTTCAAT
>DAONEP010000062.1:0-10070 GCA_035403165.1 Bacteroidales bacterium | reverse complement strand
GTGACCAGCGTGGAGAAGGTCAGGCCGCCGAAGATGGCGATAGCCATAGGTTTCCACATTTCGGAACCGCTGCCGGTAGAAACGATCATCGGGATCATGGCAAGGATCATGGTCAGAGAGGTCATGAGCACGGGTCTCAGCCTGGACCGGCCTGCAGCGATAACGGCTTCTTTAAGCTGGTACCCTCTGGAGGCCAGCAGGTTGGTATAATCAACGAGGATAATACCATTTTTCACAACGATACCGATGAGCATGACCAAACCGATCATGGAGATCACGTTGATGGTGGAATGGAAAATCCACAGACTGAGAAATACTCCGGTAAGGGCAAAAAGGATCGAGAACATGATGATGAATGGTTCACGCAATGATTCGAATTGGGAGGCCATTACGATGTACACCAGGATGATCGACAGCAATAATAACAGGAAGAGATTTGAGAATGATTCCTGCATATCTTCAATGCTCCCGCCATATTCAAGCGAGACATCATCCGGGATGTTC
Organism: Bacteroidales bacterium; assembly: GCA_035403165.1. Lineage (GTDB taxonomy): Bacteria > Bacteroidota > Bacteroidia > Bacteroidales > UBA4417 > UBA4417. Next base: position 9,566 of record DAONEP010000062.1, on the reverse strand, counting down.
ATTTTCGCAATTTCCCTGTCAAGGCCTGCCTGCACAGTCCCGATATCGGTACCGGAAATGGCGGCTGAAACGGTAACAATACGCACTTTGTTCTCCCTTTCGATGGACGGGGGCGAATAGAAACGTTTGAGCGTCGCTATCTCACTTAGCTTGATTATTTTGCCCTGAGGGGTGGCAATACTGATGTTCTCAATATCTTCGGTCGATTGCCGGTATTTGTCGTCATAACGGACAATCACATCGTATTCATTGCCGGCTTCTTTGTATTTGGTGGCAGTCAGTCCGTTGATACGGTTACGGACCGCGTTGGCGACGGTAGCGGTATTCAGCCCGAACGAAGTCATTTTTTCATGGTCAAGCACCAATTGCAGTTCGGTTTTATCCTTATCACGGCTGACCTTGATATCTTCGGCCCCTTTAATTCCTTTCAGGGCGTTGGAGATATTTTCGGCAACCACGTTGGTTTTATCAAAATCGTTGCCGTAAACTTTTATCTCCAGTACGCTTCCGCCTCCTGAACCCATTCCGCCTGACGAACGGGATGATCCGGGATCGACATAGAATTTTTCCACCTCGGGTAACACTTCGATATCCTTACGCATTTCTTCAGCGATCTGGAAAATATCCTTTTCACGTTTCTGGTGAGGCGTCATCTTGAAGGTGTAGTTAATGATGTAATTACCGGTTTCAGAAAATACCGCCGACATGGAATTGGAACCGTCGCCGGCGCCGGCGCTTGTTGATGTAAGCTCTATTTCCGGGTACTTTTTCATGAAAACGCTGTCGAGATAGTGGGCCGTTTTGGCGGTTTCCTCAATCCGGCTCCCCTGAGCCAGTTTTACCTGGGCCGAAATCCTGTCATTATCGGATGCCGGCATAAATTCGGTACCGATGAATTTGACAAGTACCATTGAGGAGATAAAAATCACTCCGGCAATGATAATAATTGTCCACCGGTGATTAACAGCCCAGAAGAGTATCTTTTCATAGAAATTGTCCAGACGGCGGAGCAATCCCTGAGAGAAGGAATATAACTTGCCTGCAGGCGTGTCTGTCGAAGGTAGTTTTGCACTGAGGATCTTGGAACTCAGCATCGGAGTGAGCGTCATGGAAACGATGACCGACACGGCTACCGTGATCGCCACAACCCATCCGAGGGGTTTGAAGATGATACCGGTCATTCCGCCCAGCATGGTAAGCGGGAGGAACACGGCAATGATGGTGAGCGTGGAAGCAATAACGGCAAGGCTTACTTCGCTGGTGCCATAGATGGCTGCCTCCCTCGTAAATCCCCCTTTCTCAAGTTTTTTGGTGATGTTCTCGAGTACCACAATGGAATCGTCCACCACCAGGCCGATCGCGATGGAAAGCGACGACAGGGTGATAATATTAAGGGTCCCGCCGGAGAGGAACATGTAGATAAACCCGGCAATCAGCGATATGGGGATGGAAAGCGAGACGATAAATGTCGCGCGCCATCGTCCAAGGAAGAAAAATACTACCAGCACAACGAAAATCAAAGCGTAGATCAGCGTCTCGGAGAGGTTGTTGATAGAATCGATCGTATTGACCGAAGTGTCCATCAGCACCTGCACCTTTACATCCGGAGGCAGCGTTTTCTTGATTTCTTCAAGCTTTTTCTTCACCTGGTTGGCAACAGCCACCGTATTGGCATCGGATTGTTTCTGGATCATGATACGGACGTTTTTTTGTCCGTTTGCACGTTCGTAGGAATTGATGTCCTTCAGGGAGTCGCGCACCGAGGCGATGTCCTTCAGATATACGGTTTTTCCGTTGTAATTGCTGACGATGATATTTTTAACAACATCGCTGTTTTCGAATTCTCCCTGGAGCCTGAGGGCAAGATCGGCTTTTCCCATCTTCAGGTTACCGGACGGGAGGTTGAGGTTGTTGGCTGCCAGGATCCCGCCGATCTGCTCAACCGTCAGGTTGAAGGCATCCAGCTTCCGCGGATCAATATCGACCATCACGGCCCTGACGGGGGCGCCAATCTGGTAAATGCTGCCTACGCCGTCGATGCGGTTCAGGGGCTGAACCAGTTTGTCGTCCAGGATATCCTGGATGCCTTCATAACTCTCGTCGCAGGTTACGCTGAACATAATCACAGGGATCATGCTCGTGCTGATTTTGAAGATGACCGGCGTTTCCACTTCATCGGGCAGACGGTTCTGGGTCATCCCGACGGCATCCCTTACTTCGTTGGTAGCTTCATCAAGGTTTGCTCCCCATTCATATTCAAGCATTACGACCGAAATATTATCCTTGGAAGTGGAGGTCATATTTTTCAGGTTCGAGAGCGATCCGAAACCATCTTCCAGTTTACGGGTGATGTTTTGTTCCACATCGGCGGCATTGGCCCCAGGATAATACGTGATGACCGAAATATAAGGCGGATCCATCTTTGGGAAGAAATCCAGGGGTAACTGCAAATAGGAATATATGCCCAGGATTATCACCCCGATACAAATCATGATGGTGGTGACGGGCTTCTTTACGGCAGTGCTGTATAAACTCATTCTCTGAATTGTTATGGCTGTTACTTAAAGGTGTCTTATGAACGACATATTATTTGATGACCGAGATCGGAGACTGGTTCTCAAGTTTGTTCTGGCCAACGATAACCACTTCGTCGCCGCTGTTGAGCCCGCTCAGGATCTCAATCTTATCATCGAACATACGCCCGGTTATCACAGGCGTTTTAACTGCAACATTGTTCTTGTTGACGAATACGTACATGTTGTTGGTACCGGTTTGTTTGATGATGGAGATGTTGGGAACCAGAATGGCTTCCCCTTCGCCGAGGTCAAGCATGATCTTGGCAAACATGCCGGGACGCAGTTTCAACTGGCCGTTCTGTATCCTGACTTCGGCCGTGAATGTTTTGGTGGCGTTGTCCATGGTGGGATAAATCCGGGAGATATCGCCGGTGAATTTGATGCCGGGATATAATTCCGATTCAATCACGGCTTTCATGCCCTGCGAAACCAGCGGGAAATACATGGAAGAAATGCTGACAAGGGCTTTCAACTGGCTGATCTGTACAATGGATACAATAGCCGGTTTGCCGACTGCGGCAGCGGGAGAGCCGGAGTAAATCTCGCCGTTTTCGAAATATTTGCCCGAAACAATTCCGTCGAAAGGCGCTTTGAGCTGCGTGTTATCCTGCAAAAAAGCATAACTGGTTTTAGCAACATCGTAAGCGGTTTTTATCTGATCGTACTGCTGGTCGGCGATGCTCCCGGTTTTTTTCAGGGTGTCGAACCTCCTGAAATCCGATTCCAGCTTCACGAGGTTAATTCGGGCCTGTTCAAGTTGCGTGCGGTCCATCATAACCAAAGCCTGTCCGGCGCGTACCCTGTCGCTGATATTTACGTTGATTTTATCGATACGTCCGGGTGAAGCCGGCGCCAGATGAACTTCCTGGTAAGGCAGGAGCGAAGCCGTATATTCAATGGTGCGGGCTACCGATTCTTTGCCGACAACTTCGGTTTTAACGGGAACCGTTTGCTGAACGGCAGTTTTGGCATTTGCCGCAGCATTATCTTTTTTTGAAGAGCAGGCTGTCTGTAAGGTGACTATTCCGGCAATTATGGATAGAAGTAAAAATTTGTTCGTATTCATGGTATGATGATTAAAGGTTATTGTTGATTTTACGTAAGGCAAGTTCTGCATTTAACAACTGCAGCAGGGTGCCGGCATGGTTCGATTCAGCCGTCAGATAGTCGTTGTTGGCGCTGGTGAGTTCCAGACTTGAGATCACGCCCTGCTGATATTTCAATTTCATCTTTTCGAGCACTTCTTTGGCGATTTCTACATTCCGCTGCTGGTTACGGTATTGCTCCAGCAGGTTGTTGTAATTGAACCGGAGTTGTTTTTCCTGTAAGGTAAGTTGCTGAGTCAGCAAGGCCTGCGTGTTTTTATTGATATCCAGGTCAATCCTCGCCTGGCTTACCTGGGCTTTCCTCTGGCCGCTGGAAAAAATCGGGACATTCAGCGATAGCCCGAGCACATTGTTGGGCGTCATGTCGAATTTTGCCGTCTGGATTTTTTGGGTCCGGGAATAGTAGGCTGCCAGCGTTGGCAGGTAGCTTGATTGTTTCAATTCAATTTGTTTCTTTGCAATATCGCCCTGCATCGAGATCAATTTGAAATCCATGTTGTTCCCGATATCAAATTGCTTGTCGGAAGCGCCATAAAGTGTACACTTTTCAGCTAATTCAGCAAGGCTGGACGACAGTTGGATCTCCTGTCCCGATTCCAGCCCCAGTTGAAGCCGCAACAGGTTGTAACCCAGTTCAAGTTGCCTTTCAGTTGATTTGATCGCATTATCCACTGTCGACACCATGATGGACAGTTTTTTCGGGTCGGTTTGTTCAACAATCCCGGCATTGGCGAGGTTGGTGGTCTTTTCGAACATCGTCAGGGCATTTTCCTTATTGGCTTTGATGATGTTTAACAGCTTTTCGGTTACCAGCACCGTGTAATATGCCTGAATAGTCTGTTCCCTTACGTTCAGTTCGTCCTTGCGGTAACTTTGTTCTGTTATGGTTTTTGCCAGCTTCGAAAGCTGGACGCCTACATAATAACTCCCGTTGAAAACCAGTTGGGTGACACTGGCTTTGAAGCTGCTCGTCGGATTGAATTCAATGGATATGGATTGTCCCGGGGCCATTTCTAACGAAGCTTCAGCCCCAAGGTAATTGGTGTAATCCATCGAAGCGCTTACCTGGGGCAACCCCTGGGCAACGGTTTCCCTGATTTTTTCGGTCGATTTGTCTACGGCCAGCCTCGAACCGATAAGCGTCCTGTTATGATCGATGGCGTATGTGATAGCGCTGTCCAACGATAGTACCAATGGCTCCTGTGCCTGAAGCGACATTGTGCCCAGGCAAAAAACACAGTACAGCGCTGCTCTGGAAATCCTCTTCATTTTATTTTGTTTTATTATTATGTAGTTTTTATCCTTTAAACGTGGCAATAGTATGATACAGTATCCGGACGATCTTCAAATTCTTCGGTTCAGATATTTTTCCCTTTGAATTATTGTGATCAGACGGAAGCATTTCCGGTATATTGGTTTACGATGGTCAAACCTTTATCGGTGGCTATGCCCCTGATAAAGTTCAGCATCAGGGTCTGAAGAATTTCTTCTTTCGAGTACCGTTCTGTTGAATACAATTCCTGGTTCTTCATGACGCCTGACTGCGCCGAAAATATCCTGGCAACCAGGTCCATGTTCAGTTCCTTCCGGAACAAGCCTTCCTGCACCCCTTTGTTGAGTATTGAGACAATTTCAGTAGCCATGCAATTCTCACCCGATTTGATTTTTGAGACATTAATCTCGGCAAAATACTTCTGAATATCGGTAAAGAACAAAGGATTTATCCTGTTTATGGCCTGAATGGTGAACTTCATCATGCTGATCAATGCATCAATGGCGTTTTCGGAATTCTGAATGGATTCATCGAAATGCCTTTCTTTTTCTTTCATGGCCATATCTATACAATCTCTGATGAGCGCATCCTTATCGGAGAAATTCTCATAGATAGTCCTTTTCGAAAGACCCAGTTCCTGGGCGATCATATCCATGGTTACGGCACGAATGCCATATTTTAGGAATAATTGATTGGCCCCCGAAACTATTTTTTCACGTACCGTCATATCGTCTGTTTAGGACTGCAAAATTAGAGAAAACTTCAAAAACTCAAATAGTTTTTAAAATTTTATTATTATTTAACAAATCAGGCGGGTGGCGGAATCCGGAAATTTTAACGATGACCGGATAAGTTGCGATAGCTCTTTATTTTATCAATGACATTTTTAAATTGTTAAAATTACATACCAACAAGGTTATGTATAATGGCAGATATAAAATAACAGCCTGGACGGATTAATTCAGCCAGCAGAAAAGCGTTTTTTGCGGCCAGCAGTTGCCGGTTGCCATCCGGCTTTTATGCATGGATTTCTCCTGACAGAATTTCCCGGTAGATATTGTAATTTTCCTGGTCGAAGCAGCAAAAGATGACCTTTTCCAACGAGGTATTTTCTGTCAGGAAATGTTTTACTTCGGCAACGGCAATACCGGCGGCTTCGTTTTTCGGGTAGCTGTAAACACCTGTGCTGATATTGGGGAAGGCCACTGTTTTGCAGCCGTTTTCAACGGCAAGCTTGAGGCTGTTGCGATAGCAGGCGGCGAGTTTTACCGGTTCATCATGTGCTCCCCCGTGATATACCGGTCCCACGGTATGGATAACATATTTTGCCGCCAGCCGGTAACCGTTGGTTATCCTGGCTTCGCCCGCAGGGCAGCCTCCCAGCGTGCGGCATTCTTCGAGAAGATGCGGGCCGGCAGCCCTGTGAATAGCTCCGTCAACCCCGCCGCCACCCAGCAGTGACGAATTTGCAGCATTCACGATGGCATCTGCCGTCAGAACGGTAATGTCGCCGCGTATAAGTTCAATCCTTGCTTCGGTCATGGCTATAAAGAATGTATGTGATCAAATGCCAGTTTATTATATGGCCGGCTTTTCGGGGAAGTACTCTTTGACCGACCGCAGTAATTCATCGTGAAGGATGTTGTTCGATGCAAGCATTTCTCCGCCGAAAATATAATCCTTGCCACCCCTGAAATCGGTTACTTTGCCTCCGGCATTCTGAACAATCAACGCGCCGGCGGCTACATCCCAGGGATGAAGGGCGTATTCGTAAAAACCTTCACAACGCCCGCAGGCAGTCCAGGCCAGGTCGATCGCGGCAGTTCCCAGCCTTCGCAACCCGGATGTGTTCTCGGCAAAGTACCTGAACAAATCCATGTAGCTTTTCATCCTGCCATAGTCATAATAGGGGAAACCGGTTGCCAGCAAAGCTTTGGTCATCTGCGACAAGGGCGAAACGGCGATAGCCTTCCCGTTCAGAAAGGCCGGGGAGCCTTTCCAGGTATAAAAGCATTCGTCGAGGTTGGGTTCATACACTACTCCCAGCACGGTTTCAGCGCCGTCCATCAGTGCAATGCTTACCGAGTATAAAGGAATGCGGTGGATATAATTGGTGGTGCCGTCAAGCGGATCGATCACCCAGTTAAAACGCTCGCCTTTTCTGTCTGAAGTTCCTTCTTCGGCAATAAAACCGGCTTCGGGTAAAAGCTGCTGCAACTCATTTACAATCTGTTTTTCGCAGGTTTTATCCACGTAAGTCACAAAATTGTGCAGCCCTTTTTCTTCCACGTCGGCATTGCCCACTTTATTGATTTCATCTTTCTGGAATTGACCGGTGCGCCGGGAAAGTTCGACCACCGACAGACATAATTGTTCAAGGTCCATGAGTAAAAGTATTGTGATATAATTCGTTAAACGATTGTCTTCTGATTTTCGCCGGTTGCATTTTGGCGGTATTTCCGGCTGAAATGCCAGATGATGAATATTCCCCCGACAAACAGGCAAAATGAGATGATTTCGGCCTGGGTAACGTTCATCCCGAGAAAATCAAAGCGATTGTTGACGCGGATTTTTTCGATGAAAAAACGTTCGATGCCGTTCAATACCATATAAATTCCGAAGAGCACCACCGGCGCTTTAATTTTCTTCCGGCAAAGCCAGAGGACGCCGAACCAGATTAGGGAAATGAGGGATTCGTACAGAGGTGTCGGAAATACAGGCTCGGCCAGAACGCGGCAATTTCTTCCTCCGCAATCGGCGATAGGAATGCCTTCGTTCAGCACGTTATGAGGATAATTGAACGACCATAACCAGTCGGGCAGCCAGGTGAGCCAGCCCGGTTTGGCCATCGTATTCACGATTCCCCAGCAACCGTCGCCCGAGAACTGACATCCCAGCCTCCCGACGGCATATCCGATCATAATCGCCGGCGCTGCCGCGTCAATCACATAATGCCAGTCAAGATGGATTTTTTTCAGGTACCACAACAGGGTAATCACGGTTACGATCAGTCCGCCGTAAAAGGTCAATCCGCTGAACGACAGCAGGCTTCCCACAGGATTGCGGAGGAAATCGCCAAAGTTGTCGAAAATGTCGAAAAGTTTGGAACCTATCAGAGCCGCTACGACGGCAATGATCAGGATATTCCAGGTATAATCGGCGGGGTGGATGATTTCGTCAATATATTCGGCCGGCGTCTTTTTCATCTTTTTCTGCCGGATGATTTCGTATACGATTATGACGGCAGCAGCCAGTATGCCCAGCAGCAGGTTGCCGGAGGCAGAGGTGAGGTACCGCTGCGGATTTGCAGCAAAAACGGGATAATCGGTCACAATGCCTCCCACTTTCCAGGCCAGCAAAAAAGTAATGATTGCGCCAAGAAGTATTTCGCTGGTTGAAGGGGGCTTTGACTTGAGTACTTTCCGCTGTTTCGGAAGCAAAAGCCCTTCTTTTTCTTTGCGTTTCAGTTCGTAGTATAATACGGTCGCCCCGACCAGAAATGCCAGGGCAAGGAAAAAACCGTACGTCTGGACCGGCAGGTTCCAATGCGTTCCGAAAAGATAGTTGAGCATGTCGCTGAATCGTGGGAACATAGGAGGAGTGGTTAAGGTTTGAAAGTCTGAGAGGTTATAGGTTTATAAAGTTTCAGAATTCCGGTTTGCGGCAGGGCGTCCGGAGTGCGAAATGCCTTTATGGTTCAACCAGAACATCGCAAATCAGCTCTTTTTCCCTCGCTACCGATAATAATCTTACCGGGGTAATCGTGTTAACAAGACCGGGGGTGTAAGCGGTCCTTACATGGATATAATTTTCTGTCCAGCCGTGCATCATGCCGTTAACGTTATCCGATTCCCACAGGACGCTGAACGTTTTTCCGGTATGGGCCTGATAGAAGGCAAGCTTTTTTGCTTCCGACAATTCATGCAGTACCATGCTCCGGCGATGTTTTTCCTTTTCATCCACATGACCTTCCAGTTCAACGGCTCGGGTGCCGGGGCGCCTGGAGTAAGTGAATACATGGAGGTAGGTGATGTCAAGGCTTTCGATAAAGCGGCAGGCGTCATCGAAATCTTCCGCCGTTTCGCCGGGGAACCCTGCAATAACATCGGCTGCAATGCAGGCATCCGGCATCAGCGACTTTATTTTATTTACCCTCGCTGCAAATACTTCCCGTTTGTATCTGCGCTTCATCATGGCAAGGATTTTATCGGAGCCTGCTTGCAGAGGGATGTGAAAGTGGGGGAGGAACCGTTTGGAGGTTGCCGTAAACTCAATGATCTCATCGCTGAGGAGTTCCGGCTCAACCGACGAGAGACGGATTCGGTCGATGCCTTCGAGCTGGTCGAGTTGGCGCAGCAGGTCGATGAACTTTTCATTGTTTTTCCGTCCAAAGTCGCCGATGTTCACGCCGGTAAGGATGATCTCCCGCATGCCGGTGGCGGCAATTTCGCGGGCGACTTTCATGGTATTTGCTACCGTATCGCTGCGGCTTCGCCCGCGCATATAAGGAATCGAACAATAGGTGCAGAAATAATCGCAGCCGTCCTGCACCTTGAAAAAGGAACGGGTGCGGTCGTTGGCGGAATAGGAGGCGACGAACTCGCGGGTTTT
>DAONEP010000061.1:0-19021 GCA_035403165.1 Bacteroidales bacterium | reverse complement strand
CCAGAGTTCCTTGGTTTTTGACGGAACAATGCGCATTACCTGTGATGCGATCAGGATCTCGTGACGGTGGATCGGGTAATAAATCTCACCCCAACTGAAAATAACCTTTTCGCCGGCGGCGTTTTCCACTTCAACATAAAGGTCAATAATGGGGGAGAACTCTGCTTCGTTTTTCTTCTTCAGGATGGTTGAGTTCAGGATGTCGTACAATGAGTATCCGTCATAACGGTAAGCGCCGATGAATTTATCTTTCCCGTTATTCAGCAGGTCTTCCTTCACGATCACCGAACGAAGCGGCAGTTTTGAAAGGTCGACCGGTCCCGGATTGGCTACTTCGCCGGCAATTTCAACAACAGGTTTCGTAAGCACCTTGGTTTCGGCGTCATCATAAAAATCGTTGGTCTGTCCAAAGCCGGTGAAGGCTGTTAAAAGGCAAACGGGCAACAAAGCAAAAAAAGATCTCATATCAGTTTGTTTTGATTATCAAAATTTTGCCTGCACCTGGAAGGTGATAAATCGTCCCGGGCAAACGGCATATTTACTATCGTAGTACTTTTTATCGGCCAGGTTCTGAATGTTCAGGCTGAGGGTGTAATGGGAGAAAAACTCCTTCCAAACCCTTACATCGATGGTCGTATAGGCCGGGTATTGATCGGAACCTACAAGTTCATCATAAACGTTCTGGTCGTTGATATACTGAGCGCCGGTGTACCGTGCGGCAACGGAAGCGTTTACGAACCTGCTGTTCCAGGTGGCCCCTGCGGAGGCCATGTGCATCGGGACATCGGTGAGGTAATTCCCCGAGAGGTCAACCGTATCGGTTACTGTAAGTTTTTTATAGGAACCGATAACCGAATGGGTGTAGGTGTAATTGGCAAAGGCCGAAAGATTCTTGTTGAGGTTGTAACGTAATTCGGTTTCCGCACCATAGATTTCCACTTTGCTGATGTTGGACCGGATCATGATGGGACGGTCGCCGAAGCCCATGTCGATGGTCTGGCCGTTTGTTACATAGTACTGAAAGTCTTTCCCCTGTGAATAATAAACGGAAGCCGAGAAGTGCAACTGATTGAAAATGACGGCATCCGCACCGGTTTCGAAATTGGTCAGGTATTCAGGTTTCAGCGACGGATTGGCGATTTTGAATCCGCCCTTGATGCGCCCTGAACGGCAGAGGTCCTCAAGCGGCGAAGGCTTGAAGCCTCTTGATACCTGGACATAGACACGTGAATCTTCCTTCCATTTATACTGTGCCGAAAGCCTCGGGCTTATCGACGACCATGTTTGGGATGCCATATCGGGGACCTGGTACCCCTGCATGAATTCGGTTTCTGCGGTAGGGGTTTCGATGCGGAACGAACCGTCATAATAATGAGCTACATCGTAGCGCAGGCCTGCCGTGAATTTTACCTTGTCGCCCGGCAGAACGATTTCGTCCTGGGCGAAGATGGCAGAGGTAAAAATTTTCCCTTCGTTATAAACAATATCCGTCGAGGTAAAATACTCGTCATAGGCGTCCACACTGCCGTTCTTGAATTCAATGCCGGCCGTGATTTTCTGAATGCGCCCGGCATCCAACGAGGCTGTATTGATCCAGCCCAGGTCGCGCCTTACCGAAAGAACGTCGTACCACGTGTAGTCGTCTTTCATGTACTCGTTAACCTTCCTGTAGTTTTCGGTAAGCATATACAACGACGACCTCAGGCTGATCTTTTTCACCTCTCCCAGGTAATTCATCATGATGCCATACGAATCGTGATCCGTAGTATTACCTTCGGGCAGGAAATATTTTTCCCCAGTGCCGCGATTGTCATTGTAATAGTTGAAGGTGGCTTCGAGGCGCTGATTTTTATTCCATATTATGCCGCCCTTTGCCATACCCCCGATTTCTTTCATGTTCGATTTAACGATATACAACGGATTTGCCTGTTGATCAACTTCCGACTGGGTGATGTAGCCATCGCTCTGCTTCATGTACATATTGGCTTTCCAATACCAGGCAAAACCTTTTTCGGATAGCTTCGTTGATTTTCCGGCGCTGAATTTCCCGCCCATGGTGTTATAGGTGCCGTATTCCAGCGAAGCATCAACCGAAAGCTTTTCATCGGGCCGGCGGGTGAGGATGTTGATGATCCCGCCCATGGCGTTGCCGCCATACAGGGATGATCCTGCACCTTTAATGATTTCGATTTTCTGTACCGAATTTATATCAACCATGTTCCAGTCCACCGTGCCGCCATCCGATTTATTCAGGGGTATTCCGTCCAGCAGCACGAGTACCCTGGCCTGTTCTTTGCCGCTGAGGCCGCGCATGGTTACCGTTGCTTTGGTGCTGAATATCCCGAAAGCGCGGTCGTAGTTGATGCCCGGCGTATATTTGAGCACCTCGTCGATGTTTTGAACGGGAATGCTCTCCAACTGGCGCGGCGTAAGCAGACTCACACGGCCGGGAGCATCAATCAGCCGGTTATCGGTACGTGTGGCTGTGATCACCACCTCGTCCATGTTAAGAAGGGCGGGAGTAAGTTTTATTTCGTTCAGGTCATTATCTCCGGAATGTAAAGTGAGGCGCAGGCCGGCCTTTGTATAGGAAACATGGCTGAGTTCCAGGGTTACCGTATCGGCAGGGAGGTTGCACAACCTGAATTTGCCGTTGATATCGGTCGTGGTTCCGGAGTGACCTTTCACCAATAACGTGACGCCCGGAATGGCGGCCCGGCTCTTGCCGTCCGTTATTCTTCCGGTTATACAGGCCTGTCCCAGCGCATTCCCTGCTATGAATAACAGGGTGAAAAAAGTTAAATGGCGAATCATGGGAGAAATATCGCGGATTGACATTATTGTTGAATTTTGATGGCCATCTCAATAGTGCCTTCGGCAGATTCATCAGCCCGGATCACTTTGATGAGCCCGTATTTTCCTGCCTGTGTTTTAAATGGGATGATCTTGCCGGTATAACAGTATTTGCAGTTGCCGCTTACCTTCGTCGAGTTATAAGCCGAAACCAGGATGCTGTCGTTGACGGCTGCATCGAACAGCCCGGGCGCAACCAGGTTATTGTCAGACGAATTATAATCGTAAAGGGTCGTGTTTTTTACCGTCCAGTTGGCCAGGACCGGATAATAACCGATGGCGGAATTATACCCCGGACAGGTAAACGTCGGCGATGGGTTTCCGGATGTGTAATAAAAATAGCCCAGCAAATCTATCTCCGGTTCATGACCGCTGACGGTAGTCTGATTGTAAGCAAGGCCCTGATCGAGATCCAGGAACTGGTTGCCGGCATTGTTTTGCTGAAGGCCTATCGTTACCGACGGGAAATAATGGATCGGACCGTATGCTGTTCCGGTTCCTTTGTAAATTTTCAGGGACTGAACAGCGGTCACACGATCGGCATTCATCACGGTTACCTGCCAGGTTTCTTCCTCTGCCGATGATTTGCTGAAGCTGACGTCGAGATCCAGTCCTTCATCTTCACAATAAATGCCCCGGTCATACTGAGTCACGGTATCATTTCCGGCAATACGGTCGATCCGGATATATGTAAGCGGTGAACCGGCGCCCGATGCCAGGATGCCGATCCTGATCGTTCCTCCTTCGGAAATTTCGGCTCCGTCAGGAGTGTAGGCCGAACCGGTTTTTAACATCAGAAAGGTTTTCGAGGTATCCTCCTCTTTGGTACAGGAGGAAAACATTCCTGCAAAGGTCATGCAGGAAAGAATAAGCCACATTACACCATGGCGGAAATGTGGCTTATTGTGCTTCCGGAGAAACAATGAATTCATTCCGGCTTATTTCTGAATTTTCACAGCAAATTCCAGGTTTCCGTCTTCTGCTTCCGTCACGGCAATAACTTTAAAAAGGCCAAACTTGCCCGATTGAAGTTTGAAAGCATAAACATCGCCGGCAGTGAGCACTTTGGCTTTCCTGAATTTATTTTCAGGATCAAAGGATGCAAGTACAACAGCGTCGTTGCTTACGGCGTCAAAATCACTTGCCGACAGTGAAGTTTTTACGAAGTAGGTAGTGTTTTGAACGGTGTAAAATTCAGGAGCATAATCACCGCTAAAGATGCCGGAGATGCCCGATCCGGGAGCAGCCATTGTCATCATATTCTGATGGCTGGTGGTGTTTTCGTAAAAGCAGAACATGTCAATGTCGGCCTGGTGGTTAAACGCTTCCTCAATCGTGTACGGAGTGAAAGTGTCGCCGGTATAGGAAACAAATCCCGGTAAAGTGGCATTGTTCTGTGCCCCGAGGGTAATGGAAGCGTAAGAATTGATTTCGCCGAAGTCGCCGGTGATAACGACAGAATCGGAAGTGGTATTTCCGGCAATGTCAACAACGACAAATTTCCAGACTTCTTTATCGTTAATGTTTTTTACGCCCTTATAATCGTAAGTGAACTGGGCGGTATTGATCGTGGAGTCGACCAGGATGGTTCCGTCGAGCGACAACTGGAATTTTACCAGGTTATCAGTGCCGTTATAATCAGCGGTAATGCCAAAATGGAGCGTATCGGCATAAGCGGCGTTTGCGTCACCGGAAACATATCCGGCGGCATCCGACAGTTTCAGGGTTGGTAAAACAGGGTCATCATCATCTTTGTTGCATCCGGTGTTGATCATGATGGCAGCAAGAGCCAACAGGGACAATAACATGGTAAAACGTTTCATCTTTTTTTTGTTTTTTCGATTAGAAAATAGATTCATATCAGCGGCAAATGTATGACATTGCTTCAAAAAAATATAAATTAAGTTCAAAATTGTGAGTGTTGTAAGCTTACAATCCCGAAGATCTGAAATTCTTCAGGTAAATTAACCGGGTTCCGGCTCCTTTTTCAGCTTTTTGAAATCAAGGGACCGGATGCAGGAAAAGCCTTAGCCCGGATGCCGGCCGGAATGGCTGCAATATGGTCTTCCTTTTTGAGGCTGGCAACCATAGGGATTTGGATTGCCGTCGGCTCAGGGAGATGCTCATTTTCCTGCGGTGCATGGCTGATGAATGGATAATGCCCGTTAATTCAGGCTGACGGGTATGAAGATTACCGCACGCATACGTGCCGCCCGGGGATTGAAAATCCGGACTTTTATCTTTGTTTTGATTCAGCCAGGCGTGAGGCAAATTCGAACAGCAGCCTCACCCCCGAAGCTGTCCCGCCAGCGGTCCGGTACGCATCTTTTTTCTCCAGAAATGAGGGTCCTGCGATATCAAGGTGTATCCAGGGATAACCGGTAAAATGCTGGAGGAATTTGGCTGCCGTGATGGTTCCGGCATACCGTCCGCCGATGTTTTTCAGGTCGGCAATCTCCGATTTAAGGAGGTCTGCGTATTCGTCCCACAGGGGTAATTCGGCAATCCGTTCGTGAGTTTCAACCCCCGATTCGCACAGCATATTAAAAAATTTCCCCGCCCCGGCATGCATTCCGGCAATCCCTATCATCCCCAGAGTAACCATGGCAGCCCCGGTAAGCGTGGCCACATCAATCACCAGCATCGGATCAAAATTTTTGGCATAGGAAAGGGCATCGGCCAGTATCAGTCTCCCTTCGGCATCGGTATTGAGCACTTCCACCGTGGTGCCGTCCATCATAGTGATGATATCGCCCGGGGTGATGGCATTGCCATCGGGCCGGTTATCGGTGGCCGGCGCCAGGGCAACAACATGAACAGGAAGCTTGGCTAAAGCAATGGCATAAACGACGGTTGCTGCGGTAGCGGCGCCGGCCATGTCGCTCTTCATACCGTCCATAGCCGCCGACGGTTTCAGGTTGAGGCCGCCGGTATCGTAAACAATCCCTTTCCCAACCAGTACCAGAGGCTTTTTATTGACCGCTTTGTCGGGTTTGTATTCCATGATGGTGAAAGTAGGGAGATCGGCGCTTCCGCGGTTAACGGCCAGCAGTCCGCCCATTCGCATCGCTTCGATGCGGCTTTTATTCATCACTTCCACTTTTATGCCCGCCTCTTCGCCCATACGTTCAAATTCCCGGGCCAGTTTTTCGGCATTAAGCGACGAAAGCGGTTCATTCACGAGTGATCGGCAACGATAAACGGCGTCGCAAAGGATGTTGAGCCTTTCAACCTGTTCACTTTTCAGTGATTTCGAAATGATTTGGATGGTTTTCAGCGAAGGTTCTTTTTCTAAAACATCCTTTCTTACGTATTTCAGGAACCTGTAATTGCCAAGGGCCATTCCTTCAGCCATGGCGAGCGCTTCTGAGGGCCTGGCTGCGAGGTCGGAAATCACGATCTTGACTATCTTGCTTCCGTTGAGTGTTGCAAGAAGCCCATCGCCGGCCTTCCTGAATTTTTCAAGTTTTTTTGGCGTAGTTTTACCGTTCCCCACCCGGTATACAAATAGCCATTTTCCAAGCCTGTTGATGGATGCCAGATCTTTGTCTTTTTCTTTCAGACTGCTGCTTAAATAGTTTAATTCGGGTGTGGTAAAAATATCGCGGGGAAGGTCGTTCACGGAATTGACCAGGAATATTACAGTTTCTCCGGCTGATAATTTTTTCGACTGCGTGATGAAAGGCAACATGATAAATGGATTTTAAGGACAAAATTAGCAAACATGCAGCAGATACACGGATAGTCCGTTGGCTTACGGTAAAAGCATAATTTTGCAACCACTATGAACGATATAACCGGGTTACTGATCAAAGCCATGAATGGCGGATATCTTGCAGCCGACGAGGCTCTTTTTCTGTATCTGGAAGCGCCCGTAACGCACCTGATGGTTGCCGCCAACGATGTAAGGAAACGGATGCATCCCGGAGGGAAAGTGACCTGGATCATCGACCGGAATGTTAATTATACCAATGTCTGTGTTTCGGGTTGTAAATTCTGCAACTTTTACCGGGGAGTCAATCATCCGGAAGCTTATATCACGACCATAGGAGAATACAGGCATAAAATTGACGAGTTGATAGCCCTTGGCGGAAATCAGCTTTTGCTGCAAGGCGGGATGCATCCCGGACTCGGATTATCGTTCTACACCGGCCTGTTCCGGACGTTGAAAGATATGTACCCCCGTTTAAAACTTCATGCGCTGGGCCCGCCGGAGGTAGTCCATATAGCCGAAATGGAAAAGACGGGCTATCGTGAAGTATTGGAACAGCTTGTTGCTGCCGGCCTCGACAGCCTGCCGGGTGCAGGAGCCGAAATTCTGGTCGACCGTGTCCGTCAAGAGGTATCTCCCAACAAATGCACTGCCGGCCAGTGGCTTGAAGTGATGCACGAAGCCCACAACCTTGGCCTTACCACTTCGGCAACCATGATGTTCGGCCATGTGGAGACACCGGCAGATCGCATACAACACCTGATGGCTTTACGCGAAGTTCAGGACATACGGCCAAAAGGAACAACCGGCTTTATCTCGTTTATTCCCTGGCCTTTTCAGGACGATAAAACGGTTTTGAGCAAACGTTATAAGGTGAAAAATTCTGTTTCGCAGGAAGAATACATCAGGACGATTGCCATCAGCCGGCTTGCATTGCCCAATATCCAAAACATACAGGCTTCCTGGCTTACAGTCGGAAAGGAAACAGGGCAATTGTGCCTGCACGCCGGAGCCAACGATTTTGGTTCCATCATGATCGAAGAAAACGTGGTTTCGGTAGCCGGGGCAAATCATAAGTTCGATCAGGAAGGCATTCAGAAAGCTATTCTTGAAGCCGGGTTTACGCCGCAGTTCCGCAATCAGCAGTTTGAGTTCCTGGATACGCCGGTTTAACGAGAATTGCAGTATTGAAAGGCATAAATGATAAACGGGCTGAATCTTTCTGGAAAGATTCAGCCCGTTTTTAAAATTCCGGTTCCGGCCACCGCCTGTTTCTCATCCCGTGTCCGGTAAGGTTTTGAAGAGCAGAACCGGCCTGGGTTTCGCTCAGCGCTCCCGTTACCAGATGTCCTCTTTCTTTTCGGGAGGCGGCATCATGCCCTGTTTCAGGCTTTCAATGAGTTTTTTAACTTCCTGGTCAAGCTGGATCAGGTACTGGTCCCAGACCGGCGTATAGCTTTTATCCGATTTGTTCATCCAGCGTTCAACCGGTGCGCGCGAAACATCATGCATCAGGAAGTTAGAGATAATATAGCGGTAACGGCCATCCTTAAATTCGAGTCTCATCGTATAATCAATGGAGTATGCTGACTTCTGAATGCCTTTTTCCTCGTATGTCACATCGAAACGGTGGCGGATTTCGATAATCCCGGTTTCCGGGTTACGGACTTTGGTAGCATCAACCGGGTTGACGTACTGTTTCGGAAGCCATTCCACGGCCCTGTCGAAAAGCGCCCTCTTCAAACCGGTCTGGTTAACGACTTCCTTGTATGTGATAAGTTTTGTATCAGGGTCAACCGGAAGGTTTGGGATGGCTTCCTGGGCCGATACAACGGATGTAACAGTGATCAGGATGGCGAAAAAAGCCAGGCTTATTTTCTTCATACTAAGTGTTGTTTGATCTGGATTCAACAAATTCTGTGCCGCGGGATTCTGTTATTTATTGTCGTCCGGTTTTGGTACAATGAGGAAGATGTCTTCGCTGTCGCGTTTCATAAAATATTTTTCGCGGGCAATTCGCTCCATTTCAGCCGTATCGGTCATAAGCCGGTTAAGGGCGACACTGTCGTCATACGTATGCTGCATATAAAATTCCATCTGACGCTTGTGGCCTTTCAGTTCTTTCTGCAACCGGTACTGGGAAATGAGGTTGTTGCGGTCGAGGAAGATGATCCAAACCAGGAATATTACGATCGTCAGGAAATATTTATCCCTGAGAAACCCCGGAATTTTATGTAATAAGTTTCGGAACATCATGCCAAAGATAGGCAGTTTAGAAAAAAGGCTACATGCCGGCCGGAAGATTTATTTGAAAGCAGAGCCTGACTGGTTGATGGTTAAAGCCCGATTTCATCCGCTATTTCGCTCATTGCGGAAATCGAGAGTGCAGCAAAATCGGCAAGAGGAATACCGATCATCTCGCATTCCAGGATGTTCTCACGTTTTACCGATGCTGCAAAAGCCTTTTCTTTCATCCTTTTTACCACCGACGACGGTTTTACCGCTGCTACTTTGCGGTCGGGGTAAACATAAGTTGTGGCTGTGATAAGTCCTGTGATGGTTTCGCCGGCAGCCAGTGCGTGCTGGAAAAGAGTAGTGCGTTCAAGGCCTGTGGCCGTTTCGTTATGCATGCGGATGGCATCCACCACATCCTCATCCATACCCAGTTTCTGAAGCATTTCTGCTCCTTCCAGGCTATGTGTGTACGGATCGGCATGGGTGATCTCAACATCGATGTCGTGCAGTAATCCGGCTTGTCCCCAGGCGTCTTTATCCTGGCCGAGTCTCCCGGCAAGGGCGCGCATTACAGCCTCCGAAGCCAGGCAGTGGGCTATCATCTTTTCATTTTTAACATACTGACGGAGCAAATCAAGTGCTTGTTGTCGCGGAAGTAACATGATGGAATTTTCTTTTCAGCAAAGGTAAGGATCATACTTTTTCATTTTCACAAACTATTAAAACAGACTTGCATCCGCTGATCAGGCGATGAACTGTATTATGAGGCATTGATACAGGAACAAAAGAAACGGGAATACTTGTGTGTGATCAGATTTCGATAAATTTGCCGTATAAAAATACGATCATGAAACTCAACAGGCTGCTCATTCTCTTACTCTTCGTCCTTCCTGTACTGACGTCGGCACAGGATAGTGAACTTTACAAATTTCTTGTCTCCATCCCCGGCGCGGAAGTTAAAAAAGTCGATTCGTCCGCATTTAAAGAATTCTATGTTGTTATGCTGCCTCAACTGGTCGACCATAACAATAAAAACGGCGCTCAGTTCAAACAGCGGATTTATGTGGGCCATGCCGGTTTCGACCGTCCCACGGTGATAGAGACCGAAGGATACGGGGCCGAAAACATCAACGGTTTTGTTGTGGATGAACCAACAAAAATATTGAATGCCAATCAATTGTATGTCGAGCACCGGTACTTCGGCGCTTCCGCTCCAACGCCCCTCGACTGGAAATACCTGAACGCCGGACAGGATGCTGGGGACTATCATTATATCCGTACCCTCTTCGGGCAGATTTATAAGGGCAAATGGATTGCTACCGGCGTGAGCAAAGGCGGCCAGACCACTACCGAGTACAAGGTGTTTTATCCCGACGATGTTGACGTTTCGATCCCTTATGTGGCGCCCATTAATTATAAAAGGCTGGACAAACGCATCGACCGCCATTTCAGCCATGTCGGTACCCCCGACTGTCGTAAACACATCAGGGATATTCAGGATTACTGGCTGCAGAATAAAAAAGAACTGCTCCCGATATACGAAGAATTCTGTACCAAGGCCGGCTTTAAATTCGATCTGATGCCGGCTGAAGAAGCCTATGATTATTCAGTGCTTGAATTTCCGTTCTCTTTCTGGCAGTATTATGCAAACTGCGAAAAACTGCCGGACCTTACGGCTGCTAACCAGGAAAAGATGGTGAAATACCTCGTACGCATCGTTTCCCCATTCTGGTATACCAACGCCGGCGAGGCATTCAGCCCGGCCAATTACCAGTTCTACACCCAGCTTGGCTATTACGAGTACAACGAACGTCCGTTCAGGAAATACCTGAAGAAAGATGATTACCCCAACTCGGCTTTCGTGCCGAAGGGCGTAAAAATTGAATGGGATAATTCATATATCAGGAAGCTGAAGAAGTTCATGAAAAGCGGGCCTGAACATATGATTTACATCTACGGCGAAGCCGATCCCTGGGGAGCAACGGCGGCAAAGATCAAACCCGGGTCGGGAAGCCTGAAAATGGTTCAGGCCGGCGGAACACACGGCGCCCATATCGGATCGTTAAGCCCTGAACAGAAAAAGGAAGTTTATAAGGCCCTTTCAACATGGCTCGGCATGCAACTTGAAGCGCCTGTAAAGTAGTAACTACCTCACTTAAATCATGGGAAAGCATTTCAGGAAACCGGCAGTCCTGCTTTTCCTGTTCTGGGAATTACCTCAGAATATACTCGGTGCAGCTACTTTCCTGAACCTGAAAAGGTCAGGAAAAACTCTCGGAACTTCTTTCGAACAGGGAAGGTATTTCATCGAAACTCCTCACAGGGGCGTCTCCCTGGGGATTTTTATCTTCTGGACAAAACGGGGGAACCGTTATCATCATGAAAACGACTGCAGGATGCATGAATACGGTCATTCCGTTCAAAGCCGGATGTTGGGGCCTTTATACCTGTTGGTTGTCGGCATCCCCTCGGCGATGAGATATTTTTACAGCAAATGGTTTATTGCCAGGCACGGCAGGCGATGGAACGGCTATTATGACGGGTTCCCGGAAAACTGGGCCGACCGGTTGGGCGGAATAACAACCGCCTGATTGAGAAAACAAGAAAAATTAATCCGGTTAAATACCTTTAGTTATGGAATTCTACGATGTCATCAGGAAACGCGAAAGCACCAGGAATTATGATCCGATGAAACCCGTCGGCAGGGAAATCCTCGACCGGATACTCGAAGCCGGGCGTATTGCTCCTTCGGCCGCCAATTACCAGCCATGGCATTTCTATATTGTTTCGTCGTATTCCATGCTCGAAAAAGTGAGAAAATGCTATGACCATCCCTGGTTGTACGATGCCCCTCATATTCTCGTGGTTGTTGGAAGCCGCAGGGAAGCATGGCAACGTCCCGACGGTTACAACAGCCTGGAAACCGACCTGGCCATTGCCATGACGCACATGATCCTTGCCGCCGAAAACGAAGGCGTTTCCACCTGCTGGATCGCCCATTTCGGCTATCCTAAACTGCGTGCCGCGCTGGAACTGAAAAACAACGAGGAAGTATTCGCCATTACTCCCCTTGGCTATCCGAAGGAAGGATATGTGAAAAGGGGCGTCAAAAACCGGAAACCGGCAGAAGATATTGTAAGCTTCATTTAACCGGCAGCCTTTCCTGGTTCTTCTTCGAAGATAAAAATTTCTTCAATCTTCATCCCGAAAACTTTCGAAACATCGTAAGCCAGCTTCAGGGAAGGATTATATTTTCCCTGTTCAAGGAATACAATGGTTTCGCGCCTGACGCCGGTACTGCGGGCCAGGTCGTCCTGGGTGAGCCCTTGCTTTGCCCGTAATTCCCTGATCCTGTTATGCATCCCTGATTCCCCTGAAATTATAGTATAGCCAGCAGCCGGCAAAAACGACAGCCATTCCCAGGATTCCCATCCCGATGCACGTATGGGTTTCTAAATCCGTCTTGTCGCTGAAGTACATCACGGCCAGCCACAGGTAGATTGAGATATAGTACGACAGGGAGGATGCTTTACGCATCACCCCTTTCGATAATTCATCTTCGGCCGGTTCTCCCCGTTTATGGCTGATTATCCGCCGGTATCCGAAATACAGGCCGAACACCACCAGGATCAGCAGGACAATGAAAGGAAGAACTTCGGCTGCCCTGACGGGCTGTTCCTGAATTACCCAGATTACCGCGCTTCCCAACAACAGCAGAGAAATCACGATCGGAATAACAGCTTTTTTCATAGTTTATTCTTTTCATGTTAAATATTTCTAACACAAAGTTAGGTATTTCTAACACGAATTGTTCTCAGGAAGTAAAATAATGTTTAAAGCTTAACCAACAACCGGACCGATGACCTGATATCAATGCGAATCGATACCGTGAAGCATGAGGATACTATGCTTTAAGGTGGGGAAAATTTCGGAACAATATTCATTGACGGCTTTTACGCTACCCGGCAGTGTGTATATCAGCGTTCCGCCGGTTACTCCCGCCACGGACCTCGAAAGGAGCGCGTTGGGTTTCAGGCTTCCGTATTTATAGCGGATAAGCTCCATAATGCCCGGCAACTCCTTGTCGAGCATGGGTTTAATGACATCCACCGTAATATCGCGCGGGCCTATGCCGGTTCCGCCGGTAGTAAAAATGAAATCCGCACCGCTTTCAACAAAACCCTCTAAAAGCAGTTGAAGCTGGGCTGCATCATCAGGGATTACCGTCACATCGATATTGCATTGCCAGCCGAGCTCTTCGAAATAGGAACCTGCCAGTTCTGCGATACGGGGGCCTGAAAGGTCTTCATACTCGCCGCGGCTTGCCCGGTCGCTCAGGGTTATGATCTGTACATCAAAAGTATATGGAAGGTATTGCAGAGTATCTCCCGCTTTTACAATTCCAGGCCTGATCACCCTGGTAAAAATGCCCTCTTTCGGCATCACACAGTTGCCTACTTCGTTGAAAATAGCGCACGAACTGCCATGGCATTCCTTACCGATCTGCGTGACTTCGAGTTCAACCTCGCCGATTTGGAAACGGTCGAGCGGGTGTGTTTGCCATACTTCGATACCACGGGTGGTGATATTTTCGGCAAACTCGCCATAATTGATTTTTCGTCCCGCCTGTTGTGAGAATTTGATGATGCTCTCTTCCGCCAGCAGGCTCACCTGGCGGTGCCAGTCGCCTGCATGGGCATCACCCCTGACGCCCCTTGAATCAAGCTCAATTTGAGGAACAGGCTTCTTTATGGTCCCTTTTTTTTCAGATATATTGACTGATAAAACTTCCATCTTTTTCCGTTCTTATTAACGTATTATTCATTCCTGTTGTTAAACAAACACAACCTTACTGTTTTCGCAACTATCAGGATTCCTGCTGTTCTTCCTCTTCAGCCGGCAATTCCAGGAAATTTTCCGATAAGGGATTGAAGGCAGAAGCCTGTTGTAATTTCTTTATCCGGTTCAAGCCAACCCGCCAGAGGATAATCATGAGCGGTACAAAGCCGATCAGAATCCAGGGATTTTGCGAAAACAGGATAAAATCGTAAAGCCCGTGCAGGATCATGGGGAACAGGAAAGCCTTTAACAGGAAGCTTTTTCTGTAACCGTTGACGAAGCGGGCCAGTCCGAAATAATAGCCCATCACGATGCCGAAAAACGCGTGGGCAGGCACGGCCGTAAACGCCCTGATCAGGCCTGTCGGGATGCCGCTGTTGAACACATACATCACATTCTCGATGGCGGCAAATCCTAGCGATACTGAAACGGCGTAAACGATCCCGTCGTAACGTTCGTTAAAATTCCGGTTCCGGAAAAACAACAGGAATATCATGAGGAATTTTAATAATTCCTCCGTAGTGCCGGCAACAATAAAGCCGGTATATAAGGCAAAGGGTATGGTTGCGCAACCGGTACAGAAACGGCTCAGCCAGGTTTCGACGGGCATGCAGGGGATCATCAGGGCGGCCCCTGCCAGAAAACCTTTCAGGATCAGTGCGACAGGTTCTTTTTCATACCTGTCGCGGAAATAGATATAGGCCAGCAAGGCAGCAACCGGAGCGAGGGATAGTATCAGCAACAGCATTACCATGGATCAGATATCGGTTTTGGTCTTTTCAACAAGTTTTATCTCACCGATCGTCATCTGCTTATCCACGGCTTTGCACATGTCGTAAACCGTGAGCAGCGCCGTCGAAACGGCCGTCAGGGCTTCCATTTCCACGCCGGTCTGGCCGGAACAGGTAACCCGGCTGATGCAGTTTACGCCTTTTTCGTCCAGCGAAAGTTCCACGTCAACTTTACTGATCTGTAACGGGTGGCATAACGGAATAAGCGACGGCGTTTGTTTTGCTGCCTGTATTCCGGCTATTTGCGCTACCGTGAGCACATCGCCTTTTTTGATCATGTTTTCGCGGATCAGGGTAATGGTGCCGGGCTGGAGGCTTATTAAGCCGGACGCAACCGCTTTGCGCAGTTGAACGGGTTTCAGGCTGACGTCGACCATTACGGCCCTGCCTTCGGAATCGGTATGTGAGAGTTTTGACATAGATTGAGAGAATCTTTAAAACAGCATCTGAAAATAATCCGGGTTATCCCCCGACATTATAAAACTCGCTTCCTGTATTGAAAGTGCCGCACTCAGGCTTGTTTTCGAGGGCTAGCTGCAATGCTTTTTCCACACCTAAGGTACGGACATTATATTCCAGATTGTTAAAAAGGCAGGGTTTTATCATGCCGTTTGCCGTCAGCCTTAACCGGTTACAGCGGGCGCAATCGCCGCCGCTGCCTCCCTGAACCACGTAAAACTCCCCGTTTTCGAGGTCCATCTCGCGAATAAACCTGATTTCAAGGCCGTTTTCGCGACAAAACCTTTCAACCTCCCGGGCATCGGGTTCGGAAGGCGATTTTTTTATAACACAATTGATTTTTACAGGCGATAAGCCGGCCTTTTTCGCGGCTTCTATGCCTTTGAATACATTCCCCACATTGCCTCCGCGGGTGATTTCACTGTATCGGGAAGGATCAACCGCGTCCAGGCTGATATTGACGCGCATCAGCCCCGCGTCCTTCAGCGGCAAAGCATAGGATTCGAGCAACTGGCCGTTGGTAGTCATGCTGAGATCCTGGATGCCTTTTACTCCAGAAATAATCCTGACCAGTTCCGTAATGCCTTTGCGCACCAGCGGCTCGCCTCCGGTAATGCGGACTTTATTGACGCCCAGGCCGACGGCTGCTTTCACCACACTGAGAATTTCCTCGAAACTCAGAATATCCTCATGTTTCATCATCACAACGCCTCCGGCAGGCATGCAATATACGCATCGCAGGTTGCAGCGGTCGGTGACCGATATGCGGAGGTAATTAATATTTCGGTTATAGGAGTCGAACATCGACCAATGATCCTTTCAATAATTCCGTCTGACCGATTTCGATGGAAATGATGCCATCCGCATGAACAAATGAGTGTATATGGGCCGAACCATGGTATTCCACAGGCAATACGGTAGCGGCAGTAGTAACTTTAACAGGAATGAACGATTTTCGCGATGCTTTTTTCCTCCGGTAATCCACGCCCATCGGTATGCGGAGAATTCGCTCTTCGTCGGTGCATCCGGTCATCTTCCTGATGAGCATACCGCCCAGCAGGTGGAACTGAACAAATGCCGAAACAGGATTTCCCGGCAGCCCGAAAAGGAATTGCTTTCCCCTGACGGCAAAAATCGTGGGTTTCCCCGGTTGGACGGCCATGGTGCGGAATTTTATATCGAAGCCTGCTTTTTCGATGATGGCAGGCACAAAATCGAAATCGCCCGTCGAAACGCCGCCGGTCAGCAGGATGATGTCGCTTTGCAATTGTGCCGCCGTGATTTTATTGTAGGTATCTTCCTCATTGTCGGAAGCTATGCCGTAATAAGCAGCATCGCAGCCTGCATTCCAGGCCTGCGCCAGCAACTGGTATGCATTGCTGTTCCTGATCCGGGCAATGCCGGGAACCTGGGAAGGCTCAACCAGTTCATCGCCGGTGGAGATGACGGCGACACGGGGTTTCCGGCTCACCAAAGGCCTGGCGCAGCCCACGGAGGCAAGGACGGCAATATGCGGGGGCGTAAGCCGGATACCTTTTTCGAGCACCAGGGCGCCTTTGCGGATATCTTCCGCCTTGACGGCAATATTTGCAGAAGTGTTTTCACCCTTGAAACGTACCGTGTTTTCACCGGTCGTGTCGATATCCTCTATCATCACGACGGTGTCGGCGCCTTCCGGAACCATCCCGCCGGTCATCAGTTTGGAACACTGGCCTTTGCCGACCGCTTTTTCCGGTATTTTCCCGGCAGGGATCACTTCAATAACCGTCAGCTCGCCTTCAAGATCTTCCCTCCGGCAGGCGTAACCGTCGACCGCCGATTTATTGAACGGGGGCATATCCATGTCCGAAAATACATCTTCGGCCAGAATCCGTCCGGCGGCTTCGGCAAGTTCAGTTCTTTCTGTTTCAAGTTCGATGGCCGACAGGGCAACAATTCCGAAAGCTTCTTCAAATGTTATCATAGTTCCTCATTTCTCTGCAAAGTTAAACATACTGTCCAAAGAAAAGGCATCCCTGAATAATCCTGACGCGCCGAACGGAGCAAGGAGTTGAAAGAACCACGGAGCCATGGAGAACACGAAAGGACCACAGAGAATTGCAGATTTTCTCAGTGAACCTCAGTGACCTCAATGTCTCCGTGGTTCCCTTCTCTTTTTCAGCTCAGATTATATTACCACGGGCACTTAGGGTATTTTACCACAGAGTCACGGAACACGAAGAAAAACAGAGCATTACACTATTCTTAGTGAAACTTAGTGACCTCGGTGCCTTAGTGGTTAAAAAAGGACAGTTCTCAACACACATGTCAGGAGACGCGCAAGCGGATGGAATAAACGGATATTTGTGTTTGATCAACAAACAATAAAAGAAAACTGATAATAGAAAAATATGATAACAAAAAATTATGCCTATATTAGCCTAATATTTTACCACAGAAAACCAGTAGCGAAGAAGATTGAATTCTCTTTACGGATTAAATTCTCTTATTCACTGTCGGAGTTATAATTAGAAAAATATCAGAATCAGAAATTTACTTGTTCCCGAATATAAAGCCGGATTGTATGATAAAATTTCACCGTTTCCGAACCATGAACCACCGTTAAACATTAAAACGTGACAATACTTCCATTACGGGAGAAAGCCATTGCATGTGAACCGGTTGCATCGGCAGGGAATTAAACAATCCTTTTCCGGAGCCTTTCATGCCGATCAACGATACAAGAATATGATTATCATGTTGATAATGAACTTTTTCAAACAAGGCTGAATTTTACTGCCTTTCATAAAAGAAACCAATTAAATCCAATTATGATGAAAAATCCTCTTACTCTTCTGTTATGTTTAACAATTACAGCCATAACGGTGGTCAACAAACCGGCTGAAGCCCAATGGGTGAAGGTATTCACCGGCAACAACCTTACCTGCCTGGCCGTGGTTAACGCCGACACCGTGCTGGCTGCCGGCGACAATGTGATGGTTCGTACCTTCGACGGGGGCGCCACCTGGCAAAACATATTTCCGGCCGGGTTAACCTTTAACGCGCTGGATATGGAAATTGCCGGTAACAGTATTTTTGCCTGCGGCGAAGGTAAAATACTGAAAACCACCGATCTGGGCGACACCTGGGATGTGGTTTACGAAAGCCCTACGGCCACATTCCAATGCCTTTCGTTTGCCGGGGAAAATTATGGAATGGTATTCTTCCACGGCGTAACCGACACCCTGATGACAACTTCGGATGGCGGACAAAACTGGGCCACGCTTCCGTTTACCTTTTCTACCGACAATGTGGAATGTTCTATCGAGATGACAGATAAAACCACCGCATACATAGCAGAAACAAGTTATCTTGCTTCTAAACTGTATAAAACCATTGACGGGGGATTAACCTGGAATTTGCTCTCGTTTCCTGATAATATGGGAGCGCTCGGAGGCCCCATAGCTTTTACTTCGAACGACAGGGGAATTATAGGTAGTGGGATGGGCGTTTATTTAACTAAAGATGGCGGATCAAACTGGATAACTATAGGTGGCTTTCCAATTGGGAGTTATGTGTGGATTTATCCGCTTGTCTCAGGGTCTGTATATGTTTGCGGCTTTGACTGGATGGCCGGAGGAGGTCCGGTACGCTTTACAAATGATGAAGGCGCTACCTGGAAATCACAGTATGCCGGCAACAAAAATGAAGATATCCAGATGGCTGACGACAGCATCGGATATTTTATCTCGGGCAGTTTTAACACAACAACAACTGAAATTTATAAAACCATTCACGGCGGTTTTATATGGGGAGGCGTTGAAGCGCATAACTACGCTGGGGAACGCCTGTTTGAACTTTTGCCCAACCCCGCACACGACAGGATAAAGATTAGCAGCCTGAAAGCCGGCGACTTCAACAACATAAACCTGGAAATCAGTACAGTATATGGCGCCGTTGTCATTAATGTAAATACAGCGCCGGGAACGTATACCAACATCAGCGGCCTTGTCCCGGGGCTGTACCTGTACCGGATATCGCTCGACAATAAAACTGTGCAGTCAGGCAAAATAGTCAAACAATAACATAACAATAAATCTCCAGGCTCGCGTCTCCTGACACGTGCCCCACTTATTCTCGAGCGCCATTTATT
>DAONEP010000060.1:0-19068 GCA_035403165.1 Bacteroidales bacterium | reverse complement strand
CCGAAACGATTGAATAAGTCAGCGTTTGGCCGGCATCGGGATCGGAGGCAACGACCGTACCGACAATGCTTCCATTAGCTGAGTTCTCATTCAGGGAGAACGACTGATTACTGATAACCGGGGGATGATTGGTACTGCCGGTGGAATACTCAGCATAGCCAAGATCCGGAGATGAACCGTAATAAGGGAGCCCGACATCAACGCCTGTATCAATCAGGTCAGAACCGGCTGCGAGTTTCATAAAAGAAAGTGACGGTAAAGAGCCATTACTTTGTCTTGGCCCATCAATTCCTGAGGGATCAACACTGGCAAAATCGGCATCTGAAACAGAATAATTGGTATTTTCGATGCCTATAGAAACGAAAGTGTTATGATCAACAATTAGATTGGCGTTTGAGCCAAGCGAACAATTGTATAAGTTTTCATAGCTTATATTGTTATGTAACTCATGAGCGTAATCCATATTCAGACACATGCCTACCCATCCATTGAGAAAAGTAACGTTGTTATATGCTTTTACCCGGGTTTCGGCAGCGTTTATAAAAATGCCAGTACTCCTGTTATGGTATGCAACACAATGTTTTACTAATCGAAGGAATTCTGTGCCATGATTATATTGGGTATCACCTAATTTGAAACCTGCGCCATCACCCAGTTCTTCTCTGGCATGAATGAAAGTATCAGGTATAAATCCGTTATAGAAAGCTATACAACTATCTACTTCAACGAACCCTTCATTATAAAACATATCAATACCATCACCACAATTCCACCAGAAGCGGCAGCCCTTAACAGTATTATAAGTCCCGGCGTCTATTCTTGCTACTGATAAACCCTGACCGTTGTTGAATGGAGTCGGACTGATACTATCTACATTATGGTGAAAATCGCAATTGAGTACGAGATTATCAGTACTTGAACCGGCTAAGAGCATTCCTGCACCGCTATGATGAATATTCAGCAGTTCATATTTATTATGCGATCCATATGCTCTAAAGGCATACCATACTTCCTGTGTTTCCTGCCTGAAATGGGATATTTCTATCCCCCTCCAGTAACAATAATTTCCTGAAAAGTAGACGCCATATCCATAGTCATTATTATAGGTATACGGATATCCCTTTCGAATGTTCGGCGTTTCGCCCGGGTATGCCCATACTTTTATCATATTCCCGGCGGTCCCGTTTTTCCCGGTCATTACCTGTTGGGTCGTATAGGAATAGGTTCCGCCCCG
Organism: Bacteroidales bacterium; assembly: GCA_035403165.1. GTDB lineage: Bacteria > Bacteroidota > Bacteroidia > Bacteroidales > UBA4417 > UBA4417. The sequence goes on along the minus strand of DAONEP010000060.1, from coordinate 17,834 downwards.
CATATATACGGTATCTCCGGCCGAAACAAAAGTCCAAGCTTTATTCAGGCTATAAAACGGCGAGGCTAAGGTCCCTGAATTGTTATCACTACCAGTCGGCGACAAGTAATACTTTGTCGCCTTCAGTGTGCCCGGCAGAAATGTAAGAATGAGAGTTAGGGAAATCAAAAGAGGGTACACTACTCCCAGCCTATATATCCAACTTTTATTCAAATCAAGCATGGCAGCCGAATCGCTAGCAGAACGAGTTTGACGAGTTTTCAAGTTTGCAGGTTTTTATTTATTAATAATGCGTAATGGAGAAAAATCCTTTACGATGAATTGCAGGTTTAAATCTTAATCAAGAAAGTATTAAAATGTAACACGCAAAATTAGAGAAAAGTGTTCTAAACGATTAATTACAAGCTATTTAGAGGAATTTCAAAGTGTTTAGGCACAACAGCAGTAAGGATAAACAAATAAATAATAATATGATATTTTGTATGCTTGTATGTCAATTATAGCGACCTATTTGATTTTCCCAAAATTTAGATTTTTTTAGGGTCATAAAAATTGAATCGTAAGCATTATTTATAAATATGTGTACTTCGATGATTCCACTTGCCTGATCAGGATAGCTCTCACAGGAAAAAGACCAGGAATATTTTTGTTTAATGATTTAACAGATAAATTAAACAATTAGGAAATTGCTTCAGAAATGGCTGAATTAATAATTCGGCTCCAATGCATTGATAATCAATTTTATAATGCATGTCAAAAAGTTATGAACAAAATGTTAAAATATGATAATTTCATGCTTATGAATTCATCATCATATATCGTTCAGTTCACTTTTTATAGTTGTTTTAATTTTTCTTCAGTTCATTGGAGAGCCAATTCTGACTTCATCTTTAAACGAAGCAAGAGATTTTAATTACCACTCTTAATGTGATAATACCGATGAACAGAAGATAAGGTGGTAAATGAATTCTTTAACTCAGCAGGAGAGCTGTATAGAACACTGCAAGCATCATCGTGATGAGCAGAAAACGTGCAGTAATTTTAATGCTGATTGTTTCGGAGTGAATAATGGGATCGTTCATCTGCATTTGCTTTCGACGAAACAAAAATAGGTAAAACTATCGTGCCTTCATCTGATCAATGATAAAAGTTGTGAACCTTAAGTTGTTAATATTGAAATAATTCGGTTAAAAAGGAGTTGATTAAATCGAAACGTTTCCCTCAAACAGCGTGCATTCAGGAATCACAGAGGGCAAACAACAATATCACGAAATTCGGGTTCAGGGTTATTCAGAACATAAAATTATTGCCCGCTTCCCATGATAACTGACCGGATGGTTTTAAAAGTCAGAAGTATGTCGTTTTCTAAAGACCAGTTATCAATATACTGTAAATCAAGCTTCATCCATTCGTCAAAGGTAATTTTATTTCGGTGAGGCATAATTTGCCATGAACAGGTGATTCCTGGGCGCATGGATAAACGCCGTAACTGCCAGGGTTTATATTGCATCACTTCTTTCATGATAGGCGGACGGGGGCCTACCAGTGACATGTCGCCTTTAAGGACGTTGAAAAATTGGGGAAATTCATCAAGGTTTGTCTTGCGAAGGAATTTCCCGATTCTTGTTATCCTGGGATCATGTTTTATCTTAAATACCGGGCCGTTGGCCTCATTTTTATTCATGAGTTGCGCCTGCAGTAGTTCTGCATCCTGTACCATGGTCCTGAACTTGTAAATGTAGAATTCACGGCCATGTAACCCGACTCTTTTTTGTTTGAATACAATCGGGCCTTTGGATGACAGCTTGATGGCAATGCCTATGCAAAGCAGGATCGGCATCCAGAGTATTATGATGGCAAGGGAAAAAATAAAATCAAATAAGTATTTCCAGCTAAGGGCAATCTGATTGCTTGGCGTGTTCTTATAGGTCAGGCAGGGAACACCATTCAGATGATTCAACTCCACAGGCATTGATGACATATCCAGCACGGATGAATAATACCTGAAGGCAACGCCTACTTCTTCGCAGGCTGTAACAATCCGTTGAATATCATCCTGATCATAATTTTTCTTACAGTAGAAAACCTCATCAATAATTTGAGATTTAATAAGACAGGGAAGATCAACGATTTTTTTCAGCACTTTCACCCTTGAACTGAAATTCTCATAAATCCGTTGCGAATCCGAGACAATCAGCGAAACGTTAAAGCCTAACTCACGGTTAGCCATTATTTCCCGGATAAAATTCTCATAGCCTTCATCTGCTATAAAAATAATATTGGTAAGATTTTTTCCCATACGGCGTTGACGCATATGGTACTGGTTAACAATCAGATATGAACTGATAATTCCTATCCAATCCAAAATGCTGAACACAATAATGAATTCCCTGGGGACATTGAGTTCAAATAAACTTACTATGGCAAACAAGGAGCCTGCTGCGATAGCCGAAAAAATGATGCTATGCCTTAAAACCAGTTTGTAATGATTAACGCGGGTAACCAGCAATAACACATTGGTTGCCCTCGACAGCCCGAAATACCATATCGGGATCAGCAGGATAAACAGGGCTACATATTTGCTTGAATACCTTATAGCAGGGTCATAGAGGACATTCATCACCTGCAAGGTTGTAAAGTACAGAAAACTTGTCAGGACAATCAGATATATCCTGAACATTGACCGGTGCGCACGTTCGTTTTCGTGGATCATTTTCTGTAAATGAAATGAGGTTTTCATGAATGCCTACAAGTATGTACGTGCGATATTAGGGAGTTCCCTGTGAAAGCAATGACAGTAAAAGTATCTGTTAGTTATTTAGTTCTGGTTGTAAACAAGTATGTTAACCGCATTATCTTCTGTTTTACCGGTATTTGGTTACAGGGTAAACCAGTAAATTGAGTGATATTGAGCAACCCGGATTACGTAGAATGAAGAGTAGACAATTCAGTTGTAACGAGCTTTTGAATTATTTCAAAATTTATGCCCCATATTATAAATCATTTTAATACAACAAATTGAAGGAAGAATTTCAGAGTATCGATTTTCAAATTGTCCCAAAATGAAATTATTGTTACCATGCATGAAAGATGCAGAATGTATCGTTTTCCATAATAAATGACTGATCCGGATCAGATATATGACTTGGTATTAGGCAGGATCAGGATGAGGAAAGGAGGCAAAAAACAGTTTTATCTCTGGTTATTCTTCAGAAAGGCTACAACCATTCGTAATTCGCCCCAGGAGATATTGCTTCCCAACGATTCTTTTGCTGTTCCGAGTTGCTGAACGTCTGTGGCTTCAAAATAGCTTGAAATTTCATTTATCTTATCTTCTGAAACCACATCTTTTACAGCAAGTTCACCTGTTTTAATAAAATGTAACAGGTGATTTTCGATGGTAGATACTGTCAGCTTTCTTATCCCGGCTATTTCTTCAACGGTTTTCCCCTCTTTCAGGAGTTCAAGCGTGATGGATTTAGTATTGGGTTTAGGTTCCGGCCGAAGTCGTTTTTTTTCGGCGGGTTCCTTTGAACCGGGCTCCACCCCGTTTTCCCTGCAATAGGCTGAAATCATTTCTATCAATTCGTTTCCGAAAAAATCGGCTTTGGCTTTACCGATGCCACGAACAGACAGGAGGCTTTTCTCAGTACACGGTAAATGCTTCACCAATTCAACCAGTGATTTTTGGTTTAGCACCTGGTATTCCGGGACATCTGCTTCTTCAGCCTTGTTGAATCTCCATTTTTTCAAGGCGGTATAAAGCACCGGATGCGGTATATGCGAAGGCACCTTGTCTTCGTCACGCTGACGATATTCCGGCTGTTTTTCGATACCTGAAATTGCACGTGTTTCCATATATTTCCGGACGCTGAAACCGGTTTTTGCCTCAATAATACAGGCCTGTTTTTGTCTGGTTTCTTCTTTCAGACGGTCAATGGCTTCGAGAAAGGATTTCTTGAGAGCCTTATTATCGGTTTCAATCACATGCTTGCGCCAAAGCGGGTGCAAGATGGTTTCAAATTTATCATCAAAATAGATGCATGCTTTCGAGATTCTTTCCTGTAAACGGGTATTCTTATCCAAATCAGGTTCTGCCTGATAATATTGATAAAGCTGAATCTGAAACCTTTCTGAAACTGATGCTGCTTCATTGGCAAACCGCTGGAGGATTGCGCTGACTTCTTCAATAAATTTAATGTCAAGGCTCGAAGCATGCTCCTTTGCCAGTTTCAGGCAATAAGAAAGCCCTATCTGAATCGGTTTAAAATCAAACAACTCGGAAAGCAATGAAAGATCATATTCCTGCTTCGCTTTTAATAGCTGATTTTCATCCGGTTGATTGTTTTCTACATCCTTAGTAAATCCTAACACCGAACTGTCGCTCCTGATGCTGTGTGGCTCAATTTTAGAGCTTAATACAAGTCCGGCAAGGGATGTGCACCGGCTTAGTGCAACATATACCTGTCCATGAGCAAAGGCGGCATTGGCATCAATGATGGCCTTGTCAAAAGTCAGCCCCTGGCTTTTATGGATAGTTATAGCCCAGGCAAGTTTTAAAGGTATTTGCCTGAAGGTGCCGATGATATTTTCAACAATTTCGTTGCTCTTTTCATCAAGAGAATAATTGCAGTTGTTCCATTCTTCGGGCGTCACTGTAATTTCTTCCTTATCGCCGGGACATTCTACGCGGATGTTTTTTTCATCATCAATTCCGGTAATGATGCCTATTTTACCATTATAGTAACGCTTTAGAACTGAGCTGTCGTTTTTCACAAACATCACCTGTGCCCCGGATTTCAGCTCAAGTTCGGGCAACGTGGGGAAAGAATATTCAGGGAAGATCCCTTTTATCTCTGCTTTGAATACATGTTTACGTGTCCTGATTTTCTCCAGTCTTTTCTCATTGATTTGCAGCGCCTGATAATTGTGTGTGGTCAGGGTGATAAATCCCGGATTCTTTTCGCTGTCGAAATGGGGATCATATCTTTCATTCAGTGCAGTGATTGTGGCCTCATCGGGAATATTTTCGCGGACTTTGTTCAGCACTTCGATAAACCGGCTGTCGTTCTGGCGATAGATATGTTTGAGTTCAATAGCTGTAAACACTGTCTTTTTCAGCGCCAGGCAACTGAAGAAAAAAGGCGTATCGTAATAGGGGCGAAGCAGGTCCCATTCGTCGTCTTTCACAATGGGGGCAAGTTGCTGCAAGTCGCCGATCATGAGCAACTGCACTCCGCCAAACGGTTTTCCGCGGTTCCGGTATCGTCGCAAAACCTGGTCAATTGCATCAAGCAGGTCGGCCCGGACCATGCTTATCTCATCAATGATGAGCAGGTCGAGGCTGCGAATAATATTAATTTTTTCGCGGCCGAACTTCTGGCTTCCTGCCGCCTTCTGCCGGTAATCCGTAGTAATATGACCGGCCGGCAATTGCGGCCCGAAAGGGAGCTGAAAAAAAGAGTGTATCGTTACACCTCCGGCGTTCAAAGCCGCCACACCGGTGGGAGCAACGACGATAGCGCGTTTAAGGGTACTTTGCCTGATATTCCGGAGAAAAGTAGTCTTGCCGGTTCCGGCTTTTCCTGTCAGAAAAATATTATTGCCTGTAAACTGAACGTAGTCCCAGGCAAGTTTCAACTGACTGTTATCATCATAAAACATCAGGATTACTATTAACGTTCTGATGCAATTCCGCTTTCCTGCCCAGAGCTCACTTCTGGAATGAAGCCTATAAGCCTACCACACCAAGGTATCCAATTGTTCTTTTACAATATTGAATTCAGCATTGATATTGAAAACCAGGGAAGGACTAAGGTAATAAAGTTCTTTTTTCGATTTAAACCTTGCTTCACCGCCGCCGGTAATGTTCAGCATGATGATGGCCGATTTATCCACCACTCCCTGATCAGCGGCTTTTATGAGGGATGCCGTAGCCACGGCTGCTGCCGGATGAAGATCAATGCCTTCAGTTTCGATAAAAAGGTTGTTGGCAGCATAAGCCTCTGAGTTGTCTACGGCAATTACATCGCCGCCCGTATCTTTCAGGGCGTCGTACAATCCACCGGCAAGCGAATAGGGCGGTTTGCGGTTGGAAAGAACTTTGGCCTCTATCTCTTCTGCATGTTTCCTGGCCAGGTCGTCATCATAAGGAAGCATTTCGCGTGAATCAGCTTTCCAGGCATGATAAATCGGAAGGAATGGCGCGTTTTGTGATACCATAAGCTTCATTTTATGAGTACCGAAGCGTCCGTCATCAATCAGCCGCAAATTGGCTTCCCAGGCGGCAATGGCGCCTGTTCCGCTGCCTACTGCCTGGAAATAATAGTCGGGAATTCGCCCGATTTTTTCTGTGGCTGATAAAACCGTTGTCCCCATGCCGTCGCGGCGGGCTATATTTTTAGCCCCGCCTTCGGGGATATAACCATTGCACTTTACAACCTGGTTTGACAGGAAAATTGCATCGAAATAGTCGCTTCCTGCCTGGGTAGCTGCCAGTTTTACGCAGGGATTCAAAGGTTTTTCAAACCAGAGGGCGTTGAGGTTACAGGCAGGAACACATAATAGCAGCGGAATATTATTTTCGGAGCACACTTTGGCAAATGCGCGTGCGGTATTCCCGGCAGAAGCAACCACCAGCACTTTCCCGTTTAAGGAACCAAGCCTGGCACAAACTGAATAGGCTTCGGTTTCTTTAAAGGAGCAGGTGCTCATGTTGGCGCCAATTTCGGGCCAGTAACCGTTGAAGGTGATAAATAAGTTATCCAGGCCCAGCCTTTGTGCCAACCTGGCGCTCCGAAATGTCAACGGGGCGGATGACCCCTGGAGCCTTCGTTTAATTGGCAACCAGGCTGAATACTTATAAATACCCTGAGAATCGCTTCCTGTTATAAAGGATTTTGATTTATAAACTGAGCGTAATAATGCCGGAACAGTTTCACCAGGTGCATCAAGCGTCCAGCCGGTATCTTCGTAAATCTTTCCTGATGCCTGCGACAGAAGCTGGTATTGAGTGGGTTCAAAGGTGTCAGCCATGTTAGTATATATAGTTTTTCCTTGCAACGACAAATGTATGAAAAACAGGATACCTGATATGAAGGGTGAAGATATATAATAATTAATCCGGACAGGTACAAAAATACAGCATTATGGTTTTACTTACTTTTGGCACGGTTAAAGGCATCGAAAAGTAAGGTAATGGAGAAACCATCATGGTCAATCAGGCTGGAAAAATGTGTGACAGCCGCTGTTCCAAAAGGCATGAAAACAGCCTGGTGGCTGATCAAACTGACAATCCCGGTATCGTTCGGGGTTTTGCTGTTAAACTATTTTGGTATCCTGGACAGGATGGCGGTGTATACGGGCCCCGTTTTTAAAACCATGGGATTGCCGGGAGTTTCGGCTATTGTTCTCATTACCAGCATTTTTACCAATATTTATTCGGTTATTGCGGTACTGACAACGCTTAACCTCCCGGTTCGTGAAGGCGTCATCCTGGCTGCCATGTGCCTCGTTTCACACGGTTTTATCATCGAAACGGCTGTTTTGCGAAAAACCGGTTCAACCGTTATGCGCATGCTGTTACTCCGGATCACATGCAGTTTTGTGATCGGATGGCTTCTCAATCTGATAATACCCGGAGATCCGGTTATTGATTCAGGAATAATACGCCATGTTCACACTGATTTCCTTCCTGTATTTCTTTCCTGGCTTAAGGCAATTTTGTTGACTACGTTGAAAATTATCATCCTCGTTAATCTGCTCCTGATCCTTCAGAAAGTAATGGAAGAATTCGGCCTGATAAAATGGTTGGAAAAGCCGCTATCGCCATTCATGAAGATTTTCGGATTACCTGAAAATACGACTTTTTCATGGATCGTTGCCAATGCCATTGGCCTTGCATACGGATCGGCTATCATGATAAGCCTGTCGGAAGAAGGAAAAATGACCCGTGACGATGCCGACCTGTTGAACTATCACATCGCCGTTTCGCATTCGCAACTCGAAGATCCGTTGTTGTTCCTCACACTCGGATATCCAATTCACTGGCTAATCTGGCCAAGAATCATCATCGCGATGGCTGCTGTCTGGCTGCGCCGCGCCGAACTTCACTTCATACCTGCCAGTGCAAGAGCCCGTCGACGCTGGCTTTTGGCCAATAACCGCAGCAATTAGCCTGTGAATGAATAAAGCAGGGCGATTTCATCAGTCCACCGGGATTCGTCGGGAGTTTCAAGGATAAGGGGAATGCCGTCGAAACGGGGATCCATCATAATCCTCTTAAAGAGTTCGTTCCCGAGGAAACCTTTCCCGATATTATCGTGGCGGTCGACCCGACTGCCTAAGGCTTTCATCGAGTCGTTGATGTGCATGCCTTTCAGGTAACCGAAACCGATGATTTCATCAAATTTTCTGAAGGTCAGGTCATACCCCTCCTGTGAAAGCAGGTCGTAACCGGCGGTGAAAGTATGGCAGGTATCGAGGCAAACGCCCACCCTGCTTTTATCTTCCACCAGGTCGATAATAAATTTGAGGTGTTCGAATTTATAGCCCAGGTTGCTGCCCTGCCCTGAGGTATTCTCAATTACGGCAGCTACGCCTTTGGTTTTTCCGAGGGCAATATTGATGGATTCAGCAATAAGCTTCAGGCTTTCCTCTTCCGTGATTTTCCTGAGATGGCTTCCCGGGTGGAAGTTCAGCCTGTCGAGGCCGAGCTGTTCGCAACGCTGCATTTCATCGAGGAAAGCAGAGCGCGATTTTTCAAGCCCTTCCGTTTCGGGATGGCCAAGATTGATCAGGTAGCTGTCGTGGGGAAGTATGTGTTCGGGCTTGTAGCCGAATTTGATGCAATTTTCCCTGAACAGATCGACATTTTTCTGAGTCAATGGCGCCGAAACCCATTGCCGCTGGTTTTTGGTGAAGAGGGCAAAGGCTTTTGCCCCGATTTCGTGGGCGTTGACCGGAGCGTTCTCAACACCGCCCGATGCGCTGACATGTGCTCCCAGGTATTTCATAAACGGTTATTTTTTACAAATCTATTGAATAATAACCCTTCGGCACCGGTTCTGTTCATTTAAAAAAAAGAAAAACCGGCTGAAAAACCGGATTTCCCAAGGTGCTATTCTTTTCACGATACATTATTTCACCGTAACCCTGATACCTTCGGAATGTGCAGCAAACTCAGGCGCATACATGCATTCGACGCTGGTAATGCCGCTGCTGAAGGAACCTTTTTGGGTGGCATGGAGCCGGTACTCAAATACATAAGTACCTTTCGGCAGATAACTGATAAAAAAATTGCTTGAAGCATCGCGGGTGGCTTCATAATAGCCCAGGCCATCCTGCCAGTGATATCCGCTTAACACGTTCACCGGCTCGAAACCCGCGGCACGCATATCTTTGAGGTGGATATATTCCATATCGCGGTCGGCGTTAAGCAGAACGCGTACAACCACCTTGTCGCCAACCGAAAGAGGCTTGCTTTCCGTTATGGATTCCAACACAGGCCCGGTGGCACTATTTATTTCCCGGAATAATTGTTTACTCACGTTAAGCGGAGACCCGGCAGCCGTGATTTTATCGAGCCGTTCAAAGTACTGCCAGTACATGGCTCCCCAGGCTACGGTATTATTAGGATTTGTAACGGTAACACTACCCATTTCGGGAAGAATCTGACTGCCATCCCAGGAAGTTTTGAAATAACCGGTTCCGGCTTCGGGCCTTTGAGAACCTTCAAGTTTGTAAGGATCGACTTCGATATTTCCGATTTTTATTTCGGCCAGCTTTTCGGATGCCAGCAGGTTTGTGCCGCGAAGCAACAGGGCATACACAGCTTCGGTAGTGGCACGGGTAGTCTTCCAATCCTGGGTTTGTTTCTGCTTCAGCAACCATACTTTCAATTCCTCAACCGATTTACGGTCGTTCATTACCTTGTCAAATGCTTCAATCATCAAAGCCTGCGTTTCAATGGGAGCCTGGTACCAAAACCATCCCCGGGGTTCATTGCGCCAGTACATACCCGTTTCTTCACTGTGCAGCGCCGTTTCGCTGAGCGAACGCATTATCAGTTGCGGTGTATTCTCAATCTTCAAGCGATTGAGCGCCAGCGCCAGCATACCTTTCATATAGATTCCCTGCTTATTCCAGTAGGCCAATGCCTGGTTTTTAAAATATGTAAAGGCTTCGGTATTCTTTTCCAGTAAGGGGATAGCGTCCATAAAGCAACTCCTTGTATACAGGTACTGAATATCGTCGCATCCGAGATGATTGTTTTTCAGGTAATCCTTATCCGATTTTTTAACATCATCCAGTTTTTCCGTCGCCTGGTCGTCGAGGCAACGAACAGCCGATTCAATCATCTGACGGGTTTCAGGGGTATTCAGCATGTCCGCTACACCAAGATTGACCAGATGCCCCAGCCCCGAAACAATATGTTGTGTAATGTACCGGTCGTCGGACATACCTTTGAACCAGGGCCAGCCACCGCTCGGCAATTGTATTTCACGAAGTTTTTTCAGGCACAGCGACAATTCGTTCGACATCCTGTTCAGGTCGAAAAGGATTGCAATTCGTTGTTTCCTTTCGCTTTCATTGGCTGCTTCGCGCACCCAGGGCGATTCTTCGAGCAGGATGCTTTTCAGTTCCTGGTTTTTCTCGAGGTTCGATTTGAGGGCGTCGGGCGAGATGTTTTTCCAGCTTTCGAAGACGCGTTTGATTTCCGGGTCGCTGTTGGCGATGAAAGCAGCAATGCTGTTGGCATAATAACGGCTGAAAACCTGTTCGGCACATTCATAAGGATATTCCATGAGATAAGGCAGGGCCTGCACGGCATACCAGGCAGGATTGCTCGTGAATTCAAGTGTAAGTCTGTAATTGCGCAAGGTACTTCCTGCTGTTCCCGAACCGGCAAGCTTTTCGAAGGTAAAGTGCCTGGTCTGGTTGCCATTGATCGGCAACGGCAAGGTTTCGGTCACCATCATACGGTTGGAGAGCACGGGAACCGGGGCTTCCTCGCCGTCGCTGAAGGTACCCGAAGATGCGCTTACCCGGTAGATGATCGCTTGCAATCCTTCCGGAACCGTCATATTCCATGAAACGAAGTTATTGCTGTTGCCGCCGACTGTAAATGCCTGCTGCGAAGGTTCAAGCAGGATATTGCTGTCCAGCTCTTTCATAGTAATGGCGTCGACGAAGTGAAGTTCGGCTGTGCCACTGATATTTGTACCGGATATGTTGGCGATTTTGGCGCTGAACCGAAGCGTATCCCCTTCGCGGAAGAAACGCGGTGCATTGGGGAAAACCATCAGGTCTTTCTGGGTTACCAGCGATTTTTCAATCTGCCCGAATTTCAGGTCTTTGGTGTAAGCCAGCCCCATCATCTTCCAGCGGGTAAGCGATTCAGGAATTTTAAACTTAAAAACTACATCTCCGTTTTCGTCGGTTGAGAGCTGAGGATAAAAGAAAGCAGTTTCGTTGAAATCGGTCCTGATTTTGGGGGCCAACGGTTGTTGCTCTGGAATTTCGGGACTCGTCAAATCGCCCTTTTCACCAGTAATAGCTTCAGGGACGGCAACTGCCTGAACGTTATCATCTATCTGCACTCCTGAAATTCCCCCGGAAGGCATTTTATCCTTCATCATCATCGGTTGTTCGGCAAAACGTCCTTTCCCGATCTTATAGTGCATCAACCCGCCTTCATAAGAAAGTCCGAACCAGTTTAGCTGGTCATATTCGCGATTTTCTACCTGAACTGAAAGTGGAGGAACCCAAAAGAGCTGACTTCCCCTGGTGGCGAAACCGGCGCTGATGTCCCACTGCCTGTATAATCCGAAATAATTCAGAATGTTTAACGTCCAACTGTGCGGCACAAAAGCATCGAGGGAGGCATCATACATACCGGCAAGCAGTTCGGCGGCAGCCTTTTCACCTTTCGGATCTTTGATGGTGATACGCCACTCTTCATCCTGGCCGGGCTGCAGCTTATCGCGGAAAGTACCGATTGCAACATCAAGTTTCCGGTTGGAATATGGAACGCTCACCAGCCTGGAAAAAGCGAAGCTCCGGTTGTATTTTACGAATGCCATGTTCACCGTGAAATTACCCCGGTCTTTTTCGGTAACAGGAATCTTAATCTTTGTTGAACCTTTTATATCAAGTATTTCACGATGACGGTCATCCTGATTTTGAGTTTCATAAACAGCATATATCTTCTTTGCACAGGAACCGGCAATCAGCATAAGATTATCTCCGGGTTCAGCTTTTTCGGCCGTCAGGGTGAACCACGACAGATCATTCCCCGGGACGGAAGCCATCGCGGAACTAAAAGCCGTGAAATAGGTTTTTGATTCCACTTTTTCACCGAAAGCATCGGTGGTTGTTATCTCCAGCAGATAGTGACCGGGAGTAAACTTTCCGGAAGGTGTTATGACGGAATCAGTTTTCGAATCGAAATTACCGGAGTACACCTGCTTTTCCCCCGGCCATGTGCTGATATCGCCTTCGTTTTCATAAATATCGAAAGGATAAAGTTTTTCAAATTCGCTTCGCGTCATGGTATAGACATCAGGACGGTTCCACCGGCGCCCCCGGAGAATACGTTCAGGTTCGGCAAGTTTCCGGATGGCAATTTTCCCCACCGTATTTTCTTTCTGTCCGTTTAAATTGGTGGTTTTCAGTTCGAACCGAACCTTTTGGTCAATATCTACTTCGCCAGGCAAATTCATCTTAATAATCAGCGCCTTATAACCAGCCGATACTGCCATCTCACCGCTGTGTGTTTCTCCGTTAAGGTCGGTGACATCGGCATATACCGTATAGGTGAATACGGGTTCGAATTTCTTTGGAACCTGGTAGTCAGGAATGGCTGAGAATGTAACTGTAAATTCGCCGCTGTTGTTCGTTACGGAAGTACCGTTTGAGATTTCCATCTCGGGTGAAAAAGGAATAAAGTCACGCCATCCCCACCAGATGTAGGGGAACCTTGCCCTGCGGACTACGCGGTATTTCACCTGTCCGTCGGTAACGGCATTACCGGCATATGCTGAAGCTTTTCCGGTAACGGTAATTGTCTTTCCCAGCTTATAGGATCCTTCGACGGGACTGAAAACAACTTCAAATTTCGGCCGCTTGTATTCTTCAACCCTGAATGATGCTGATCCGGTTTCACATTGGATGGCCATCACTCCCGTGAGGCTTCCCTGAGGCGCCACAAAAGAACCTGAAAAAGAGCCGTAGTCATTGGTGAGAACATCAAGGGAGGAAACCTTTTGCCCGTTTGCATCTGTAAAGGTTACGGTTGTCCGGTATTTTGGCAGGATACGGGTATCATCGCCTTTTTTTTCGATAACAATGCCTTTGAAACAAATAGTCTGGCCGGGACGGTAAATTGCCCTGTCGGTGAAAAAGTAGGTTGATGTAACCGCTTTGGCTTCACCGGCCTGATAATGATAACTGTAAAAATAGCTCTCGGTTATAAAATGGTCATTGCCCTTGTTAAATGCAAGGTAATACTGGCTCTGGTTACCTTTCCCGTCTGATGGGATATGGATAAAACCGGCTTTATCAGTTTTGAAAACATTACCGGCTTTATTCTCAAGCCGGCGAGTCCGGTAGTTATAATTTTCGTAAAACGGCTGGACGTTCATTTCGGAAATGGGAGAGCCTTCCTCCCTGTCGAGGACGAAAATATCATATTCCCCTTCATCGCTGCGCGTACTGATGTAACTTATACCGGTCCGCCAGAAACGATTTACGGCAACGGGCGACGATTTATCAAATTTCTCATCGGGGCTTGCCAGCATGATATAGAACCCGTTTTCGAGCGGCGGCAGGCTGATTTCTGCACTATGGGATTGAAAGTCTCCGTCAGAAGGCATATCAACTGCCCATGATTTTATCGGCTGTCTGTTCACATATTCCCTGACGGCATCTTCCTGCCGGTCATTGATAAGATTGCGGTCATCTTCTGCATTGCCTTTGAGAATACGCAGGTAGAGTTTTCCAATATTCTTATAAGTGACCAGCGCCAGGGCTGCCTGCCGGGGAGGTACGGCAAATTCGGTGGTGATATCCAGCAACGGCTGCTCAATTCTTTCGATCAAGGCCAGGCAATTATGGGCTCCCTGCGTATCGGGAAAACGCTTTATTGCTGACGATGCTGTTTCATGTGCTTCCTTTGGTTCCCACTTATGTTCGCCGGAAACCAGGGGCTTGTAATTCGCGGAAGATTCAACAAGTTGGTTGGCAATTTCATAAGAAACATCGGTTGACGAAGGATGATCAAGATAGCGGCTTTCGAGTTTGCGGAGAGAAACCAGGTAAAGGCTGTCGTTTTCGGGCAGGATACAGCATTCATGAACAAATCTGAGCCTTTTCATATCGGCATCCACAAGGGCTGAAGGATCTTTATCCCTCAGGTGTGTCGACAGCAATCCCTGCAGGAGAATTGTTGCATGATATTCGAATGAGAAGGTATCCGGGGTGATAATGTTCATCGCCGCAAAAGTCTGCGGATCACTGTAAAAAACCGGATTTTCAACCAGGAATCGCGATGCGGGCTGAGTAAGGCTGCTTTCGGAAAAGGAATAAAAATCGATGGCGCGATGTGCCAGAAAATCATACAGGGTTGGCCTGAATTTCCGCGATTCCGGATGAACTGTCAGGATTGCATCAAACTGATTAACGGCTATTTTCTTTAAGCTGTCGGATCCGGATAATGACAGGGTGTAATGTTCGATACACTTTGAAACGATCGTTCTGAGGCCCCAGGTACGGATATCTGCCGAAGGCTGTCCTGATGATTCAGTACGTTCAAGGAATTTCCAACGGTTGGACTGGTAATATTTCCAGTAAAGTTCTGCGGCCATTGAATGCAGGATATTCCGTATCGGGAAGGAGGAGGTTCCGACATTTTGTTCAATTTCGCCAATCATCTTTTCCTGGAATTCTTCATCCACGTCGGCAATAAGTTTCATTCGGTATATTGATGCCTTCAGAAACTGGGGAGCATTGTTTTCCTTCAGGGTTTCTGTATAAATTGCTGCTACCATCGGTTTTGCTGTTGCCGGCTGACCAAGATTGAGCAGCGAATCTATCTTGCCCCACTCTTCTTCGTAGTTTTTCTGAGGGAAGGCGGCTAATCCGATCATGACCATAAGTATAATGAATAGATATTTCATGGTTCAGGCTGTTTTTCGATAATGGTTAAAGGTAAACAAGAAGCTGTAATATAGATGCCGGAAGCAGTAATTTTCCATAAATGGATGTCATTTCTGTCAGCCGGTGGTGCCAACTTAATCGGCAACAGGCAGTATCAGAAAATAAAAATTTCGGGCTGTTTCCGGAAACCTGTTACCTGGTTTGGGCGACAGGGTTCATAACTCCCTGGTATGAAGTAAGATCAATACGGACACTGCCTACCGAAAGTTTTGATTCAATCCTGATCGGGATGCGGTTTTTATCATCCGTAACCCAGATTGTTACAGGGAAAGATTCGTCAAATACATATCCTGTAGCTACCATAGGCTTGACTTTGAGACAGGCAAACTTTCCCAGTTTTGTCCTGATGGTTTCACGTCCGACGAATACAATCCTTGATTTATATACTGAATCATCCAGGTAAAACGAAACGGGGAATACAGCCCCCGGCTGAGATTTTGACATGTCAAGAGCCCTGGCATAATAAAACGATGATAAGATGTCCTGGACATTTTCGGGAGTATTTTTCACCGACGACTTGCTCACTGCTATCCGTTCTTTGTGTTTGAAAACCACGTTTTCGTTTTTCCGATAATTGTTTTCACGCGTTTTTCGTATAAAATAGTGCGGGACAAGGGCTTTCTCATCAATGAAACTTTCGAAACGTTCTTCAACCTGGTAAAACATTTCGATAACACCGGTGGTTTTTCCCTTTCCGATTACATGGTAGGTATCGCGGCCATCAAACTTTTTGTTTTCATCCGTAACCTCTATGGTTGCGCTGGCTGCAGGAATATTACCGGTCAATGTCGAATGGAACGAAATGCGAAATTCGAGTTTTTCACCCCGCTGGAAATAATTGTTCTGGATCGTACGGTATTGCTGTGCAAATACCGGCAGTGACATAAGTGCAAGAAAGAATGCAAGAGGGTAACGGTGCATAAAATGTGAATCTAGGTGCCGGATAATTGATTCAAAAAGTGTTCCAAAGCGCTTGCTGGCATGTCTCGGCAGTCATGAAACATGACATCCTGAAAGAAATCCTATTGCTTTCTACCTGCTTACACGCTGATTGTCAATCAGCATCAGGTTCCAATATAAGTTCAGAAAACTGTGTAAAATTGTGTATATGCCCAAATTGCCTATAAACCGGGGAAAATATCGCGGGCAAAACGAAACCGGGCGAAGAAAAATCAATACATTTGGGCGGTAATGTTTTGTTGTAAACAGGAATGGTACTGAATTATATCTGGGTAGCTTTTTTCGTTGTTGCGTTCGCGGTAGGGCTGGTAAGGCTTGTTTGCTTTGGCGATACAACAATCTTCCCTGCCATGATGAACAGCACTTTTGAGATGGCGAAAACCGGTTTCGAAATTTCATTAGGGCTGACCGGGGTTATGACCCTGTGGATGGGATTGATGAAAATCGGGGAGGCAGGAGGCGTTGTCAGATTATTGTCGAAAGTTGTAGGGCCATTGTTCCATCGTTTATTTCCCGAGATTCCGAAAGATCATCCTGCCAATGGTTCAATCATGATGAACATCGCGGCCAATATGCTCGGACTCGATAATGCAGCCACACCGTTGGGACTGAAGGCAATGACGGAACTTCAGGAACTTAACAAGGAGAAAGATACAGCTTCCAATGCCATGATCATGTTTCTGGTGTTGAATGCTTCAGGACTTACCATTATCCCGATTAGTATCATGGTTTATCGTACCCAGCTTGGTGCGGCCGATCCTTCGGATGTTTTTATCCCTATCCTGTTAGCAACTTTTTGCTCCACGCTTACAGGAATCATCGCCGTGTCGCTTCATCAGCGGATTAACCTTTTCAATAAAGTCGTTCTCCTTTATCTGGGAGGTTTTACCTTGTTCGTTTCAGGAGTTATCTGGTACTTCAGCACAATTCCTCAGGAGAAGGTTACCATGATTTCGTCTGTTGCCGGTAACTTTATACTGTTTTCGATCATTATCTCATTCATCATACTGGGCCTTAAAAAGCGCATCAATGTGTATGAAGTATTTATTGAGGGTGCCAAGGAAGGCTTTGGCATTGCGGTGCGCATCATCCCGTACCTGGTGGCAATCCTGGTTGGAATAGGTGTTTTCAGGGCATGCGGGGCCATGGATTTCCTCGTGAAAGGAATCGGTCAGATGTTTGCTGCCTTCGGTATGAATACTGATTTTGTAGATGCTTTGCCCACGGCATTTATGAAGCCGTTGAGTGGTTCCGGCGCCAGGGGAATGATGGTGGACACTATGAAGCAATTCGGAGCCGATTCATTTGCAGGACGGCTGTCCTGTGTTTTCCAGGGAGCAGCCGATACCACGTTTTATATTGTAGCGGTTTATTTTGGTTCTGTCGGAATAAAACAAACCCGTTATGCTATTACTTGTGGCCTCATTGCAGACCTTGCCGGGGCAATCGCCGCAATTTTTGTTGCTTATCTGTTTTTTCATTAGATCTGCCTGTGAAATAATATCAAGATTTGATCACTACAGGTAAACAGCCATATAAAAATATGGCTCCCATCCGCTTTTAGTCTGTCAGGCACTGACATGCGCTTACAGGAAGATATAATAAACCTTGTGTGATAAACCAGACCGGCAGGAAAAAGAAGAAAACCATGGAGAATC